>DATHFT010000068.1:0-17066 GCA_035317965.1 Saccharimonadales bacterium (SeqCode) | reverse complement strand
ACCCGCGGTTGCCCGCTCACAGAAAATACGGGATCGTCATGAAAAGATGCTGGTTGCGCGCCGGGTATTTCGCGTTAGTCTGAGAGTGATTCGATCGATTTAGGACCGGTGGGTATGAAAACCGCAATGCTGATGGCATTTCTGTCGTTGAGTTTGCTTGCTGCGCCAGGAAATATTCCTGATGGATACAAAGGCCGACCCTATGTGGATGCGCTGCATGGGGGAGGGAAACAGGCCGCCGCGCAGGAGATACCGGGAAGGGTGGAGGCGGCCTGGTTTGATGTGGGCGGAGAAGGTGTGGCTTATCACGATGTGGATCGCGCGAATCATGGGAGTGGCGAGCTGAACCATAAGGCCGACCATTGCGAGGATGGGGTGGCGGTCGAGGTTTGCCGGTTTCGTGAAGAGGAGGGCGTGGACATTTCCTATGTGAAGAAGGGCGCGGATTTGAATCACCCGAATATGGTGACGCCGGAGTGGAAGCAGCTCTATGTCGGATGGACCGAGGACCGGGAGTGGGTGAATTACACCGTGGACGTGCGGAAGGCCGGGAGGTACAAGATTGCGACTCTGTACACGCATCTGGCCAATACGATTCCGATTTTGGTGAATGGCGTAGCCGCAGGGGAGTGCAAGTTGCCGATCGATCCGGCGACGCAGGTGGATTTGGCGGGGAAGCCGGAGTGGATGATCTGGCATGTTTGGAACAAAGCAGAATGCGGAGAGGTGCGCTTTCAGGCCAAGGGCAAGCAGGTTCTGACGTTCCAGATCAGCAGGGGAAATAATTTTGCGTACTGGGATTTTGTCGAGGAGAAATAACTCCCCGCGGGAATGGCAAAGGCCAATGCCATCAGGCAACTTCTTCTTTAAGGATGCGAACTAGTTCGGCGGCGGCGTGGGGAAGGCGGGCGCCCCGGCGGGTGACGAGGTAGACATGGCGGGGCATGTTGAGCTGGCGGACTTTAACCTCTTTCATCCAGCCGTGTTCGATTTCCCACTGCACACACATGCGCGGGACCAGGGCGACGCCCATACCCATTTGCACGACGCGCTTGATACTTTCAATGGTGGGCATTTCGATGGGCATGTTGAGTGTGGTGCGATTGCGCGCGAAAAGTTCGATGACGCGGCGGCGGAAGGGTGATTCCACGATGTGGGCGACGAAATCTTCTTTGCCGAGTTCGCTGATGTCGACTTCTTTCTTTTTGGCGAGGACGTGTTTGGGTGGGACGACCAGCGTGAGTTCATCCTTGAGAATTTCAGTGGCCTGGAGTTGCGCGTCGCGGGGAATGTAGGACACGGCGCCGAGGTCGAGGCGATAATTCAAAACTTCGTGCGGGATGTCGCGGGAAAACATGCGATGCACACGGACCTGCACGCCGGGGTGTTTTTCGCGGAATTTTCCCAGAGCGGGGAGCAGCGCGTGGACCGAGCTTTCGTTAACACCGACGGAAAGTTCGCCCCGCTTGAGGCCTTCCAGTTCGGTGAGGCCTTTTTTTACTTCGTCACGAAGGTTGATGAGGCGCTCGGCGTAGTCTTTGAGCAGCGTGCCAGCGTCGGTCATGCGAATGGGGCGGGAACCGCGGACGAACAGGGGCTGGCCGAGAGAGTCTTCAAGCTTGCGGATGGCCAGACTGACGGCGGGTTGCGTGCGGTACAGGCGCTCGGCAGCCCGGGAGAAGCTGCCTTCTTTGGCGACCATTAGAAATACTTGCAGTTCACCGAGATCCATTGCGCTGTCCCCTTTATTCCCTGCAAATCGCCCCAAAGGGCTGCCTAAGGCCCGAATCTAGTATAAGGCAGGGTTATCAAATGCAGAATAAAGATAAATTTGACTAGCAGGCGGTTCAGATGCGTTACTAGTGACATGGGACACTCTATGGACGTCGTACGCATTTTTGACACTACGCTCCGTGACGGCGAGCAGTCGCCGGGCTTTTCCATGAACACGGAGGAAAAGATCCGGATGGCGCATCAACTGGCTGCGCTGAATGTGGACGTTATCGAGGCGGGATTTCCGATTGCGTCGAAGGGGGATTTGGAAGCGGTGCAGCGCGTGGCCCGGGAAATCCGTACGGTGCCGATTGCCGCGCTGGCGCGCGCGCGGAAAGAAGACGTGGCCGCGGCGGTAGAAGCGCTGCAGCCGGCGGCGGCTTCGCGGCTGCATATTTTTTTGGCAACGTCGGACCTGCACCTGAAAGTGAAATTGAACATGACGCGGGAGCAGGCGCTGGAGGCCATCGAGTCGATGATTCGGCTCGGGCGCAACAGCGTGGGCGAAGTGGAATTTTCCGCAGAAGATGCCGGGCGCACGGACATTGACTATTTGTGCCAGGTTTGCCGCGTGGCGGTGGATGCGGGTGCGACGATTTTGAATCTGCCGGACACGGTGGGTTATGCGGTGCCCGAGGAATATGGCGCGATGTTCAAAAAGGTGCGCGAGTATTTGGGCGATCCGCAGGGGGTGACGCTGAGCGCGCATTGCCACGATGACTTGGGAATGGCGGTGGCGAACTCGCTGGCGGCGGTGCGCGCGGGCGTGCGGCAGATCGAGTGCACGATCAATGGGATCGGCGAACGCGCCGGAAACGCCGCGCTGGAAGAAGTGGTGGTGGCCCTCGCGGTGCGCAAAGAAAGTTTTGGCGTGACGACCAATATCAAGATGGAGGAGTTGTTTCCATCGAGCCGGATGCTGACAGAGATTACCGGCGCGATTGTGGCCCCGAACAAGGCCGTGGTGGGCGCGAATGCTTTTGCCCATGAAGCCGGGATTCACCAGGACGGGATTATCAAGAATCCATTGACGTATGAAATTATGTCGCCGCAAAGTGTGGGAGTGCCGGCGCGGTCGCTGGTGCTAGGGAAACATTCCGGGCGCAATGCCCTGCGCGTGGGTTTAAAGGATTTGGGATACGAGCCGACCGACGATGAACTGGTACAAATCTACCGGCGGGTGACGGCGCTGGCGGACCAGTCGAAAGATGTGCGCGCGCGAGACTTGGTGGCCATTGCGCATGAAGTGATTCGGCGCGGGTCGTCAAAG
The DNA here is from genome assembly GCA_035317965.1 of Saccharimonadales bacterium (SeqCode). Lineage (GTDB taxonomy): Bacteria > Acidobacteriota > Terriglobia > Acidiferrales > UBA7541 > Acidiferrum. The sequence continues at coordinate 14,023 of DATHFT010000068.1, read as the reverse complement.
GCTGCTGCGAGTGTCGGCACTGCCGCGGAATCGCCAGTCGCGTAGAACCGGGCGAGTGGACGGAAAACTGTTCAAGATTGCCGCTGGAGAAACTTCTGCCGGATTCTGATTGGAATTCTGGCGCTACGGATAGGATTTCGTTCATGGAACAAACATCACGGGGAATTCACATGAAGAAGAACATCGTCCTGCTGCCGGGCGATGGAATCGGCCCGGAAGTGACCAAGGCGGTTTCGCTGGTGCTGCGCGAATGCGCGCACGAATTCAATCATCAATTTGAAACGCAGGAATTGCTGGTCGGCGGGGCAGCGATTGATGCGACAGGTTCGCCCCTGCCGAATGAAACCCTGGACGCTTGCCGGACGGCGGATGCGGTGTTTTTGGGCGCCGTAGGAGGTCCGAAGTGGGATGCGCAGCCGATTGGGAAGAGGCCGGAAAGCGGGCTGCTCGGCTTGCGCAAAGGATTGGGATTGTACGTGAATGTGCGGCCGGTGAAATTGCTGGAGCCGCTGCGCGGAATTTCTCCGCTGAAGCCGGAGCGTCTGGGCGAATTGGATATTGAAATTATTCGCGAACTGGCCGGCGGAATGTATTTTGGCGAGCGCGGGAATGTGGTGGAGAACGGAATTGAGCGAGCGTGGGATACAGAATCGTATTCGACGACGGAAATTGAACGAATTGCAACATTTGCGTACGGGCGGGCGCAGAATCGTTCGCGTAAATTGTGTTCGATCGACAAGGCGAACGTGCTGACGAGTTCGCAGCTGTGGCGGCGGACTGTAGTGGGGATGAATGCGGCGTATCCGGAAGTGAAACTCGAACATATGTATGTGGACAACGCGGCGATGCAGATGACGCTGCGGCCAACGCAGTTCGATGTGATTTTGACGACGAATATGTTTGGCGATATTTTGAGCGATGCAGCTTCGGCGCTGGTGGGATCGATCGGGCTTTCACCGTCGGCAAGTTTCGGCTCAGGCGCGCCGATGTTTGAGCCGATTCACGGGTCGGCACCGTCGCTGGCGGGGTCGGACTCGGCGAATCCGATTGGATCGATTCTGAGTGCGACCATGATGCTGCGCGATGCGTTTGGATTAGCGCTGGAAGCGGATTGGGTGGAACAATCGCTGTCGCGGGTGCTGGCTGGCGGCTACCGCACGCCGGACATCAGCGAGCCGGGAACGCGCGCGGTGGGCTGCACGGCCTTTACGGAGATTTTGCGCGAAGAGATGCAGCGGACTCTCGAACACGCCGAGCGCTACGGCTGGGGCGTCTAACGATTCATCCCGAAGGATTCCCGGGAGCGAGATTCGCTGCTGTTTGCTTCAGCCAGTTTTGCAAATACGGATTCCACTACGCAGTCGCAGCGAACTCCCGTAAACGGAAATGCTTCTTGGCGGCGTGACCGCGGCGCGCACTGAAAGTTAGTTCACTCCAGCTCCTGTCATTTCGCGCCGCAACGGATCGTGCGCGCCGGAGTTCTCCCGTCTCCTCGCATGAACTGAAAGCCCCCGACTGCTACCGCCCAAAATCCGTATCCAAGCGAAAGAATAGGGCATCTCAGCATTGGGAGGGCGGGCCATGGCACAAAAGGTCTGGATGATTACGGGCGCTTCGCGTGGGTTTGGCGCGGAAATTGCAAAAGCGGTCCTGGCGGCTGGCGACAAGGTGATCGCTTCCGCGCGGAAAGTTGAAGGGTTGGACCACCTGGGCGACGGGGAGAATTTGTTCAAGGTGGCCCTGGACGTCACGAATGAAGAGCAAGTGATCAAGGCGGTGAATAGCGCCGTAAAAAAAGTCGGACGCATCGATGTGCTGGTGAACAACGCAGGATACGGACTATTGGGAGCCGTGGAAGAAAGCAGCGCAAAAGAGATCGAAAATCTGTATCGCACGAATGTGTTTGGGTTGCTGAATGTTACGCGCGCCGTGCTGCCAACCATGAGGAAGCAACGTTCGGGTCATATCATTAACATGTCCTCGGTCGGCGGATACGCTTCCGGTCCGGGATTCGGGATCTACTGCTCGACCAAGTTCGCCGTGGAAGGTATTGGTGAAGCGCTTAGTGCCGAACTCGCGCCACTGGGAATTCACGCGACAATTGTCGAGCCCGGATATTTCCGGACGGACTTTCTCGACAGCAGTTCGCTCGATACGACCAAAGAACGCATAGCCGACTACGAGGAAACGGTAGGACGGCTGCGAGCAGTCGCCGCCGAGAAGAATCACCAGCAACCCGGTGATCCAAAAAAACTGGCAAAAGCCCTCATCCAATTGGTCAATTTCCCCGATCCCCCTGTGCGGTTGCCGCTGGGAACCGACTCGCTGGCGCGAATCGCCGAGAAAAATGCGTTTGTCGAGCGAGAAACGGCGAAGTGGCGGACCCTGTCGGCTTCCACCGATTTCTAGCCAACACTTCCTGCGGGACGAGCGGAATCAGTCAGCCGGCGGCAGCAGGATCGACGCGGGTCCACTCGTTTTCGGTCGAGTGGATCCAGCGGTGGCCCTGCATATCCAGCCATTCGCCGATGGGCTGGTCTTTTTTGGGATCAGAACCCAGGCGGAGGACGTTTCCATCCAGATCTTCGACTTGCATTTCATAGGCCCAGGAATAATTCGTGGGCAAGTGACGGATCTTCGCGGCGGTACGGCGAAATTCCTTGAGAAGGGAGTCGGTGTCGCTCACGCCAACCCAGATCCAGGTGCCGGGATTTCCTTGGTCACCCTGCGAAAGAAAAATTCCGCAGCGGCCGCGTGAAACGGATGCAAAATGAGGAGTTTGCCAGTCAACCTTGAAGCCAAGATTCTGCACGTAGTAACTGATGCTGGCCGCAACGCTGTGTACCCGGAAAATAGGATTAACTCCGCCAAACGTATTTGACGTTGCCCTTCCGCCTTGAGACATGACTCACTCCTTGCGGGCTGGAGGCTGATTTTACCGCAAGAAAAGCAACAGAAGCGCCGTACTTCAATCCCGCAGCTGCCGCCAGTTGGAATCGGCGAGCACTACAGAAGTTTCAATCTGGCGTTCGGGGATTGTCCAGTATTTTCTGAGGAGGAAGTCTTTTTCTTCGGGACGGACTTCTTGAAATCCGTGTTTTCTATAGAAGCGGATGGCCCAAGCCGCGGCCGCCCAAGTGCCGATCAGGACCGGGGAGCTGGTCAGCCCGCGCAAATGAGACAACAAGTGCGCCCCGAGGCCGCGCTTCTGCTTGCTGGTGCGTACGTACGCGTGGCGAATGAGGGTTACGTCCTGGACATTCTGGATGCCCATCACCGCCACTAGCGTTCCGGACTCCTCGACGCCGTGGAATACAACTCCTTCGTTGATCTGGCGCCGAAGTTCTTCACACGACATGTACGGTTCGGTCCAGCAATCTAGCGGGATGATTCCTTTGTACGCTTGCGCTCCATCATTGATGGTGGCCCAAATTAGCTCGAAATCATGGTCCTCACAAAGGCGGATCACGTGTCCTTCATTCCTCTGCGGGCTAAGCCCCGTTTTTTTTCTCGGTTTGGAACTACGGCGAAGCCAGCGCTGTTACGCCGATCCTAACGGCGAATTCTACCAGCCGGCACAGGCAGTGCGCCAGCCTTGAAATGGTGAACACCGAGCATGTACTAAAGTACAGTTACCGATGACCGGGATCAGGAAAAGGTTGAAATTGACGGCGGGAAGGTAATGCTGGATGCTGTTGGCCAAGTCGTCATCCAGACAGGCAAAGGGAAGGTGTAGGGCATGGGAGGATTTGGTCACCTCTTTTATCCTTGGGGACTGATTGTGCAGGGACTTGCGCTGTGGCACTTCGTGAAGCGGCGTCCCGAGAACTATTGGTTCTACATTATCTTGTTTGGGGGAGTCCTCGGAGCAGGCGTGTATGTCGTTGCTGAGATGGTTCCGGACCTGGGGCTGTTGGGCGGAGTGTTCCGCGGATTTGGCAGACGGTCGCAGATTCAAAATTTGGAAGCGCATATTTTGGACAATCCTTCGGCGGGAAATTTGGAAGAGCTTGCCGAATTATATTTTGAGCAGAAAAAGTATCAGAAAGCTTGCCAGGCATTGGACCGGGCCATCGCTGCGCGAAGCGATTCGCCGTACTCATTTTATCTGCGGGCGAAATCACTGCTGGCCACGGGCGACTATGCAGCAGCAATTCCGGATTTGGAATATGTTGTCAGCAAGGATATTCGATTTGACTATCACCGCGCGACCGGATTGCTGGGCGACGCGTATGCACGGACGGGAAATCTAGAACGGGCAGCGTTTTATTTCGCGCCCGCAGTGCAATATTCGACGACTCCGGAGACGCTGTATAATTACGCAAACTTCCTGAAACTGGCGGGGAAAAAAGAAGAAGCGCGCGAGTGGGTGGAGAAACTGGCGGCGAAGAAGCGGACACTGCCAAGGTATATGCGCAGGGTCGAACGGCCGTGGTTCGGGAAGGGCAAAGCGCTACAGAAAGAATTGGCGGGGCAATAGAAGCTGTGTGCCGAAGACCGCTTTCGCCCGCCGCGCCGGTCTCGCGCTACCGGACAATCCATTTTTCCTCCACCGCGAGTTTCCATGGGCGGTTCAGAACCGTCCACGGCCATACAGTTTCTTCTCAACTGGAAGATGATTTCTCCGTTGGTTTTACTCCGTTAGGCGCAAGCGGCAGGGTGCGCAGGCGTTGGCCGGTGGCCTGGTGGATGGCGTTGGCGATGGCCGGGGCGATGCCAACGATCGGGCACTCGCCGGCGCCTACCGAGGGGAGATCTCGGCGATCGATGAGAACGGTTTCCAGTTGGGGAACGTCCTTGAAGCGCGGGACGCGATATTGGGCGAAATGCGGATTCAGGATGCGGCCATTTTCGAATTGGACAGCCTCAAAGAGCGCACCGCCGATGCCCATGATGTTTGCGCCCTCGACTTGATTGCGGAGACCGTCGGGATTGACGACCGCGCCGCACTCAAATGCAGTCACGATCCGATTTACGGTCACGTTGCCGCTGGCCTTGTCCACCTGGACTTCAGCGAAGGTGGCGACGTAACCGAGTTTTTCGTAGCCGCCGCCCATGCCGCAGCCCACCCCGTTTGCTGATTTGGATTTTCCCCAGCCGAATTTGGTAGCGGCTGCTTCAAAGACGGCGCGGAGCCGTTCGTCTTTTATATTTTTCAGGCGAAATTCGAGTGGATCCATTTTGACGAGCGCGGCCAGCTCGTCCATTTGCACTTCACGCGCGAAATGGTTGGCGGTGGAGGCGAGCCCACGATAGGAGCCCTGGCGCAGTGGAGAATTGACCGGAACGAATTCGATGCGTTGATTAGGGATGTCATAGTAGGTGCGGATGCCCGCAGTTCCGGAATTGTAATTGCGAAAGTCCCACGCGGTGATTTTTCCGTCGCGATCTGCGCCACAGGAAATCTCAATGACTCCCGCAGGGCGAAAATAAGCCCAGGTGAATTCTTCCTCGCGCGACCAGACCAGTTTGACGGGTCGTTTTGCGGCGCGCGCGAGCCGGGCGGCTTCGAGCGCGGCTTCGCCGGTGTGCTTGCCGCCATAGCCGGAACCGGTGTCCGGCATCTGTACGCGGATTTTTTCCTCAGGAACGTGAAAGGCAGTGGCGAGTTCGTTGCGCACGCCGAAAGGCCGCTGTGTGCCTGTCCAAACCGTCAGCTGATCCCCGTCCCATCGCGCTAACGCAGCGCGGGGTTCAAGAGGCGCGTGTGCGATGTAGCTGATGTTGTAAGTGGAAGTAACCCGAAAAGTTGTCGATGCCAGAGCCTTGTCAACATCGCCTGCCACGTGGTCCGAGTCGTTGCGTCCCTTTTCTTTCGGTGTCGCGTTCTTCTTCAAGTATTCGAAAAGTTCAGCGGTCGAAGGCTGCGGATCGGACTTCCATTCCGCGCGGATGGATTTTGCCGCTTTTGTGGCGAGCGCAGAGGACGTAGCGGCTACACCTATAAAGTCTCCGTCGCGAACGACCGTCACGCCCGCCATCTGTTCTGCTTCACGGGTGTCGGCGGACACCAGTTTTGCGTTGAAGGCCTTGGGGCGCACGATTTTGCCATAAAGCATTCCCGGCAGTTTTTGATCGGCAGGGTAGCGATGCTTACCGGTAACAAAATCGCGTCCATCAATCTTGGCGACAGTGCGGCCGGCCACTTTCCATTGCGCTGCCGGAATCAGCGGATCTTCGTTGGGCAGGAGTTGCGTTATCTGCTGGCCGTGAACCAGTTCGCTGTAACTGACAGAGCGGCTAGATGCGGCGTCAGTTACTTTGCCGTCTTGGGCGCTGAGCTTGACTGCGTCGACATTCCATTGCTTGGCGGCGAGGGCTACCAGAGCGTCGCGAGCCGCTGCAGAAACTCGGCGTAGCTGCAGATTCATCTGGGGAGTGGTGCGGCTGCCAAATGTTCCCATATCAAACGGAACCAGCTGCGTATCGCCCATCACTAGACGAATTGAACTCAGCGGCACACTCAGTTCTTCGGCGACCGCTTGCGAAAGGGAAGTACGGATATTCTGACCGACTTCCACCTTCCCCGTGAACGCGGTGATTCCGCCACTGGGATCGATGTGCAGCCAAGCGTCGAGTTCGCGCGGCAGATCGTCTTCCGTGTTGCGGCGGCGCCCACCGCCGGACTCCTGCGCGCTCCTGGCCGTCGGGGCGGCGCAGGCAATGACGATTCCGGTCCCGAGAAACTTGAAAAAATTGCGACGATTGGTTGCAAAAAGCACTGCCGGCTCGCGAAGTTCGTACCGCTCCGGTTCCAGCACGAGGCCCCTAGTCTTTCCAAGATCGCTCAAGGTCGGCCTGCTTTCATCGCGGCACCGGCTTTGCGAATGGCGGAAATGATGCGCGGATAAGTTCCGCAGCGACAGATGTTGCCCTGCATGAATTGCAGGATTTCGGCGTCAGTAGGATTTGGCCTGCTGTTGAGCAGCGAAACCGCCGACATGATCATTCCGGAAGTACAGTAGGCGCACTGCATGGCCTCTTCGTCCAAAAAGGCTTGCTGCACCGGATGAAGCTGCTCGTGCTTGGCGAGACCTTCAACCGTAATGATCGATTTTCCTGCCACCGCTGAAACCGGCGTGATGCAGGAACGTTGCGCCTTTCCATCAATCAAGACCGTGCAAGCGCCGCATTGCCCCTCGCCGCAGCCATACTTGGTTCCGGTCATGTCGAGGTCCTCGTGCAGGACGGCCAGCAAATGCGCTTCAGGTTCGGTCTCAACCGCCACGGACCGTCCGTTGATTTGCAGATGGTACTTGGTAGGCATGTTCGCACCCCGAAACCACAGACTACTCCAGCAGGGGATGGGGGGGAAGCCCGAGAACCACCCCTGAAGACCTGCCGTTTTGTGTCGCTCCGCCTTGCGAGTTGGCGCTTAGAATGTTATTTTTAACTTTCCCCAAGTTGCCAGCGGCTTGCACCGGTCGAGCCACTCGGCCGTGGGCCAAAAGGCCTTGAGAAATTTCCGAATCAGGTCGAAACCAGAGAGTGCAAAACAATCGTCTCACCTGGCTGTTTGCCGGTGTATTGTACGGGCTGGCATGTTGTGAGTACTGGTATGTCTCAAACGCCTTAAATGTCTGAAACGAAAGCCAATTCGACGCACCCTGCGGCGGCCCACGATAGCCGCCCCGTCACCTATTGGCGTGTCGAGGGCTCGCTGCTCGAGTTGGGCGCGATGCGTCCGGTGGGCTTTTTTACGTGGAACGCGCAGAGCTTTTCCGAACGCTGGGCGCGACGCGCCGGGATGGCGGGCATGGCCCTGGCTCGTCCGTTTGCATATGCGGCCAGCCGCACGTTTGCCACGCGATTTTTGCATACCCTTCTCCGCGGAACCAGCCGGGACCGTCTCGACCTGCTCGGCGAGGAATATTTTCAATATGTTTTGAAGCCGCAACTGCGACAGGGTGCTGTCGCGAAATTACGCGCCGCACTGAAACAGGGTGAGCGCGTGGTGCTCGTCGGCCAATTGCTCGAACAGATTTTGCGACCACTTGCCGATCACCTGGGCGTGGGATGCTTTATTGCCAATCGACTGGAGTTTCGCGATGGGCAAGCCACCGGACGATTACTGGATCCCGTTGTGCGGCCTCGCGGGCCTCTGGCTTGGCTGGCCAGCGGTGCGATCGACGGACGAATTTCGCGCGAAAAATTATTGTCGCAGCTGGGTTGGAAGAGCGCAGCTTCCCTGGATGAGGCGGCGGAAACTGCCGAACGCCCCCTCCTGCCGGGAGGGCGTTCGGTTGCTCTTTTTGGCGATGCGCCCAATGTGAAGCGGCTAGCCGTGCGCGAGATTTTGGCGAATCGTCACATCATGCTGATCGGGGTGACTGGCTTTATCGGCAAGGTCTGGCTGGTCGACCTGCTTGAAAATATTCCGAACATCGGAAAAATCACGCTGCTGATTCGCCGCAACCGCACGACTACGGCGCAGCGGCGCTTCGAGAAAATTGTGGAGGAATCACCCACATTTGACACGCTACAGGTGCGGCACGGCCTTGGTCTCGGCGGGTTTCTCAAAGAAAAAATTGAAGTGGTCGAAGGTGACGTCAGTCTGCCCGGTCTGGGCCTGGACGCCGCGACACAAGAACGCTTGAGCCGATCGCTGGATCTGGTTGTGAACAGTGCCGGATTGACAGATTTTAATCCCGATTTGCGCGACGCGCTGTCTTCAAACGTGGATTCCGCTGTGAACCTGCTCGATTTCTTGCGCAAGTGCGAGCACGCCGGGTTGATGCACCTTTCCACGTGTTACGTCGTTGGCATGCGCGACGGATGCGTAACGGAAGAACTCCACGACAATTACAATCCGGCGAACGATCCCGCGTTTGATGCCGACCGCGAAATCGAATCGATCCGCGATACGATTCGGCGCATCCAAGAACGCGCGGAAAGCCCCGAGATTACCAAGGCGTTGCGACGCCAAGCCTTGGGCCGCGGCGGCGATGAATCAACCGCGCCTGCGGCGGAGCTCGACGGCGTTCTAAAGCGCAACCGCGTGCGCTGGGCGCGCAACCGGCTGGTGCGTGTCGGAATGCGGCGCGCGGCCCACCTCGGCTGGCCCAATATCTATACGTACACCAAGAGTCTAGGCGAATCGATTCTGGCACGCCGCGGACGCGATCTTCCCGTTGCGATTGTCCGTCCTTCGATTGTAGAAAGTTCAGAACGCTCGCCTTTTTCTGGATGGAATGAGGGCATCAATACGTCCGGTCCGCTTTCCTACTTGCTCGGCACAAATTTTCGCCAGCTTCCTTCGAATGCCCGCAAATGCCTGGACGTGATTCCGGTGGACATGGTCTGCCGCGGCATGACGCTGATCGCAGCAGCAGTAATCAGTCGCTCGAATGCCCGGATGTATCAGCTGGCAACTTCAGCGATCAATCCGGTCAACATGGGGCGCAGTATTGAGCTTACCGGGCTCGCGCATCGCAAGTATTACCGCACAACGCAAGGCGTGGACAGCTGGCTCAAAGTTAAATTTGAAACCATTCCTGTTTCCAAGCAGCGCTACGAGCGCCTTTCCATTCCCATGCAGAAAGCTGTCGTCTCTGGTATCAATCGGGCCGCCACGACATTGCGCATGAAAAAGCCGCCGCTGGCGCGCGCGGAACGTGACTTGAATCGCGCGGAAAAATTGATTGAGCTCTACGAGCCCTTTATTTTGCACAACGAGCATGTTTTCGAATGCGAGAATGCGCGACTGCTTTCGGCCGCGTTGCCAGAGGATGAAAAGGGACTTTTCGATTTTGCTCCCGAAGCAATCGATTGGTGGAATTACTGGATTAACGTGCACATCCCCGCGCTGCGGCGCTGGTGCTATCCGCTGATGGAAGGTCGTCCATTGGAAGCCCGCCCGCCGCGCGAACTAAATTGGTCCGCGACTCCCCAGCAAGAAACGGCGATGTCCCGGTCCGCTGGCGGCACGACTTCAGACCCCTTATGGCGATCTTCCTAACCGGTTCCACGGGATACTTGGGCAGCTACCTTGCCGCGGGGCTTTTCACCCAGCACCGCGACTCGCTGAATTTGCTGGTACGCGCAAAATCTCAGCAGGAAGCTCGCGAGCGGCTTTGGACTTCGCTGCAGCTGCATTTTGAATTCCCGGAGTTTCTGGAATATCTCAATTCGCGACTGCGAATTTTCATTGGCGACTTAACGAGTGAGCGTTTTGGTCTGTCCGATGATGAGTATCATGCGCTGGTGGACTCCACCGATTCACTGATTCACTGCGCCGCTTCACTGAACCGCAAATCAGAGAAGCAGTGCCTGAATGTCAATTTGCGCGGGACCCTAGAAGTGATTCAACTTGCTCGCCGCGCGCAAAATCGCCATGGCCTGCGACGATATTCGCAGGTATCGACGGTAGCAGTGGCAGGCAAACGTAAGAATGAAGTTGTGACGGAAGATGCTTCGATTGATTGGGCGCGCTCGGATTACGATCCTTACGCCCGTACGAAGAAATTCTGCGAGCACATGGCTGCACAGCTTTTGCCGGATGTGCCGCGCACGATATTTCGTCCAGCGATTGTTCTGGGCGACAGCCGGCGTCCGGAAACTTCGCAGTTCGATATGGTACAGGCGTTCAGTGCACTGGCTCAGATGCCGGTGCTTCCCTTGCGGCCCGACGATCGCGTCGACATTGTACCCGCGGATTATGTGGGCAAGGCCATTGTGACCATCCATCAAAAGGCCGAACCTGCTTACGGCACCTATCATCTTTCTTCCGGAACGGGAGCGCAGACCTATCGCGAAATTACCGATGCTCTCGCGCAAGCGGGCCGCAAGGGCCGCCCGTCCTATCTGCCATCGCTTGGCAGACCTTTTTCCAGTACCGTGAATTGGGCCTCAAATCGCGGCGGCGCGATGGGCTATGGAGCTTCGCTGCTAAAAGTATTTTGGCCGTACTTGGATTGGAACACGGTGTTCGACAATTCGCGGGTGGTGACGGAGCTTGGCGAATCGCCGGCGAAGTTTTCCAGCTACGCTTATCCGCTGTTGCAATTCAGCCGGACGAACAAATTCAAATACCCCGCAAAACCCTGGCCGGCTTCGGGAACGGCAGCATTTCCTGCGGCGGCTGGAGGTGAGCGCCGATGACGGATTTTCTGCTGGTCGCCTGGGTGAGTATCCTGATCGGCGTTGCGCGGCTTCGCTGGATGCTCGGCGGAGGGCAGCGCTGGAAGCCGTCTGAAAAGCTGAAGCTCCTCTTTGCGGGTTACAACGGTTCGCGCAACACCGGCGCCGACGTGCGGGTCCATGAAATGCTGCGCCAGGTGCGCCATGTTCTGGGCGCAGAAAATGTCGATTTGAGCGTCATGTCGATGAATTTTGATCGCTCAAGGGGATATTTTGACGGAACCAAGCAAGTTCATCTTCCAAACGTGTTTCCGCCTTTTCTCTATAGCGAATCGCGAAAAAATCACGGCGTTGTCGCATGCGAAGGCTCCATGTTCAAGAGCAAGTTCGCCAACGCACTCACAACGATGACCATTGGCTCGCTCGGTATGGCCTCAGCGGAAAACAAACTTTCTGTTGGCTATGGCGGCGAAGCCGGCCATATGGACCCGCTTGTGAAAAGCATGTGCGAACGCTACGTGCGCGAGTCGCTGATCATTACGCGTAACGTCGAATCACAGCAGCTTTTGAGCGCGATGGGCATTCCGACTGAGCTTGGCACGGACACCGCTTGGACCTTCGAACCGCATCATCAGCAGTATGCGGAAAAAGCCCTGCGTGAAAAAGGTTGGGACGGAAAAACACCCATACTCGCGCTCTGCCCGATCAATCCCTTCGTCTGGCCCGTCAAAGCTTCGATTGCAAAATTTCTGGCGCGCGTCACGACCGGCGCCTACAAGAACAGCCAATACCAGTCCGTTTATTTCTTCAATTCAGGCGCTGAGCAGACGCGCAAGTATCAGCACTACCTTTCGGGCTACGTCAACGCCACCAAGAAATTCAGCGAGAAACACAAAGTATTCACAATTCTTGTCGCCATGGAGCGCCTCGACGCCGGCGCCTGCCGCGACATCGCCGCGCAAATTCCCGGCACGCCAATTTTCACTTCCGACGACCACGACATGTTCCAGCTCGTTTCCGTTCTGCGCGCATGTTCTTACATGGTTTCGTCACGCTACCACGGCATTGTCACCTGCATGTCTGGCCTCGTCGTCTCCGCGGGCGTCACGATGGACGAGCGCATCCGTAACCTGATGCGCGAACGCGGTCATCAGCATCTTTTTCTCACCGTTGACGATCCTGAACTTGAGCGCAAGCTCCTGGAAATTATGGAAACGCTGGTCGCCGATGCCGACTCCATACGCCAGGGAATTGGCGAAACCGTGGTGCGTAACTTGAAGGTGATGGCGCGTATGGGCGTCGTCCTGGAAGACGCCGTGCGCCACCAATATCCTGAATTTCCATTGCGCTCCGGAGTCCTCACATGGCAAGACTACTTGCCACCGCTCAGCGAAAATCTGCAGCAGCTGGTCGAAAAATACGACGAAGATCGCATTCCGGCGGAGAAATCTCTGGCGGGATCGGCGTTGCGATGACCGGCGCGAGCACGTCTTCCATTCTGCGCAAGCCCGACTACGGGCTGGATGCTCCGGTCGTGCAACGAACCTTGCTTTACGGCGGATTTGCCGCGGTGGTTATTGGCCGCGTCTTCGCTTTCTGGCTGAAACGCCACTCGCAGGCGGAGGCGTGGCAGCTTTCCGTCCGCAATACCTTGATTTGGGGCGGTGTAGCTCTATTTCTGAACGGCGGCATCATGTTTTGGGGGAGCCGCGTCGGAAAGCTGCGTTTGCGCGACAAAATTCTGGATTCCATCAAATGGCGCGGAGATGAACAGGTGCTCGATGTCGGCTGCGGACACGGATTGATGCTATTGAGCGCCGCGAAACGCCTTACCAATGGTGGATACGGCATCGGAGTGGACATTTGGTCGCAGGTCGATCAGGCGGATAACAGCGCAGAAGCAACCCTGGAAAACGCCAAGCGCGAAGGTGTGGCGGGTCAGGTGGAACTCAGCAATTCCGATGCGCGCGACTTGCCGTTTGCGGACAATTCCTTTGACGTGATTCTTTCCAGCTTCGCGATTCATAATATCAGCGCCGCCGATGGCCGCGAAAAGGCCATTCGCGAAATCGCGCGCGTGCTGAAACCCGGCGGCCAGTTGGCGCTCGCGGATATTAATAACACGGCGCAGTACGAAAAAATCCTGCGCGGACTGGGCTGGCGGGATGTAAATCGCTGGTTTCCTAATTTCTTGTTCGTTACTCCCACGCGCGTCGTTCGCGCCACCAAGCCGTAGAGACGATGCCGAATTTCCTCGACACAATTTTCGCCCAGCTGCGCCGCGCCGGTTCGCGGGTTGTCCTGCGTGAAGTGCGCGGCGCGGGCTTTGCGGGCATCACTGGAACGGAATTATTGGAACAAGTACGCAGAGTGCGCAGCTATCTGCGGCAATCCGGAATTCAGCCGGGTGATCGTTGCGCATTGCTGGGGCCAAACTCCATTCGATGGGCGGCGTTTGATCTTGCACTATTGGCGGACGGCGTCATCGTCGTGCCTCTGTATTCGCGCCAAGCCGCTGCCGAACTCGTCACCATGATGCAGGACTGCCAGCCGCGACTGTTGATTGCAAGTGATGCTGCCTTGCGCGACGCGGTGGCCCAAGCTTGGTCCGGCGCGCCACCGGGCGTTCTGTTTGACGAGGTTCTGCAGCGCGCAACTGGCACTCAGGCTATTCCGGATGCTCCGATTCCACGGGCAGATTCCGATCTGGTAACCATTGTCTATACTTCCGGCACGTCGGGTGAACCCAAAGGGGTGTGCCTGAATATCGGCAACCTTACGCACATGGTGGGCTGCACCTCGGAGCGGCTCGATCAATTAATGGGTCCTCGCCAGCAGCCAGATTTGGTCTTCCATTATTTGCCGCTGAATTTTGCCGGCTCATGGATTCTGGTGCTCACCTGCTTTTCTCGCGATAGCATCCTTACGCTTTCCACCGACCTCA
>DATHFT010000067.1:0-97397 GCA_035317965.1 Saccharimonadales bacterium (SeqCode) | reverse complement strand
AGGACGCCAGGTCTTCCGTTTCGTGGTCCAGGAATAGATGCCCCGGCACACCTAGTGGAGAAGGCGATGGTCGCCGTAAGTCCGACGCACCTGTAGTACAAATGCCAATTCTCACTGCGCGGCCAGATGCCCCACTCGGTGACAAAGAGCAGAATCGGCCTGCGATATGTCAATTTAGAGGCGATCCAGTAAGCAAAAAACAAAACTTGGTGAGGTTCGGGCGGGTATTCAATGAGTTCGACACGTACATCGGGCACCTTGGTCTGGCTTCCTTCTCTGCCTGTTCAATAACCATGTTTATCACTCATTTTTTGTATAGAAACGCAACGGCCCTCCTCCGACGACCATCGTCGGGCGAAACACGTAGACTCGCAATTATCGTTAGCCGCATTATAAAAAGGCGGTTACAGGAGAAGTGAATTTCGCCCTCAGATGATCGGACACCTGGTTGGTGGGCAGACTTCTGTCGCTTTAGTTTCTCGAAATCTGCGGCTGATAACTTCTTTTCAACAACGAAGAAGTAGTCCAAACTTCGATTGACATCTTGGTCTCCGTTACTTGAAAAAGGCTTCCGGAGGAGCTTTGCGTTTAAGCCTTAATTTTGTGTTTGGTTAATTGATTGATTCTAATTTGCAGTCCAGTCTTCGGATCGGTGGGATGCTTCATTACGATGAGGACGTATCAGTCGTGTCACGGTTTGAAAGCTTCTTCAATTGCATTCGTAAGCATTTTGCGAATTACCTCCACTTTTAATCCGACGAGCTTTGGCGCAAGATCCGCAATTTCCAATGCCAACTTTCGGCGCTCGGCGCTCGCGTTCGTTAGATTTTTTGTTTCGGGATCCCATCCGTTGCACGGTCCTGCGCATCCGCACACTTGTGCGTGCAGATAGTTTATGTACCACAGGCGGCATACATCCAAGTCGTATTCGCCCCGGTTTTGTCGCGGCATTCCATCATAGATCACGAGACGTTGAACGGAACGTTCGCTGATCCCGAATGCTTCGGCAATTTTGTCTACTGTTACAAACTGTTTCATTTTGTTTTATCAAACGACAACGACAACGATTTTACAACTCCATTCGCTGGTGATGTGCCGCACGCGCCGTTACCCCCGTTCGGTCTCTTCTGTCGAAGGACCCCCCCCCGACCTGGAACATTTAATGCGTCGATTGTTTCACTTCTAGATCTGAAGGCCAAGCAGGATCGCTCCTGGGCGGTGAACAGCGGAATACACAGCGTTCGTACTGTTGATTGTACGGTGTCCCCATTGGAACCTTCCGAGAACTGCGGACTACTCGACGAGGCTCAAGGCCACTCCATACGCTGATCTGGCCTTAAGGTCTTGATTCAACATATAGCTAGGCATCGCTGAGATCACTCGGTACCGTCGTCGGGCACTGACCGATCAGTCCTGTCACGGCAGAGGTCGCGAGTTCGAGTCTCGTCGTCCCCGCCATTCTTTTCAAGAAGTTGCGCGGTTCATCTGATCGGGTTATTGAACATACGTTGAACACTCGCAAATTTACATTAGCCCCGAAGTAGCCTGTTTTACCGCTTTTCTCACTTCTGTCCTGGGAACAAAAGCGTGACCGCGGCTTCCTGCGCCTCGCGCTTTTCGGTGATGACCGCTTGCGTAAGTAACGCAGCAGCTCGTGCATAGTCTTCAGTTCCGCGCCAGTAAATCAAAGCAGCGTCGAATAGGTGTGGCGAAAAGTATGCCAGCCGGTTCGTTTCGTGATGCTTCCTTCTCGACCTCTGCTCGGCCCAGAGCTCTGGAATTGGCGCTTGCAAATGTATATACACTGCTGTATATATATCCGGGAGGCAAATTATGGCCATCGCTCGCGTATTTAAGTCCGGGAACAGCCAAGCTGTAAGGCTGCCAAAAAAGTTTCGCGTCAAAAGCTCGGAAGTTGAGATTTTCCGGCGCGGCGATGAAATCGTATTACGAGAGAAAGCCGGCGGAATGGTCCGCGTACTGGATTTGCTAGCTGAGTTGCCATCGGATATGTTCCCAAAGAAGCGCAAAGACCCTCTTCCACAGCGCCGCAAAGGTCTCTGATGAGCGCCCGCTATATGCTCGACACCAATATCTGCATCTATTTGCGGCAGAACCGGCCCCCGGAAGTGACCACGCGATTCCGCCAAATGCAGCATGGCGACGCCGTTATATCGGTGGTTACCTATGGCGAGCTACATTATGGCGCAGAGCGAAGCCAGCAACGCAAACATGCTCTGGAATCTCTTGGGCGTCTTGTATCTCTTTTACCTGTAGTTCCCTTGCCGGGGGAAGCGGCGACAGCCTACGGCGAGATTCGCGCAGCATTGGAAGCCCGCGGTGAGATGATCGGTGGCAACGATCTCTGGATTGCTGCTCACGCCAAATCCGCGGGGCTGACTCTCGTCACCAACAATGAACGCGAGTTCAAGCGCGTCCCGGGACTTAAGCTCCAGAACTGGGCCAGCCGCCGTCCTTAATCGCGCGAAATGAGTTGCAGTGGCATAGTCCATCTGGGTGCAATCAGGGTGCAATAAGACTTCCTGAGAATTCCCAGGAGCGCCAAGGGAGGCGACCGGCGCCGTGAAATTACAACCAGTTACCTCTGGCCGCTGCACTGTCACGGCAGAGGTCGCGAGTTCGAGTCTCGTCGTCCCCGCCACTCTTTTCGCCAATGTTTTTAACGGTTTTCTTCACTACTGGCGAATCGTAGTGATGTACTCAAAGCCATTATTCCCAACTTTATATTCAGTTTTCTGCCTTCAAGCAGAACTGCTCGTCTGATAGAGTCCCCCAGGATTATGGGCTCGTCGGCTGTCTCGCACTCCAGCTGGACCATTTCATGCCGGGCACGTCAACACAACTGGGCTCCGCAAAGTCCGCGTTGCATTTAACGCTAAACCTCTGTACTTTCTTGCGTCGGCGCTGCGTCATGGGTAAGGGAAGAAACCCATTCCGCAGCTGGAAAGTAAGCGGCGCAAGAACCAAGAACATGGACAAGAGCGGGTGACGCGAACGCGAATACGCTCGCCACGAAGGATGAGCGAATGAAACGAATCGCAATTGCAGTGGCGTGTGCATTACTCGCCTCCAGCCAGGTGCAAGGGCCTAACGCTCAGGCCCATTCCTCCGATACAGGCGCCGAGCCTTCCTCGCAGGCTTCTAGTGCGGACTGGGCCGTTTATCACGGCAATCCGCACGGAACGCACTATTCGACGCTCGATCAAATCAACACAAAGAACGTCAAACGCCTGAGGGTCGCGTGGACGTTTGAAACCGGTGACGGCGCCCCGACCAACGACATGGAAGGTGACACCATCGCCGTCAAAGGACGCATGTATTTCGCCTCTCCGAAAGGGCGCATTTTCAGTCTCAATGCGGCCACTGGCACGCAGAACTGGGTCTACGATCCGGCTGAGGGAGCAGGGGTTAGCGGCAATGGGCGATTGCGCGGCGTTTGCTATTGGGCCGACGGAACTGATGAGCGGATTTTGTTCACCTCGCGCAATCGACTGATGGCGGTAGATGCCAACACCGGAAAACTGATCGAAAGTTTCGGCGATACCGGCAAGGTCGACCTGAGTCAGGACCTTGGGCGAGATCCACGCTCGGTATCGGTGAACGTCAATTCGCCCGGCGTGATCTACAAAGACCTCATTATCCTCGGTAGCACTGGCGCGACGCCCGGTCATATTCGCGCCTATGACGTGCGCACCGGGAAGCTGAGGTGGATCTTCCACACGATCCCACATCCCGGCGAATTTGGTTATGACACGTGGCCCAAGGATGCATGGAAGACTGTGAATGGTGCCAACGCATGGTCCGGTCTGAGCCTCGATCCTGCGCGCGGCATTGTCTACCTTCCGCTGGCGTCAGCGGGCATGGGATTTAAGGATTTCTACGGCGCCGATCGCGAGGGCAATACGCTCTTTGGCACCTCGCTGGTGGCGCTTGACGCCAATACCGGCAAGCGTCTGTGGCACCATCAGTTCGTGGAACACGACGTGTGGGATCGCGATCCACCGACGCCACCGACGCTCGTCACCGTTCGCCGTGACGGTCGGGACATTCCTGCGGTAGTCCAGATTATGAAGTACGGTTTCGTCTGGGTGTTCGACAGGGTCACGGGCGAAAACCTATTTCCGGTGCAGGAGGTTTCCGTCTTTCCAAGCACCATTCCGGGCGAAAAGCTCGCGACACGCCAGACCTTGCCTGCGGCGCCTGAACCGTTCGCTCGTCAGCGACTCACGGAGGAGACGTTGACCCAGCGCACGCCCGCCGCCAACGCGGCGGTGCGGGCGCACCTGGCGACGCTGAGCAACCGTGGCCGCTTTGATCCACCCTCGCTCGAGGGCACCGTCATCTTTCCGGGACTGGATGGTGGCGGCGAATATGGCGGCGCTGCCTGGGACCCCGAGACCGGCATTCTCTATATCAACTCCAACGAACAAGCCTACATCCTGCAGTTGCGGGCGCAGGTCAAGAAGACCAGCGGCGAGGCCTCTGCTGCCGAGCTCTACAACGCCTCCTGCGCCGGTTGCCACGGCGTCGACCGCAAGGGCAACCCCCCGTCGTTCCCCGCATTGCTTGGACTGACCAAGCGGATGGCGAGCCAGCAGATCGCACAAATGATTGCCCATGGATCGGGGAGGATGCCCGGATTTGAAGGCAGCCTCAGCAAGACTCAGATCGACGGCCTGACGACTTACATCAGTGATGACAACTCGAAGCCGGCAACTACAACTGACAACGCGAGCGCGAACGTCGACTATGTGTTCCAAGGCTATACAAAGTTCCTGGACCCGGATGGCTACCCGGCGGTCAGCCCGCCGTGGGGCACGCTGAAAGCGTTGAATCTCAACACGGGTCGATATGTATGGCAGATTCCGTTCGGTGATTATCCGGAGTTGAATGACCCCACCACCGGCAGTGAGAACTATGGTGGGGGAATCGTCACGAAAGGCGGCATCTTTTTCATCGCCGCAACTGTCTACGACAACAAGGTCCGCGCGTTCGACAAGCTGACGGGCAAGCTCCTGTGGGAAGACACGATGCCGACATCGAGCACTGCCACGCCCTCGACGTATGCCGTTAACGGCAAGCAGTATTTTGCGGTGTCCTCCGGCGGTGGTAAGAATCCCAAGCTGAAGGTCGGCGGTGGCATCATTGCTTATGCTCTGCCTTAGGGCCCGATCGCTTTACCCCATCCCCCGGGATCATCGATGGTGATGCTCAAGAGGACAGGGCGACGTCGTAGCAGCACAGCCGTAACGATTCGGACGGTTGCTGAGCAGGCGGGTGTATCCATGATGACGGTCTCGAACGTCATCAAAGGGCACCGGCAAGGTCAGTGACCAGACTCGCGCTAGGGTGCGTCAGGTGAGAAGTTTCGCGACGTGGCAGGAGGCTCGCGACCGTTATGAGACCCTTCCGTGCACAAGAATCCTCCCCGACACTGCGCGCCGGGCGGCAAAGACTTGTTTGCCTGGCGAATGACACTGCGGAAGGTTTGGTCCAGCGAATGCGTGCGGCATTTCCCAGCTTCGACGGAGACGTTCTCCTTCATCACCCGCTCCGGTTCTTGTTCCTGAAGTCATAGAATATCAGGCGGGAATCAGCCGCCTAAAGACCCAGGAGGGATTGATGAAAGCATTGATCTTTCGCGAGACCGGTGAACCGACGAGCGTATTGAAACTGGAAGAGATCCCTACTCCGCCTTTGGTCCCTGGCGAAGCGCTCGTCCGAGTGCTGCTCAGCCCGATCAACGCATCAGATTTACACATGGTGCGCGGGCGCTATGGCTATCAGCCGGAATTGCCTGCCAGCCCGGGCATTGAAGGCGTGGGGATTGTGGAGGCTTTAGGTCAGGGAGTGCAAGGTCCGATGGTCGGAACTCGCGTAGTTTTCGTTGACACGTGGAACACCTGGCGCGAGCAGATCGTGTGCCCAGCGGACAGACTGGTGCCTGTTCCAGACGGCCTGGACGATTCGGCCGCCGCCACTTCCTACATCAATCCTTTGACGGCATGGGCATTGACGAGATCAGCTCACAACCTCAAGGAGGGCGACTGGCTCCTCCAGACGGCGGCTGCATCCAGCGTCGGGAAGTTGGTGCTGCAATTGGCGCAGCAGTATCGATTCAAGACAATCAACGTCATCCGGCGGCGCGAGCAGGAAACAATCATCCGCAACCTCGGAGGCAATGAGGTAATCTGCACAGCCGACGAGGATCTCAGGGCACGCCTGCAGGAATTGACCGCGGGCAAAGGCGTTGAACGAGCGATTGACTGTGTTGCCGGGGAACTTGGCGCTGAGATTGCCCGCAACCTCGCTCCCGCCGGAACCCTGCTTGTTTATGGAGCCCTTTCCAGTCATCGGCAGACGGACCCTGCGAAATTCACCATGCCGCTCTTCGCTCCGCGTTTGATTTATTCGACAGCGACGGTTCGCGGGTGGTGGCTTCCGCGTTGGGTGCCTTCCCAGCCGCTCGCCGACGTGCGGGCAGCGACGAGCCATCTCCTCACCATGTTGTCGAACGGAGCACTTACGCCGCCGGCGATTGAGCGGTATTCATTTAAGGACTTCCAGGAGGCAGTACGGCTGGCCGATGGTGAAGCAGGACAGGAAAAGGTCTTGCTGGACTTCTCTGAAAGGGCAGCATAACCGCTGGAGCCTGGAGTATCTTCTTTTCCAAGACAAGCGACGAAACCTTCACATTTCTGTTCGATATCGATACCCACGCTTTCCGGATTTTCTGAGAAACAACTGGGAAGGACGAGTTGATTCCGAATCTCGAATGGGCTCGCTAAGCCGACGAACACCACGTATTCCCTCGAACGAATCCTGGAGCGCGCCTCTAGGACCAGCCGGTACACAGCCGCCTAGCCAGATCCTTGTTAACTGAGGTAGAAGCGGCGTAGAGTTGAACGACCTCTGATCAGCCAAAAGTGCTCCCATGCGCAAAGCAGGATCGTGGATCGCCGTCACCCTGACGCTAGTCGCGATGAGTTGGACGGTATCGAGCCAACAGGTCAAGCGATCTATTGGGAGCGACCCACCTCGAATCCGGCGTGCAGCACCAGCCGAAGCAACCACCGGTGCGACGCGACAGCGTTTCTTAGAGATGTTTGCTCGGGCATACTTTCCGGGACGAACCGGCCAAATCCTGATCGTACCGCGCGAAGGCGACTTCATCACACGGGCTGACCCGAATGTGAGGTACATGCACGGTTCGCCGTGGATGTATGACGTCGCGATTCCGCTGATGTTTGCGGGCCCCGCTGTAAGAACGGGAAAGTACTCGACTCCCGCCGCGCAGCAGGACGTCGCGCCAACCCTTGCGGCTGCGCTTGACGTGCAGATGCCTCCCACGGCGACAGGCCGTGTATTACCGGTTTTGCGCACGGGTTTTGCTCGACCACGAGTGGTCATGCTGCTCGTCCTGGATGGCATGCGCCGGGATTACTTCGATCGCTACGGCGCGTCCATGCCAACGCTCACCGCCCTGCGCCAGCGTAGTGCCTGGTTCACTCAGGCGCGGGTTAACTTTCTTCCGACCAACACAGCCGTTGGGCACTCGACGCTCTCGACCGGGGCCGACCCTCGGGTGCACGGAATCACCGGAGTCAGCGTGTACGAGCGAGAGCAGCGGCGGCGCCGCGACTTTTTCGCTGGAGCAACGCCGCAAGACCTGATGGCATTGACGCTGGCCGACGTCTGGCAGCTGGCGACAGCTGGTCGCGCGATCATATTGGCACAGGGCAGCATCGACCGAGCGGCGACGCCGCTCGCAGGCCATGGAGCGTGTCAGTTGAATGGAGTGCCCGTTGTTCTCGCAAGTTACGATCAGGAGATGGGCAACTGGCACACCAACCCCAACTGTTTCCGGCTGCCCGCGTATCTGAAGGATCGCAATGCGAAAACGCTGTGGCCGGCGAGCGGGGAGTGGATGGGTCACAAAATCGACTCGGCCGAGGCGGTGCGATATTCGGCCCTGTTTCCGGCCTTCGAAGCCGATGCGATGGTCGCGATGATAGAGCGAGAGCCGCTGGGCGAAGATAAAGTTCCAGATCTCATTCTGCTGAACTACAAAGGCGCGGATTTCGTAGGCCACAAGTACGGTCCGGATTCAGGCGAACTGCGCGTCACGCTCGGCGAGTTGGACCGCCAGTTAAAGCGCATACTGAGTGCGCTGGAGGCAAAGGTTGGCAGTGACTATCTCCTTGTGGTGACCGCGGATCATGGCATGCCACCGGAACCATCGTCGCCGGATCGCCGGCACTTTGCACCGTCGATCGTAGACTTGTTGCACAAGAAGTTTGATCCAGAGGCGAAGCAGCTGATTACGTCCTTCGAACCGGAAAATGGCCAGATCTTCGTCGATGAGGACCGCCTGTCTTATCTTGGTCTGACGTTGCGTGACCTGGCTCATTTCCTTGAATCACAGCCGTTCCTTTTTGCGGTGTTCACAAACGACGATGTGCGCCGAGCTGCTAACGCGCTGAAGCCTGCGACGCCGAGAAGTGACAACTAGGTTCGGCCTGGCAACGTGTTGCAACCGAGCGAGCCGGCAGATTTGAAGCCTTTAATTATTTGAATGGAGCTCCGATTTCTGTTTGAATAACCCGACGGAGAGCCGCTAATGAAACTATACAATCTCACGGGCTATTTGATTATTTTGCTTTACGTGCTGGCTTGTATGTATTTCGCTCCAGCTCGTTTGGGGCCGTGGATTGGGATGTTGGTAGGCGGAGTTTATTTTATCTTTTGTTGGTTTATGGGCGGGTTGTATTTGGCCGACGTTCTTCATTTGGGAATCGCACATCGTTCACTCGACTATAAGGAATGGTTCATGAAGGTTGTCGCTGTCGTGAATAACACCTTCGGGCTCTATGTGGATCCGATCGCCTGGGTCAATCGCCATCGCTTGCATCATAAACATGCTGACCATCCCGGGGATCCCAATAAACTTTCCGGCGATGGTTTTTGGCGAACTGCCTATCTCTGTGTAATGCCGTATCAATGTGCTGAGAATTTGGCTGGCGACAGGATTCTGCAGTCGCGGACTTTTCGGATTGTTGCGAATCCGGTTTTTGCAATACTTGCACAAACCTTTAGTTTCTATCTCCTTTGGAAGTTGGCTGGAACCCTGAAGTTTGCGCTGGTGATGTGGTTTGGAATGCGAATTTTTGCCTTGTGGGTAAATATGATCCAGAACTATTGGACCCACACGCGAACATTTGGGTACCGGCGGTATAGCGACGACGACGACAATGCCATGAACATTGGCGAGTGGCTGCCGGTAACGGCGACCTTTAGCGCTTGCTTGCAAAATAATCATCACCATCATGAGGGGCTTTTGCGGCTAAGCCACGACAACTCTGAATATGACTTTGGATTTGCAACCGTCAAACTCATGAAATATTTGGGCTTGGTGAAGGCAACGAGAACGGGTGCGCAGCTACCCAAAGACGTTCCACTGGGTGCGCTAGATTTTTGAGGCGTTCTTTTTCTTTCTTGTAAACGGCTCAATGGTTTGCCCAAAAAAGCTGGGCGAAAGCTCTTCGCCGGCGAGACCGTACTGTTCCGGCCATTCGTCAGGAAAGTGATAGGTTCCAAAAAGTTTATCAATCCACGGAAAATGAATAGCGAAATTCTTGTCGATGGCCTCTTTTTGCGACGTATGGTGCCAATGATGATATCTGGGCATAACCAAATACTTTTCAAGCCATTTCGCATTGGGACCGAAATTGCAATGGGTCCAGGTGGCGTGAATGGTGACAAAAATCAGGTACGCCAGGATGATCGATTGCGAAAATCCAAGCATGAGAGGCGCAAGGATAAATCCGCGCACCAGGGTGTCGTCTACAAAGTGGGAGCGTGAGCCCGCAATCCAATCCAGCGCCTGCGAAGAGTGGTGAACGGCATGAAAACGCCATAGAAAAGGCACTTTATGCAAAGCCAAATGAATGAAATATTCGGCCAGGTCCGCGACCACCACGGCCAAAAAGAATTGCAAGAGCCAGGGCATGCGACCGATAAATCCCTGAAGAACCGGAACGCCCAAATATTTGGTGGCCTGGGTCGCCGGCAGGAGAACCAGAAAAGATAAGATTTGCAGAGGAAGATGCGTGGACATGAAATAAACCACATCCAAAGTCCACTCCTTTCGAAATGTCCCTTGTTGGGGGTACTGGGGCCAAAGTCTTTCGAGTGGCACGTAGATGAGGGCCATCAAAAATAAATCAAGCAAAAACCAGTCCAGGCCGATTGCCAGTCCGCCGTGCAAAGTGCCGTTAATCTGTACGCTTGATCCGCCCAAGGCGGTTGCCGCGATGGCCAGCAACATCCCAGTCAATGCCAAAATCTTCTTCTTCCGCCTGATCGAAGAAATGATTCCGAATAGAATTGCCCCCGCAATGAGGCATTGGATCAAGACGCGCATCGTGTGCATTGGGTAATGCGGACGCAGTTCAGGAGAACTGAGGAACTGCGGGAAGTGCAGGCACAAAACTGCCCCGAATGAAAGAAATCCCAAAAAGGCCGACAATATCCCACTCCACCAACCGGTTCCAAAGCCAGTGGAGTCGCCGTCGCCAAAGAATGCATGGAGTTTCTGCTCGAGCACGATGTCTGTCTAGTTTACTTTTCCCGGCGCAAGCAGGCTATTAGAAAGATAACGGCGTGATGCGTTCGTTGAAACATTGGTTCTCGAAGAGCGGAAAGGGATGGGGGCACCGATTGGTGCCGCGGCGGCAGGCGATCAGCGATCTCTTTGAGGCTAAAAGAAAGCGGTTTTGAAGGCTTCGTGACGCTGGCGCGCCTTGTCGAGAATAGCAGAGAACTCCCGCGTGGATTTCAGACTGTCCAGAACAGAGTCGTTTACGAGATATGGATAAGGGAAAAAGCCCGTATCCACGCTGTAGGCGAGAAGCCGGAGGCTTGCCGTTTTTTCTCCGAGCAACGCATCTGCCTGCGCGAGTTTGTAAATTGCCTCAGGATCGCCGACTCCACGAGCGATGGTTCTCTGTTCGACGGAGCGGAGCATTTTCACTCCTTTCGGCCGGTCCTGGCTGATTGCAAAACTCATGGCCTTGCCAATCTGCGATTGCAAAAGTGACGGGTCGAGTGCGAAGGCGCGGTCGAAATGTTCCGCTGCTTGTTGCCGATTCCCTTTGTAGTACTCGCCCAGGCCACGATAGAAAACAACAAGCGGAAGATCGTCGCGCGCGGGCAGACTCTGGAGAAATCGATCATACTGCCCGAGATAAAGATAGGCGTTCAGCACCGAACTGCCGAGTTTTACACCGGGATCGAGCTGCCTTGCCCGTTCGCATTCCGCTGCCGACTGCTCCAGCATCCCCGCGAACCGATAGGCGTAGCCCAGCTCCCAGTGAACTTCGGCATGATTGGGATTGGTTTGCAGGGCTGCGCGCAACAGAGGCACTGCTTGTTCGACTTTGCCGGTGTCGCTGAACATATTAGCCAGGTAGACGCGCGCCTCAATCTGCTGTGGTTCGAGTGCGAGCGCTCGTTCGAACGCGGCTTGGGCCTTCTTGTACTGTTTTTCGCCACCCAGCCGGAACGATGCATCCGCCGTATAGGATCGGCCCAAATGGGCCCAGGTCAAGGCGTAGTTCGGATCGAGCTCCGCCGATTTCTCGAGCAACCCAATGGCTGTTGTGTAGTCCCCCCTGGAATAGAGATCGACCCCATGCAGATAGTATTCGTAGGCTTTCGGATCGCGGGCGGCCTCGACCTCCAACCGTTCCCGTTCGGTCGGTGAAAGCGTCAACTCCAGGCCGCGGACGACCTGCTGTGACACGCGGTCCTGAACGGTAAGAAGCTTGTCGTACTCCAGATCAAATCCGCCCTTCCAGAGAATCTCCGTAGACTTTACGTCGACCAGCTGATAGGCGATGCGCAAGGTTTTTCCTTCATGGAGAAATGTCCCCGTCAACAGGGTGTCGGCATTTAGCTCGGAAGCGATTTTTGGAATATCAGCGTTCTGACTTGTATATTTTCGGACGGCATACGACGGGCGTACTCGTAGAGAACTCACGTAACCGAGTTTCGTGATGACCGCGTCAGCCAGAGAAAAGGACAGAAAATCGTCGCCGGGCGCTCCCCGTAGATTCTGGAAGGGAAGAACGGCAAGGCGTCGTGCTTGCGGCACCGACTTGGCCGGAACGATTCGCAGGCGGTGAGTGAAATACGCAATCGCGAGAATAAGGACTGCCAAGAGCGCGATCGCCAGAACCTTCAGGTAGCGGCGGGGACCGGCGGCGGCAGTTTTCTCCCGCAAGGGGGCCGGAGATGGAGAGTCTTCTGGAGACCTTGCCGGAGCGCCGGCCGAGTCCGGCGATTCCGAAGGGCCGGCTCCTGGTTCCGGGTCACGAAGCTCTCGGACCGGCGCGACAAAGCGGTAGCCCCGTTTCGGAAGGGTTTCTATATATTGCTGGCCATCGGGTGTCGCTCCCAACAGCTTGCGTAGCGCTGAAATGTTGACAGTCAGATTAGCTTCTTCGACAAAGCTATCCGGCCACACCCGCTGCATCAGCTCCTCTTTCGTCGTGAGCCTATTTCCGTTTTGTACGAGAACGAGCAGGATTTCGAGGATTTTCGGGGTAAGCGACACAGTGCGGCCGCCGGAGGACAGCGAATGGTCCGCCGGATCGAACCGAAATCGCCCAAATTCGTATAAGACCTTATTCGCCAGTGGCATAGCTGGTATTCCGACCGATTTGCAACGTCCTTGGAATTTTTTTAGGTACTCCTTAAAGACCTCGGGAGAGCTTTTCACGTAAGGTCACGGAATGCTGGGCAGGCCGTGTTTCGATACTTCGGGATTCTAGTGCACGCTCTGGTCCTCGGCAAGTTCCCGGCCGGGTGCGGCCAACGTAGCCTTGACAACGATAGCTCCGGGCGAGAGGCAGCGCCCGGACTGGCAATGGCCTAGGTGGGTTTGCCGTAAGAAAACGCGCCTTTGATAGTAATGAGGAGGATAGTTCCCATGAAGATGCAGAAGCTGGTACTCACGTGTTTGGTCTTGGCGGTTGGTTATTTCGGTCTGCGGAGTTTTGCGCAAGAGCCAAAAGCGCAGCTGAAGAATGTTCCCGAATTCGATGTGCGTGGCATCAGTTTCACCGAGTGCGCATGCACGGCCTACGCTTGTCCCTGCCGCTCAAACGGTCATCCCACGAAGGGTTCCTGTGACGCCGCAGACTTCACGTTCATTCGCGAAGGCCATTACGGAAACGTGGACATGGGCGGATTTAAGGCGGTTCTCGTCGGAGACGTAATCGACATGGATGCCAGCAAGGTCCATGCAACTGGGTATTTTGACGAGAAAACCACGCCCGAACAGCGAAAAGCCTTTGGCGAAATGATGGATTTCATGTTCGGCTGGAATCCGCCGCACATGGTGGGCACGAGACTTGTGCCGATCGAGTTCACCGAATCGCCTGATAAGACGGTCTACACGCTGAAGGTTCCCGGAATACTTGAAGAAAAGGCAATCATGAAGCGCGATAAGAACGGCAAGCCCCTGCACGAAGTGCCGGCGATGGATCTTTGGGGCAACAAGATCGTCTACGTCGATAACGTGGTTTTCAAATATCACGATGCCGGCGTCGGAGAATGGGACTTGTCCGGTCACCAGGCGAACGTCAAGGAATTCCATTCGACCAAGGATATGTATATAAAAAAACAGCTTCTCCTCCAGCACGGCGATATGAGTGGAACCTGGACCGCCGAACAGAAGGAAATGATCGAGAAGATGGGCATGAAGCCGGAATAGGCCGCCGCCTGGGGTTTTCTCGCAAAAGGAGCAGCTATGTCACAGCCAGAAGTGACCGACCGCGGAAGTGTGTATCCATGGCATTGCGATCATATGGGACACATGAACGTCATGTGGTACGTGGGAAAATTCGACGAAGCGTCCTGGCAGCTTATCTCGCGTCTCGGTTTGCATCGGGCGCGGTTCGAGACGGCCGGGACCGGCATGGTGGCGGTCGAGCAGCGCGTCGAGTACAAACGGGAACTACGGGCGGGCGATGGGATCAGCATTGTGTCCACAGTCCTGGAAGTCCGGAACAAGTCGATCCGAATGCGTCATGAAATGAGGAACGACGAAACCGGAGAGGTTGTCGCGACAACCGAAATTGTGGCCGTACACATTGACGCCGTTCTCCGCAAAGCGTGCGCGCTGCCGGCCGACGTTTGGAACCGCGCCAGGCTGGCCGTTGGCTGCCGCGACGGGGAAGTGACACAGGCAACGGAAGCAGTACTTGAGCAGTGCGGTTGATTCAGACACGACTTGGGGGAAACAGGCGGATGATGCAGTCGCAGCTCACACTCGTTCAGCTGCTCGAACGTGCCGGGAAATTATTTTCAAAAGTAGAGACCGTTTCGCGGCGTCCGGATAGTTGGATCTTTTACTCGAAGTACGCAGAATTTTACAGGCGTGCACGTTGCTTAGCGGCAGCTCTGCAAAAGTACGGAATACGGCGAGGCGACCGCGTGGCGACGTTGATGTGGAATCATCGAACGTACCTGGAAGCTTACTTCGGAATTCCCGTGGTTGGCGGCATCCTCCATGCCCTGAACCTGCGGTCGCATCCGGATGAGCTCGCTTACGTCGTGAACGATGCGCAAGACCGCTTCCTGATCGTGGACGACGTCCTGCTCCCCTTGTTTGAGAAAATCAAGGACAGAGTAAAGTTTGACCACGTGCTCGTGGTGCCGTTTAGCGGCTGTCGAACCGTGCCCCATGACTATGACGATTACGAACAGCTGATGCAGCCGAGCAGCGGCACCTGTGAGTATGCAGAACTCAGTGAAGATGAGCCGGCTGCGATGTGTTACACCGCACGGACGGCGGGCCCACCAAAAGCCGTGGTCTACTCGCACCGAGCACTGGCGCTGCATGCCTGTTCGATTTCCTTGCCAGATCATCTGTCCATTTCCCGGACGGATACTATTTTGCCGGTCACCTCGATGTTTCAAGCCAATGGTTGGGGGATGCCTCTTGCGGCGGTCCTGAATGGCAGCAAATTGGTATTTCCGGGCTCGAATTTGCAGCCCGATCAGCTTCTCGATTTGCTCTCGAGCGAATGTGTGACGCTGACCGGCGCTGGGCCAGCGGTTTGGCTCGGCGTGATTGATGCCCTTGAAAAACAGCCGGAACGCTGGCCCCTGGCCAGCGGTTTGCGGATCGTTGTGGCCGGTGCAGTTTGTCCCGCATCGCTATTTCGCCGCTTCGACAAGTTCGGAGTTCAGGTCATTCAGGCTTGGGGAATGACGGAGACCACGCCGATTGGAGCCGTCTCGCGATTGAAATTAGATCTCGCGTCTTTGTCCGAGGACGACCGTTATGAGATTAACGCACTGCAAGGATTGACTGTACCTTTTGTCGAAACTCGCGCCATGAATGAAAGCGAAGAAGCGCCTTGGCGTGCTGCAACGTCTGGCGAAGTAGACCGGGCTGACATTCAGCTAGGAAGAAAAGTGGCATTCGCGGATTGTGTACCTGGCATGGATTTCCTCCAGCGAAGCGCACGCTATTCTCGACTGGAATAACCGTGCTGGCTACTGTGAAGCTTACGTTTTCCCACGGGGCCAACCTCCCGGATCCTGACAAGCTGTTCAACTCGGGCCTGGGTGGCAACGCGTGGCGAGCAATCGATTTCTTCGAGGGCGATAAGATTCATGAGCGTGCTCTGAAAAATCTCATCCGCGCCGCCGTTGATTACAACCAGATCGAATTGAAGAGGAAAGTGACGGCCGGTACTCGAGCGAAAGTACATAAAAGAAAAAGTGATGAAGCCCCGGATTTTTATCACGAATTCGCGTTACAGGGCTACTCCCCGGCGGATAGTAAATTGCCTTGGAGACGAGGTGAACACCCGTTGGCGCACGGGGTGAGAGGCTGCACACTCCGTGCTATAACAAACCAATGGGCCTACCCGATTACGCACCCCGACCCGCGCACATTAAATGGCTCCTCGATTCTGATCCGGCGATCCGTTGGCAGGTCATGCGCGACCTCACGCTGGAAGTTCCCAAGGCGATTGCCGCCGAGCGCTCGCGCGTCGCAACAGCAGGCTGGGGAGCCCAACTTCTTGCTCTCCAACGTCCTGCCGGGCACTGGGGCGGGCCGAAGTGGGACCTTATTACCCTCTACAGTCTGGTGGTCTTAAAGGACCTCGGTCTTGACCCTGCCAGCAGGCAGGCTCGCCAGATGATCGACCGCGTCGACAAGCGGCTCGTGTTCGAACCGCTCAACAATCGGCCGTACCTTCACGGCGAAACGGAGCCGTGCATCAACGGCAGAATCCTCGGCATCGGTGCGTATTTCAAAGAACCGAACGACGCACTGGTCGAGCAACTCCTGGGCGAACAGCTCGAAGATGGCGGCTGGAACTGCGAAGCACCCAAAAGCCGGCGATCTTCGTTCCATACCACCATCTGCGTGCTTGAAGGCCTGCTCGACTACGAACGAGCGGGGCGCAAATCGGCGGCCGTCACGAAGGCGCGCAAGAAGGGCGAAAACTATCTGCTCGATCGCCGCATGTTCCGCTCGCTGCGAACCGGCAAAGTCATCAACAAACGCTGGCTGCGCTTCTCGTTCCCGACGTTTTGGCACTACGACGTCCTGCGCGGGCTCGATTATCTGCGAAATGCCGGGATCAAACCCGACAGCCGCGTCCGTGACGCCATCGAAGTCGTGATAGCGCGCCGCCACCAGAACGGGCGCTGGCCGCTGAACCTCCTGCACCCTGAACATATTCGATTGGAGATGGAGACCAGCATCGGAAGTGCCAGCCGCTGGAACACACTGCGCGCTCTCCGAGTCCTGCGTTGGTACCAGAGCTCAACCGGTTCGTTGTGACTTGGACGCGTTCGCGCGATGGCGTGGGCTAGAAAGTTGCCGCGAATCTGCCCTTCGGAGCGCAGCACGCGCCGCTCGGAGATTCTCAAGTATCCAGTCGGAGTTCTGCCGCTCATCCCACAGCGCGTCACCAGATCGCCACGCGATCTTCAGGCTTCGGTTAAATTTTGTCGCCGGGCGCGACCTCATGGGTTTTGTACCAGGCCCGACATTGCGCACCCATGACGTCGTAGTCGCTCAGGTCGGCAGCTCTGTGCCAGCCTGCTCCGCCACCATGTACGCGGCATACCAGTCGGGCCAGTTCGGATCTGCCTGGCCGGTGCGCTTCTCATGCTCGCCGTGGGCGGCTGCCGCACGCCGAAATGCGCTCGCCAGATCGGTTGCCGACGCGAAGGTCGTGGCCGCTGGGTCGATGCGGCCGGCCAGCCGCGTCGTGATCTCCTGGAACAGCCAGCCGTTGCCGTCCGGATCGCTGAACGAGGCGAATGAGCGGTAGCTGCGACGCTCGGGATCCGGACCGCTGACGCGGAGCCGGCCGAAAAGGTAGGGCTCGTCCGTGCCGGCATACACGCCGCCGCCGTGGAACACCTCGCTGATCGCGACGCCGCGACCAACCAGCTCGTTACGAGCGGCTTCAATGTCGGAGACGACGAGGTACAGGCCCTGGGCGGAGCCGGGTGCCGCCGCGGTGACGTTCTTGCCGAAGATGACCGAGCAGCCGGAGCCAGCCGGCGTGAACTGGATCACGCGGAAATCATCACCGGCTGCAAAATCGGCGTCGAGTCGCCATCCGAGCCTCCCGTAGAACTCCTTCGCGCGGTCAACATCCGAGACGGGGATGACGACGATCTCGAACTTCATGTCGACTCTCGTGCCGCTGGTCGCGTCACTACTTCGGACTTCTTTGGTGCTCATGGCTGCCTCCTCGGTTGTGTCATCGTTTGTCTCCTTGGTGATCGAGCAGAGTGGCCCATAATTGCGTCCCCGAACTCTCCATGGCGTAAACGCCAGGATCAAGGAATTCGATCCCGAAAGTTCGGTCTACGATTGGACCTTTTTCCTGGGCCGTCATGGTCCGTGAACTCCATTTCTGCGCCTGCTAGAGTCGATCGAAGGCGCCGACGCGAACGATGGCCCTGGCAGGGGCTTGCGGAGATTCTTGGGGCAGATTGTGTCGCCGGCGTTGACGGTCCGGTGCCAATCTGGCGCAGGAGCCGCATGCCGTGACCAATGTCTTCAAGGGTGGCCAGCGATTACCTTGCCGGAACAAAGTGACTTGTTCGGACAGCGCGTTTATCCGGGATTGAAGCGACTATCCGGCGGGAACCGCAATCTCCTTCGAGCTGATCTCATACTTGAAGCCGTCCGCGTCGAGGCAGTCGAGCCTGCCGTCCGCCGTTTCCGCTTGCGGATACATCAGGAATCCCACTGGCGCGCCGCTCGATCCGGGCAGAGCGACATCATGGGCGAAGTTATACGCCATCCAGTTCATCTCCCAGGAACCGAAGAGCCTGGCGCGGGCCTTCGTCACCATCTCGTTGTCGAGCGGGAGATTGCCCGGGGGTTCCTCGAGCACGACCTTGCGCACGTCGGCGGGGTCAACCGGAACCCAGCCGTAGCCGGTGAGGTAAACTTCTGCGCGGCAGTGTTGCGCTTTCGTCACTTTCTCCGACGACGCGCCGAGGCTCTTGTATCCCAGGTCTGATTTGGCGACGCGGATGCCGTACACGTCGCGGGCAGGCAGTCCAGCCGAGCGGGCAAGGCCCACGTACAGCGCGTTCAGATCCGCGCACTTGCCGCCCAGATCCCGTGACTCCAGCATGAAGCGGATGTCGCCCACGCCGCAGCCGCGCGTTTTCGGATTTCGAAAAGTGTTGTCTACGATCCACTCGTAAATTGCGCGCGCTTTCTCGACATCGGTCTTCTCGCCGCGCGTGATGTCGATGGCCGTCGTTTTCACGATACCGTCCGTGGGTATGAGCTTGGTCGGCCGCAGGAAATGTTGCAGCTTGGCGCGATCCTCTTGCGGAAACTTGCCGGGCACTGACAAGTCAACAGCACAATTCTTTGTCGAAATTCGACTGGTCAGCGTAAGCACCGGCTGCACGCCGGCCGGAAATTCAGCGGCGATGATTCCGAGTGAGTCAGCCCGGCTTTCGACAAGCCTGGCTTTGCCGCCATCGGCGTTGAAGGTGTTGGCGAGTGTCTTCTGGAAGGGCGTCTGAGCGATGAGCGCCGCCGGCAGCCATAAGCGCGTGGTCCCGGACGGCTTCAGGATTTCCACGCGTGTAAGCACTTCGTAGGTGCGCCAACTGCCAGGCAATGGGCTTTGCGCAAAGACGTGCCCCAGCCTCGAGAACGCAAGGCCCGCCGAGATACCGCTTGCTGATCGTAGGAATTTGCGACGGTTCATAGTGGAAAAGTACACCGGATTCCTTACCTGCGCAATCTACTGCCTTCTGATCTCATCGCTGCCTCAACTTTGCCAAACAAGGAGGTACACTTTCTGAGTTGACATTGGCCAGTGAGTGACCATCCGCCCGCCGTATTTGAATTGCCACCCCCAAGCGAAACGATTCGCCAGGAAGCGGCACTACTGAAAGGGAAGATAACTAGAACCTGTTGCGGCCCCGACGTAAGTGTATTGTGAATACCAGGTCAGCAAGTTTCCAATCCCCAGCCGTGCAATCCGGAGTTGCGATAGGCGATCCGTGATGTGGCCTGGGGGGATCCGAGGACTATTTATGAAATTTCGCTTTTTGATTTTAGCTTTCCTGGTTGTAATTTCTGCCAGCGGCGCCGCCGCGCAAACCAGCTCCTGCCAGGTTCCCGACCAGATGAAAAAAGAGCAGAAGCTGCCCTGTGTGCGCGCGGGAAGCTTAATGCTGGACCAGCCTAGTTTGACTCCCACGCAACTCGCCAATGGTCCGGACTTCGATGCCGCCGACCCAGAGAAAAGCCGGTTCGCCTACTTCACTGCGGCGGATAACATCTTTTGCTATTTCCGCCCGCACTATGCCTTCATGAGCGTCAAAGGCGACAGCCTGAAGTTTCAATGCTGGCACATGAGTGCTGATGGGCAGTTTTATAGCCCCAAGGGAGAACTCATCCGGCTCGAAAACGTGAAGGTGGTGACGAAAAAGCACAAAGACGGCGAAACGTCAGCGTCGCTGTACGCAAGTAATGACACGAACAATGAGCACGAAATCAAGGTAGACCGCTTCAAGGTGAAGTATCTGAAGCCGCCCTACCCGGAACACAATACGCGGTTCAATGAAGTCTTCACCGAGGTCGCCGCCAGTCGAATCATGTGGGTACTGGGTTTTCCTGCTGACCACGTGTACCCGGTGGGTTCGGCGGCCTGCATTGGGTGCACGGCAGATCCGTTCACCAGCAACTTGCAGGACAACAAAGCGACCCTCAAAGACGCGCCGAGCATATTCAAGGTAGTCAGTGCGGAACGAGAGACGCCATGGGAAGAGATCGAGGCAGAAGGCGACGAGACCTGGTCGTGGAGCGACGCGAGCAGGTTTTACGCAGACGGGGAGTGGACGCACCAGCAGCGGGTGGAATATGACGCCTATCGACTCGCTCTTGGCCTCCTCCATTACCATAACGCGATAGCGCAGCAGAACCGCATCGCTTGCGCGCAATGGGCGCCCGATGCGGCGGGCCAGCCAAGAGCCTGCCAGAAGCCCATGATTTTTGTTCAGGATCTGGGCTCGACCTTCGGGAAGGCCAAAGGAGCATTGGATCTGTTCGGGACCAATCCGCGAGGCAGCTTCAGCGCTTGGGAATCGCAGACAGTTTTCACTAACGGGCAGGCTTGCGAACTACGGGCCACGCTCGACGGAGACAAGCAAGTGCTCAAAGAAGCGCAGGACCTGATGATCCAGAGGGTCGCGCGCCTGGATCTGAAAACTGTACGTGACATCTTCACCGTGGCAAGGTTCCCGATGATGGACCAGAAACAGGTGCGCCGGCTGCGAGATGGCGGTTCACAGAACCCTGAAGAGGCGGCTCTCGACGAGTGGACAAATACTTTTCTGAAGCGGGTTGCGGAGATCAAGAGCGCGCAGAACTGCAAAGCGAATTAGAGTCGTAAAGCCATGCGCAGCGCCTGCGCTTGCGCAAGTCCGCAAAGCGGGAAAAAACGGGCGACCGGCCAAATCATGATCGTGCGCCAGAGCGAAAAGCCGGAGGCAGCGACGCCGCAAAGTCACGACCGGCTGTTTGACTACGCTTTCCAGGAGTGGCATCGTTGCGGCCATGAAGATAAAGACGCCTCTCGTGTGAGTCCTCACACTTGCTGGTCTGCCGGTTGGCTCAGTTGCGCAACGCGGCTCGGCAGGTATACCGTCTGCCCAGCAACGGCTGGTCCTCAGCTACTTTCATGATGTGCTCGATGGGGAAAAATCGATCACGTCGACAACATGTTTGAGCCCGACTGTGCCATTCATTTCGGGTCGAGCGACGTTAAGGGAAATTGCCGGACTTCGCAGCGTAGTCGAGCGGAGAAATTCGACGTACTCCAGTTCGGCGACTGCGGTGCATGACATCTTCGAGTCCGGAGATCGGGCGGTTGAGCGACTCAGGGGCAACTGGAGCCGGATTCTTGCGATCGAGAATTGGCTCTCACGACGTGAATGGAAAATCGATCTCCTGGGATGCCATCGTGATTTTTCGAATGAAGAACGGGAAAATGGCCGAAGAATGGGTTAGCCGGGATGAACTCGGCAGGCTTTTGAGCGCGGGCGTTCTCAAGGCGAAGTGACCGTGGACTCCTCCTAGACGTCAGCAGCCGAACCCTGCCCTGAATAAGACCATTCCGGGCGAACACCGCTGGATGTATAGTGCGTCGAGCGTAGGAGGCCAAATGGAGATCTCCGGGAACGTGACCCGCCGCACGCTGCTGCGCAATACCGCCCTCGGGGCGATCGCGCTGGCCTCAGGCGTTGACAATATTTTCGGGTCAAAGGCGTCGGGACTTCCGAACATACTTTTCATCATGGCTGACGATCTCGGCTACGCCGACGTGGCTTGCTATGGGCGCCCAGATATCAGCACGCCGAACATCGATCGTCTGGCGGCGAAGGGCGTGCGGTTCCTGCAAGCATACGCCAACTCGGCAGTGTGTTCTGCTACGCGCACGGCGTTAATCACCGGTCGCTACCAGTACCGGCTGCCCCTCGGATTGGAGGAGCCGCTGGTCGGCCGCGACGTTGGCCTGCCCCCGGACCATCCCACTCTGCCGTCGTTGTTGCAGAAGGCCGGCTACAGCACAGCCCTCGTTGGAAAGTGGCATCTGGGAGCACTGCCGAAATTCGGTCCCCTGCAAAGCGGGTACGATCATTTCTACGGATTCCGCGGTGGCGCGGTCGACTACTTTACGCACGCAAGCCAAAAAGACGATTTGTGGGACGACGACGTCGAGGTGCACCAGACGGGCTATCTAACGGATATGCTCGGCAGCCGTGCTGTAGACGTCGTGAATAAAAATGCGAAGTCGGTCCACCCGTTCTTGATAAGTCTGCATTTCAGTGCGCCGCACTGGCCATGGGAAGCGCCGGGCGACGAGGCGGAGTCGAACCGTCTCCGGTCAGCGAGCGGCGGCCTGTTTGATTTCGACGGAGGCACGCAGAAGACTTATCGGCGCATGATCCAGGAAATGGATCTCCAGATAGGCCGTGTTCTTGAAGCGCTGCACAAGCATGGCTTGGCGGAGAACACCATCGTCATCTTCACGAGCGACAACGGCGGGGAACGATTCGCGGATACTTGGCCTTTCACGGGCCGGAAGACGGAACTGCTCGAAGGCGGACTGCGGATACCAGCAATCATCTCCTGGCCTGCGCGCATTCCGCTGGGGCGAACGACCGATCAAGTGGCGATCACCATGGATTGGATGCCGACGCTGCTGGCGGCCGCAGGCATTTCATTCAATCCGGCTTTCCCGCCCGATGGCATTAACCTGCTGCCGCTGCTGACGCAGGATGCTGCAGCAGTCGAGCGCAAGTTATTCTGGCGTTATAAGGCGAACGCACAGCGAGCGGCGAGAGACGGCGACTACAAATATCTGAAGATCCTCGACAATACGTTTCTCTTCAATGTCGTTGAGGACCCGATGGAGCGCGCCAACCTGAAGGAGCGCCGCAAGGATGTTTATGATCGAATCGCGGCCGAGTGGCGCGACTGGAACGCAACCATGCTGCCAGAAACTGATGAAAGCAACACCGGGAACTTCACTGGCAGTGAGCTTGCCGACCACATCGGCACACGGAAAGCGAGCGGCAAGGCAGACAATCCGGCACCACCCGGAACGTCGGAGGAAAAACATCCTTAAGAACCAGAAAGTTGCCGACCCGGTCACGAACTCGACAGTTTATAGCGGCGCCTTCGCAATTATGACGCCGAGGTTGGCGATGTTATCGCCTTTTTTCAGTGAGGGAACGGCGTTCACGTGCAAGACCACCCCGGCCTGGGGAGCGCGTGGTTCGAGGATGACTTTTCCGAAATAGTCGGTGACGTAACCGAGCTTCATGCCTTCCTGAACGTACGATCCGCGCTTGACCAGCGGATACCAGATGCCAGGGCCGTCTGAAATGATGTCAACGACCTTGTCCAGCCAAACTGGATTTTCGATGAAATGTGGCGCGCCCGGGAGCATTTTCAAGGCGCGCATGACGCTCAGGGTACCGTTGACCAACAGCGCCACATCATCGGTTTCGACCGTGCCGGCATACCCGGCTTCTACAACAATCGCGGGCTTCCCGCGGAGAGAGGCCGTGTTGTCTAGATACCGGCTGGCTGCCAGATCGGTTGGGCGATCGTGCCAGATAATGATGTGATCCAGGCCGAAAGCGAGAACCATCGCCTTCGAGACGTGGTCTTGTGATTCTTTGCCGGTGGGTCCCCAGTACGCGTAGGGCCGGAGGCTCTCGTCGAGGTCGCCTCCGTGATAGTCGATCAAGAAGTCCGAGCGATCCACGACCTGCTTGGTGACTAGGAAGGAAGCGCGTTCGGTCTGCGTTCCATCGGCTTTGCCCGGATAGAAGCGGTTCATGCTCTTGTTATCTACCGGATTGACGTGCGGGACTTTTTGTTCGAACGAAGCAATGTTGACCAGCGGAATCAGGATGACCGTCCCTGAAATCTCTGCGGGGTCGAGGTCGGCGATTAATTTTTCGACAGCAATAACGGAAACATATTCGGTCCCATGCGCACCGGTCACCAGCGCAAGCACCGGACCGGGCTTGGTGCCATTCACCACGACCACAGGAATGTTCGTTCCGGCATCGACCCCGGCGGGAACTTCAAGATAACCAAGCGCTTTCTCGCCAGGGGCGGCAGAAGCGCTGCCAACGGCGAAAGGCATTCGCTGAGCCGAGGCCCAGATTGGCAGGAACGCCAGAATGCAGAGGGAAAGCAGAAAAAGACGAGACGCGCGAAGCATGAAACCTCCTCAGAGCGAACCCTTCGGCCAGCTGGGGCGAGTGAGCATAGCGCGTGAGCGGCGGGCAGGCAATGACTTGTGCGCGAGGGGAGAGCTTCGTCGCGAGACGCAACTGCGGCCTTTTCGCACTGCTATGCCGGGGGCGGCCGATACCTTTAATAGTCCTATCTCGGGCATCAGGGGACGACACTCGGTTGTGGCATCATTAGGCGGTGAGTTTTGCGTAATTCGAAGTGAAAGGAATTCACTGGCACAGTGGAGCCCCTTGATACCAGGCAGCTTTCATCGCGACTCCGCGCACGGATTTCCGAGCCCGCGATGCTGGACCTCACAAAGCGATTGATTGCGATTCCATCGGAAAATCCGCCGGGGAACTGCTACGAGGAATGCGCCGGAACTCTCGTTGAAGAATTGGGCAGACTCGGCTTCGATGATCTGAGACGCGAAGGAGCGTGTGTGCTGGCGTCGGCCGGATCGGGCGAGCGAACTCTTTATTTCAGTGGCCACTACGATGTTGTCCCCGCGCAGAGCCGCGCTCAATTTCAGCCGCGCGTAGAGGGCGCAAACCTGTTCGGCCGCGGCTCGTCGGACATGAAAAGTGGTCTGGCTGCGATGATTTATGCAGCGGCGGCGGCACGCGATGAAGGACTTCTGAAAACCGGGCGTATTGGAATCGTGCTCGTACCGGACGAAGAGACAGCCGGTCCGCGCGGGTCGCGCGATCTAGATACGCGCGGTCTGCTGGGGAAAGGCGCAGTCGGTATGTTGACGCCGGAGCCTACCGGCGGTGTCATCTGGAACGCCAACCGCGGAGCCATCTCGCTGCGGGCCACCATGCGCGGGAAGGCAGCGCATGTCGGTCGGCAATTCGAAGGCGTGAACGCCTTCGAGCGCGCGCTGCCAACATTGGCGCAGCTTGTTGACATCAAGAGCGAAGTAGAGCGTCGCGAGACGCACCACAACATCGCTCCGGCGGCGGCGCGGAAATCCATTCTGATGCTTGGCGGGCAGGTTGCGGCAGGTACGAATTTCAATGTGACGCCCGATTTCTGTTCTTTCACGATTGACCGCCGCATCAATCCCGAAGAAAACCTTGCAGAGGAAAAGCGTCGATTGTGCGCCACGCTAGAAGGTTTTGCGATCGAGACGCTTCAGGAGGAACCCGCAGCGGCGACTCCGGAGCAAGATCCGCTCGGCGTAATTCTGTCGCGGCACGTCGCGAGCTTGACCGGCAAGGAACCCGCCTTTGAAATGTGCCCCGGCCTGCTCGAAACGCGATTTTACGCGGCTCGCGGTATTCCGGCGTTCGCCTATGGACCAGGATTGCTGACGGTGTCGCATGGACCGAACGAGTTCGTTCCAATCCGCAACATTGCCCAGTGCGCGGTGATCTACGCGCTGGTGGCCGCGGAGATGCTGCTGTAGTCGCGACGCTCCGGTTTCCGCCGGAGGCCCAGTCTGAAATCATTTCTGCCGATTAAGACTTGCCTTCGTCGGCTGACGGACCGTAGATCGCGGGAACTTTCTGTTCGTTCAAACGCAGGTAGACGGTGAGCTGGCCGCGATGATGGGCCATGTGGTTTAGCACGCCGTCCCGGATTGCAACGTACCGGGGCTGCTCACTCATCAGCTTGCCAGCGGCCAACATACGCCACTTGGTGTTGAGCAGACGATCGTCGGTGGTTTTTTGCAGGACTTCGCGTCCCCGCTGCAGGCTGTTTTCGAATTGCTGCAGGAGTTCGCTCCGCGTCTTCCACTCTTGAGGCTTGAACTTTGAGCCGCCCGGCGGATTAATGTCCAATTCATCCATGTTTACAACCATATCAATCCATGAGGGGATGGTGGCGACAATGGTTGCCAGATAGCCGAGTGGCATCGACTTTTCATGCGGCTTCCAGTCGTTTTTCCCTTCCGGCACGTTTTGCAGCGTTTTGCGGATTCCTTCCGATTCGCGGTCGAGTTCAGCCAGCAACAGTTCGTTGATCTTCATGGGGTATTCTCCGATTCCATTCATTGAGATGCAGGACCCTGGAGCGAAAGATTCATCGCAGTTCTGCCGGGGTGGGCCTCAATTTTCAGTAAAGATAAAAGTTGGCCGAACAATTGCGTCAGGGAATGCAATTCGCTACGCTTGAGCGCGGTTTTCCAGGCGTAGTTCGCCTTGTTTTGCGAGGGAATTCAATGATATCGCGGCGTCGGTTCATGGCAGCTCTGTCCGCCCTTCCTGTAGGGGGCTTGCTCGATTCCAGCGCGATGCTCGGAAGAATTCCAGAGGCTCTCGGGGTTTCCGGACCCGCGGAGTCTCGAGAAGAAGTGTCGCGGTATGTAAAACTTTCAATTGGCACGGGCGGGCATGGGCATACCTATCCGGGCGCGACCGTTCCGTTTGGGATGGTGCAGCTCAGCCCGGATACCTACAACGATGGCTGGGATTGGTGTTCCGGGTATCACTATTCGGACAGTTCCATCATGGGATTCAGCCATACGCATCTGAGCGGGACCGGGGCGTCGGACATGCTGGATTTTCTGTTAATGCCGGGGACCGGGCCGGCGAAGACGGTTCCGGGTTCCCGGCAGAATCCGGGAGAAGGCTATCGGTCGCGGTTCAGCCACGAGGAAGAGAGGGCCGAGCCTGGCTATTATGCGGTCACCTTGCGCGACTACGGAATTCAGGCGGAGCTGAGCGCCACCGAGCGGGCGGGAATTCATCGCTATACGTTTCCGAAGAGCGAGAGCAGTCACTTTGTTCTCGACTTGGTTCATGTTTACGGCAATGCCGACATCGTGTGGGCCGATCTGAAAATTACGGGTCAGGACACCATTACCGGCGGACGCAGCGTGAAGGGCTGGGCTCCGGGGCGAGAGATTTATTTCGCGATGAAATTCTCAAAACCATTTGAGTCATTCGAAATCATCGCGGACAAGAAACGCTTGGAACCGGGTGCGCGAGAAGTGAAAGGTCGTTCACTAAAGTGTTTGACGCACTTCAAAACCACGGACGGCGAACAAATTCTGGTCAAGGTGGGCATTTCGGGCGTCAGTGCCGAAGGCGCGCAGAACAATTTGCAGGCCGAAATTCCTGATTGGGATTTTGCGCGAGTACGCAGCGCGGCGCGCGCTCGCTGGAATGAACATCTTTCCAAAATCAAAATCACGACGGCGAGTGAGCGGCACAAGCGAATTTTCTACACGGCGCTCTACCACACGATGGTTGCTCCCACCCTGTTTGACGACAGGGATGGACATTATCGCGGGATGGATGGACAGGTTCGTCAAGTTCCTCCGGGGATGCATAACTACAGCACATTTTCCTTGTGGGATACCTTCCGCGCTGCTCATCCGCTGTACACCTTATGCCATGCCGAGCGCGTGCCGGACTTTGTGAATTGCCTGATTCGCATGGGGCAGGAGAGCCCGGGCGGCGCGCCCGTATGGCCCTTGCAAGCGAAAGAAACGTTTTGCATGACGGGATATCATTCTAGTTCCGTTGTCGCCGAAGCGCTCGTAAAAGGCTTTCCGGGAATCGGTGTCAGCGCGGCGTACGAAGTTTTCAAGAAACGCGCGATGTCCGATGAATACGGAGGACTGGCCTACTACCGCAAGCTTGGCTATATCCCGTGCGACAGGGAAGCCGAATCGGTCAGCAAGACGATGGAGTACGCATATAACGATTGGGCCGTAGCGCAAATCGCCAAAGCCGCCGGCGCCGTTGATGACTGGAAGGTTTTGTCAGACCGAGCCAGAAATTACAAAAACCTTTTTGACAAGAAAACTGGATTCATTCGGCCCCGGCTGGAGAATGGCCAGTGGGCCGAGCCCTTTGACGCTACCGAAATGGGACATGCAAAACGATGGAAGGACTACACAGAGTCTGATCCCTGGCAGACCACATTTACGGTGCAACATGATCCTGCCGGGCTGATTGAACTGTTCGGCGGGCACCAGGCATTTGTTGAAAAGCTGGATACGCTGTTTACGACCAGTTCCGCGCTCCCGGCCGACGCTCCTCCGGACATTGCGGGAATGGTCGGACAGTACGCCCATGGCAACGAGCCGTGCCATCACATGGCCTATCTGTACTGTTATGCGGGTGCTGCGCACAAGACGCAGGACCGAGTCCGGAAACTGTTGGAGCTGGAGTACGACGATCAGCCGGACGGACTGGCCGGCAACGAGGACTGCGGACAAATGTCCGCGTGGTATGTAATGAGTGCAATAGGCTTCTATGCCGTGGACCCGGTGGGCGGAAACTATGTATTTGGTACGCCGCTGTTTGACCGGGCCGAAGTTGAACTTGGAAGGGGAAAGAAATTGGTGCTTGAGGCCAGGAGAAGTTCACCAGCCGACCAGTATATTCAATCGCTCACTCTTAATGGGAAGGCGTATTCGAAACTCTGGTTCCGGCATGAGGACATCGCCAACGGCGGCCATATCGAGTTCAGAATGGGCCAGGAGCCTGGCCCAGCATTTGAAAAAGACCCTCCACCTTCACTCGGAGCGTTGCCCGCTTCCTGAGGGATATTCCTGAACCAGAGCGCGCCCAAACGCCTTCCGCAATCGCCCTGCTCGCCATCGCCGCTTTGCTCACTCGTGAACCCGATTTTATTCGCCTGAATATTCTACGAAGTGCCCGAAGCGTGTCCTGGCGGGCATACCAAGAAAACCGGATTCCCATCGGCACGGATTTCCGGAGTATAGGGGGAAGGGAGTGCGACGAGCACTGTCGGACAGAGATGGTTTGATGATATTTGCAGTACAGATGTCGACCATGTTGTTTGTGGCGCTAGCCATGAGTATGGCTGTCGCTCACGCGCTAGAATTACCGGGAAAGCTGCGTTTGAAGATGGAAGCGTACCTGGCGGTGCAGACGATATACGATCCGGGGTTTACCTTGGGCGGAATTATCGAGCCGCTTTGCGGAGTTGCCACGCTGGCACTGTTTTTCCTTTCACGCGGTACTGATACGGATTCATGGTTGCTCCTGATTGCCTTTGCCGCGCTGCTGGTCATGCATCTCGTTTTTTGGTTCGTGACCCGGCCGGTTAACAAATTTTGGCTGAAGACGTTTCAGACCTATCAACTCAGCGGGCGCTTTTTTGATGGAGGTCAGGCCGCGGGACCAGCGCCAAGGGGCGGATTGGACGCGCGGGAATGGAAATCGATGCGGGATCGCTGGGAAGCGTCGCATCTCGTACGAGCAATGTTGTCCCTGATTGCATTTCTGGCCTTGAGTGCCGCTGTACTGCGCGGGTAGAAGCGACTGCGCAGTTTTTGCAGGAATCAGAAAGGAAAAAAACACCCATGCTGCGTAATTCACCGATCGTTCCCTATATTCCGGTTGCTGACGTGCAACGCGCCCGAAAATTCTATGAGGAGAAGGTGGGGTTGAAACCCAAAGAGACCTACGCCGGCGGGGTAATTTATGAGTGCGGCAACGGCTCATGGGTCTTTATGTACCCTTCGCCAGGGGCCGGGACTTCAAAGGCCAGCACGCTTTTTTGGGCTGTTGATGACGTCGAGGCGGAAGTTGCTGAGC
Source organism: Saccharimonadales bacterium (SeqCode) (assembly GCA_035317965.1). Classification (GTDB taxonomy): domain Bacteria; phylum Acidobacteriota; class Terriglobia; order Acidiferrales; family UBA7541; genus Acidiferrum. The sequence goes on along the minus strand of DATHFT010000067.1, from coordinate 67,517 downwards.
TCAAAGGAAGAGGAGTTCAGTTTGAAGAATACGACGCCCCAGGGATCAAGACGGAGAACGGCATTTCCAAGGCCGGTGGCGCGAAGACGGCGTGGTTTAAGGATAGCGAGGGCAATATTCTGGCAGTGAGCCAAAGAATCTCGACTTAGGGGCCAAGGCGGAACTCGAACGCAGGGTTGACGGACCGTACTTTCTCAAGGGCGAACAGCACGGTCTCAGCGTTTTTTTTCGAATCGTCCCTGAGGGCGAGTCCGCGAAGGCGCAAGGGGTGTCAGACCCTTGGCGGCATGGCGCGTTCATGAATGATCATCCAGGACGTACCGAACTGGTCGCGGAGCATGCTGAAACGATGAGCGAAAAAAGTCTCCTGCATAGGCATGAAGATTTGTCCGCCGCCAGAGAGTAAGGCGTGAATGCGTTCAGCTTCTTCAGTGCTCGAAGTACTGAGAGACAAATACACGCTACGCATGGGTTGGAATTTGTCGGGTGGAACATCGCTACCCATAAGCTCCGTTTCTCCGATTGTCATGCGGGCATAAAGAATCGTTTTTTGCAATTCTGCGGGCACCTGGCTTGCGCCGGGCTGCTGGTCCTGGGTCATCATCATTGTGATTTTTCCGCCGAGGTTTTTTTCATAGAAGCGGAAAGCCTGCTCGCAGTTCCCGCCGTAATTAAGATAAGTGTGAAGTTTCATCGCTGTTTCCTCCCGTTATTCAAGGCGCCTCCGGAATCATTATAGTGCCGTGTTGACAGTGCGGAACAGGCGACCTAACATGACGAAATTCGCGGCTACGGAGATGGTCAGCTCCATCCAAAAATGATCGGGCAAACGCTAGGGCACTACTCAATTGTGGAAAAAATCGGCGCGGGCGGCATGGGCATTGTGTATCGCGCGCATGATGAGCAACTGGACCGCGACGTCGCGCTGAAAGTGTTGCCAATCGGCACGCTGGACGAAGAAGCGGCACGCAAGCAGTTTCGTAAAGAGGCCTTGGCACTGGCCAGGCTGAGCCATCCCAACATTGCCACGGTGTTTGAATTCAGTTCGCAGGACGGAATCGATTTTCTGGCAATGGAACTGATTCCAGGCACTCCGCTCAATGTGAAATTGAATTCCGGACCTCTACTCGAGCGGGAGGCTCTGCGCATCGCTGCGCAGCTTGCCGAAGGACTGGCGGCGGCACATGAGCAGGGCGTGATTCACCGGGATCTGAAGCCCGCCAATTTATTCCTTACTCCGGATGGGCGATTGAAGATTCTGGACTTTGGGCTGGCGAAGTTTGTGCACCCGGATCCGGCAAACGCCGTGACGATGACGGTGACTGCCGACACGGGCAGTGTCTCGGGGACGCTGCCCTACATGTCCCCGGAACAACTGCGCGGAATGCCGGTCGATGCGCGCAGCGATATTTATGCTGCGGGGGCGGTTCTCTACGAAATGGCGACGGCGCAACGGCCCTTTCCGCAGACGCAGGGCGCGGTGCTGACGGGAGCGATTCTTCATGAGACGCCACCCCTGCCGCAAACCGTGAATCCGCGGGTGTCCGTGGCGACCAGTAACGTGATCATGAAGGTGTTGGAAAAGGAACCGACGCGTCGCTATCAATCGGCACGAGAATTGGGCGTGGCCCTGGAGGGTTTGCATTCCGGGGCACATACGTCGGGCCCGGAGATTGCGTCCAAACGCAAAACCGGGGTGGCCATTGCGGCGGCCTTGGGGATAGTGCTGCTTGGCGGTCTGGCGATTGGATCGAATTTAGGCGGCGTGCGCGATCGTCTAGCTCGTCCCACCCGGCCTGCGGCGAACGAAGCGAGTCCGCGAAATTCCCCTTTTGGGCCGGTACGTTTACGGCGCTCCGTTGCCGTGATGGGATTCAAGAATTTGAGCGGGCACGCGGAAGCTGCCTGGGTAGCAACCGCGCTCTCGGAGATGATGACGACCGAGTTGGGAGCGGGTGAAGAGCTGCGAACCGTTCCGGGCGAGCAAGTGGCGCGGATGAAGCTGAGCCTCGCGCTGCCCGAAGCTGACAGTTTTGCTAAAGAAACGCTTGGCAGAATTCGACAAAATATTGGCAGCGATGCCGTCATTCTCGGATCGTACCTGGCTTCGGGAAATGGACAAGTGCGCCTGGATATGCGCGTCCAGGATGCGATTACTGGCGAGATTCTTGTTTCTGTGACGGAGACCGGCCCGGAAGGAGAAATCGGAGACACCGTCGCGCGCGCGGGGGCGAAGCTTCGCCAGACTTTGGGCGCGGATAGTGTCAGTGCGGTTGACATGGCGGCAATGAAATCGTCGATGCCTTCCAATGCGTCCGCGATGCGATTCTATTCTGAAGGAGTAGCCAAGCTACGCAACTTTGATTCGCTTGCGGCGAGAAACCTGCTGCAGAAGGCCATCACGGCAGACCCAAAATGTGCGCTGTCGCATAACGCGCTGAGCCAGGTGTGGCGAAATCTGGGGCGCGAGAAAGAAGCCAAGGACGCGATTAAAAAGGCTCGCGATCTTTCCTCGGGACTGCCGCTGAATGATCGCCTCCTGGTTGCGGCGAACTATCATCTCGTCAATCATGAATGGCAAAAGGCGCGTGAAGTATTTGAACGCTTGTATCGAACGGCCCCGGACAATCTGGAATATGGTTTGGCCTACGTCTCAGCACAAACCAAATCGGGGGATCTCCAGGGCGCCTACGTTACCGTCGATTCATTGCGCAAATTGCCGAGCCCTGTGGGAGAAAGTCCGCGCATAGACATGGTCGAGGCGGACGCTGCCGCGACCGAAGGAGATACCAATCGCGTGTTGGCCACGTATGCGGCGGCGGCCGAAAAAGCCCGGGCGAGCGGGGCAAGGTTGATTCTTGCCAGTTCGCTCAATCGCCAATCGTTTGCTTTGGGCTCTTCAGGGCAAATTGCCAAGGCGATGGCCGCGACCGTTGAGGCACGAGCCATCTATGAAGCGGTGGGCGATGCATCCGGGGTGGCCGCTTCAAAGTACACCATGGCAACCATGCTCTTTCAGCGGGGAGATTTGCAAGAAGCGGCATCGTTGCTGAATGAGATTGTCAGGTACGGGGAAAGAACTGCCGACCAGACGTACTTGCTGAACAGCTTGACGGTTCTGGCGCAGATCCAGGTGCGCCAGGGCAATCTGCCGGCAGCCCGCAAGAACTACGAACAGGTCCTAGCAGGTACGCGGGCGCAGGATGACCGGTACGGAGAGCAGTTCGCGCTCAACGGAATGGCGGACACGCTGTTTGATATGGGCGATCGCGTGGAGGCGAAGAAGTACTATGAGCAGTCGATTGCTCTTTCAAAGATTACCGGAGACAAGGCCAGTGCGGCAGGCGCGCAGTTCGGATTAGCTGACGTCTTGCAGACGCGGGGAGACACCGAGGGTGCCATGAAATTGCTCGAGCAAGCCATGGCGACGTATGAAGAATTGGGTCAAAAGGTACAAGCGGCGCAAACCTTGAATGTTATTGCCGGAATCAGATCCGGGCTGGGAGAAAGTGAAACTGCAGAAAAAGACTGGCGGAAAGTGCGGCAGATTTGCCAGGAAGCGCAGATCAAATCCTGTGCGGCGAAGGCCACGCTAAACATCGGCGATTCGTTGAGCGACAAAGGGAAAAAGTCAGAAGCAGTAGCGCAATATGAACAAGCGGTGGCCATGTACCAGGAAATGGGCGAAAAGGGAAACTTGTCGAATACCTTTGCGAGTATTGCGCAATCGAAGATCGACCTGGGGGATCTGGGGAGCGCGAACAAATACGGCGGCGACGCACTCGCCATGGCGCGCGCTTCCGGCAACAAAGACAGCTGGGCGAACGCTCTTCACTTGCAGGGTAAAATACTGGTTTCGCAGGGCAAGTTAACTGAAGCGCAAAAGAATTTTGAACAGTCGCTTGCTGCATACCAGAGCCTGAATTTGAAGGAGCAAATAGCCCGCTCGCACCGCGCGCTGGGCAAAATAAGGGCGTATCGAGATGACCTTGGCGGTGCGCAGAGCAAAATCGAGGAAGCCATCTCCATCTTCAAGGAAATTAGAGCAACGAGCACAATGCAGAGCACGCAGCTCGAGCTGGCAAACATCGAGCTTTCACGAAGTCGCGCAGATCGCGCCATCGAAATCGCACAGGCCGCTTTGGATGATTTTGTGAAGGCGAAATTGGAACAGGGTACCGCACATTTGTTGCTGGCCAGCGCACTGGCAGACCAGGGTAAGGCCGCCGATGCGCAGAAAGAGTTGCAGGCGGCTATATCTGGAATTTCCGCGGAAGAAAATTTGTCGGCAAAAATCGCTTTGGCAATTACAGCGGCGCAGGTGAAAGCAGCGGCAGGCCGGCCCGAAGAGGGAATTCCGGCTTTGGAGATTGCCTTGTCGGATGCAACGTCGCATGGTTACGTTCCTGAGCGTTATGAAGTGCAACTAGCGCTCGGAATTGCCGAAATGAAAGCGGGACGGATCGCTGCCGCCCGCACGCGACTGACGGCGTTGCAAAAAGAAGCGTCTGCCCGCGGTTTTTTATTGGTTGCCCGCAAAGCGAAAGAAGTAACTGCCAAAAATACGTCCTAGTTTTACGCCGCTGAGCAGGGGACCTCGCTTGCCCCGCCCGCAAAACGATTAAAGAAATTTGACCAGTGCGTCGGATGTCTCCTCGAAATTTTCTTCCAGCAACCAGTGACCGGTGTTTTTCAGGACGACCACCGTTGCATCGGTGGCTATCAACTTCATCTGAGCGCCGAGCTCATTTCCCAGGGATTTATCGCCTCCGATGGACAAGACCGGCATGGTCAGCTTGGTCTGCGAAAGTCGGGCAAAATCCTGGGCGGCCTGGGGAAACGAAATAAAATACGCCCAACCGGCACGCATGCGACCGGGTCGCGCGTAGGCTGCAGCGTAGGCCCGGCGGTCGGCTTCCGGAATAGAATGATTTTTGTCAGCGGCAAAATTGTTCCAATAGTGCTCGTAGTAGGCCCGCTCGCGTCCCCTCACCAGTTGCTCCGGCGTGTCCCCATTGAACCGGAAGTGCCACAGCGCGGGATTGTTGTAAATCGGCTCCCAGCCTTCCACGCCGGGAAGAAATGCGTCCATCAAAACAAGGTTTTCGGTCTCCGCAGGGAACTGCGCTGCGTAAGCGTAAGCCACCATCAAACCGATATCGTGTCCGACAATCCGAGCTTTCCCTATCCCGAGCGATTTCGCCAGCATATGAATGCGGACGGCTGCCGTCTTGAAGTCCGAACCGCTCGTGGGAATTCCGGAATCTCCAATTCCGGGCAGGTCCGGAGCCAGCACCGTGAATTTCTCGGCAAGCAGCGGCAGGATCGGTGTCCACATGCGCGAGGTTTCGGCGTAGCCGTGGAGCAGGATGACCGCATCGCCGTGGCCGCCCAGGGTGTAGTGCAACTGCACGCCGTCAATCGTCGAGTCCCGATTCGCAAAGCCTTTCACTTGTGCGGCGCCAGCCGTGGATGCCGTCGCAAACCCCGCACCCAACAGGAACAATAGCAAGAGTGATTGAAAAAGAATGGAAACAGGTCTCATCAGCAAGGCTCCTCGACAACTCCGGCGTTAGATTGCCTAGAGTCTACTTCAGCTTTGCCGCATAGCGGCATGGCCAACTGACTAAGGTCCGGATGAGCTTACTGCGCAATACAGCAACACCTCGCCGGCGGAGAGGATTCGGTTGGAAACCAGGCAACCGGCGGTCACGGAAATTGGCGGGACCTCTCAAGAGGAGTCACGAGGAGAGTTGCGGGGCGCCGAGCGGGTTCAGGTTGCTTTCTCCAGCTTCAGTTTCAGCGTACTTTCGAGTTTGGGATTCAGCTGCATCTTTAAGTGCAGCTTCTTGAACCCAGGGGCGGTGATTTGCAGATAGTAGATCTTCCTGGGTCCGATCGCGGCGAGTACGAACCTGCCATCCGGCCCAGTCCTGCCCGTGCGCCAGGAGACTTTCCAGTCCGGGCTGAACTCTTCTACGATCGCACCCGGCACCGCCGCGCCCGCCGGGTCCTGCACCACGGCGGAGAGCGTCCTCGAGGTCTGCACCTCGGGCAGCTCCGTGACCTGAGTCTGGGCCTCCGCCGTTCCAAGCAGCGCTACGAGGAAAAACGCAAGCAAGAGACTCAATCTATGATTTATCGCCATCTGCGCACTCCGTTTCTCCGCTACATCGGCGGATGGGGATCCCGAAACCTGGCGCAGGATATCATCGCGCAGCTTCCTTGCGCACCGTTCTTTTACCGTTCCCAGCTTCCCAAGGTAAATTGCGGCGCAATTTGGAACGCCGCGACGTTGAAATACTCGGCCGTCGACCGTTCTTCGTTCGAAAGCGAAGTGCGGTCCACGCAATTTGGGCGCCGCGTTCCGTATCCCGCGAACGCATTGAACGTGGTCGTCTGGGTCACCGCCAATTTCCCGGGTTCCTTGCACTTTGTTGGCGCAGACAGTAAACTTTGCTTTGTCAGCAGGGCAAAGGATACCGTCTGGAATGCTAATTTCGCGCGATTACGTCGGATATATGGCCACCGAAGTGGTCAAAAAGCTTATCGAAGGCGAGCTCATCGAGACCAAGACACCGGAAACTGTGGCCTTGCGCGTGCGTCAGGCCATGAACGAAGAGATCAATCTCGAGGATCGCATCAGCGAAGAAGCGCGTGAAATCCTGATCCAGCATCAGGACGAGATGCGCCGCACCGGCGTCTCCTATCAGGACATGTTCAAGAAGGTGAAAGCGCAGATTGCGCGCGACCGCAAACTGGTCTTGCGCTAGGACTTGGCAGCACGGCAACTGGCATCCGTAATATTTTAATTTATCTGGAAAGTACGGGGTACATGCGACTCAGCCGCGAAAAAATTGTCCGCCTCTCCCACCAAATTACCGACGTTCTTGTAGCCAGCAACGATGTGGAATTCGTTGAAGATCGCGACACCATCCGCCAGGAAATCGTGAAGATCTTGACGGAGACTCTGCGCGAGGAGGAAAAAGCAGAGATTGAAGTCCGCAAGCGCATTACTTCGCAGAAAAAAGAAATCCTCGAAGGCAGCGAGGAGTGGGATCTGCTGTTCCGCAAGTATTACGCGGAAGAGTTACGCCGCATGGGCATCGCCGCTGCGCCCGAAGAGCATCGCAGGAATGACCGCGACCGGCGCTAATAAATTTCATCTACAGACGCAAAAAGGGCGGCCCGATGGCCGCCCTTTTGCGTCTGCAATTGCTGGTCCTGTTTATTGGGAATCCGGCCGGCGCTTGAGCGTCGGACGGTCATCGTCTCCGCTGTTTGGATCGGTCTGAGTCGTCGTCTTCTGCTTGTCGGATTGCTCGGTCTTGGTACGGAGTGTGGGCTTGTTTGGCCCGTTGTCAACCGCCTTGCGCGAAAACATGATATTCCGCAAGCGCGCCTTCACGGAGTCAAATTCCGAAGTGGTGACAATATATTCCTGCTTCGCCGGCAAGATGCGAGCAATTTCCTTTTGCGCGTTCTCGATGCGTTCCGGCGTCGGAGGGTGCGAAGAGAATACCTTCGGAATTGTTCCGGGACGCCGTTTTTCATCCGTCTGAATGCGCTCAAAGAACGTGATGTAGGCGTTGGGATCGTACCCCGCTTTATACATGTATTGCAGTCCAAGAAAGTCCGCTTCCCGTTCGAAATCCCTGCTGAATTTCAGGAAGGAAATGGGCACGGCCAGATTCATGCCCTGATAGATTCCATAACCCGCCCAACCGCCGGGGCCCAGCAGGATCAGGGGAATCATCGCCAGTTGGGCGACTTCGGCCCGGGATTGTCCGCGCGTGCCGTGCCGCGCGGTGACGTGCGAAATTTCGTGCGCCATCACGCCGGCAAGTTCGGATTCTTCCTGGGCGCGCAAAATCAAGCCGCTGTTGACGTAGAAAAATCCCCCGGGCAGGGCAAAGGCATTCACTTCATCCGAGTCGATAACTTTGATGGTAAAAGGAACCTTGGCATCGGAGTTGCGCACCAGATTTTGTCCGACGCGGTTGACGTATTCGGTGACGACCGGATCGTCCACCAATTTCGAAGACCGCTCCACTTCCTGCGCGTACTGCTTGCCAATGGCAATATCGGTCTCAAGCGAATGCATGTTGAATCCGCCGAGTTTGCGGTTGCCGATGGCCTCTACATCTTCTTTTGAATTCTTCGGCTTGACGCTGTCTTGTTGCGCCACGGGGGCCGAGGGTGCCGGATCGGCCGTCTTGTCCTGGGCCTTTTTCGTCGCTGCCGGATCTTTTTTGTCTTGTGGACCGGGGGGCGGCGGAGTCGGCTGGCTCGTAGGCTGCTGTGACGGGGTTGGATCTTGGCCGGGCCTAGCGGCAAAAGCCGCGCTTGCCACCAGCAAGCCGCCCAAAGCTAGACTCAAAGCATGCCGCAGAGTAAATTGCATGGCGCCCACCTCTACCTGTCTTGAGTATACACCTCTGCCCAGACAAGCTCACCGGATCTCATTCCTTACGATGTAGGAAGAGCACGGAAGGTTATCTGCGATTCCCCTTGACTCGCCCGGGTGTTGCGGCGGGGGCGCTCCCGGATCCTGAAACGCCGTCTCCGGGCTAAACTTCGCTAAGTAGCTCGATTTAGTGTCATCTGCGCCGCAACGCCTTGCGGGATAGTTGACACCTCATCGCCCCACCCTCTACAGTCAAGGCTCAACCTATGAGCGTCTCGAAGATTCAGATTGGCCAACTTTGGAAGAAAGATGGGACCGGGGACACCTACCTGGTGACCCGGGTTTACACGGAAGCTTTAAGCACCATTGTGGTACTGCGCAAATCCGGATCCGAAAACGAGCCGTTGGTCCGTGCGCGCGTTGAACGAACGTCCGAGGGCCAGAACATGCCCGGTTTCTCTCCTGCCCAGGAAGACGAAAAGTTCTAAGGGGCGCCGGGCGGGCCTTCCCGCTGGAACTCTCCCCCAAACCGTGTTTTTTTCTCGCCGCTTCACTTCGCTTCTGGCTGCACTCGGTTAAAACACCTAGACCGATCGCACCTTGATCTTCGTCACATCCTCCACCACCATCATTTCCTTTTGCACAAACGCTTCTCCATACTTAGCCCCGATCATCTGCCCGTAATGCCGGGCCAGCATATTCATCTCATCTTCCAAATCATCCAGCGCAATATAGACATTCCCCTTCTTCTCGCTGGCCGCGGGGCGGAACTGGGACCCAAAGGCTAAAATCGCCTTTCTTCGTTCGTCAAACTGTTCGGTAATATCCACAACAAATGTCGGCCGTACCTCGCCAAATGCGGTCGCATAAATCACCTTGAACGGCCGATGCGCCTCCCCGGCAAGCGGCAACTGCTGCAATCCCGCCAAAAAACATCCTTCGTAACCAAGCTTCGAAGCGTGGTAATGATCGGGATGGCGCGCCTCCCAGTAGGGAAGGATCACGGTCTTCGGTTTTAATTCACGAATCTTTGCAGCCAGTTTTAGTTTGTGCTCGCGCGCCGGCTGCACATCGGAATCCGGCACTCCCAAAATGCCGCGATACGACACGCGCAGGAATTTAGCGGCTTCGGCAGCCTCCCTAGCCCGCGTTTCCGGAGTACCGCGCGTTCCCATCTCGCCTGCCGTCAAATCCAAAATCCCCGTCGTATATCCCATCTGGGCCATCTTCAAAAGCGTCCCGCCGCAGGTCAATTCCACATCGTCCGGATGCGCCGCAATCGCCAGAACATCAAGGTTCATATCCGCTCCCAAAATTTCTCCGCTCCCTTGAGATTTTAGCTCACTGGTTTTGCTGCGGCAAAAACACCCAAGAAGAGCTCTCTAGAGTGTCCGGCCACCGTCCACAAGCAAAACTTGGCCGGTAATAAATGCCGACTGAACGAGAAACAAGACCGTGTCCGTAACGTCGCGAGGTGTCCCGGTCCGCTTCAGCGGAGCCCTTTGTATATAGTCGGACTCCCACTCCGGCGGATCCCCGGGCATGGTGATGGTTCCCGGCGCAATGGCGTTCACGCGGATTTCCGGCGCCAGCTCTTTCGCCAGCGTTTTGGTGAGCATGATCACGCCCGCTTTCGACACCGAATGCGAGATGTATCCGGGCCACCCCATGATTCCGCCGATGTCGGCGAAGTTGACGATAGAGCCTCGGCTGCGCCGCAGGTAGGGGGCGGCCGCTTGCGCCAGAAAAAAAGGCGCCTTCAGATTCGTATCCAGAGCCGTGTCCCAGATTTGCTCGGTCGTCGACGTCATGCTGGCATGCAGGAAGTTTGCCGCGCTGTTGACCAGAATATCGATGCGACCAAATTCGTGGGCAGTCGTCTGCACCAGATTGCGAATGCCGGTAACCTGGGTCAAATCTGTCTGTACCGCGATCGCTTTGCCGCCGAGACGTTCTATCTCAGCGACGGTGGACTCGGCTTCCGTTCTGGACTTGTTAAAGTGGATGGCCACCGAGCAGCCCTGCTCGGCAAGGCGCAGCGCTGTCGCCCGGCCCAGGCGTTTCGCGGAGCCGGTTACCAGGGCTGCTTGTCCGGCCAGGGGTCTACCGTTCATGTCTGCGTCACTCATTCTGCCTTTTTAGAAATTACCACAATCCGTTGACCGGAATTTTTCCAGGAACGTTTTTGTCCTCGCCTGGCAAAAAATATCCTTCTCCCTCGTGCAGGAATCTTCTCTACGGTGTATTCTATTCACTTATAGATGGCATAAGAGAAGCGGACACGAAAAGCGGCACGGTGCCGCCACTGTTGAGCAGAGCGTCAACCAAATCACGAGGGGCCAACTGAAGCAATGGACAACGAAATTTTCACCCAACCACATTCGATCGAAGACGTCGAGATCCAGGAGTGGCTCGAGTCGCTCGACTCCGTCCTTGACTCCAGCGGCCCGGAAGTCGCCATTGAAATTCTTCAGCGCCTGCAGTCGCACGCCAAAGTCGCCGGTCTCGATCTGCCCTTTACAGCAAATACTCCGTACGCCAATACCATCCCCGCGCGTCTGGAACCACTTTTCCCCGGCGACCAGGAGCTCGAACGCCGCATCAAGAGCCTCATCCGCTGGAACGCTCTCGCCATGGTTGTCAAAGCCAATCGCTCGGAAAACGGCATCGGCGGGCACATCTCGACATTCGCTTCCTCGGCCACGCTCTATGAGGTCGGCTTCAACCATTTCTTCCGGGCACGGTCGGATAACTTTGAAGGTGACACCGTCTATTTTCAAGGCCACGCGGCTCCCGGCATGTATGCGCGCGCTTTCATGGAGGGCCGCCTCTCCACCCAGCAGCTGGAAAATTTCCGCCGCGAGCTAAAACCCGGCGGCGGCCTGTCTTCCTATCCTCATCCCTGGCTCATGCCCGATTTCTGGGAGTATCCCACGGTGTCGATGGGCCTAGGCCCGCTGATGGCCATCTATCAGGCGCGCTTCAATCGCTATCTTGAGAATCGCGGTCTCAAGCAGCCCACCGACGCTAAAGTCTGGGCTTTTCTCGGTGACGGCGAGACCGACGAACCTGAATCGCTTGGCGCGATTACGCTCGCCTCGCGCGAACGCCTCGACAATCTTATCTTCGTCATCAACTGCAACTTGCAGCGCCTTGACGGTCCTGTCCGCGGCAACGGCCAGATCATTCAGGAACTGGAATCCGCTTTCCGCGGCGCTCGCTGGAACGTCATCAAGGTCCTCTGGGGCAGCGAATGGGATCCCATCCTCGAGCGCGACACCGAAGGCCTCCTCGTCAAGCGCATGGGCGAACTCGTCGACGGCGAATATCAGAAACTCGTGGTGTCCTCCGGCGACTATGTTCGGCAGTCTTTCTTCGGCACCGATCCGCGGCTGCTCAAACTTGTCGAGCCGCTATCGGATGAAAATCTGCGTCGGCTGCGTCTCGGCGGCCACGATCCGCGCAAAGTCTATGCCGCCTACAAAGCCGCCACCGAACACAAGGGCGCCCCTACCGTCATCCTCGCGCGCACTATCAAAGGCTATGGTCTCGGCGAAGCCGGCGAAGGCAAGAATGTCACGCACCAGCAGAAAAAGCTCAACGAAGACGAACTCCGGGAATTCCGCTCGCGCTTTGGCATACCGCTCAATGACAACGATTGCATTGAGGTGCCGTTTTATCGTCCAACCGAAGACAGTGAAGAAATCCGCTATCTTCGCTCGCGCCGCGAGTCGCTCGGCGGCTACATGCCAGCCCGCAAAGTTCGCTCCCTGCCCATTGCGGCCGACCACGACGAACTCTTCAAGGAATTCTCTGAAGGCAGTGATGGCCGCGAAGTTTCAACCACCATGGCTTTTGTCGGCATGCTGCGCAAAATGCTGAAGGATGCCGAAATCGGCAAGCTCATCGTGCCCATCGTGCCCGATGAAGCCCGCACCTTCGGCATGGAATCGCTCTTCCGCACCGTAGGCATCTATTCAAGCGTCGGCCAGAAATATGAACCCGTCGACGCCGCCACGTTGCTGTACTACAAGGAAGCCACCGACGGCCAGATCCTGGAAGAGGGAATTACCGAAGCCGGTTCGGTCGCCAGCTTCATCGCCGCGGGCACCGCCTACGCAACGCACGGCATCAACACCATTCCGTTCTTTATTTACTATTCGATGTTCGGTTTCCAGCGCATTGCCGACTTCATCTGGGCTGCCGCCGATATGCGCTGCCGCGGATTTCTTCTTGGCGGGACCGCCGGTCGCACCACCCTTTCCGGGGAAGGCCTGCAGCACCAGGATGGTAACAGCCACATCCTCGCACTCCCGGTACCCAACATCAAAGCCTATGACCCGGCCTTCGCCTATGAGATCGCCGTCATCCTGCAGGACGGTATCCGCCGCATGTACAAAGAGGGCGAGAGCGTCTTCTACTACATCACGGTCATGAACGAGCAGTATCCCATGCCGGCCATGCCGGGTGACGTTAAAGACGGCATCCTCAAGGGCATGTACAAATACAAAGCGGCCGTGCAACCGAAGGCCAAGCTTCGCGCTCAGCTATTTGGAAGCGGAGCCATCCTCAATGAAGTCCTGCAAGCCCAGGAAATCCTTGAAACCAAATACAATGTCTCGGCCGATGTCTGGAGCATCACCAGCTACAAAGAGCTGTACGTGGACGGCAACGAGTGCGATCGCTGGAACCGCCTGCACCCGACGCAGAAGCCCAGAGTTCCCTACGTCAGTCAGCTTCTTGCCGACGCGCCCGGCGTTCTTGTGGCGGCAACCGACTATTTGAAAACGCTGCCCAACATGATCAGCAAATGGCTCCCGCGCCGCCTGGCATCTCTCGGCACGGACGGCTTTGGCCGCAGTGAAGGCCGCCCCTCGCTTCGCGAATTCTTCGAAGTCGACGCCCGCTTCATCACCATCGCCACGCTCCATGAACTAGCCCAGGACGGCAAAATCGAAAAGTCGCTGGTCGACAAGGCCATTAAAGATCTCGGCATCGACCCGGAGAAACTGAACCCCGTAACTTCATAAAATCGCGCTTCGCCGAAACGAGGGCCCCGCGGCGGGCTCTTCGTTTTTTGCCGAGCGAACGAGATTTCTGAATCGACACGGCAAGGGGGCCAGAGCGCGCCTAAGCCCGATTGCCGCAAGGCTTCGCCGGGAAAACTAGGGGTTGGTTTTACGTTTCTCCGCCGCACGTTCGTCGGACGGCATCCCGGCCAGGATTTCTGCCGGCTTGATTCGCCCCGTCGCCAGTTGCGCGATCAACGGAGCATTCGCAGCCAGAAAATCATATTCGCCCAATTCTTTGGGAAGTGCCCAGGCGGTCTGCTCAAACGTTCGCGGCGTCAATGCCGACTCCAGGATCTCGGTTGCAAAAAATCGAATCTCCAACTCATACAGAGAGGTTGCATACTTGTGTTGCACTCTGGCGATCTCGACGCTGCGCTTCAGCGTCACGCCCAGTTCTTCGCGTAACTCGCGCGCCAGTGCGGCTTCTGGAGTTTCTCCTGTTTCTATCTTGCCTCCGGGGAATTCCCACTTCAGCGGAGAAGAATCGTTGCGTCGCCGCTGCCCAATCAGCAACCGGCGATCTTCGCGTTCAATCACTGCTGCAACAACAATTCTCATTTCTGGGTACCTTCACACATCGCGGCGTTCCCGTCCGGAGGCCGTTTCTTGGGCGCACGGCGGTTTCCGTGAAGGGCGTCCCATAGTCGCCGCGCTCCGATGATCAGCGGCGGCCCGGGCGTGTTCAACAGCTCATCGGGTATCGCCACGACCCGGCGGTCCCGGATCGCCGCAACCTCTCGCCAGGCAGCGACTTGATAACTCTTCTCCGGCTTGGACTTTGCGCCGACGGCCGCCCAAGCCAGGACCATCGCTTCAGGATTGGCGGCAGCCACGGCCTCATCACTGACGCGCTCGCCAGCGGGAACCACCATCTCGCCGCCACAAATCGCTACCAGCTCGGCCACCCACGGGGGTGAGCTGATGCGGGGATTCGGCCAGGCCTCGCAGTACACCCGCACGGGCCGGGCCCCGCTGCGCGATCGTTTTGCAATTTGGGAAAATTCCGTCCGCATCTTGTTTATAAGACGAACCGCGCCCGCATCCCGTTTCGCGATATCTCCCAAAAGCCGGATGTCTCCGTACACATCGGCGAGTGTCCGCGGATTCATCGCCAGAAAAGTGAGAGGCGATTCCAGCAGCTTTGCCAAGGTTTCCTGCTTGTAGGGAACCGAGCCAACGACCAGCGTCGGTTGCAACGCCAGAATTTTCTCCACGGAATCCATGTGCCAGCAATCGCCAAGCTGCGGCAGTCCGCCGACGCTGGCCACATCCTTGCACCATTTGGTAACTGCAACCAGCAAATGTCGCGCGCCGATTGCACATAGAATCGACGTAGCACTGGGCGCCAGCGAAACAATTCTGTGTTTGCTCTTCATGATTTGCCGGAGCTGTCGCCCCCCTACGAGCATAGCAAAACGCTCTCTCGAAATTGTGCGGACAAAAGCACGGACGCGAATCGTGGCGGCAAAACGGGAACGGTCCTCGGCGAACTTGAAATGCGGGCAACGTTCGTCTAAGGTGCAGTCCGGAAGCCGCGGGGGGGAATTCATGCGCACAGTCGTCGCTATTTTCGTCTCACTATTGGTATTGGTCACCGGGGCTGCAGCCCAGCGGGCCGATACCAGCCCCCAGACCGTTACGTATCAGGCCACCATCGACAACGTAAAATATGTCTTCGCCGATGCTGCTCCGGTCGCCCACCTGAAGACCGGCAGCATTCTTGACGCCAATGCGCTCGATTGCTTCGGAAACGCCATTAAAAAACCGGGCGATCTCTTCTCGCTGGTGAAAGGCGACAATCCGTTGACCGGACCGTTTTTCATCGATGGCGCGGAACCCGGCGATACGCTGGTGATCCACATTCTCGAGCTGAAAGTGGACAGTACTCAGGGAATTGGCGCATTCGCTCCAGGTTTCGGGGCCCTGAACCAGACAAATTACACGCCCATGCTGCACGCGCCGCTTCCGGAAAAAACCTGGTTTTATCCGATCAACCAGGAAGACAACACGGCCACATTTCAAGCACTGGATTCCGCCTACCAAACACGAATCCCGTTGCATCCATTCCTTGGCTGCGTTGGAGTGGCCCCGGCCAACGGGGAAGCGCGCAGCTCGGTCGTCCCCGCCGAATTTGGCGGCAACATGGACGCTCCAGAAGTTTCACCAGGAAATACCCTATACCTGCCCGTAAATGTTCGAGGGGCGCTGTTTTATTTCGGCGACGGTCACGCCGTGATGGGGGACGGAGAAATTGCGGGCACCGCCATCGAAGTTCCGATGAAAGCCCGCCTGCAGTTTGAATTGATAAAGGGGAAGCACACCATGTGGCCGCGCCTGGAAAACGACCACGAACTCATGGCTGCCGGGATCTATCGTCCGGTCGATGACGCCGTCCGCATTGCCTACACCGAACTCGTCCATTGGATTCACGCCGATTATGGCCTGTCCGATCTCGACGCCTACCAGCTCCTGTCACAAGTAGGCAAAGTCCATTTAACCGAAATGGTCGACCCCAACTACGTCATCATCGCCTCGATCGATAAAAAATTCCTGCCGCCGAAAAAGAAATAGCCTGGCGGAAAAACGGCGGGCCCGCCAGACCATCCGCAGGTTCTGCTGGATTTTTGGACGTTCAGCCCTCCCATTGCGGGGCCCGGCTGCGTTTGCCATACTCACCGAGATGTTCTCCCGACAGGTTCTCGATCACTTCCAGAATCCCCGAAACTCGGGCGAGCTCGCTGACGCCACCATCACAATCGAGGTCAGCAATCCTGTCTGCGGTGACGTACTGCGTATTTCCGCTATCATAGAAAATGCCCGCATCGCCGACACCCGCTTTCTCTGCCGCGGCTGCACCACAGCTATCGCCTGCAGTTCATTTCTGACGGAAGAATTAAAAGGGAAATCGCTGCTTGAAGCAAAAGCCATCACCGCACAAACAATTTCAGCGGCGCTCGGAAATCTCCCCGCTGCGACGTTTCACGGCGCGCAACTTGCTCAGGACGCCGCCCGCCAGCTTCTCGCGCGTCTCAAATAGTTCCTAGCCCTGCGGTCCGAGCGCTTTGTTCATGGTGTCGGGGTCGTTCAGATTCAGGATGCAGCCCTCCTCGCTGGTATGCACTTCGAGAACCTCCGCTGCATGGGCCCACACCACCGAGCGCGCTCCGGTCTCCGGCGAAGCCTGCAGCAGTTCATCGTACAAAGAGGAGGAAAAAATCACGGGATGCCCGCGCCGTCCTTCAAAAAGAGGCAGGACGATGCGTTTGTTCGAGGAATAAAAATTCTCGATCAAGTCATGGACCAGCGCTTCGCTGATCAAAGGATGATCAATCAGGCAAAGTAAAATTCCGTCCGTTCCTGCCGGCAGACTTCGCAGCGCAGCCTGTATCGAACTGAGCTGTCCCCTCTCCCAATCCTCATTGATGACAATTTCCTCCCTGGCCAGCGGGATAGCTTTTGCAATGGTTTCCGCTTCCGCGCCCAGCACCACGCGCCGCACGCCAATTTTGGATTGCCGTGACACCTCCAAAAGATGCTCCAGAAACGGCCGGCCTTGATAGGGAAGCAGGGCCTTTGGCGACCCCATTCGCCGCGATGCACCGCCCGAGAGGATTACGGCGGCTAACATGGGGCTCCTTTCGAGCTGCAAAACGCTAGGAATTGGCCACAGAGCGCGCTTCGTAGTGCAATTTCTTGTGTGCTGCCGAGCCGGCATTTCGCCGCACGGCAATCAATTCCGCCACGATGCTGATTGCGATTTCTTCGGGCGATAGCGCCCCAATCGCCAGGCCCATCGGCGAATATACACGTTCAAACTCTTCTGCCCGATAGCCGTCGCTCTCGAGGGCCTTGTAAACCGAAAGAACTTTGCGTTTACTCCCGATCATTCCAATATAGCGCGCTTCGGTTCGTACGGCCCACGCCAGCACGCGCATGTCATCCTTGTGTCCGCGCGTCACAATCACCAAGTAACTCGCCGTGTTCGGAACAATTTTCTGAAACGCATCTTCGTAGGTTGTAAAAACCGCGTGCGCCATGGGAAACCGTTCGCGATTCGCAAACGCTTCGCGGTCATCCACGACCACAATTCCAAATCCGGCTGACTGCGCCGCCTTCGCCACCGCCGTAGAAATATGTCCGCCGCCAAACAGATAAATGACCGGCTGCGGCAAAATCGGTTCGACAAAAACCTCGAGAGTCCCTCCGCAAATCAGTCCGCTGTCGTAGGAGGCTTCATGGTTCAAATTAAAAACCATTTTCCGCGGAGTTTCGGCCTCCATCACTTCGCGGGCTGCGGCCCAAACATCGGCTTCAACACACCCGCCGCCGATGGTGCCCGCGATCGAACCGTCCTCGCGCACCAGCATTCGCGAACTCTCAAAACTCGGTATCGACCCGTTTGTATGCACAATTGTAGCCAGCGCCCCGCGCGCTCCGGACCGCCGCATCTTCAGAATCTCTTCAAATATATCCATCGCCTTGGCTTCTCGGGCCTGCCGTCCCGGTCTTAGATTGGTGGCGGCGCGCAGCCTTCCCGTCACGACGGCCGGAAACTGCAATATTCGACAGCGTATGCTTGGACTCCACCGCTGTCAATCAAGCGGGCAGTTGGACAGACCCCGCCACCAGTGTTAATTTCACACTGCAAATCCATTCCGGGGAAAAAAATATGAAAGCAGTCGTCATGCAGCAGCACGGTGGCCCCGAAGTTCTGAAATTCACCGAAGCCCCGGATCCGCAAATCCGACCGAACGAAGTCCTGGTGCGGGTAAAAGCCTGCGCTCTGAATCGCCTCGACCTCTTTGTCCGCCACGGTTCTCCGAACGTGGCCATCCCGCTGCCACACATAGGCGGCAGCGACATTGCCGGAGAAATCGCCGCCATCGGCTCTGAAGTCACCACCGCAGTTGTCGGACAAAAGGTGGTTCTGGCTCCCGGGGTCACCTGCGGCAAGTGTCTGGCCTGTATCTCCGGCCACGACAACCGCTGCCGCCAGTACACAAATCTCGGCTACCTGATCGATGGCGGTTACGCCGAACTCGTGCGCGCCCCGGAAGTAAACTGCATCCCCTATCCAGAAAATCTCACCTGGCACGAGGCCGCTTCGGTGGCCCTGGTTTTTCAAACCGCTTGGCACATGCTGGTCTCCCGGGCCGGACTGGAAGCCGGCGAAGACGTCCTGGTCCTTGGCGCGGGCAGCGGCGTCGGCATCGCCGCCATCCAAATTGCCAAGTTTCTCGGCGCCAGAGTGATTACAACCGCCGGCACTGAGGAAAAACTCGCGAAGGCCAAAGCGCTGGGTGCCGACTACTTCATCAATCACCGCACGCAAAAAATCCGCGAAGAAGTTCGGCGCATCACGAACAAGCGCGGCGTCGACGTGGTCATCGAGCATGTCGGCACCGCTACTTGGGAGGAAAGCGTCGCCAGCCTCGCCCTGGGCGGCCGCCTGGTCACCTGCGGCGCCACCACGGGCTATGACGCCAAAGTGGATCTGCGGTTTCTCTTCAGCCGCCAACTCGCGCTTCTCGGCTCCTACATGGGCGCCAAATCCGAGCTCCACACCGTGATGCGCCTGGTCGCTGCAGGTCGGCTTACGCCGGTTGTCGACAGAATCTTCCCGCTACAGGAAGCCGCCGCCGCCCACGCCTATCTGGAATCCGGGTCGCAATTCGGCAAAGTCGTCCTCGCAGTTTAGTTTTTAGCGGGACCGCCCGCGGGACGCCGCGAGCATTTGTGCTAGAATCTTTGCATCTTCCGTTCCAGGAAATCGCATGGCAACCGTGCCGGTCTTGAACACGCGCAAGCGTGATCATCGCTTCTATCTGTTTATCTCCATCCTGCTGGCGGCCATCGTCTTCGCCGGTTTCGCCCGCACCTTTTTCCTCAATCCCTATTTCGAACGGCTTCACCTGCGCCCGATGTTCATCATCCACGGGATCGTCTTTTCCTCGTGGATTGCGCTGGTCATCCTCCAGAGCTCCCTGATCTCCGCCCGGCAAGTCGCCATCCACCGCCGCCTGGGCTATGCCAGCATCGTCCTGGTCCTGCTCATGATTGGTTTCGCCTGGGCCATGTCCGTTGACGCCGTGCGGCGCGGCTTTACGCCGACTCCTGCGGTTCCACCGCTGCGATTTTTTGCCATCTCATTTTTTGACCTGGTCAATTTTGTTGTTCTGATCACGGCCGCCTACCTCTATCGCAACCGTGCGGAAATTCACAAACGTCTGATCCTGGTTTCGACGATCGTCATTCTCACTCCGGCAACCGCGCGGATCATGTTTCTGTTCTCGGACCAAGCGGTGCTCATCAAGGCCTACGCATTCGATATTGCGGTTCTGCTGATCTGCGTTGCCTACGACGCGGTAACCGCACGCCGGCTGCACCGCGCCTATGTTTACGGCGGCGGCCTGTTCATCCTGTCGATCCCCGTGCGACTGCTCATCTCCGGCACCGACGCCTGGCTGGCCTTCGCGCACCGCATCACCGGCGTCTGATTCGCGCCTCTCGGCGCCCAGGCCGCTCGCCGGCCGATTGGCAATCACGCTGGCGGCCGCTCGCCCCGGGGCTTGTGCGCCACTCAGAAAGCGCAGACTTATGCCGTTCTGTAGGTGAGCATCACCACGCCGGAGGATTGGTACACCTGATGGCTCGTGAGACGAAGTGTGGCTCTCGCGGCCGGAGGGGGGAGCAGGGGAATTCCCGCGCCCAGGAGTACGGGAATAAGGGCGACTTCGACCGTGTCGACCAGTCCCGCTGCGAGCAGACTCGCGAAAAGCGTCCCTCCGCCAAAAAGCCAAAGGTCTTTGCCGGATCCGCGGCGCAAAACGGAAAGGAATTCCTTGTACTCACCGCCGACGACGGTTACACCGGAATAGTCGGTTGGCCGCAGGGTATTTGAGAAAACCACCGTCCTCATGCCGGGCATTTCAGCGCGGCCTGCCGCTGCCATGGCTTGAAATGTGCGGCGGCCGAGCAGAATGGTGTCGAATTGGCTGAAGAGCGCGGCGAAATCAATCGCCGGATCCATGATGATCCAGTCGGATTCTCCTTGCGGGCCGGCAATGTAGCCGTCCAGGCTCATGGCCACGGAAAAACGAATTTTGCGCACGGGAGCTCCTCCTCGGGCAGGGAATTTGGCAGATTATGCTCCCGCAAACCAGTCCTGGAAAGGGCTATGAGCACAGCGGCGGAAACGCCGGGCAGCGGAATTTGTACGTGCGGCGGAGGATATGCGAAACTAAGGACGGCAAGTGTAAGCATCGAGGCCCTATGAGCACATCGCTGGGAAAGCACGTTACCCTGAGCAAACCGGACGACTTCGGCAAGCTGCTCGAAGATGAAGGCATAATTTTCACGACGCTCGACAAAGCCGTGAACTGGGCGCGCCGCAGCTCGATTTGGCCGCTGGGGTTTGGTCTGGCCTGCTGCGCCATTGAAATGATGTCGATGGCCGCCGCCCGATTCGACGTGGCCCGCTTCGGCGCCGAAGTGTTTCGCCCTTCGCCGCGCCAAGCGGATCTGATGATTGTTGCCGGACGGCTTTCGCAGAAGATGGCTCCGGTGATTCGCCAGCTTTACGATCAAATGCCGGAGCCTAAGTGGGTGATTTCCATGGGTGCCTGCGCCACTTCCGGCGGCGTCTTCAACAACTACGCCATTGTGCAGGGCTGCAACCAGGTAATTCCGGTCGACGTGTACGTGCCAGGCTGCCCGCCGCGCCCTGAAGCCGTGCTCTATGCCATTCTTCAGTTGCAAAAGAAAATCGATAACGAAAAAGGTTCGTTTAAGCGCGCTCTGAACCTGGATTAGATGCCCGGCGCGGATCGCTGCCGACCGGCAGGCTGTCCCGAATCTCCATGAGTCTTCGCGTACATGCTGGCTTGGCCGTCCCCCTTCTCGGTTGCTGCTTATTCCTCTGCGCGCACACCAGCAGCGAAAACGCGGGCCCGCCGCAAGCAGCGCGTTTCAAACTGACCTGGAGCGATGAATTTTCCGGCCCCGATGGTTCCGCCCCGGACGCGTCCCGCTGGACCCGTGAGTTGGGCGTAAGCAAAAACGGCTGGGGAAATCACGAACTGGAATCGTATACCGACCGCGCCGTAAATTCGCAACTTCGCGATGGCCATCTGGTGATCACGGCAACCAAAGAGAAGTTGGTCGGCGCAGACGGGGTGGAGATGGAATACACTTCGGCGCGGCTGAAGACCCAGCGAAAATTCAGTCAGGCCTATGGGCGGTTTGAAGCGCGAATCAAAATTCCAAAAGGACCGGGGATGTGGCCCGCATTCTGGATGCTCGGTGCCGATATCAGCAAAGTGGGCTGGCCGCAGTGCGGTGAAATTGACATCATGGAAAATATCGGCAACGAGCCCGGAACGGTCCACGGGTCCCTCCATGGACCGAGTTCTGTTCCGGGCCGCAAGCCGGGCATGGCCACAAGTGACCTGACAAAAACACTCGCCCTTTCCCCGGGCCAGAAATTCGCGGATGATTTTCATCTGTACGCAGTCGAGTGGGAACCTGGGGCCGTTCGCTTTTACGTTGACAGCACTCTTTATGCAACGTTCAATAAAGCCGAGTGGCCTTCCGGTGGTACCTGGGTTTTTGACCATCCGTTTTTTATTATTCTGAATGTCGCGGTCGGCGGCGATTGGCCGGGGCCGCCAGACAGGAGTACGAAGTTTCCGCAGCGGATGCTGGTCGATTACGTCCGCGCTTACGAGCAGCAGTAATTTATTCTTTCTTGGGAGGATTTACCGTCTTGACCAACACTTCCGATGCAACACGCCAGCTGGTACGCCACGGCATTGCCACCATTGCCTACCGCGGAGGGAAAGCGATTCGCGGCGCGCCGAATTCGTTTGCCACCTATCATATTGGAGACAAGACGCGCACGCCGACGCAAATTCTCACGCACATCGGTGATCTGTTCGCGTGGGCCCTGGCGGCGGTGCAGGGAAACGAGGAATGGCACGAGTCCGCGCCGCTCTCATGGACTGCGGAAACGGAAAGATTCTTTTCGACGCTGAAGAAATTTGACGACTATCTGGCGGCGGCGCAACCCATCCAATTGAGCGCGGAAAAACTGCTGCAATCGCCGATTGCCGACTCGCTTACGCATATCGGGCAGATTGCCATGCTGCGGCGTCTGGCCGGCTCTCCCATACTCGGTGAGAACTATCTCCTGGCGGAAATAACGGTCGGCCGCGTAGGAGCGGACCAGGCAAAGCCAGTCGGAGAATTTGAGTAAGGCGACGCCTAGGCCTGCTCGTCGGTATTGCGATGAGCGCGGTGGCGACCCCACCAATCGTAGTTCTTGCGTTCATCGGGAGGAAGCTTCCAGGTGAAGAGACTCTCCATGCCCGTCCGCCGGTGAATGGCAAGCCAGATCAATGTCGCCGAGGTCAGCGTCAAAAAGAAAATTGCCAGCTTGACGTCCAGCAGAAAATCCCAGTCCTCGCGGATGCGAAAATCGAAGAAATGGCTGAACCTGCCGCCTGAACCAAAAAAGAAAATAGCCACAAGAAGCAAAAAGAAAAATACCATCAGACGCAGGAGTCCGCGCATCCCGAAGAAATAGACATACCACGGATCATGAAATTGTGCTGGCTTGGGCTCGCGGTACATGAAGAGTTCCAGGAACAGTATAGGAGAAATGAGCAAAATGCGGTGCGCGGGGGAGCGATAAGGTACACACGGGCGAGTCCGCCGGCCGGTGAATCGCCTGGGGACAAAAGAAGTGCTGGAGAACCCGGCTGCGCCCGGGCCGTTTCAGGGCCCGAACCCCGGACAGCGAGTAAGCGATACTCCTCTGTCTGAAATAATTGCACGCCCGGCGCCTTCTGGTTAAACTGCAAGTGTCTGGTAGAATTGGACATACTCCGGGCGCCAATTCGGACTCCTACGTGCGCTTGAACCTTCCGATCCGCAAACAACGTCAAAGAGTCGATGGAGTTCGGTGTACGGCTGCTTCTCGAGGAGAGAATCCCATATGCGAACAGCGAAGAGTTTCGCGTTTACCCTATGCCTGGCGTGTGCGCCGGTACTGGTTGGCACGGCGATTCCGGCCGCTTCTGCCGCCGCCCTCAGCCAAGACAATGGGTACCCGCCGCAAGGCGAGCAGCAGGAGCAGCAGGGGCAGCAGGACGATCAGCAGGACTACCAACCGGACCCGAACTATCAGGCCTTTTCACCCGAAGAGCTGGACAATCTGCTTTCGCCGATCGCGCTGTACCCCGATCCGCTGCTGGCACAGGTGTTTGTGGCCGCTACCTTTCCCGATCAAATCGACGAAGCGGCGCGCTATGTCCGGGCGTACGGGCAGAACGGGATCGATGGCCAGAATTGGGATGTCAGCGTGCGGGCCGTTGCTCACTATCCGACCGTAGTCGGAATGATGGCGGACAAGATTGACTGGACGACATCGCTGGGACAGGCCTACGTAAATCAGTCGACCGATATCGCCACGTCGGTGCAGAGATTGCGGCACATGGCGCGCAGCGTTGGAAATCTGGATTCCACGCCGCAGCAAGAAGTGCTGGTGCATGATGACTACATCGCGATCACACCGTATCAGCCGCAATATATCTATGTTCCGGTTTACGATCCCGCGATTTGCTATTACCGGCGACCCGCCTGGGGTTCTGCCATTTCCTTCGGATCGGGGTTCGCAATCGGGGCTTGGCTGAATTTGGATTTCCGCTGGGGCTATCGCGGCAGGCCGGTGTACTACACGGGATGGCGACCGGGAGGATGGGGCGGAGGCGGAGGGTGCTGGAATTGCGGCTGGATCAACCGCAGCCGGGGCCACGTGACGGTGGTGAACAACGTTTACATCAACAATCGCTACCGGAATGTGACCGTGAACCGGAGTGTGGTAAACCGCCGGGTGAATGTGACGAATATTAACCGCTATAACTACATTCACAAAAACGTGACGTACAACAACGTGCAGGTCAATAACACGCGCATTGTCAATCGCGGTGGCCCAGGGGGCCGCCCAGGGAACAACCGGCCGGGAAATAATGGTCCGGGCGACAATCGGCCAGGAAACAACGGCCGACCAGGGGACAACAATCGGCCGGGAAACAATGGTCGACCGGCGGACAACAACCGGGCTGGGAACAAGATTATCGATCGCAACATTGATCGTAACAACCCGCGCATCGATCAATACCGTGGACGGGATAACCGCACAGACCGTCCGGCCTCGGCACAGCGTCCAGCGGGCCAACCCGGGCAACCGAATCGCCCGCAAACGCAGCAGCCGCAGAATCGCCCTGCGCCGCAAGCTCGGCCTGCTCCGCAGTCGAGACCAGAGCCGCATACCTTCAACCCGAAGGAAAACAATTTCGATCCCCGCGTGACCAGCCAGCGCGGGCAGTCCAGCCGTCAGCAAGCGCCCCAGGCACGTCCGGCGGCGCGGCCCGCTCCGCAAGCCCGGCCCGCTCCGCAGCAGAAGCAACAAAGCCGGCCTGCTCCGCCGCCGCGCGGGGAAAAGAGGAAGCCATGACGCCGGTCGCGAGCACAATCGCCGGACTTGCCGAGGGAGAAACGCCGATGACAGCCCGTATTGCCAAACGAAGCTATGCAACTGCGGCGAAGGCTGCGGCGCTGCTCGCCGTCGGCTTCTTTCTTGGCTGTTTTTCGGCATGCGCACAAACCGCAGGACAAAGCACATTCGCGACGCCGGAAGAAGCCGTCAAGGCACTGACGGCCGCTGCGCAGTCCAAGGATCGTGCGGCTCTGGAAAAAGTGTTTGGCAGCGGCTACACGGATCTGTTGTCCGGCGATGAAGTGGAAGATGCCAATGATCTCGACACCTTTGCCAATTCGACGCGAGAGTCCACGCAACTGGAAAAAGTGGACGACGCGAAATACACGGTGACGGTGGGCAAGGACAATTGGCCCACTCCGATACCGGTCGTTGCGAAAGAAGGAAAGTGGTTCTTCGACACCACGGCGGGTCTCGATGAAGTCCTGAACCGCCGGGTCGGAGAGAATGAACTTTCCGCAATCGCCACGGTGCGCGCGTACGCGGTAGCCCAATGGGAATACTTTACAGAAAGCGACTGGGATCACGACAGCGTGGCTGAATACGCGCAGCGTTTGGTCAGCAGCCAGGGATCCCACAATGGACTTTATTGGGAGACTGCCGATGATGCGACGCCAAGTCCCCTCGGGAAATTCGTAGCGGCCGCGCGCGCCGAAGGCTACGGCCCAAAATCCACGGCTCCCGATCAAGCAGGGAAAGGCGGGGCGGCCAAGGAGGAACGAGCGGACAGTGAACGCTCTCCCTACCACGGCTACTACTTCAAAATTCTGACCCGCCAAGGACCTCACGCTCCCGGAGGACGGTACAGCTACATCATCAACGGGAATATGATTGCCGGTTACGCGATGGTGGCCTATCCGGCCAAATGGGGAAATTCCGGAATCATGACATTTGTCATCAACCAGCAAGGGCGTGTTTACCAGAAGAATCTCGGTCCGAATACAGAGCGGCTGGCCGCGGGGATGACGGAGTACAATCCCGATATCACCTGGAAGTCTGTAGACACTGATACGAATTGATTGAAAAACGCACGATTCGAATAGTGTAAGAATTGAAGCGATGCCGGCCGCCCAGGCTGCGTTCCCCTCAAATCCACTCTTGGGGTCTGGGTATGCCTAACGCCGAACAGCACCAGCGAAAACATCCCCGCGTAAAAGCACCGAAAGGCCTGGTGGTAGCCTGGCAAACGGGGAGCAAGCGCAAACTGTCCTATCTTCAGAGTATGGCGATGGGTGGCTTGTTCATCGGGACGCCCAATCCGGCGCCGCTCAATAGCCCCCTGAAACTGCTCCTGGACTTACCGGTCGGCGAAGTGAATGCGCGAGCGATTGTCCGCCATATCAAGCCCAATCGCGGTATGGGCGTTGAATTCGTGTCGATGGGCCAGGAAGACCGCGCGCGACTCAGTCAGATGTTGCGGCCGTTGTTGAATCAATAACCGTGGCGGTACCGCCCGGATATTCCAAAACATTTCCGGACGCGTGGTGTTCCCGTCGCGCGTAACCCATGCCGACGCCTCCGGGTGAATCGGGAAGTGCGGCGGCGCGCGTGACGTATCCCGCCTCCCGCCCGCCGGAGGTGAGTAGGGTGTCCGGAGCAGGCAGTGCGTCGCCAGAAAAACGAAGTTGTACGCGCTGGCGATTCACCTGGCCGCGCGAGCGAACCCGTTCGACGATCTCCTGACCGGTGTAGCAGCCTTTGGTGTAGCTGATGTGTGAGTGCTCGAGACCCGCCTCATGCGGAATTTGTTTTTCGCCGAAGTCGTAGCCAAACCACGGAATTCCTTGCAGCAAACGCAACGCGTTTAAAGCGGTATAACCCACGGGGCCGCCGCCGTTTTCCCGCACCAAAGGCAGTAGCAGTTGCCAGAGCGAAGACAGCTGCCCGTGCGGCACGACAAATTCGGCCCCGGCAAGTCCGCCGACAGTGCGGCGAACCACCCGGCAGGGAATCTGTCCCACGCCGGCAGCAACGGACTGCAAATCTTCGAGTGCGGTTATGTCCACTCCAGCTGCCAGTTTCGTCAGGGCGCCGGCCAGGGGTCCTTCAAGGGCCAGAGTTCCCCACAGCGAAGAGTCATCGCGCAGCGTTACGTCGTCCATGATGATGTATTTATCCAGCCATTCGACCAAGCGCTCGCGAATCATCAGGTAGGAAGCGCAGAATAGCGTTTCGCCAAGCGCGTAGGTTTCGATTTCAGCGAGTATGCGGCCCTGGGGGTTCAGCAAAAGTGCGACGGTTCCGCGCTGATCTGCCAGTTCTTTGATATTGTTTGTGAGAATTGCGTTCAAGTAGCGCACGCGGTCGGGGCCGCTGAGGGACAGGTACGCGCGATAGTTCTTGTCAATCAGTCCGACACGATGGCGGGCCAGGCCAAATTCGGCGCGCCAGTCGCCAAAATCATTGGGCAACGCACAGCCAAACCAGGCTCCCAGGGAGGCGTGGGCCTCGCGATGCAAATGAGCCAGAGGAGTTTCCAGCAGGATGGCTCGCAGCGGGTCGTCCATAGTCCCTCAACCATAGTCTAACAGACCTATTTTCGCTGGTACGTTCGGCTGGCGGACAACGGGAAGCGGAATGATATAATCGTCTCATGACTGCGACGCCAGCATTTGATCCCACCGCCCCGGGATTGATCCACATCACGATTCCCGTCGGCATGTTGCAATGCAACTGCTCGATCATCGGAGACCGCGCTTCGGGCGAAGCGATTGTGGTGGACCCGGGCGATGAAGTGACGCGCATCCTCGATTTGTTGGGGCGCCACAAGTTGACGGTAAAATCCATCGTCAGCACGCATGCCCATATTGACCATGTCGGCGGCTTGAGCAAGCTGCACGAGTACACCGGGGCGCCGGTGCTGATGCATGCCGAAGATATTCCGCTTTATCAGGCGATGGAGATGCAGGCCTCGTTTTTAGGCATCGCGCCGCCGCCCCTGACCGAGGTGGATCATCTGTTGCGCGAAGGCGATTCCCTGATGTGGGGAAATTTTGCCGCGAAGATCATTCATACGCCGGGCCATACCCCGGGCAGCATATGTTTGTACGTACCGCGCGACGCGGGTGTGGAAATTCTGCCGGCGCCTCAGCTTTTTGCCGGGGACACGCTCTTTCAGGGAAGCATTGGCAGGACCGACCTGTGGGGCGGTTCGCTCGATGAAATCATCAACTCGCTGCAAAGCAAATTGATGCAACTCCCGGACGACACCGTCGTGCATCCGGGCCACGGGCAAGTAACCACGATTGGCGCGGAGCGCGAAACGAATCCATTCCTCATAAAGAAATAACGCCCGCAGCGCGGCAGGAAGGCGAAAAGCGATTACGTTTCCCGTCCGCCTTCGCGCGATTTGCGAATCTCTTCCATAACCGACTGAATCAGCTCTTTGGCGTGCACCAGTTCCTGCGTAATGATGCGCAAGTCCATCGTGGGCACAGCGGGGTTGCGCTGGCTGGTGCAGTAGACGCCGTGCTGGCCGACCAGCACGAGCGCATTGGTCAGCAGATCGAGCGTGACGGCGAGCCGTCCGCGGTCGCGGCCAAACTTCATTTCAAAATGTTCCAGTTCGTCCTGGTGTTCGTCAAAAGCAGACATTACACGATTTCCTTCCACCGTTCATTTGCCTGAAATGGCGGCCGCAGGCGGTTGCACATCGGGCACACACGGTATGCAGCAAACTTTACCGCATCGTGCGCGAGGAACATAATTTTCACGGACTACAAGATGCGCAGCAAGTCGGGCCTCAGCGCCTGAAATGCAGTGCCGCCGTAGAAAGCGTGTTCCCCGAGTGAGTTGGGAAGGGAATGGGCTGGAGCAGCCACCGATGCGACGTTCTGATTTAGTGCAACACAAGGAAAAGGAAAAAAGCGGTTCAACGCGCACCTCGCAGATTGTCTTTGGCGAGCGGCAACATTTGCTGCGGGTTCTCGATTCGCTTGAAGGCACGGGGCTCCCCATCGCGCGCTTGCAGCAGGAACGGCGGATGCTCGAGGAGCTGATTCACGCGCGAACCCGTGAACTGAATGTGATCAATACGGCGTGGGACGAGAAGATTGGGCTGGTTCTAAGCGCCGATGCCAAGCCGGAAATGCTGGAAAAGCTGGTGAAACAGGCCCCCGAGGAAGACTACTATTTGCTCCGTTTGATCAGCGAACATCCGCGAGCCAATGCCAAGACTTTGCACAAACTCGCCAAGCATCCTTACGGGGCGATTCGCGAAAACGTGGCGCGTCATCCAAATGCCGATGCGCCGACCCTGACCTGGTTAAGCCGGGACCGCAGCCAGCCGCTGTGGTATCTGGTGGCGTTCAATCCGAATACGCCGACACCCCTGCAGCGGCGCTTGCGCGACCGTTTGAAACGGCTGGGTGAGACGCAGCCCTCCCGGTAAAACACAGCGCAACTTGGGAACAACGAAAAAGCCCCGGTTTTCCTTACCGGGGCTTTTTCACTGTTTACTCACAGTTGGGCTTCGAGGCCGGGCAGAACTCAGTGCACGGTGACCGTCAGCGTGGATTTTGTGCGGCCAAATGCGTTGGTCGCGTACAGCGTGTAGGTGGTGGTTTGTGTTGGCGTTACCACGACCGAAGTGCCCCGTACAGCTCCTGCGCCGGGAGAAACGATGACATACGTCGCGCCCGTGGCCTGCCAGGAAAGGGTGACCTGAGTGCCAGAAGCGACCGACGTGGCCGTGGCCGAGAGCGAAGCGATGTGCGGCGCAGAGCCGGTCGGAATGTTGGCGGCGGTGTAGGTTGTGGGCGCGGTGAGGACTTCGAAATCAGCGGCTTTGAGGTTGCCGAGAGCGTGCAGATCGTCATTGTTCCAGCGATCGTCGGGGGCCCCGCTGATATACATGTTCGAACCGTTGTCCGCCATGATCATGCCGTATTTTTTCATGGCGGCGAGGATGACCTTGTTGGCTGCGGAGTAGCTGGACACATCGAAGCTGGCCTTGAGGCGCACCCGCATGCCCATAGGCGCCGCGGCTGCGTTGCTGGTGTTCGATGCCCAGTGGGTGGCAGGAAGAACGAAAGCGGCTTTGCTGTGCTGTAAGGTGAAGCGGATGGCGTGGTTGATGTGTCCGGCGGCTACTTCGTCGTAGCGCAGGAGGCCTGGAAAGATGGGAAGGCCGGCAGCGTCGGCGCTGGTCCAACCATAGGGTCGCTGCTCGTTGGCCAGGAGATCCCAGACAGCTGTCGAGGAGGCGGACCAGGTGGTGCCGGAAACCGAGGAATTATAGAGTTCGTAGAGAAAGCAGTTGGCATTGTCGAGCACCAGCACATGACGGTCGCCGCTGCCGGGATTCGGGTAGCCTTCAATGTTTGCACTCGCGGGAATAGGCATGGGGCCGGGGTCACTTTCATCGGCATAGTCGGTGAGGTTGACCGTGGCCAGAGCTTGTGAACTGCCAACGACGACATAAGGAATACCCATTGTCGAGCCCTGATACTGTCCTGCTCCAAAGTCCGCGTGGACGGCGGCAGTGCCTCCAATGTAATTGATGGTGGCTGCGGAGTTGGCGTCGACGGCAGCTGCCGAGATGTCTTTGTTCCAGAGACTGTCGGCTGGAAAGGGCACGAACCCGCCGAGCGCGGCGCCTGGGCCGGTCTGCATGGAGCTGCAACTGGACGCTTGCGTCGAGCCCGTCACCGCGAGGCTGGTGCCCGATGAGGTGCTGGCGCCGGGATCAGGATTTGTGACTGTGACGGGAAACGTTCCGGCCGAACTGGCGCTGCCTTTGGCGGTGAGCTGCGTCGCAGAAACGTAGGTTGTTTCCAGCGCGAGACCGGAGAGCGAGACGTGTGCGCCGCTCGCGAATTTGCTGCCCGTGACGGTGAGGGTGAAATTGCCGGTGCCAACGCTGGCGGGGTTAATACCGGTCAGCACGGGCGTCGCGTTCAAGATGGTGGCAGTGCTGGTGGCGGAGACTGTCGAGGACGCGGTGCTTGTCGCGCGAATGGTCAGCGAGTTGGGGCTTGGTAGGCTCGGGGGAGCGGTGTATTTTCCGGTAGAGTTTATGGTTCCCAGGGAGGAGGAGCCTCCGCTTGTGCCGTTGACGGACCAGGTTACGGCAGCGTTTGCGGTGCCGGTGACGGTTGCGCTGAAAGTGTAGGATTCGCCGGCGCGAATGTTGGCAGTGCCCGGAGTGACGGAAACTTTGACGGCGCTTTCGGCCGGAGGCGGGTTGGCGGGAGGTTTAGTGCCGGAAACAAGGCCCACACAGCCGGAACAGCTGGCGGCGAACAGCAGCAGCAGAGAGGTTTGCAAGAGTTTCATGGGTTTGTCGCGCACACCTTCCCGGGAAAATTCACTGGACGTAGTTTGAACCCGAGCACCCGCCCGGGGCTACTGGACCAAAGGGACAAAAAAGGGCAATGGCCGGGGCAGAAGGGCAAGAACGGACCGAGATTTACGGGTAGAATATTGCGATTTGCCACAGGTGTGCGCGGAGCTCCAGAGATTGTCGGCTGAAAATGGAATGACGAGTGGACGGGAAGGCGAAGTTGACCGAGGGGTGGTCGCGCCTGTTTGGGGTTTCCTGCGGGTCCGGTGGTGGGCTGTGCTAGCGACCTCGATTGTCCTTTTGCTTCCGTGTTTCTGGCATGAGCGGATTGTGTCGGGAGATTTAGCCAGCCATGTTTACAACGCCTGGTTGGCGCAGTTGATTGAAAAAGGCCAGGCGCCGGGGCTGTATTTGGCTTCGCGGTGGAACAATGTGGTTGTGGACGTGGCGCTGGCGCGGTTGGGGAATTGGTTGGGACTCGCTGCAGCGGAAAAGATTGTGGTGGGCGCTTGCGTACTGATCTTTTTTTGGGGCGCCTTTGCTTTGACGAGCGCGGTCGCCGGACGCGCGCGGTTTCTCGTGCCGTGCCTGGCCATGTTGACCTACGGGTGGACGTTCAATATCGGGTTTTTTAACTACTATCTGTCGCTGGGACTGGGATTTTTTGCCACGGCGATTTTCTGGCGTGGTCGCGGGTGGGAGCTCTGGGCAGGAATTATTTTTGCTGGCCTGACGCTGCTCGCGCATCCGCAGGGATTTGCCTGGCTAGTGGGCAGCGTCGGGTACATCTTCATCTGGCGACGCTTGCGCGGGTGGTGGAAGCTGGCGTTGCCTGTGGCGGCAGTAGCGGCGATTGTGGGCGTGCACATCTACACGTTCGCGCATTTTGACGCCTCGGATATTTTGTCTTCCTTTGGGTCGGAGATCTATACCGGAGCCGATCAGATCAGTTTGTATACGCCGCGGACGCATGTATTGGGGCTGATTGCGCTGGGCTTTGGGATTTTATGCTGCGGGGCCGAAGCGGTGCGGAGGGTGCGCGAGCACGAGAGTTGGGCCGAGTTGCGGTTGCCGTTTGAGATCTATGCAGTGGCGGTATTTGCGACGTATGTTTTGCCCGATGATTTGCATGTGCCGATGTATTCGGCCTGGATTGGGGCGGTGACGCTGCGGTTGACGACGGTTTCGGCGATGTGGGGCTTGTGCATTTTGGCGCAGGTGCGGCCGCGGGCCTGGCAGGCCCTCGGATTCTGGGTTGTGGCGGCGTGCTCGTTTACGTTCCTGTATCAGGACACGCGGGATTTGAGCCGGATGGAACGGGATGCGCGACAGCTGGTCGGCGGGTTGCCGTATGGGCAGAGAATTATGGCCACCGTGTGGGCCGCTCCGGAATCGCGATTGCCGTACATCGTGCACTTAATCGATCGCGCCTGCGTGGGACGGTGCTTTTCCTATCAGAATTATGAACCGCCTTCAGGGCAGTTTCGGGTGCGCGTAGCGGCGGGGGGAAGTCCGCTCGTGACCAGTAGTTCGGAGGATGCGCAGTCGATGGAAGCGGGGGAGTACGAGGTGCAGGACAAGGATTTGCCGGTGATGCAGATTTATCAGTGCGACGAAAGTGATTTGACCAAGCTGTGTATTCGCCGGCTGGAGGCCGGAGAGATCAACGGAGCAGTGGGTTATCAGCCCCGGTAGCGGCGAGCGGCCGCGGGTCCGGCCGAAGCGCGTGCTTCCGGAAGAGACAAATTGGTTCTTGCGGTAGGCCAATATCGTGTAACATTGGCTTATCGGGAGAGACAATGCTGCCACTTCATCTCCAACCGGAAAGTCACGTTCCCCTCTATATCCAACTGCGCGATCAATTGCGCTCGCTCGTTCGCGGAGGCGATTTGCGCCCCGGCGACCGCATTCCTGCGAGCCGCGAACTGGCCAACATGCTTGGCGTGCACCGGACCACCGTAGCCAATGCCTACGCCGAGCTGGAATCGGAAGGGCTGATTCAAGGCCATGTGGGGCGCGGCACCTATATCAAAGGCAATGGCAGCGGGCTGAAGATTTCTCCGCCTGCGCCGCCGGTGCTGAACGGCCGCGACGGTATTCGCTGGGAGCTGCTTTTTGCCGATGAACGCGGGGAAGAGATTTTGTCGCGCTTGACGGCCAGCGCGCCCGAAGATGCCTTGTCATTTGTGATGGCGCGGCCGGCCGAAGAGTTTTTTCCGATCGACGAGCTGCAGAATTGCGTGAATGCCGTATTGCGGCGCGAGGCTACCGACGTTTTGAAGCTGGGACCTTCCGACGGCTATGGCCCGCTTAAAGAAGCCTTGCTCGATCTGTTGCGCCGCGAAGCCATCAGCGCCAAGGACGAGAACCTGCTCATCACCGACGGCTGCCAGCAGTCGCTCGATTTGATCAGCAAGGCTTTTGTGCGTCCGGGCGACGCGGTGATCCTCGAGAATCCGGCCTATCCAGGAGCGGTGGCGATATTTCATCAAGCGCGCGCCCGCTGCCTGAGCGTGCCCGTGCGCACGACCGCCGAGCCGGGAGCGACGCTGGGCGTCGATGTCGAAGCGCTCGAAGCCACGCTGGCCGCCAACCGCGTCAAGCTGGTGGTGTTGACGCCGGACTTCCACAATCCGACAGGTACCTCGATGCCGCTGGCCTCGCGGCGCAAGGTGCTGGACTTGGCGGCACGCTACCAAGTACCGATCGTTGAAGATCACATTTATGCTCGCCTGCATGCTCATGAAGAAAGGCTGCCTTCCCTCAAGCAGCTCGATAAGGCAAATCTGGTCATTCATATCGACAGCTTTGCAAAAGTGGCGTTCCCCGGCTTGCGCGTGGGGTGGATTGTCGCCCCGGCAGCGGCCATTGAACGGCTGCGCGTGGTGAAACAGACCACCGATTTGCACACCGACCAGTTGGCACAAGCCACCCTTGCTGAATTCCTGCGGCGCGGACTCTTTACCAAACATGTTGCCAAGATGCGCAAGGTGTATGCACTGCGGTTGCAGGCGCTCGACGAAGCCCTGCGGAAGAATATGCCCGAAGGCACGAAGTGGACCCTGCCGGACGGCGGAATGTGTTTGTGGCTGGAACTTCCCCCCGGATTTGACGCCAGCGAGTTGCTCATTCATGTAAAAGAGCGAGGAGTGTTGTTTGCGCCGGGCCGGTATTTCTATGTGCAGAGCCCTTTACCGAATACCTTGCGGCTGGGGTTTGCCAGCCTGAATGAAAAAGAGATTGCGCGCGGCGTGGCCACGCTGGCAGAAGTACTGAAGATCGAAATGCGCAAACGGGAACGCGGCGTGCGCCGGGCTGAACGCAGCCGGGTTGCGCTCGTTTGATGCCTGACATCGTGCGCTTGGAGCCCCATCCTGCCAACAAGTGTTTCGGGTGTGGCGGTGACAACGAGGCAGGAATGAAGCTGGTGTTTGAGCAGGACATGGCGCGGCGCCGGATTGTTGGACGATTTGTTTTAGGACCGCGCTATCAGGGTAGTGGCGGGATGGCTCACGGCGGAGTGATTGCCTTGCTTCTGGACGAAGCCATGGGCAAATTGAATCGCTTTCACGCGGTGACTGCGGTAACCGCAGAACTGCACGTGGAATACTTGCGGCCCGTGGATGTCGAACGGGAAATTCTGGTCGAAGCGTTTGAGGCTGAGCAGAAAGGCCGGAATCTGTTTTACGTGGGGGAAGTTCGCAACGAAGCCGGGCAGCTTCTGGCCCGCGGCAAAGGCCGATTTGTAACCATCACGCCGAGAGCGTGAACGGGTTTTCGCGGCGACCAGGTTTCGCCGAAGATTCAAGAACCGAGAGGAGAAGGTCGATGGACTCTAAGAAAGCGAATGGCAGCGGGAACGGAACAAACGGCAAAGGCGCGGCGGCCGGGGCAAGCGATTGGCGCGTCAAGGTTGGCTTGGCGGAAATGTTGAAAGGTGGCGTCATCATGGACGTCACAAATGCCGAGCAGGCGAAGATTGCCGAAAATGCCGGAGCTTGCGCGGTGATGGCGCTCGAACGGGTGCCCTCAGATATCCGTAAAGAGGGCGGCGTGGCCCGCATGGCTTCGATCAAAGTCATTCGCGAAATTATGGCGACGGTGACGATTCCGGTGATGGCCAAGGTGCGCATTGGTCATTTTTCAGAAGCCGAAGTGTTGCAGGCGCTCGAAGTGGATTTTATCGATGAAAGCGAAGTGCTCACTCCGGCCGATGACGAAAATCACATTTGGAAGCACGACTACCGGGTGCCGTTTGTCTGCGGGGCGCGCAATCTGGGGGAAGCTCTGCGCCGAATTGCCGAGGGCGCGGCGATGATTCGTACCAAAGGCGAAGCGGGTTCCGGCAACGTGGTCGAAGCGGTACGGCATATGCGGACGATTGTGAGCCAAATGAAGAAGCTCACAACCATGCGCGACGATGAGCTGATGCGCGAAGCCAAAGAGCTGGGAGCCCCGCTCGAGCTGGTCCGCCAGATTGCTGCGACCGGTAAATTGCCGGTGCCCAATTTTTCCGCTGGCGGAATTGCCACGCCTGCCGATGCGGCACTGGTGCGGCGCCTGGGCGCGGAGGCGGTGTTTGTAGGTTCGGGCATCTTCAAGTCGAGCGATCCGGAAGCGCGCGCCAAGGCGGTGGTCAAGGCCACAACCCATTTTGCGGATGCCAAGATTGTTCTCGAAGCGCACGAGGAGCTGGGCGAGGCCATGAAAGGTCTCGACATCCGGCAGATGGATGAGAAAGATATGCTGTCGACGCGCGGTTGGTAGAAACGGCGAGGCCGGAAAGCAGATCAGCGCCGGGCGAGGCGCCTTACTGGTCCGCTGCGGGAGGGCCGAGAGCCGGCAGCTGTGTCGTGGAGAGTGCGTGAAGATCGGAATTTTGGCGGTGCAGGGGGATTTTGCGGCGCACGCGGCGATGCTGGCGGAGTTGGGCATCGCCGCGGTTGAGGTGCGCAAGCCCGACGATCTTCGAGGTTGCGACGGACTGATTCTGCCCGGCGGCGAAAGCACCACGCAGCTGCAGTTCCTTGAAGAAGAAGGACTCTTTGAGGAAATTCACGGATTTGCCAAATCCGGGGGCGCCATTTTTGGGACCTGCGCTGGAGCGATTCTGCTGGCCCGTCAGGTGGAGCATCCCCGCCAGGCTTCCCTGGGACTCCTGGATATGACGGTCCTGCGCAACGGGTATGGGCGGCAGATTGCGAGCGACGTGGTGTTTGGACCTTCCCGATTGAAGAGCGAACCTCTGGAGATGGTTTTCATTCGCGGACCGATTATTGAAAAAGTCGGCGCAGGCGTGGAAGTCCTGGCGGAATACGCTGGCAAGCCCGCGCTGGTTCGCCAGGGGCAAATTCTAGCGGCGACGTTTCATCCCGAGCTCAGTGCGGATACCACAATTCATGAATTGTTTGTAAAAATGGCCGCGAGACAGTCCGTCGACATCCGGAGCACGGCCCGAGCCTAGTTTTCAAGATCTTCCCGCCGAAACTCTGCTTGCTTTACAATATAGATGCCATGAAAGTCCTATTCGTGTGTTTGGGGAACGCGTGTAGAAGTCAAATGGCGGAAGTCATAGCGAAGAAAATCGGTGCTGACGTGATTGAACCGAGCAGTGCTGGAGTAACGCCACTGGGATTTGTCCCCGTTGAAACGGCTGATACTTTGTTGCAAAACGGTTACCTGCCGCAGGGCTTGGAATGCAAAGGCATTCGTCCCGAGCTTTGCGATTCGGCGGAATTGATCATTAACATGAGCGGCGTTTCGCGAGAGGATGCCTTTGCCAATTACGACAAGGTGGAAGATTGGGCGGTGGAGGATCCTTACAACGGGAATCTGGAAGGCTACCAAAGGGTCTTTGAAGATATTGAAACGCGGGTGGGAAAGCTCGTGGGACGGCTGCGAAATGGGTTCGTGAACAAGGAGAAGAGTTGAGGCGCGAAACCACCAGCGTGTCACAAGAAGATTATCTCAAGGCGGTCTGGGAGATGCTTGAAGAAGACTTGACTCCCATCAGTGCGCGTTTGGCCGAAGAGTTGAACGTGACGCCTCCTGCGGTGACGGCCGCGCTGAAACGCATGACGCGCGACGGGCTGGTACGCGTGGCGCGCAACGGAGGAATTGATTTGACGCAGCAGGGCCGGGCCATCGCCGAAAGGCTGGCGCTCCGCCATCAGCTTGCCGAGCGCTTGCTGACCGAAGTGATTGGCTTATCCTGGGCCAAAGCGCACGACGAGGCCGAGCGCCTGGAGCACGCCATTTCACCGGAAGTCGAAGCACTCCTGCTGAAGCGCTTCGGCGACAAGGAAAATTGCCCGCACGGTGTGCCGATGCGCGGGGGAATTGCCAAGCTGCGCCGCCAAGGCGCTGTACTGCTTGCGGACTTGCGCGCCAAGGAGCGCGGGGAGATTCTCTGCGTTTATGAAAAGGATGCGCAATTTCTCGAGTTTCTTGAAGGATTGCGGCTCCGTCCCTCAACCAAACTGGAAGTCATCAATCGCGAATATGATGAAACCATGACCTTGCGCTGCGAAGGCAAGACCATGCACCTGGGGAAACCGGCAACCAGCCGCATTTGGGTGCGGCGGCTCACAACCGCGTGACCGCCGTTATTGCCTTTCATCGAGCAGGGCTTTGAGGCGGGCGTAGCCGGTTTTGCTGACCGGCAGGCGGGTATTGTCGGCGAGAATGGCCAGTTTACTGTCTTTGCCGTAAGGTTCAATGCGGGCGACGCGTTCCAGATTGACGATGTATGAGCGGTGGATGCGTACGAAACAGCCAGGATCTAGTCCCGCTTCAAGTCCCGCGATGGTTTGTTGTTTCAGATGTTTCTTTCCCTGCCAAGCCAGCGAGACGTAGTCGTCTTGCGCTTCCGCGTAGTCGAGCTTGTTGACCGGAATCAAAATCACTTTTGTGCCGTCTTTGACGACGATGCGTTCCTGGTATTGCTGCGGCTTGCGCGCCGCCTGTGAGAGTTCCTCGGCGCGCGGCAGCGCTTCGCGCACACGGCTTTTGGCTCGGGTGAGAGCAGCTTCAAAACGGTCACGGCCAACGGGCTTCAAGAGGTAGTCGACCGCGTGGACTTCAAAGGCCCGCATGGCGAATTGGTCGAAGGCAGTGACGAAAATCACCGGGACGGCGGTACCGATGAGTTCGAGGACGTCGAACCCTGTGAGCTTGGGCATCTGCACGTCGAGAAAAATCAGATCGGGTTTGTGCTCGGCGACGCATTTGACGGCTTCAATGCCGTTTGCACATTCCGCGGCAATTTCAATTTCGGGGTGCGTCGACAGCATCTCGCGGATGATATGGCGCGCGAGTTCTTCGTCGTCGACAATCAGGGCCTTCCAGATCTTGGGCGTTGCGTTGCTCATGGTCCGTCCTCGCTTTCGGCCGGAATGGACAAGTGGGCCTGGAACAGATCGCCCTCATCGCTCACCTGAAAACTGGCGGATTTCCCGTAGCGAGCGTCGAGACGCTGCTGGATGTTGCGCAGCCCGAGTCCCCCTTTGCGGGAGGGAGGCGCGTCAGGGTCCCAGGAGTTTTCTACGGTAATGTCGAGCCGTTCGGCGACGCGGTAAGCCAGGATGCGAACTTCGCCGCCTTCAACGAGACTGGCGATTCCGTGTTTGATGGAGTTTTCCAGGAGAGGCTGCAGCAGGAGCGGAGGCAGCAGGCAATTGCGTGTTTCCGGTTGAATGTCCTGATGCATTCTGAGGCGCTCGCCGAAACGGACTTTTTCGATTGCCAGATATTTTTCCAGAAGGTCCAGTTCTTCGGAAAATCGAATTGCCGTTTTCTCACCAAGACCAAGCGTCATTCGCAGAAAGTCTCCGAGCAGTACGCACATGTCCCGAGCTCTCATGGGATCGATACCGGTAAGGGCACTGATGGAGTTGAGGCTATTGAAAAGAAAGTGAGGGTTAATCTGGGATTTGAGAGCTTTCAGTTCCGCTTCGCGAGCCTGGATGCTGACCGTCATGGCGCGCGTTTCGGCTTCGCGCGACGCGTCAATGGCCGTTGAAGCATAGTGATAGGCGATCGAGAGGAGATACAGCACGCTTCCAGCGGCGTAGATGACCGGCTCGCGGGGGACAAATCTGGCATCGATGCCGCGCAGGGATGGAACGTAGGTCAGCGCATGCGTCAGAAGGATGGCAGTGAGCAGCCAGAGGGCGCTCAAGACTTGCGAGGTGGTGAGATGGATGACGAACAGCCGCCAGACGGGGGTCGTGCCAATGGGAGTAATACGCACCGTATACCGGGAGGGTTCTGTAATGAGCTGCGCGAAAGTTCCGATGGCAATACCAAGGACGGTGGAGTCCAGCCAGTTCATTCCGACGGCGTGCAGCGTGACCACCAGGACAAAATAGAGAGGGACGGAAACGATTTTGTAGATGTCTCGTTGCTTTTTGAGTGAGCGGTTGAATTTCATGGCCGGGAACTAGTTTTTGATCTCTACGCCGCCGAAGATGGCGACACCCTGGACGAGGAGCGTTTTAGGCGGGACGCCCGAGACCGATTCCGGCTGGCGAGAGCGCGTGCTATCGACGTAGCCCCCGAAGATACCCTGGCCATGGGAGGCGACACTCCAGTGGGGCGGAACGGTGATCTCAATGCCGCCGAAGATCGCGTTGATGTCGAGTACCACTTCGTCGCCTTCCATTTCCGCATCGCGCAAGTCGAGTTCAATGCCACCGAAGGTGGCGTGCGCTCGGCCACCTTTAAACGTCCTGGAGGTGATGCGGCGCTCGATACCGCCGAAGACGGCTAGTTCGTTCAGTGTGTCGCGGGCATCGCCGGCGGCCACCGGATTCTTCGGCGCCTGCATGGTGCGCCAGATGATGGAAAGGCCCGCACCGATGACCAGCAGCGGCCACAACTCGGACCACCGGAAGTGGACGATGTTCAGCTGATCCAGCTGGAGAACGGCTCCGAAAAGGATCAGCAGAGCTCCCTTAACCCAGCCGGAGCGATGGCTAAGATTGGCAATTCCGACGACGATTAGAATGCAGGGCCAGAAGCGGTAGAAGTGGTCGATGTTCAACACGCCCATATGGTCGAGCAACAGGGCAAAGCCAACGATCACAATAACCAGTCCGCCGATCAGGCCGCCCCGGTAGTCTCTATTTTGATTGCAGGCCATTAGCGGTTTCCTCGATTGGACAATTGTGCCTTTCCCGTGGCCTTCTTCAAGCCGGCAGGGGTTGAATAGATCAAAACGGCACCAAAGAGCACCAGAACCAACGGCCAGCATGATACCAAGATCTGCGCTAAAGCCGACAGGAACACTCCGCGCTCATAGAGAAATGTATGAGTGACCTGGAGCGAGGCCAGCCCGAAAGCGGGCAGAAAGCCGATAACGCCGGCGCCAAATCGCTCCGTAAGGTCCTGCAGCTGGCTCCAGAGTCCCTCCACACGTCCATTTAACAGCAGCGAGCCGACCAAGAACAGGACCCACCCTGCCATCGTCTTGAGCTTTGTAAAAAATGGTTGGCGCATTCCCATGTGATCCTCCTGGTACGACGGCAAGGCGACCGTTTCCTGTGAATCGCCTGCCGTGGAACCCAGCTTAGGGAAGCATCGCCGGGCAGGCACGGGGGATTCGGCCAATAGGGCAGGTTTACCGGCGAATGCGGGCTGGCGGAGGGGGAATGCCGGCCGCTCAGTTCCGCCTGAGGGCTTACAAACGCGAGGGCTTTTCTCTTTTGCTTGCAAAATAGCAGGATTAGCACTAGGTTATGCGGCACACGTAGGGCATCCCTGCATCCTACTTTTTTGCAAAACTGGCCGGAGGGCACAGATGACGGCTTTGCCATCGCTTAAAAGCAATCACCGCGGCGAACGCTGGCGCTGGCTGTTGTACGTCGCGCTGGCCTTATTCGGCGGGTTGCTCACCTTTGTCGGTGCTCGCGCGCAGCAAAAAGCAACCGATGACGCCACATTTCGCAAGCTGACCGATGACTATTGCGCAGCATGGAGTTCCGGGAACGTGGACGCCCCGGCCAAGTTTTATGCCCAGGAAGACGGGCTGGTATTCTACGATCTCGCGCCATTTTCCTATCACAACTGGAAGGACTACCGGGCAGGCGTGCAGAAAGAATTCCTGAACTCCTCTGAGGAAATCAAGCTGACGGCCGGTAAGGATCTGAAAGTCAAGCGCCGGGGGACCATTGCCTGGACCGCCGTGCCGATCCACTTGTTGGTAAAAACCAAGGACGGTAAAGCTACGGAAATGGATCTTCGCTACACCGGTATCTGGGAAAAACGCGGACCGCGCTGGACCCTCGTCCACGAGCACCTGTCCGCGCCTCTCAGTCATTAATAAGGCAAGTCATAACGGGCCCTTTTACGAGAACTGTTATGTTTAAGACTCTTCATTATTATTGGAACGCAGCACGTGGCTATCGATTGAACCCTTGGGACAGCCCTTATTTGCGTTGGCGGCTTGAAACGTTTCTGGGAGCAGAAGCCGCGCATATGAACGCCAGAAAGTTCTTTCAGCTGGTGTGGAAGTATCGCACCCGGATGGAGAGCTTCATGGATTGGGCTGCAAAACGAAGACGAGTGCAGCGGCGCCGCGCGTAGCCGGAACTTACTCTTCCGCTACGATTTCCAGCAGACGAAGTACGCTGGCAAATAGCCGCTCCAGTTCGCCTTCATTCACTTCCTTCGGTTGGAGCAATTCTTCGATTTCGAAATCGGGGAAGCCGCGATTGGTCACACGCGCGGGGAGTAGCTCGCGCAAACGCTTCGAGGCGATCGGCCCCAGCGTGTGAATCTCTTCAAAAACCACCCGGCGCAGGGGATCAAGAAACACCACCGGGCTGAGCGAGTTACAGAATTCCACTCTGGTAGCCGGTTTGATCACCACCGAACAAAGCAGCCGCAGAGCGTCCCGTTCGAGAACGCTGTGATCGCGTGCGGAAATCGATGTTTGCGTCATTGCTTTGCTTGTTGCACGGCAGGAAGTTGCTCGCGAATCAGGTTTTCGATCTTATTCCAGAGCGTCATGTCGCACTCAATCTTGATGTGATCCTGGGAGAAAATCCTCCCGAACCAGGGATAGCCGACGCACGTGTAAGGGACATCTTTATATTGCGAGCGGAAATTGCCGAGTATTTTTGTTCGCGAAGGATCGCTCGCATGAATTTGTGGTTGGCCGTGCAACCAGCCATCCGGTTGATAAAAATTGATCGCCTGGACCACATTTTCGGGAATTTCTGAATCGTTTTGCCCGGCTTTGGCCACACTGTCGACCTGCACGGTCAGCAAAACCGGGACACCATCGTTTCTCAAGTCACGGGCCAGAGCGACAACTGCGGAAGCTCCCCAGCTGTGGCCGTACAGCACGATGCGCGCATTTCGTTTTTCATTTGCCGAGAGTTTTCCGTCGTGATCGGTATCGAGGGTCGCCAGTATGGCGTTGCGGGCCGCATCGCGGCGGCGATTCTCGAATGTCGCCACATAGACGCCTTCGGAATATTTCCTCCGAAGGTCTCGGGCGATTTGTACTTCCGTGTGCACGGCGTCGTCGTGGCGTACCATGCCGCCCAGGAAACCGATGACGATAGCAGGAGGCGGCGGCTGGGTGCTTTCCACTGCTGCAGGAGGACGCGAATCG
The DNA here is from genome assembly GCA_035317965.1 of Saccharimonadales bacterium (SeqCode). GTDB lineage: Bacteria > Acidobacteriota > Terriglobia > Acidiferrales > UBA7541 > Acidiferrum. The sequence goes on along the minus strand of DATHFT010000067.1, from coordinate 24,578 downwards.
CTTGGTTCCGCCGCACGATGGCTCGAAGCCGGGAGCGACGCGAGCAGCAAGGAAAGGGATAGTATCAGGGCCGCCTGGCACCGCATCGAAACTACAGCCGAAGTCATCGATGCTAAGATGTTCCGAGGCTTGAAGAAGGTACGTAAAACATGCCAAACCAGCATCGGGTAGTTATTCTGGGCGGCGGATTTGCCGGATTGAACGCCGCAATGAAGCTCAAGCGCGCGCCCGTTGCCATCACTCTGATTGACCGTAGGAATTTCCATCTCTTTCAACCCTTAATGTATCAGGTCGCCACCGGTTCACTGTCGCCCGGAGAAATTGCTGCTCCGCTGCGCGGCGTGCTCGGACGCCAACGGAACGTGCAAGTGCTGCTGGGCGAGGCCGCCGACATCGATCCCGCTCTGAAAAGGGTGATTCTACGCGATGGCGCGGCGTTTGACTACGATTCGCTGATCGTGGCAACCGGGTCCGAGACATCGTACTACGGGAACGACTCTTGGCGAGAGTGGGCGCCCAGCCTGAAAACCGTGGAGGAAGCGACCGCCATCCGGCACAAAATTTTCTATGCATTCGAGCGGGCTGAGCGCGCCGGGAATGCGGATGAGGCGCGCGCCTGGCTGACTTTTGTCATCGTCGGAGCAGGCGCTACGGGAATGGAGATTGCCGGCGCATTGGCAGAAATTGCCAATGAGACCCTGCGCCATGACTTCCGCAGGATTAATCCTCGCAGCGCCAGAATTCTGTTGATGGAGGGTGGACCTCGCGTTTTGCCGGCGTACCCTGAAGATCTTTCCGCCAAGGGCCAAAAGCTGGTGGAGAAACTGGGCGTTGAAGTTCTGAGGAATGTGCTGGTGACGAACATTGACGGCGACGGCGTCATCTTCAAACACGGGGACGCCCTTGAAAAACTCGCGGCGCGCACCGTCGTTTGGGCGGGCGGGGTGACCACCAATTCGTTCGGCAAGAAATTGACCGACCGCACCAAAGCGGAAACAGATCGCAGCGGACGCATCAAGCTCAATGCTGATCTTACGATCCCAAACCATCCTGATATTTTTGTGGCTGGCGATCTTGGACTATCGCTCAATAAAGATGGGAAGCCCCTTCCTGGCGTGGCACAAGTCGCGATTCAGGGCGGTGCCTACGCCGCCAAAGCCATTCGGGCGCGTTTAGCAGGGAAGCGGAAACTTCCCCCGTTTCACTATTTTGACAAAGGCGATATCGCCGTTATCGGGAGAGCCTCAGCGGTCGCCAACATTTTTGGAGTTCACGTTTCCGGTCTGCCCGCCTGGCTCATCTGGCTTTTCGTCCACTTAATGTACATTGTGCAGTTTCAAAATCGCGTGCTGGTTTTTATCAAATGGGGTTTTGAATATCTCACCTTCAGCCGGGGGGCGCGACTGATTACCGGCGATACCGCAACCGACGGTGGCGGGCCTGGTCGGGGAACCCCGCCTTCCTAATTCCGCAATCTGCTGCAACTCGCGCGGGGATCCGCGATCAGGCATTTCATCCCGAGCAACAAATCATAGGCAAACCACGGCAAACGTAATACTCTGACGGCCGAGGAATCGGTTCGGTGAATGAATTCGACCTTACCCGCCGTGGCGCGCTGAAATACTTGGGAATTCTGGCAGCGAGCGCCGCCGGACGGGAATTTCTGCTTTCCTGGCTACCGTTTGCCGGTGTCGAGGCCACGGAAGGCAACGATTTTGTGGCTATTCAGCAGATGAAGCATGGTTCCCCTGAAACGGAAGTGGTTGCATCTTATTCCCCACAATTCTTCAGCCCCAAAGAATTTGCCACAGTAGACCTTTTGGCGGAAATGATTCTTCCGGCCGATGACCAGCCGGGCGCGCACGCGGCCCATGTTGCGGACTACATCGATTTCATTGTTTTTTCCGCCGCGGAATTTGCGCCTTCCCTGCAGCGAGACTGGAATGACGGGCTGGCAGGGCTTGAGCGGCGGAGCCAGGAGAAGTATGAGAAACCGTTTGGCCAGGCCGCACCCGAACAGCGTCTGCAACTGCTCACTGCGATGAGCGCCCCCGAGTATGATGCAAGCGTGCAACACGAGGGCTACGGGTTCTATCGGTTGGTCAAAGACATGACGGTCGAGGGCTTTTACACGTCCAAAATCGGCCTGATCGATGTTCTCGACTATCAGGGGATGAACTACATGGCTGACTTTCCGGGGTGTACACATCCGGAACACCAAGGGTAGCTCGCCGGGAGACGACGCCTCACGCTGCAACGATGGAGCACGGGCGCGGTGGCGCACGGACGCGGCGAGAATCGACGGGAGAAACGCATGACGAAACCGCTGCTGCGCAGAGAATTCCTTGCGGCCGGCGCGCTGGTGGCAGCGGCGATGCCCGCCCTGGTCGGCCGAGCCGCAGCCCTGGACGCCGCCGGCGTCGCGCATGGACGACAATCTCCGCGACTGCTTGTGGGCTGTTGCGCGCTTTCCTATTTGAAGTATTTCAACGCCGGCAAATTGACGATGGAGGAATTCATCGTGAAGGCAGCCGAGCTGGGAGCCCAGGGCGCGGACGTCACTACGTACTGGCTGAAGTCCACCGAGCCGGACTATTTAGCGTCGCTTCGGCATCTGGCCTTCAAGAATGGTATTGCGCTGTCCGGCGTGGCGATTCGCACGGAAATGTGCCAGGCAGGCGGAGCATTGCGTGCCGAACAAATTCACAAAATCCAGCAATGGATTGACGTGACCGAACTACTGGGCTCGTCGCATCTACGGGTTTTCGGAGGCGACCTCCCCGGAGGGGCAACGGAAAAACAGGGAATTGCCTGGGTCGTTGAATGCATGAAACCCGCCGCAGACTATGCCGCCAAACGCGGAATTACGCTCGGCATCGAAAGTCACGGTGGAATCACCGCGCGGGCCTCCATGATTCTGGAAATCCTGCGGCTGGTGGATTCGCCCTATGCCGGTGTGAATCTCGACATCTCCAATTTTGAAGCTCCGGTGGATGAAGAAATGTATTCCGACGTGGCAGCCTGCGTTCCCTACGCGACGCACGCCCACATCCGCGACGTTTTTACGACCAGCAAACATCCTATCGATCTCGATCGCATGTGGAAGCTGTTTGCCCAGGGCGGTTATCGAGGATATATGTCTGTGGAATACGAAGCAGAGGAAGATCCCGTGACTGGCGTCCCCAAATTGCTGGAAAAAACCAAGACGCTTTGCCGGAAATATTCAGCTGGCTAGGGTCGGTCCCCGGGAGAGGCATTTGGATTCAAAAACAGTTTATGACGTCATTGTCGTGGGCTCCGGCGCCTCCGGAGGAGTTGCTGCCTACACCCTTGCAAGAAAGGGACTCAAAGTTTTGTGCCTTGAGGCCGGCCGGATGGTTGAGCCGCACCGGGACTTCCGCAACCATAAACCTCCCTATCGCTGGCCCTACCGGGGAAACGGCAAGCCGGGAAAGTACGGCAGTCTTCCGCAGGGTATGGAATGGAAAATTAACGAGTGGACCGACAACCTTTTTACGGTGCCGCACGATGACCCTTATGCACTTGCTCCCGGCGCAAAGTTCACCTGGACCCGGTTGCGGGCTGTCGGCGGCCGTACCCTGGTCTGGGGACGAGAGTCGGGCCGCTTCGGCCCTCTGGATTTCAAACCCAAGAGCCTTCAGGACGGTTTCGGGGAGGATTGGCCATTCACGTACGACGATCTGGCGCCGTATTACGACAAGACGGAAGCTTTGATCGGAGTTTCAGGCGGCGGCGAAGAAGTTTATAACTCACCAGCCAGCAAGAATGCCTTGCCGCCGTTCCATGCCCGGTGCGGGGAATGGCTGATTAAAAAAGGCGCCGCGAAGCTGGGCATGAAGACGGTGTCCATGCCGCTGGCGGTCCTCAGCAAGCCATATGACAACCGGTTGGCTTGTCATTACTGCGGAGCGTGCAACTTCGGCTGTGATACCGCGTCGCGCTTCAGCACACTGGAGGTCCTTTTTCCAAAAATGCTGAAGATGCCGAACTTTACGCTGCGCACAAATGCGGCAGTGCATCGTGTACTGATGGACAAGAACACGGGCAAAGCGCGTGGCGTTTCTTTCATCGATACGACAGACCGGCAGGAATACGAAGTTTACGGACGAGCGGTCGTTCTCGGCGCATCGATGGTGGAATCCATCCGCATCCTGCTCAATTCGCGAAATCGGGAATTTCCCGAAGGATTGGCAAACTCCAGTGGCACTCTCGGCCGCTATTTGATGGAGCATGTCGCCTTTAACGGAATCGTTGGATTTTTCCCGGCGCTTGCGGGACGCCCAACCACCAACGACGACGGGCCCGGTTCAAATAGCGTGTACATTCCGCGCTACAACTACGGGCGCAAGAGCGCAAAATTTCTGCGTGGATATCGCTTTACGGCTTATACCGGATCCAGCATGGGTCCCGGACCCGGCGCACAGCTTCCAGGATTCGGAGCAGGGTTTAAGAAAAGAATCAAAGAACTCTATCCCGCTCGTGTAGATATCAGCGGTTACGGCGAGGGTCTGCCGTTTGAGCACAATTATGTTGAAATTGACCCCGACGGCCTGACCGACCGTTACGGAATCCCGCAGGTGCGTTTTCACACAAATGCCGAATACGAACATTCCTTTGCGATGCGCGACGAAATGTATGGCCAGATGGAAGAGATTTTGCGCGCCAGTGGCGCTGAGATCTTGCCATACGCCAAGCGCGCGCCTTATCCGATGGGCAGCGTCACGCACGAAGCCGGCGGAGCGCGGCTGGGTGGCGATCCTAAAAAGTCCGTGCTCGACTCTTGGAACCGGTGTCACGACATCAAAAACGTGCTCGTGGTGGACGCTTCCTCCTTCGCATCGCACCCGGAAAAGTCCATCACGCTCACCATCATGGCATTGTCGATCCGTGCGAGTGAACGCCTGGCCGAAGATCTGCGCACGGGCACTGTGTGAAAGTCGGGCTGACGGTCCCGGTCACCGGCGTTTGCCGGCCGGCTTAGTCGGTCCGGGCGGTCGTTCGCTTTTCTCCAGGGCCGCTACGGCCGCTTCAAGTGTTTGTGAATAATCGAAAAATGGGGCCCACAGTTTCGCTCTGCGCGGAAGGTCAGCCAGGACGGAGCGAAGCGTCCACTGGGCGGGTCGCAATCGGGAGCTAAGTTCGTTCCAGGCGAGCGGCGTCGACACGGGAGCCCCTTCTCTGGGTCGCAGGGAAAAAACCGACGCCAGCGATTGCCCGTACGAGTTTTGCCGGACGTCCACAAAAACGGTGTTCTTTGGACGGTCCTGAACGCGGTGCGTCCTGGTAAGCAGTTCGGCTTCCTGATCCATCGCCATCCGTGCCACGATTTCAAGGAACGCGCGCACGTGATCGAATCCATAGCGCCTGGAAATCGGCACAAAGAGATGCAAACCTGTGGCGCCGGAAGTTTTTGTAAAGAATTTGAGCCGCGCCCGAACTAGAACTTTGCCGACGGCTTGCGCGGCGCGAACCACACGCGAGAAATCGGTCCCCTCCGTGGGGTCGAGATCAACGAACATGTAATCCGGCTTTTCAAGGTCATCGGACCGCGCAGAAAATGGATTGTGCTCGATACACCCCAGATTGGTGAGATAGAGCAGGGAAGCCAGATCGTTGATCAAAAAATAGTCAACGTTGTGCCGTTTGGTCTCCGAGAAGATTTCAACGGTCTGAATCCAGTCCGGAATGCTTTCACCTGCCTCTTTCTGGTAAAACGCATTTCCGGAAATTCCATTGGGATAACGATGAAGCACCAAGGGGCGGTCTTTGAGGAAGGGCAGGACGAATGGACTCACGCGGGCGTAGTAGGAAAGCACGTCGCGCTTGGTAAACTCCGCTTGCGGAAAATACACCTTGTTCAGGTGCGTCAAGGTGAGGTGCCGGCCGTTGACCTCGAATCGCAACTGCTCCTGCTGGTCTTTTTCTATAAGTGCGGCAATCGCGCTGGAGGATTTGGGTGAGTGCCCAGCCGCAGGAGCCTGTTCCTTGGTCTTAGGGGTCTCTTTGGCACTCGTTCGCTCTGCAACCGGCGGCGCTTTCTCTTTGCTCAACGTAGAATCGCGGGCGTCGCGATCCGGTTGAATTCCGAGAAACCTCGGCTGGCGCAGTTGATCATCGGAGGTCCATTCTGCGTAGCCCACGCGGGCCACCAATTCTGGTTCAACCCAGTGAGCCTGCTCGCGGGTGCGCGGAACTGGCGAAAATGGACTCCGGTTCAAGGCTATTTTCTGAAGCCTCTCGAACAGCTCTTTTTCCAGCGCTTGGGGGAACCCGGTCCCTACCCCTCCAATAAACCGCAGGGCGGCCTTGTCGTAGAGTCCGAGCAACAAACTGCCAAAATAGGCACGCGATCCCCGGGGATCGGTCCAACCGCCAATTACGGCGTCAACTTCGCGCACCGGCTTAAATTTAAGCCAACTGGAGGTTCTCCCGGCTGGATAGGGTCCATCCAAACGCTTGGCGATCAGGCCTTCCAGCCCACTGCGAATTGCGACATCAAATAGCGCAATCCCATTGCCCACCTGATGTTCGGAAACTCTTACCTGTTCGTTTACAGCGATTATTTTCCGGAGAAGTTCTTTCCGCTCCACCAGAGGTGCCCGGCGCACGTCGTAACCATCGCAATACAAGACGTCGAACAAATAGAATGTCGGCGGCGAATCACTCTGAAGCTTCACCGAAGGATGCACCACTCCAAAGCGCGACTGTAACCGCTGAAAATCACTGCGGCCTTTTTCGTCCAGGACCACGATTTCTCCGTCGAGGACGGCCTGCCGCACGCGAACGTTCCGGGCCAGGGTTGAGAGTTCCGGATACTCGGCCGTTATCCGTCGGCCGGACCGCGCGATAAGCTCCGTCGTGCCATCCTTTACCACCGCCAGTGCGCGAATGCCGTCCCACTTGATTTCGTAAATCCAGTCGTCGCTCGAGAACGGTTTGTCGGCAAGAGAGGCAAGCGCCGGCTGAAATTGTTCCGGAATGGAAGCTCTGGCGGCGTTGGTCAGGTTTCGCGCACTGGCTGGCGCAGCGCCGGAAGAGTTCGTGCGATGCGGGTGGCGCGGTGGTCCGGGAGGCTTGCCTGTTTTGATCGAACGGTCGTGATCGGCAATTTCCCAATCCGCGTGCACAAAATTGTCTTTGTGCTTAATTAAAAGCCATTCGTTTTGTTTTCGCGAATTGCGAAGCTTGACGAGAACGAAACTCCCGTTAAGCTTCTCGCCGTGTAGCGTGAACTTCAACTCGCCTTTTCGGATTTGTTCAGGCCCCGGAGTGCCGCCTTCCAGGTCATACGTGCCGCTATCCCATAAAATCACTTCGCCGGCGCCGTAGTTTCCTTCAGGAATGGTTCCTTCGAACCCGCCGTAGTCGAGAGGATGATCTTCGGTCTGCACGGCCAGGCGTTTGTCACTGGGGTTCAAGGAGGGCCCTTTGGGCACCGCCCAGGACTTCAAAACACCGTCCATTTCCAGACGAAAGTCGTAATGGAGCCTGGTCGCGTCATGGCGCTGGACCACAAATGAGTTCTGGTCCGGGGACGGCTTGCCGCCGCGCGGCTCTGGACTTTTGCCGCGCGGCCTCTTCTTGCGGTATTCCCCAAGCGAAGCCATCGCCGAAGTATTTCCTAGGGCGGCCGCGATGGCAACCGGAAACACCGTACAGTCATTCTTGCTTGGGGGTAAAGGCATCCCCGTATGGGTCGCGATCGTCAAAGGAAGTGATAATCCGGCGAGGCAAAACTATGGCAGCGGCTGTCTGGTCGGGGTCGATTGTACTCAGTCTGATTTCCATTCCTATCAAGTTATATGCTGCGGCTCGCGCGCAACGAACCTACCTGCACCAAATTCACAAGGAATGCAATTCGCGCGTACGCCAGCCGTTGTTTTGTCCGACCTGCAATCGCGCCGTAGATCGCGGCGAGGTCGTCAAGGGTTATGAATTCGACGAAGGTCAGTATGTGCTCGTGGAAGAGAAGGAAGTCAAAAAGCTTGCCGCGGTTTCTTCTCACACTCTGGAAATCGTGGCGTTCAGCAAACAGGCGGAAATCGATCCGATATTTTTCGATTCCTCGTACTTCTGCATACCAGAAGACAATGGACAGAAAGCGTATCAGGTTCTTACCAAAGCGCTCGAAGATACCAAAACCGTGGGGATTGGAAAGCTCTTGATGCACCAGCGTGATTACACGGTATTCCTGCGCCCTTATCAGCAGGGCCTGGTGCTGCACACCATGTATTTCTCCAACGAAATTCGCGAACTTCCGCAATTTGGCGTGCTCGAAGCAGTCAACGTGAAGTCGCAGGAGTTGAAATTGGCCGAACAGCTGATCAGTCAGCTGACCGAGCCGTTCCAGCCGAAGCAATATCACAATGAGTTTCAAGAACGCTTGCAAAAGCTTATCGCCGCCAAACAGCAGGGAAAGAGCATTGAAATCGGCTCCGAGCCGAAACGCGCCCCGGTCGTCGATTTGATGACCGCATTGAAAAAGAGCCTGGCCACAGGCCCTTCGGCTTCGCGAAATAGCCGCGAAAAAAGCCAGGCAATCGAGAAGCCCAAAAAACTTTCTGCCGCGCGCCGAGCCAGTTAATTTGACAATTCGGCAGCGGGGCAATTTCAGGCATTCCGAACAAACCAGGCGCGGGCAGGCGCGGTCCTGAAGAACGCACTCATGGCTAGGCCGTCGTACAATGTCCCCGCATCACTGCAGACGTCCAAATAGTGGAGCGATTATCGTGACGAGAGACGAGGCGTGGAAACTTGCCGAGCATTGGATTGCGGCCTGGAATGCGCATGATCTGGACCTGATCATGACCCACTATGAAGATGCAGTCGAATTGACTTCGCCAGTTGTTGCTCAACTTCTGGGAAGGCCTGACGGCAAGATGATCGGAAAGGCGAATTTGAAGGCTTACTTTGAGCGAGGGCTCGCGGCCTATCCGGAACTGCAGTTTCGCCTCGATGACGTACTCCTGGGTGTTAGCAGCGTGGTGCTCTACTACAAAAATCAAAAGGGGACGCACACAGCCGAGTTCATGGAGCTGTCGGCCACAGGAAAAGTGGCACGAGTTGTCGCGAACTACAGCGCTCAGCAGGCGTGACCCTGCCAAGCCGGAGAAAAATCCCAACTTCTGACGCGGTAACAACCCCGAATCCCTGGACGGCGGCGACAAAGTCGTCCTAAAACATTTCACACGTCGGCAAGGGAGCGGTTCGCGACCGCCGCGGAGCGGCCGAGGATGCAAATCGCGCCACAGGAAGCGGCAAAAATGTTAGCTCATTGCATACAATAAGGGGCTGGCCGCATTGTGGGTTCCGGGCCGGCAGCGATAATTGTAGGATGCCACCCGAATCAAGATTCGAGCAAACAATCGCTGTCGCACACGAGGCCAGTCCTCCCAGTTCGCCCAGCGGCACTTCGCTGCCTGAGTCATCGGAACAAAACGCTATTACTTTGCGCACTGCCCGGACTCCGGCCATCGTCGCACTGCTATTTGGGGTGCTGGGACTGGCGCTGTTCCTGGTCGGAATCAGAAATCCGGGGTCCTTTTTTTATGATGAAGGCTACTTTGTGCCGGAAGCCAGGGCTTTTGTTCAAGGGCCCACGGACCAGGATACGCATGGTCCCCCTCTGGCAAAGCCCCCCCTCGGGAAGCTGATCATGGCCATCGGCATCAAAGCCGCGGGAGACAATCCTTTGGGTTGGCGCATCGCCGGCGCGGTCTGTGGCGGGTTCACCCTGACGGCGGTATGTCTTTGGGTTTTTCTGCTCCTGGGTGACACCCGACTTGCGTACCTGGCGACGGCGCTGGCGCTATTCAACAATTTTATGTATGTGATGTCGCGCATCGGGATGATGGACGCTTTCTTGATGGTATTTTTGATATGGAGTTTGGTGGCGTACACAGCCGCCCTCACGCTGGATACCGGCCCGAGACTGCGACGGTTTTTGTTTGTTGGCTCCGGGGTTTTGGTTGGATTGGCGGGCGCCTGCAAGTGGAACGCCATCGATACGCTGGCGGTTTTTTTTCTGGTGAGTTTCGCGCTGCTTTGGGTGCGGCCCCGGCCGAACGCAGATTCCAGCTCTTCGCTTTGGCGATACGCCAAGAATATTCGCGAAATTGGAATCCCGACCATGTGTTTGGGCTTGGGGGTTGCGCCAATTTTGGCGTACATCCTCGCCTACTGGCCGCTATGCCTGATTATCCATAGGCCTTTCAGCGTGGATGAATTGGTGGCCATGCACAAATTTATCTGGAAATTCAACAGTACGACGATTTCCAACAGGGCGATCACCTCGCCCTGGTATACGTGGCCCTTGAATCTGAGCCCGCAGCGTGTGCTTTCCTACCTGGTTGGCAACCCGGTCATCACCTGGGGTGGTTTGCTGGCGCTCGGTTTTTGTGTGCGACAGTTTTGGAAAACGCTGGGCTTTGCCGAAGGGTTGGTGCTGTTGCTGTTCGCTGCAAACTATCTGCAGTGGGCGGTTACGCCGGAAAAAGGAATTTTTTATTATTACTACTATCCTTCGGTGATGGTTCTCGGAGTCGCTATCGTCGTGGCTCTGCGCAGCCTGCCCGCTCGCGTGTTTGGCGTCCGCCCCGGTCTGGTGGTCTTGGTTGCTGCGATTGCCGCGTTCGTTTGGTGTTATCCGAGGATGGCGCATCTGCCGGCTCCCTGGGACTGCATGCTGGGGTGCTGGACGTAACTAACCAACGTTGATTGCCTACGTACCGCGCGCGGCCGGCTAAGGCACGGTTATCGATAAAGTGCCAAGACTTTCTACCGAACTGCCGGCAGTGCCCTGGACGACGATGTGCACCGTGGCTGCCGAACCACTACCGCCCCCGCCGGATCCTGGCCCGGACAAACTTGAACTCATACATGAACTCATAGTGAGCGCAACCAAAATCAGAAGCGCCATGGTGAGCGACAATTGAAATGCAGGCTTGGCCAAGGGTGCAGTGTGCCGCAGGCCGAGCATCGCCAGCATGAGAAAGATGAGTACGTAAACCGGCCATGGTGACCTTGTCCGGAAATAGGAATTGGGAGGCGGGTTAGGCCAGCTGTGGAAGGGAAGGAGTATCGCAGACTGTGGTTTGGCATTTACGGAGACGATAAGAACACTACTCGAGTTGCCGTTTGCCGTAAGGTTAATCTGGCGCGCGGAGAAGCTGCAGGAAACACCCGCGGGAGGATCAGCGCAGCCCAGGGAAACTGCGCCCACATAGTTCGTGGAGTTTATGGTGACGCTGAACGCTTGCGAACTGCCGACTTTGATACGCGCTTCAGAAGGCGAGACAGAACCCGAGTAAGAACCCGCAATCACGCCAAGCGAAACGGAGGCGGTGGCGGAATGGTAGTCGACGGCATCGGCCGGCGTGAAAGTAACCATCAAGAGTTGTGAGGTGCCCGAGCCTACGACAGTACCTCCTGGAGGATCGTAAACAAACGTGCCCGGAACACTCGCGGCAGCGTTCAGTTGACTCGGGCCGAGAACGGTGCCCGCGGCCACGGCACCGGGTGTACTCCAGGTGATCGTAGGTGTGGCCATTCCAATCAAAAGACTGCCGCCAGAATCATTACTACCAGCGAATTCTGCCGTGCCGCTGTAGGCAGCCTTGAGCGCATAACTGGCCGCAGGCGTACCGCCGGGGACAGTAAAGTTGGCATTCGCAGCGCCTCCCGTTACCGGCCCCGATAGGGCCGAGCCGGAAAGGCCGGTCGCGGTGAAAGTGACCGTGCCCCCATTCACCGCTCCGCTGGCGGCGGTCACCGACGCGCTCAGCGGCACAGCTTGGCTGGTCGGATTGAACGTGATTGAATCGTGAGGAGCAATCGTGCTGGTCAGTGCCGGAGTGCCCGCAGTGGACACCGTTGTGAGCAATTTCTGATACATGTTTAGCAGATCCGAAGGTGCCTCGCTCGGAATGGGATTGAATTGATAGTACATGTCCAATGCTTCGCTGGCCTCGAGCAAGGCGAGTCCATCATAGCCAGCGATGGCCAGGGCGTTGGCCGTGGCTATCGCGGCGCTCGGATTGTTCGGCTGGTCCAAGTGCAATTGGTTCGCCGTGGCTACTGCACCGTTCACGTCGCCGGCGTTCAGGGAATACTCAGCCAGGAGCAGCGCCTTTTGCGACTGCTCGTTGCTGCTGAGGGTGGGCTCCGGTCCAACGGTAATCGCAACCGGCTCGGATCGCACCAGTCCCGTCCAACCGCTGGAGTTGCTGACTTGCACAGTGGCCGTCAGCTGGTATTGACCCGACGGGAGCGAAGAGACGCTGTCGGCGGACATCTGCCAGGCGGCATTCACATAACTTTTCTTGGCGAGCGTTAAGGAAGAGTCGCTGGCCGTGCCCACCTGCGTGAGCGGCCACTGGGCCGTCTGCCCGCCGCTGGATACTGCCGCAAAGCTGATGGCTGTTGTCCAGATCGCGCCGGTCGGAGCGATGACCAGAGGAGTCGAACTCGTCTTGTCGTCACGAATTGAATTCATGATGGTGACGTGAACGATGAGCGGCCATCCAGGATAGAGACTCAGATTTCGCGTGTTGTTTGCCGAAATAGAAATCTCTGGGGAGGCCTGCTGCCCGAGTGCAGCAGAGGGGATAGCGATCAGTAAGACGAATAGAGTGGCATATCTCATAGGTCCTCAATCTGGGATAGGTGGATACTTGTCATTGACGCAGACCCAGTTCTGACACGCGCCGCGCCCAGCTCTGGCATCGGAATAACGCGACTGCGGCTTATGCGACGAGCTGTTGATTCCCGTGCCTGCCGGGCTGATACACAAGCCGTTTCCTTTCGGTTCCGTTCCAGATTGCGAAATGTAGTAGATGGAGCTATCGGACTTGGACGGGTACACGTTGGCGAAGAAGTACCGCATGACGCATTGGTCGTCGCCGCTGTGTTGCGCTTGCGGGTGGCCGATGTAGAAAGTCAGATCGGTGAATTGGCGCAACCCGTGATTGACCACAGTTTCGCAGCCTTTGGAGAACGCTGCTGGGCCGTAAAGCGCCGTAACACTTCCGCAATTCTTGATCAGAATCTCGGTAAGCGTCTCCCACATAACCACTGCCCGATCCGTGAGGGTCACTTCGTCGAGCAAACTCACAATAGCCCCGTCCAGAAAAAAAGCGGGAATGTGCTTCGTATTCCTGGGATCATCCGGTCCAAGCAGTGTGAACCGATGGGAGCCATCGTCGGTTTCGCCATGGTGCTCCACACCCACGCTGTGCGATAACTCGTGGGCCACGCCGAGGTCATATTGCGTTGCCGCGTCAGACGGGGAGATCGAACCCCTGTGCGTGTCGTCTGCGTTCAGAGTTCCAATACTATTGCGCCCCTGCATGCAGATAAATTCGGTAAGACCAGGCCGGCCATGGAAGCCTTTTCCGCTTTGCGGTTTGAGAAAGGTTTGTCCCCCGTCCACGTCCCGGCAAGTTACGATGAAGACGCCATGCTGGTCGGTGACGTGGGCGCCCTGGTCGTAATTGAAGTTGATCAGGCGATCTCCAAGACCTGCTGCGGTGTCCCCCTGCATTTCGCTTTCCTGGATGTCCTTGTGAACGATGAGGCCCGTGAGTTCAGTAAATTTCGCAATGCCGGGCTTGGCGTTCCCGCCGATCAAATTCTCAATAAAAAAATCCTTTGCTGAAATATCTCCCTCAATGTGCTTGCTGTTCTCCATGAATCCGCGATATTCCTCGTAGGCTGACAATCCATCGCCCACGCATCCGGGATAGCTCACCGGATCGGCCTCCGCATCATCAGTGTCTGGAGTGCCGAGCGGAACGTTGTGTTTGGTCTTCCACACATCGGCGATATGCGAATCCGCTTGGCGTTTCGGAAGCAGAATGTTGGTCGTGTCGGGCGCGCCCTTTAGATGGCCTTGATACGTTTTCCCGTTAAATGTGGCCGTCACGTTGAGCGTGGCCCAGCCACCCCAATCGTGCGGTGAGACAAAAGCGGCCACCGGAGCAGAGCTAAGAGGTGTGAAGTCGGCTTTGCTGCCATTCGCGCCAAGCGTGGCCAACGGATTGTGAGCTGCGTCGAACTCCATGTCGGCATCTTTGGTTGCGCTTTTTTTCTCGGGCCAGTTCATGGAGACGCCCGGTTCGTGCGAAACGGAGACCAGAGAAAACGTGATCTTCTCCGGGGGAGCTATGGACGGCGCGCCGGTGTCTTTGTCGATAAATTGCGCGTCGAGCTCGAGTACGCTCACTCCAGAAACAGGATCGGTTCCAACCTCCTTTTCCGTCTTGCCGCCCGCGGGTCTCCAGGTTTGATAGTTCGAAATGGTGATGACTAGATCCAGGTTCTTTGGCGTAGGAACGAAATTCCAGGTAACGGTCCAGGTGATGGACGGATCAGTGAAATTTTCAATGACCGCGGGCGCTTGGTAGCTGATGTTGCCCGAGAGAAGTACTCCTGAGGTGGGCAACGGGATACCTGATATCAAGTACGGCTTTTTCGGACCGTATCCCCACTGGCTGACGACGAGGGGCGGACTTTTCGTACCGTCGCAACCAGTCGTATCAAATTGCAACCCGTCGACAGCCTGGGTCAAGCTTGCCTGGTACGTTTTAGCGAAGGGGTCGATCACCAAGTCTACGTTCTCGGCAAAGGTACCGTTTGTGACTTTCTCTGTGTGTACCGACTGCCCGCCGGCTTGGCAAGGCGTATCTACTTCGTCGTTGATATTCACCGAAACGCTCTTGATCCCGGCGGTGCCCGCGATCCAATTGATCGGATCTGGTTCAAAGCAGCCGACCGGAGGGTTGTCCGTTGCAAAGCTGACGGTGGCGGACTCGTGCACTTTTACCGTGCTTCCGTCGCTTCGAACGACTTGGCCATCGCCTTGGAAACTGATCGTTCCGGTCCATTCATCTTGGTTGATCCACGGTTGACAGGGCCCGGCTTGTTGCGCCCGGGCGCTACCGGCCGCGAACAGATATCCTCCGGCTACGACGAGTGCCATGGCGAACAATCTCTTACTGCTGGCGATTCTCATAGGTCCCTCGAACTCCGCTGCGATTCCCGGATAGGGAGAAAAATTGAACTGTTCATCACTTCAATTCCTGAACGAAGGCCAGGGTCATGGGTTGTACGGGAATCGTTTTGAAGGCTTTTCCCGCCAGGAGCTGTTGCTGATCGTCCACGCTCTTTTCCCAGGTGGCAAAACTTACCGTCAACGATACCTTTGCCGCCTGAATGGTACGGGCAATGGTCATGGCATCCTGCACGCTGGAGATGGCGCTTATCGGGGTAAAACCGGACATGGCGATATCAATGCTGGCGTTGGCGATTTTGTATCCCATCATGAATTTTTCGCCGCCATTCATGCCTTCGGCGCCCAGCTTGGAATCCTCCAGGCCCGGATAGCGCACAAAGAGCCGAGTGTAGTTGTTGGCGAAGCGCCGCGCGGGTGGACCTTCGACAGGCGTAAAACTCGGCAGGTAAATGGGCGCCAGTGTTATTTCCTGCTGGGAAAGTTTTATCTTAAGAAGGCCTTTGTCGGTTTCTACTTTTTTGATTTCGCTCAAAGGCAATTCCAGTGATTCGAATTCTTGCGGGCGCGTGGCAGAAGGGTCGATCACCAGGTCTCCCAGGCCGTCTTGACCGGCCGGTTTGCCGG
Source organism: Saccharimonadales bacterium (SeqCode) (assembly GCA_035317965.1). Lineage (GTDB taxonomy): Bacteria > Acidobacteriota > Terriglobia > Acidiferrales > UBA7541 > Acidiferrum. Next base: position 8,923 of record DATHFT010000067.1, on the reverse strand, counting down.
GTGCGACCGGATTGCCTTTCTTGTCGTACGAGGAGAGATAGATCAGTCGCACCCGGTCGTGCGTCAGCTCGCACTTCACAGCCTGATCCTGCTTACGGCCGCGCATTTCGGCATAGAAGGCCACCGGCAGGCTTTGGCTGGCGACAACATCAAAACTTCTCGTTGCTGAATGGCCGTCATTGGCTTGCAAGAAGACCAGCCCCAGCAATTGGTGAGCTTCGGCGCCAAGAGGGAACAGCGCCAGAGCGATTTGCAGATGCTCACTGGCCCGTCCGAGTTGCTGTTGGGCGTAGGCGAAGGGAATCGCAAATCCGCCTACTTTGTTCTTGGCTTTGTTCTGCTCGTTCTTTTTCACGCGGGCGCGCTTGGCACGCATGGCGCTGCGATTCTCAGAACCGTTGAACGTGAGGTTCATAGAACGGTTAAACAAATCGGCAAGTAGGTCGCCGGCTTGGTCTATTTCTTCGTCGTATTTGGTTCGTTTTGCGGCGAGGGTGCTGAGGTGCAGGGCGGCCTTGTCTTTCGCGGCCGCTGCGGGCGCCAGTTCCTGATAGCGAATGAGATTCGCGCGCGCTTCATCTACGTTACCCAGGGCTTCATAGAACAGCCCGAGTTTCCATTTCGTCAGCGCAAATTCCGGGGCAAGAGTTTCCGCCTTTTTGAATGCAGCTAGCGCCACGTCGTATTTGTGTTCCGCCAGCGCTCCATACGCGGAAGCGTACAGCCGGCGGACTTCCAGACCGTTCTGCCCCGGCAAAGTCAACAGAGCTTTCAGCTCCGCAATGCGGGTATGAGACTCTTCGGCATCGAGCGCCCCCGGAGCCAGCTCCAGGTACTTTTCAAGGAGGCGCACGGCTTCAGCGGTGCGCGCATTGGTCTCGGCGCAATTCGCCAGGTTGAAGGTCGCAGAAGGGCTGGTCGCCAGCGCGCCCTTAATTTCAGTCAAGGCATCGCACAGGCTGGAGCGATGACCGGTGCTCGCTCCGCCATGCACTGGAGCGGGATGGGCGGTCTGGAGCGCCACCGGCGTCGCCTTGCCCTCGGGAGGTGCGGCTGCGGATTCCGTGGAATTTTCAATTGCCAATTCCTCTGCGCCGCCCGCGTCGCCGAGCGACGCTTCAAGACCAATGCTATCGGCAAGATGATTGACCCGGCCGATGCGATCTTTGTCGGTGTCCTTAACGGAATTTCCGTTTTCTCCCGTTGAAAAATACGTAAGCAGCTGCATGAGTTTTTGCCTTTGTTTTGGTTCGATGGTGGCGGTCTTGGCTTTGGACATGAACTCCAAGGCCTTATCGCGTTCTCCAAGCTGGTAGTAACAGAGCGCCAGGTCATACGTCAGAACGGACTGGTAGGCTTCCAGTTCCATACTGTGTTCGAGAGCGATGCTGGCTTCTTTGTATTTGTGCAACTCGTAAAGTTTGCGTGCTTCGTTTAAAGAACCTTTTACCTGTTTGTGAATTTCCTCATCCAAATGCTTGATGGCTTCGGTCACATCCTTGGTTTCTACGAGCGCCTGCGACTCGGCATATTTCGTGCGTGCGCGCGCCAGCTGCCCGGACTTCTGCAAATTCCGGGCTTCCGCGGTCATGACTTTGACTTGCGCTTCAAGCGCTTTTTTCTGAGATTTCTCCAGGTCATCGGACGCCAGTGCGGAGAACATCATGAATGTCACCAGAACCGTTTTTATGTCCATAACACCCCTTTTTTCCACCGCCGCCCGTGCTATGGCGCAAGCAAGATCCGGCAGTCCCGCTACTCCGGAGCGGGGTCTTTTGAATGCCTCTTTGCTGTACACATGCGGAAACCGGGACGAGTTTGGCTCACGGTGGCACCAAGTCTCGCTAAAAGGCCTAAAAAACGGGGCTCGCAACGCGGCTGAAGCGGATTGACAACCGCCACGTCAACCCTTACGCTCGCTCCACTTAGCCGTTCCCCTCGACTTACGGAGAAACTGTTGCAAAGTGACGCTCCCCAGCAGGTCACGAATCTCCTCGCGCGTTGGCGCTCGGGAGATCGCGAAGCTCTTGATGCCCTGATGCCCCTGGTTTACGAGGAGCTTCGGCAACTTGCGCGGCACTACCTGCGCCTGGAAAGGCCCGATCACACCCTGCAAAGTACGGCTCTGGTCCACGAAGCTTTCGTGCGCCTGGTCGGGCAAAATCCGCCGGAATGGAAGGATCGTACGCACTTTTACGGGGTTGCCGCGCGACTTATGCGGCAGATTCTGGTGGACCACGCGCGCGCGCATGGAGCCGCAAAGCGCGGTGGAAATTCCGTAAAGCTGATGCTGGATCAGGACTTGGTTCCTTCCAAGTCTGTAGACCTGGATATTCTTGCCCTGGACGACGCTCTGAATCATCTGGCGCAAGTCAATTCGCAACAAAGCCAAATCGTCGAGCTGCGATTTTTTTCCGGGCTTTCCATTGAGGATACTTCGGAAGTTTTGGGCGTCTCGCCGGCAACCGTGAAACGCAGCTGGACGACGGCACGCGCTTGGCTTTTCCGCGAGATGAACCGAGGTGAATCGTCATGACTCCGGATCGCTGGGAGCAAATTGGCAGAATCCTGGAAAACGCGTTGGCACTCGAAGCCGAGAAGCGTCACCCCTACCTCGCTGCGGCATGTGCCGAGGATTCAGAGCTACGAAGCGAAGTTGAATCGCTGTTGGCCTCGCACGAAGAGGCCGGAAGCAGGTTCCTGAATATGGGGGAGATGGACGCAAATGAGGCCACGCAAAACGCGCGTCGCGTGGCGGTCGTCCCGGGGCGCAGGATAGGTCCGTATGTGGTCATTGCAGAAATTGGTCGCGGCGGGATGGGCGAAGTTTTTTCGGCGCGCCGGGCGGATGGGCAGTATGAAAAAAAAGTAGCAATCAAACTTGTCCGCAGCGGTTATGACACGGCCCTTATTCTTGAGCGTTTTCGCGGCGAACGGCAAATCTTGGCCAGCCTCGATCATCCGAACATTGCCCGGCTTCTCGACGGCGGCACTACCGACGATGGCATACCGTATCTCGTGCTGGAACTGGTCGAGGGCGTACCTGTTGACGAGTATTGTGACGCTCACAAACTGAGTGTTACCGAAAGACTGCAATTGTTTGGTCAGGTGTGCGCCGCCGTGCAATACGCCCACCAGAGACTGGTCATTCATCGAGACCTAAAGCCCAACAACATTCTGGTGGACACCCAAGGCGTGCCAAAACTCCTGGATTTTGGCATCGCCAAGCTGCTGGACGCGTCCGGCGCCTCCGAACCAACCGTACTGCAGCCCATGACTCCTGAATATGCCAGTCCTGAACAGGTTCGCGGCGAACCGATTACGACGGCTACCGATGTCTATTCCCTTGGAGTCATTCTGTACCAGCTGCTGACAGGCCGGTCACCCTACACCGTTGCTACGCGCACGCCGGCGAGCCTCGCAGAGGCCATAAACAATCATGAGCCCGAACGCCCCAGCTCTTCGGTTGAGCGAAAGGAAAGCGTTCTCGAGGCAGGAGAAGTACGCGAACTTACGGCGGAAACGGTGAGCAGTGTGCGGGAATTCACACCGCTTCGCTTGCAGCGACGCCTGCGAGGTGATCTCGACCATATTTTGCTGAAGGCGCTCAGAAAAGAGTCTGTAAAACGATACGGCACCGTTGAACAGTTTGCGCAAGATATTCGCAACCATCTCGGCGGACTTCCGGTTACTGCCAGAAAGGGAACGTCCGCCTATCGCGCGGGAAAATTCATGCAGCGGCACAAGGCCGGAGTTATCGCCGCCACTGCCGTTCTGGCCATACTCGCCTCGGGTGTTGGCGTTACCTTGCGAGAAGCCCGCATCGCAGAAGCGAACGGCCTGCGGGCGGAAGCCCGTTTCAATGATGTCCGCAGTCTGGCCAATTCCCTTATTTTCGAAATTCATGACTCCATCCGGGATTTGCCCGGAGCTACCAAGGCGCGCAGCCTCATTGTGCAAAAGTCACTGGGCTATCTGGACGGCCTGGCAAAAGAGTCTGCCAGTGATCCAGCTCTGTTGCGCGAGCTGGCTGCCGGTTACGCCCGGCTCGGCGATGTCCAAGGCACACCCGGAACGTCGAATTTGGGAGACCCGGCGGCGGCCCTGGTCAGCTTGCAAAAATCCCTGCAGCTTCGCGAACAGCTTGCAGCGCTGAATCCCCGGAACAGCGCGGACCAAGTCGAACTGGCGACGGCCTATCTGGATTTATCCGACTTGGAACGGGGGGACGGGGGCAGCCTGCCGCTGGCGCTGGCGTCCTGTAAAAAGGGAGTAGCCATCCTGGACCGCGAAATCATTGCTTCTCCGCAGGATCTGCGAGTGATCAGCCAGGATGCGCGCGGCTATGTGACTCTCGGGGTGATCCACGTGGGCGACGGAGCTTCGGGACGCTTGGGCACGCTCGCAGAAGGAATTGCCGAGCTGCGGACTTCGCTGGAACGAACCCACCAGGCCCTCAAACTTGCTCCGGGTAATCTGAAACTTTACGGCAACGAGGCTATCGCCTATATGGCTCTCGGGAATGCCGAATTGCTGCGTGCGGATCGTCCCCAAGCGCTGTTGTTTTATCAGAATGCTTTGAATACGATGCAGACGCACGACGCCAGCGGTTCCAATCTCGTCATGTCAGTGAACAAACTAACCGTAACGGGAAAGATCGGTGATGTTTTATTGATACAAGGCAAAATCCCCGATGCGGTCTCTTATTACGGGATGGCCGAGCGCGCCGCCGGTCAACTCCTGGCAGCGGAGCCGGGCAATGAAATGCTGCAGCGCACGGTCATCACCAATTCCGCCCAGTTGGGGCTGGCACTGGTGCAAAACGGCCAGCCGGAAGAGGGTCTGAAATATTTTCGAAAATCACTCGCGGTCGCCGACTCCGAGCCTGCGCAGACGCCAATTACCCACCTGCTGCAGGGAATCGTGGGAATCTGGTTGGGTGTTGGCCTCGAACGCGAAAATCGAGTGGAAGAAGCGGTCCAGCAGTACCGAAAAAGCAAAACACTTATTGTGGGGGTTCGCGCAGCAGGCGGAGATGATTCAAAAATTCAGACGTATCAGTCATTCGCCATGATTTGCTTGAGTTCGGCATTGCAAAAACAGGGACGTCTGGCAGAGGCTCACACCGAATATGACGAAATTCGAGCGATCCTCGAACCGCTCATGGCAACCGATCCAGGCGATTCTGAAGTTCTCTACGCTCTGGCAGAAACCTACACCGGCCTGGGCGGGGTTTCTGCCAGAGCCGGTGAGACCAGCCGCGGGCACCAGGAGAAGCTGGTTCACTGGACAGCGTCACGGGATTGGTACAAGAAGAGTCTGGATACCTGGAGTAAAGTTGCCAACCCTGCCTGGATGACCACTTCCGGAATTGAAGTTACCGTCCCGGAAAAGGTTTCTCACCTTCTAAAGAACTGCGATGCGAAAATCGCCGTGCTGGTGAAGCAAGCGCCTTAGAAACCGTCCGGATCCTCGAAAAAGTTGCTTCGCGGCCAGGTGCGGTTGCAAACGAGCGATAAGCCCTTTCCCCGCCGGCAGCCTTTGCTAAGTCCCGGCAAGGTCACTTCGAGCTGGCCTTTGGAGACGGTTCCGGCTTCGCCGGTCGGTTGCTGGCGATGAGCGCAAAAGTTCCGGCGGTTTCAATTTTGAGAGTGACGGCATCCACAGGGAACGGGTGGACCGTCGCGTCCCGGCGAAGCCATCGGCCCGTCTGCTCGTTGTATTCAAGGACCTGGAAACTCTTTGGGCCGGCGCTGGCCGCGCCGGCAACCTTCTTCTCGTGCGGCAGACGGAATCGCAGTGTGGCCGGATGAGCAAATTTGCCAACGTGGTCGGTCGCGATGCGAAAGGGGCCGCTGACGCTGGTTTCTCCGCTGGAGGGTTTGGGCGGCGGCGCTTCCGCCGGTCCAATGGAAATGCGCGAACCCCGAGTGAGTGACTGGGGCGGAAGCTTGAGCTGTAACTGGCCATCTGCAGAAAAGATGTCGGTCTTTTTCTCAGGATCGACCCGATTCATTTCGAAGCGCGCCATGGTTTGCTCGGTTTGCCCCTGGCTGTTGACGGCCGCGACTTCGATGCTGATCTCGACGTCGAGCGGGAGGCCGGCGAGTGGCGCGACATAAGCGTTGGCTTGCGGAATCAAACGCACAGCGGTTTTCATCTCCTCGCTCCGGCCAACGTGCTTTATTCGCATGCTCGGCGCCTGCTGCAGGGTCATGGGCTTTCCGTCCAGAGTCTGCGCCCAGATACGAACTTCGGCGCCTTTCCCGGTTTTAACGGGAGTGAGTGCGGCAAAGACCCGGAACTTTGGATCGTGAGCGGTTAGATGGATCGGTGCAGCCGGTTCGCCACTGCGCAGAGGTGGAATGATCTGCTCACGGCTTGGCTGCCGATCCTGTGTCTTCTGGGAGACCAGCATAAAGCCCGGAGAGCTGGCGAAGCGTTTCCGCGGAACCAGAGTTGCCACCGGACTACAATCGGCGGCTTGGATCGTGTAATTCTCCACGCGGTCCCCGACATGCAGGCCGGTAGCCGTAATGTTCCCGGCGTTGTCGGTCTTGCCTTGGAAAATATCCCAGCCGTAATTGGTATGCAGCCAGATGTCGTCTTGCGTTGCAGGAGTGCCATCGCTGTGGGTGTCGATGAAGAGCAGGGGCGCGCACAGATTCGGGCGCGCTTGATTGACAAGGGCTATGCGTGGATTCCAGGCAGGAAGGGGCGGATTGCTGCCATTGATCGTGCCGGGAATGAAGCTACGGGTCTCCGGCGTCTGCAATGTCCAGCGCGGGTGATCGTTGTCGTCTTTGTACTTGTCGACGAGTGAGCTCCAGCAACTGTCGTCGCCCTGTTCAGTTCCGTGGACGTGAGGATTTTCCGGGCGGCTGGAGCACAGCTTGGCCGCTACTTCTTGCCAGAACATCATGCACGAGGCGGCCGGCGCATTGTTCATGAAACCGCCGGTCGCCGAGTCGAGATTGTGAGTGCATTTCACCGAAGCGTCATCGTCGGAATACTCATCGTCGACGTTGAATCCATAATGGCCGAATTCATGAGCATAGGTCGTTCCAGCCGAATTGATCTGGGTATGAATCCAGCTTCCGTTGCACCAGAAGCTATCGTCGAAAAACCCTCCCAGGGGGCAATCGACGTTCTCCCGCAGGGACTGATCGGCGTAAACCCGGATGTCGGTGTCTTCCCAGTATGTGGAATCGTCGACGATGTCGGCTTGCTCGATCAGGATCTGACCGTCGGTTGCGTTGTAGAGGAAGCGCGAAGCGATGTTGAGTTTCTGCTTAACGGTTTCCATTTCCGACGCCGAGGCGTCCCACTCGATCGAAGCGACCAGGTGCAGGCCGATGAGCGTGTTCTTCTTCAGCACGCGCAAAACCTGAAACGCCAGCGGGTCGGGCTCGAGTTTGACCGAAGACATCGTCAAGCCGCCGTTGTTTTCGACTGCGATATTGGAAATGTAGACCCGGAATTTCCAGTCCTGATAGCTGCCCTGACTGTGATTGCCGCGGTAGGTGGAGCTTTCCTCGACAAATTTTCTGGCCACCAGCGTGGTGCCGTCAGACAGAGGCGGGGTGACGGTGAGGATGCCTGAAAAATTGGTGCGACCAAGAGAAACGCCATCGGCATATACCTCGGCGGCGGGAACCGGGAAGTTGCCTTCGTCGATCACCATGATGCGAGTTTCCTTCACGTCCGCGCGGTAGTTGACGGTGACTTGCCGCGACGTGGTGCCGAAGCAATCCTTTGCGGCGACCGCGAGGGTATTGGCGCCGGCGGTGAGCAAGCCGGTTATATTGGCAAAGATGACGTGGCCGGAGGCGACAAAGACCGGACCAAACGTGTTGGTACCGCCCGGGCTGGTCGCGGTGACCTGCAGGGTAGCGTTGGGATCGGCGGTGGCGAGATTGGCCTCGACGGTGACTTCGTTTTTGACAACGATGGAGTTGTCGACGGGCGAAAGCAGGGTAACGCCGGGAGGCACGGTCGACGGACAAACAGGAGGCCCCCCTTGGACATTGAACTCGACATCGTCCACTGTAAGGCTGTTGTTAAACATCGTGGGGGCCGTAGACTCGGCGCCGAGAAAGCCGACGGTGACTCTCACGATGCTGGCCAGTGGCAGGACTACTTGCAGCGGCGTGGAAACGGGAATCACCGCCGTACTCGGACCAAGGACGGCGGTAGCGGTGGCCACGCGCCGGTTCAGCGAATCGTAGGCGCGCAGGACGACGGTCTGGGCGGATTCCAAAGAATAGGAATAGCCGACCCACAGCTTGACACGCGATTGCGCGGTGGTGAATGAGATCTCGAGCGGACCTGTGCAGAATTCGGCGGCGTAGCACATTTCGACGGCTGCCGATCCAGAGTGCGCAAAGTTGGGAATCGCAATACCCTGAGAAAAATCGAGCGCTGTAGCGTTTTGGAAAAGGACGCCTTCGCCCGATAGCTGATTCTTTAGTATCAGTCCGCCGGTGCCATTGCCGGGTGCGTGGAGAGATTCAAAATCGATGACTTGGGCAGTGGCAAGTCCGGGAACAGCGTACAAGACGGCCAGGACTGCCAGTTGGCGAAGCATAGTTTGACCGAAGCGCGAGAAGCGCTGTTTAGAAGAAGGCACGATCTCCTCCATGGCCGGGCGACCAGAAAACGGAATTAGCATCCGTTATTCTGGTAGTGACATTTAACAGAGATTCATTTCACTAAGAGATGTCGCCAGATATTCTCGGAAGGGAACTGCGAATCAGGAGTGCGGCCGGGCCGCCGAGCACGGGTCCTGGAATCGATCGGTTCGCGTAGGTTATGAGTCGATTCGCGTACGGTTACACCGGACCCGGCCATGCGAGTGGCGAGTACGAAGATTTCATGACGGGCTTGGTCGTCGGCAACGGACACGTCTGCGGACGCCCAGCCG
>DATHFT010000066.1:0-11356 GCA_035317965.1 Saccharimonadales bacterium (SeqCode) | reverse complement strand
CAGCGATTCGTCTTCATCACAATTGGCCGCAAGAAAAATGGTATCGGGATTGTTGGCAAAGCTTGCGGCCACCCGGGCGAAATGCGGCTCCATCGCGCGGCAGGGCCCGCACCAGGTGGCCCAAAAACTCAGGACCAGAATTTTCCCTTTGCTGCCGGCCAGGGGATAGGAACTGCCTTCAGGCGCCTTGCGCACGACGAACTCGTAGGGTTCCTTTATGTTGTGGTTCTTCGCGATTTTAGGCGTGGTTGCCAGCGTCAGTTCGTCGTAGGTCTGCAGAATATAATTTCCGAGAGCGTTCTCTGAACCGTGAGCCAGGCGCCAGGTGTTCCCGAGCTTTTGCCGGAGTTCGCGCCGCCCGGAGCCGCCTTCGTTGGTGTCGGCGAGCGAAAAGGCGCGCGCGTACTGCAGGATGGCCTGGTCCAGTTTCTGGTTGAGTTCGGCGATTTCGCCGAGCCGCTCGGCGGCGGAGGCCGTGGGGAGAGTGGCGTAGCTGGCTTCGAAATCCCGTTGGGCGGAAGCGTTATCGTGAAGTTTCATTTCGAGGCGCCCGCGTAAGGCAAGAATGGTGGCGCGATCGCGGTTTTTCCCCGCAAGCCATTCTTCCGGGGAGACCTTCGGAGATTTTTCTTCCTGCGAGTCCCGGTTTAAGAAATCAAGAACGCGTGTCGAGTAACTGACGGCGCGGCGCAGCCCGGCTTCGTCGCCGCTCCTTTCCAGAAGCTGGATCGCCATAAGCGTCATGGACATGTCTTCTGGAGTGAGTGCGACGACGCGTTCGGCGTAGTCGGCTGCTTTCGCGCTTTCCCGGAGTTGCAGAGCAGCTTCAACAAGGGCGCGGTAAATCTGTGGGCGCTGGGACGAGTCGGGATATTTCTTGAGATAGGTTTCAAGATTGCGGACCAGGGCCGCGCGATCGTTGTCGGCCGATTCAATCAGTTTGCGGAGTTCGGCTTCAGGGGTGGGCTGCTTTTCCGGAGCCGTTTGCTTGGCCGTGGGCGTTTTTGCAGCCGGCTCGGACTGGGCGGCGCACGGATGGCCTGCAAAACTCAAAACGAGAAGAGCGACAGATTTCAGGCAAGAGTGGACGTGCGGCCTCACCCCGTTAGTTTAATGGGTTTGCGGGAGAAATGCGCGGCGCGATTGGGAAGAAAACCAGATTCCGAACACGCGCCGGCCGCCCGGAAGGCGGACCCTTGAACGGCCGGCGCAGCAGCGGAGGCCCAGACCACCGCAAGCGAGCGACAGCGGAACGGGGGTGGGCCGCGACCATGGCGGGCCGGCGTAGAAATTTAGTTGGAGCTGCGGAAATGTATTTTGCCGGAAACCGTATGGATTTCGACGCGGCCCCCGCCGTCGCCTACATGGGCGCGCAGTGTGTGTTTACCTTGCTCTTCGATGACCACGGGAATGTCGGCGCTGATTTCACCGGACGTGTTCGATGCCGACAGGTGAAAGTTAGAGCCCGCCGGAACAGAAACCTCCACGTTTCCCGACGCGGTCTGAATATCCCAATAGCCGTTGGCGCTGGGGTTTCCCGCAACACGAATGTGGCCCGAGGCCACCTGCGCCTTGACGTCGTTGGCGGCTCCTTGAATGTCGATCGAGCCGCTGGCGTTGGACGCTTCAACACGGCCTCCAGGATTGCCGACGCTGATTTTTCCGCTGAGCGTGGTGGCGCGCACGTCGCCCCGGGTGTTGGCCGTCGTGATGTTTCCGCTCGCCGTGGTGGCGCGGACATCATCGTCCGTGTTCGAGACTTCAACCGAGCCGCTGGCCGTGCTGGCTTGGACGCTTTTTTGCACCTTGTCCACATGAATGGAGCCGGAAGCGGTATCGATTCTTACCGGGCCGATGACATCTGAAACCGTTGGCGAGCCAGAGGCGACAGAAGCCGTAACTTCGGTGTTGCGGGGGACTTCGATCTTGTAGACCACGGAGACATTGTGGAGGCGGACGACGTCTTTGCCGATACGGACGGTGTCGGCTTTCAGTTCGACGGGAGGATGAGCGGCAGCCTCGGTGACGGCTTTTTGCGCGTCACCGAAGTGCATGCCGGCCGAGCGCACAGTGCCATGCACATGAACTTTACCGTCCGCGCTGCCGGTGATTTGTACGTCGCCCGAGGCGTTTGAGATCTCCAGGCGAACCGGGCCGGAGACTGTGAAGTCGCGATCAAACTCTTTGGCTATCGAAGGACCGGAACTGCAGCCGGGGAGCAGCAAGGGCGGCCCGAGCAGGACCAGCAGTAAAGCCACACGGCTGAGACGAGTCATGCTTCCTCCGGCACGATTCCTGGCGGCATGAGTTCTGGCACTCCTAGCGCATTCTGCCTATGGATACGCAAAAACAGCAGGCTATGTTCCCGAAGAGATTTTTGCAGGTCCTCCTGCTGGTAAAACCTCGTTCAGCGCCCCCTGGCGGTACCCTTCAAGATCGAGTGCGACGAAGGTGAAGCCTGCGGCTTTGAGATGCCGGGAAATGGTCGCCGCCATGTCGGGTGAAAGAGCGCGGGGCATTTCTTCCGGGGAGATTTCCACGCGAGCAAGTTGGTCGTGAAGCCGGACGCGAAATTGCCGGAAGCCCAGTTCACGGAGGGCCGCTTCGCCGCGTTCGACAAGGGAGAGGCGTTCCGGCGTTACTTCCGTGCCATACGGGAGGCGGGAGCTGAGACAGGCCGAAGCCGGGCGATCCCAAGTGGGGAGTCCGGCACGTTGCGAGAGTTCGCGAATTTCAGCCTTGTGGAGGCCGGCATCGAGAAGCGGGGCGAGGACTTGGTGTTCGGTGGCGGCGCGGTGCCCGGGACGAAAGTCCAGAGTGTCGTCCGCGTTCACGCCGTAGGTTACGGCTGAGAAGTTGCGTTCGGCGGCGAGTGCGTCGAGCACGGAAAAGAGCTCGTCTTTGCAGAAGTAGCAGCGGTTGGCGCCGTTGGCGCGGTAGCTGGCGTTGTCCATCTCGTGCGTATCAACGAATTCGTGGCGGACCTTGGTGGCCTGGATGAAGCGTTCGACGTGCGCGCGATCATGGGCGGAATAGCTCGGAGAAAGTGCGGTGACCGAGAGAGCGTTTGCGCCCAGAACTTTGTGTGCGGCCCAGGCGAGGTAGGCGGAATCGGTGCCCCCGGAAAGAGCGACGATGATGGAGCGGAATTGGGCGAGTTCGGCGAAAAGACCAGCCTCTTTTTCGTGGACCGAAGCCGGATCCTGGCCCTGCGGCCGAATTTGGATTAATGCGCACATTACCAAGGGAAGTATAGCGCACGGGTGCGGCGACGGAAATAGTTCGGCGGCTTGGCCGGAGACCCGCCCGGAAGACCCAGGCCAGAGCGTCCGCGACGGCAACCCACGAGCAGCCCATTCCAGAGCAAATTCATGGGGCGCGTCAGGAGCAAGAGCGCGAAACAAACGCGCCCCTTTTACTGAGCGGGAAGGCTATTTGAAGTCGAGGAGGACTTCGACTGTTTTCTTGCTGGCATCGTTCTGGAGCCAGTGCCCGATGCTTTCAAAGTGCACGGGGAGGCCCTTGAAAACCTGTTCGGGATGAGCTTGCAGCATGGTGAGGAACTGTTCAAATTTCAGTTTGTCGAAAACTTCACCTGGTTGCACGGCCCAGGCTTCGCGCAAATGCCGTTCGCCTGCCACCGAAAGACCAGTGATAACCAGCGAGCCAAACTTATATTGCGAACCTTCTTCGATTTTGACGGAGTAGGTGATGGTATGCGCCGCGTCATCGAAAGTAGGCCGGGGATCAACCTTGGCATCGATATAACCGCGATGCGCGTATTCCTCTTGGATGCGCTCCCAGGCGGCTTCGACTTGCATGCCATCGGCGACGTCACCGGGTTTCAGTCCCACCTGCTGCGTCAGGGTAATGCTGGATAGCAGGCTATTGCCGGACCAGTGCGGATCCGTCCAGTGATAGACAGGACCAGCAGCGACCGGAACGAAAACAGGAATCTGCTCCGGCAGTTTTTGATTGGGATTTCCCGTGAGTCGTACTTCAGGCGGCCCGAGCTTGGCACGGAGAAACCCCTGCTGGAGAAAAACAGGACGAACCTGCTCGGACAGGAACAGATCGATGGTCATGCGCGAATAGGGTTTGCCGACGATTTCCGACAGATGCTGCTGGATGACGTGGGAAGAGCCGAGCGTCGCATCGCTAAAGTCAATTCTGGCGATTTTCAAGGCCGCGCCTTCGATCCGAAATTGCTGGACGTTGCCTTCACCCATGGGACTTGCCGCGAGCTGATGCTCGAGCTTCGCTCCGAGTCCGTGCGAGGCCAGCAACTCCTCGACGGCCTGGGCGGCTTGCTCAACGACCGCGCCGGCTTCCGGTAAATGGCCGTCATAAAAGGGCAGCTTCTTGCGGATCGCTTCGCTGAGTTCACTTTCGGCAAACCAGGGGATGTTGTCGAAATAAGCCGGGACGCGCGGCGATTCCTCGACGTGAAACGTGAGAATGACGCCTTCCGGTTGCGTTTTGAAGTTATAGCTGACTCTGGAGAAAAGGCCGGACTTGACGAGTTTGTCGGCGGCGGACTGCAGATCGGGCTTGCCGACCTGGGAACCCGACGTGAGTTCGCTTAAGGAGGCGATTTGCGGCTCGGTGAGTGTTTTCATTCCTTCGGCGCGGATTTCACGGAGGGTTGCGGTGTTTTGCGCGACGAGGGGGAGCGACAGGGCCAACAACGAGGCGAGTGCGATCAGGCTGGTGCGACGAGTACCGGACATGAGTTCATTTTAGCGGAAAGGTCGGCTCGGCCGTCAAGTAATCGGACGGCGCGGATTATTCAACGGTGACCGATTTGGCCAGGTTGCGCGGCTGGTCGACGTCGCAGCCGCGGCGGACCGCAATGTGATAGGCCAGAAGCTGCAGCGGAATGATTTCAAGAAGCGGAGACAAGAGTTCGGGGGCGGGAGGTAGTTCGATGATGTGATCGCTGGCGGCCTTGGCGAGGTGATCGTTTTGCGTGACGATGGAGATGACGATGCCGTCGCGGGCTTTGACTTCCTGGATATTGGAGACGCTTTTTTCGTAACGCGTGACGGAGTCGGGGTCGGTGTCGTCGCGGGTTGCCAGGACTACGACCGGCAGGTTTTCGTCGATCAGGGCGTTCGGACCGTGCTTCATTTCACCGGCCGGATAGCCTTCGGCGTGGATATAGGAAATTTCCTTGAGCTTGAGCGCGCCTTCAAGTGCGATGGGATAGTGAATGCCGCGGCCGAGATAGAGAAAATCGGATTGCCGGAAAAATTGCCGGGCCAGATTTTCATACAGGCCGGTTTCGTCGGTTTGCAGAATCATCTCGATCTTATGCGGGATGCGCGTGAATTCCTGCATCAAGGTGCGGGCGGCGTCGGCGGCAAGCTTTCCGCGGACTTGGCCGAGATAGGAAGCCAGCAGGAGCAGCGCAGTGAGTTGCGCGGTGAAAGCCTTGGTGGACGCGACACCGATTTCCGGCCCGGCGTGCGTGGGAATGGTGCCCATGGCTTCGCGGGTGATCATGGAGCCCATGACGTTGCAGATGGCCAGAGTCGGCGAGCCTTTCAGTTTTGCTTCGCGTTGGCCGGCAAGCGTGTCGGCCGTTTCCCCGGACTGGCTGATACAAACGGTGAGCGTCCTCGAATCGAGAATCGGGTCGCGATAGCGGAATTCGCTGCCATAGTCGACTTCGACCGGGAGGCGGGCCAGGCGCTCGATCATGAACTTTGCGGCGAGTCCGGCATGCCAGCTGGTGCCGCAGGCGACAATGCGGACGTCGGTGAACTGGCGGAACATTTCCTCGGTGATTTGCATTTCGTCGAGGAAGACTCGTCCGGTGTCCTGTGAAATGCGGCCGAGCATGGTGTCGCGAACGGCTCGGGGCTGCTCAAAGATTTCCTTGAGCATGAAATGTTTGTAGCCGCCCTTTTCGGCCATGATGGGATCCCAGGCCACATGGTGCGGGACGCGCTCAACGGTCTTGCCGTCATGATCCATGACCCGTACGCCGCTGGCCGTGAGAACCGCAATGTCCCCATCGGCAAGAAAAAACATTTTGCGGGTGTGGGCGAGAAGGGCGGGGATGTCGCTGGCTACGAAATATTCGCCGTCGCCGAGGCCGATGACAGATGGAGGGCCGAGTCTGGCGGCCACAATTTTTTGCGGGTCTTTGGCGGAAAGGAAGACCAGCGCATAAATTCCGCGCAGATCTTTGAGAGTTTTGCGGACCGCGTCTTCGAGCGGACCGCCGTCTTTTGCATGTTTTTCAACCAGGTGTGCGACAACTTCGGTGTCGGTTTCGGTAACGAACTTGTGACCTTCCCGTTGCAGCCGCTCTTTGAGTTCCAAATAGTTTTCAATGATGCCGTTGTGCACGACGACGATGTTGCCGCTGCAATCACGGTGGGGATGGGCGTTTTCCTCCGTCGGTCGTCCATGGGTGGCCCAGCGGGTGTGGCCGATGCCGTAGGTGCCATCGATGGGCGATTTGGCGATGACTTCTTCCAGGTTGCGCAGCTTGCCGGAGGCGCGGCGAATTTCAAGCTTGCCGTCCGTGGTAACCACGGCGATTCCTGCCGAGTCGTAACCCCGGTATTCGAGCTTGCGAAGGCCTTCGATAATGACGGGAACAACTTTTTTCGGTCCGATATAACCGACAATTCCACACATGGAGAGGCATCTCCTGAGAGTCTAGATTTCAAGCCTAGCATGGTCTTCGGCGCGAATCCGGCTTAGGCCAGGCGAATGTTTCAAACTCCTGTCAGTGCATGGGCCGAACATTGGAAGCGGAATGCAATTCATAGGAGATCAAGTTGTTGCCGGAATCGAACAGGAAAGTGACTTCGGCGGCCGATGGCTGGAGAGTTTGTGTATCGACGTGCGAGATGGTCGCGACGAGGCCATTGCGATCGAGCAGCGCGTCCGGTTCGAATCCGCGCGATGTCAGGTATAGAACGACCTTTTCCTTGGTCGTGCCCTTGGGCAGGTCAATATTGAGCATGTCGTCGATGGGCCGAAGAGTAGCGTCCGTGGTATGGCGGCTCGGATCATGGCAGCCGGAAGTCGCCAGGGTCATACAGGAAAGCGCCAGGATGACGAGGGCCCTCGGAACGGAGCGCGGGGTGAAGTTTCGCAGCAGCATGGACAATCCATGATACTGGGAAATTAGTCGACGATTTCGAAGCGATATTCTTCAATCACCGGATTGGTCAACACTTCGCGGGAGATTCGCTCGAGCTGCCGTGCGGCCTCGTCGCGGTTCCAGCCATCCAGGTTCAAGACGAAAAACTTGCCCTGGCGGACGTCCTGAACCTCGGCGTAGCCGAGTCCAGAGAGGGCGTGGTGGATGGTTTGGCCCTGCGGATCGAGAACGGTGCGTTTGGGCATGACCCAGACATGTGCTTTCATAAAATGAGTATAGCATCGGCCGTCGAGCTGTTTAACCCGGGACCCTCAGGTTGCGGCCGAAGTTCCTCCCAGCGAAAATGCATGGCGAAAACTCATGGCCACCAAGCGAAGAAGTTCTCGTTCGGAGAGGCCCATGCGGGCGGCGTTTTCGTATTCGTGGCCGAGCGTGGTGTGGAACATGGTGGGGTCGTCGGTTGACAGGACCACCGGGATTCCGTGACGGAATAATTTTGGAAGCGGGTGTTGCTCGATCGTGGCCTCGGGCAGGCCCAGCTGGCGGCCCAGTGCTCCCGTGAGGATGTTACTTTCTGGGCAGATTTCAAGAGGGATCTGGCGTTCGGCGAGCAGGTCCATCAGCGCGGGGTCGCGGATGGCGGCGATGCCGTGGCCGATGCGTTCAACGCCCAGAACTTCGATGGCTTCGCGGATTTTTTCAGGACCCCCGACTTCGCCGGCGTGGATGAGGCGATGAAGACCGACCGCGGTGGCGCGTTCATAGACCGGAGCAAAGTCGGCCGTGGCAACGCTCAATTCGTCGCCGCCCATGCCGAAGGCCACCAGATCCGGGCACGCGCAGGCGCGGGCAGAATCGACGACGCGCATGGCGGCGTCCACGCCGAAGTGGCGGACGGCGTCAAAAATCCATTTCAGGTTCAAGCCCCGGGATTTGAAGGGCTCGGCGGCTTCCCGTATGGCTGCAAAATTGGCTTGCGGATCTTGTTTGCGGAAAAGCATCACCCCGATGGACAGCGTGACTTCGGCGTAGACGACATTCTGCGAGAGGAGATGTTCAGCAAGATCCTCAGTGATAAGCGCGTAGTCGCGGGGCTCGACAAGCAGGGACGTGATCCATTTGAAGGTTTCCAGGAAGCTCAGGAAATTGCTGTAGGTGTAACGCTGGCGAACCTGCTCTTCGCCGAGAGGCGCTCCGCGCCGTACGGTGAGCGCGCTCACGGTCGCGGGGTGTATCGAGCCTTCCAGGTGGAGATGCAACTCCGCTTTTGGCAGGGAGGCGATGTGCTGGGCGACGGGAGTGACTGGCATTCGCGACGAATCAGCGCGGCAGCGGAGGCTTGCCCGCGTTGGTCCAGGAAGTGAGCCAGTACGAGCCGACATCGGTCGCAGCGTCAGAGAGCTGACGAATCAGGATAGCCGCCGACTGGTTGTAGAAACGATCGTAGTAGATGTCGTTGTAGGCGTTCAGGCCGCGGCGGGCATTGCGGTCGGCAACCAGAATATTTTCCAGCCAACTGTGGGCCGACAGGCAGGTATCGAAGGCATAGTCCGTCGGATCCGGAATATAGGTGGCGTCGTTCGGGCGCATCGGGAAAAAAGACGAGTAGCGGTCGATGAGGGTTGAGCCGAATCGCTCATTGACTCCGAGCTGGCCACTAATTTTTCCGTCGAAGTCATCGGTCGTGCTGAAAGGGTCGTGGGCCTGGGTGACGTAATTCGCGAGAATGGCGGCGTCCAGGCGGGCTTCGTCCCACTTGCCAGCCTTCATTGCTTCGGTGAGTTTCGCGCTGTACACGCCAATTTGCCACGGCAGAAGGCCGTTGGACTCCAACTTGGATTTGCCGTATTTGGAGACCGCGGCTTTGTAGTTGCGCGGCAAAGCTTCAAACGGGAAGCGGCCATATTTATCGAGAAACAGGAAATGATTGTGTTTCTCGGAGGGCACGGTGGCGAGCGCGTCGAGCGGATCGGTTACGTGCTGAATCAGAGTTGCCCGGTTGGATTCGAAAAAGTCGCGTATGTCGGGGGGCAGCGTGTCGATGGCTTTGTTGATGACCAGTTTGTTGGCGTTGCGTCCCCAGGCGCGAGCGCTGTGCGGGAACGCGACCAGCAGCGCGATCACCGTTAGGGAAAATACAGTTCGCTTCTGCACTATGTTGGAAAGCGCCCGCCGCATTCCGCGATTCCTCTTAGGACCTATTTGCTGCTCTCAGTGTACTGTGCTTTCTTCCATAAAAATAGTAAAGCACCAGACCCAGGGCGAGCCAGCTGAAGAAGCGCAGCCAGTTCATGATGGGCAGGCCGGCCATCAGCAGCAGGCAGGTCAGGATCGTAATGACGGGGGCGATGGGTCCGCCCGGTGCGCGAAAAGCGCGGTGGCGGTTCGGCTCGCGGTAACGCAGGATGAGCACGCCGGTGGCGACCAGCGCAAAAGCGAACAGCGTTCCGATGTTTGAAAGGTCAGCCAGCGTGCCGATGTCGAGAAGTCCGGCCGGAATGCCGACGACCAGTCCGGCCATCCAGGTGGAAAAGTCTGGCGTTTGAAAGCGGGTGTGAACGCGGCTGAAAATTTTGGGGAAAAGCCCGTCGCGGGACATGGCATACCACACGCGCGCTTGTCCCAATTGGAAAACCAGCAGGGAGGAGATCATTCCGGTAAGCGCACCGATGAGCACCACCAGGCGCACTTTGGGCAAATCGAATTTCTTGAGCGTGTTTACAACGGGCGCCGCGTTGTCAACCAAGGTGTCCCATTTGACGATGCCGGTCAACACGACGACGACGGCAATGTAGAGAACCGTGCAGACAACCAGCGTGGCGATGATGCCTATGGGCAGGTCCCGTTGCGGGCGTTCGCACTCTTCGGCCGCGGTTGAAACGGAATCAAATCCGATGTAGGTGAAGAACACAATGGAGCCGCCGGTGAGAATACCGGGCCAGCCGTTGGGGGCGAACGGATGCCAGTTCGATGGATGAATCAAACGCGAAGCAAAGCCGACAAAGACCAGGATGGCCACAATCTTAAGCAGCACCATGATGTTGTTGGCTTTGGCGGATTCCCGGATGCCGCGGACCAGGATGATGGTGAGCAGCATCACGATGATGAAGGCCGGCCAGTTGAAGCCGAAGTGCCAGCCGGGCCCGTACAGCATGTGGCCTTGCAAATCCGACAGGCCGCTCGGAAGATAGGCTGGTGAAATCCAGCGCGGATTGGGATGCAGACCGAACCAGTCCAGCAGGTCGACCATGTGGGCCGAGAAGCCAACGCTGACGGCCATGTTGCTGACCGCGTACTCAAGAATCAGATCCCAGCCGATGATCCAGGCGATCAGTTCCCCCATGGTGGCGTACGTGTAGGTGTAAGCGCTGCCGGCGATGGGAATCATCGCCGCCAGTTCGGCATAACAGACCGAGGCGAATCCGCACACGATGGCGACGAGCACGAAGGACAGCGCGATGGCGGGTCCGGCGCCGGGGCGGCCGAACGATGCCGAATGATTGATCAGGTATTCAAGCAGCGGCGCGTTGAGGATGGAGGAGGCTTGCAGCTTTTGGCCGGCAATGGCGGTGCCGACAATGGTAAAGATGCCGGAACCGATGACCGCGCCGATACCCAGCGCTGTGAGGCTCAGCCACCCAAGCGACTTTTTTAGTTTAACTTCTGCGCCTTCACAATCTGCGATTAGCTGGTCGATGCCTTTACAGCGGAACAGGTGTGATGCCACCCAAGCTCTCCGATCATGTCCGGGCTGCGGAAACGAGGTTCAACTGAATGACGGCGGGCCTCAATGTACCTTGAGATGGGTTGCGGTGCAACCTTAGGCGCAACGGGCAATGAGCGGTAGAATGGGCACACCGAGAAACGAATCGGCGGAAAACGGCACCATCTCCAGTAGAGTTGAGCGGCGCGTACGAGGAGAATCCCATGAGCCCCGGTCCAGAAACACAGCAATTGCCGAAAATCATTCAAGCGACCGCGAGTCATCGCGTCCAACTGAAAATGGCCGGCAGCGCCATGCTGCTGCTCACTCTCTGCCTGGTCTCGGGGGGTGCCTCCTCTGCCCAGGCCCAGGAGCCCCCCCAGCCAGCCGATAACAAGGTAGAGAAACAGTTCTACACGCCGAAGGACCGGATGACGGCAATCCAGGCGGCGCTGATTTTTACTCCAAAGGCTGTGAGCGAAGTGAACATTTTGCAGGGGCCGGAGCAGGATCCGAAACAGTTTCAATTT
>DATHFT010000065.1:0-3386 GCA_035317965.1 Saccharimonadales bacterium (SeqCode) | reverse complement strand
CGCCAACAGCTCTGGCCCTGGACCCCGGCGAAAACCCCAGTCTGCTGCTTGCCGTGAATCAGGGATCGGGTGATCTCACCGTGATCCGCGTGCGCTCGGATAGCCAAAGTTTATTGACGATGATTCCTGTCGGAGACCAGCCGCAGGATCTGGTGGTCAAGCTGTTTTAGCAAAGAGGAGCGCGGCGCAGGAAGTTTTACCGGCCGGCCACCGCCGGACTCATTCGAATTGCCACGCGAAATTGTCTTCCCCAAGATTCACAGTGAGAAAACCCACTGCCGGCAAAACGTCCACCGGCAGTCCCGCATGCCAAAGGGCCACGCCGAGCCGCAATTGCGTTTGCCCCTTGAGATCCAGTTGGTCTTTCCGGATGGCCGTTTCGAGCAGGCGGTCAAAAGCCACTTCGGCGACTCCGTAAGGATTCAGCAGGCAGACCCGTTCGCGCTCTACCCCAAAACCGTCAAGAATTCCGCGTTTGAGATTCACGACCAGTGTCGTTTCTTCGGCTCCGCCAATGGTGATGCGAAATTCCGGATCTTCGAGCTCTGCTAGGGCCCCGGCAAACGCATCCACGCGAATGCACAGCCGGTCCTCTTCAAAGCCATACCGCAGTTCGTGAAGGTAGAACACTCTGCCGTGCATGGCCCCGCCCCGCCGTTCAGGGGAATACAGTCCTGCGCCCAGCCATTCAAAGTAGGAGGAGTCGTGCCCGTCAATTTTGACCTGTAACAAAGACGTCGGAGCGATCTGCACAGCCTGTTCGGGTTTGCGTTTGATGGGCTTGGCCAACTCTTCAGGAGCAACCTGCCCGAGGGCAATGTAAATGGCGGTGAGATGTTTGCGGTACAGGGCGTCGAATTCCGCGTCATTCGCGGTGCTGTGCTCGGGCCCATACCACCAGCACCAGTCGCTTCCTTCGGCCGCCATCAGAGATTCCAGCGCGAGTTTCAGTGCTTCTTCTGTAGGCGCACCGTCGCGGTCCTGGGTTCGGGCGTCCACGCAACGCGCGTACATTTCGCGGGCGTCCCACAGGAGTTCCCACGCTGCCACATCTTCCTGGTCGCCAATCCAGACATCAAAATTGGCATTAATCCAGGAAGCCGGGAAAATCCCTCCGGTCGAAGGAATTTCACCGGCAGCGGCAATAGCTTCCTTCGCAGTGAGCGCGCGAAAATCCTGATCGCTTTGAATCCTGCCGTAGAAGTCGCGCAGGAATTCTCGTCCATTGTTGGGGTAATACTCCCATGCGTTTTCCCCGTCCAGGAACAGACAAATAGTGAGCGGCTGCGAACCGCGAACCTGTTCGCCAAGATGACGGAGTTTTCCGTGAAGATCCGCCGCCGCGGCTTTGGGGTCCATCCGGCTGTAGACAAAACCGATCAGGTCGGAAATGTGGTGGTCGCGAAAAAGTCCCGTTATTCCGTTGTTGCCCATTTGCACGCGCCACGGTTTGTACAGGCGTTCCGCATTGGCGGGGACACCATTTGAATCGCGAAAAAAACCGACATTCAGCGTTCTTCCTAACACGCCTTCGTCGGTGCCAAACCACTGGAAACCTTCTTCGGCGGCGATGGCTAGTGTTTGATCCGAGACCGAACCCTCTGATGGCCAAAGCCCAGATGGCTTCACGCCAAATACGCGTTCGTGATATTCGCGGGCGCGGCGCAATTGGGCGCGCGCATCTTCCGGCCGCCGGTAGGCGCGGCGCGGCAACGGCGTGCCTGGATTGGCGACGCGGGCAATGTCGGAATCGCAGATCAGCGGAAGGATCGGATGGTAAAAAGGCGTGGTGCTGATTTCGATTTGGCCGCGGCCGGCCGCCTCGCGGTAAATCGGAAGAACCAAACGCAGGAACTGCAATTGCTTTTCTTTCAGATCGTGCTTGTCGCTCTCTGAATAATCTTTGCCTTTGTTGGACAGGCGGCTGACGACCTCGTCCTTGGCTATCCACAGTTCTTCCATCCAGGCGAGTTGGGAAAGTACTTGCAGGTCCCGCCAGTCGCGCGGAGTGAAAGTGACCAGCGCCTGCGCGCCGCCGGCGGGTTGCGCCCATTCATGAAGCTCCACGAAGCGGGGCCACCGGGCCATGAGCCGTTCCTGGTTCACCTGAAAGGCGCGGCCCAGGATTTCAGATTTGTCTTCGCGCGTGAGTTCATCCGCTTTCTTGAACGCGAGATCAAACCAAGGTTCGTTGAAATTCCCGCTGGCGTATTCCTCCAGCTGCATTCCGAGCGAAGGCACTAAATTGAATGTCGCGTGAAAATTCGGGAATTCCTCGAGAACCTTGACCATGCCCCAGTAGTCCTTGAGGGCATGCAGACGCGTCCACGGCAGAACGTAGCGCCCACTTTCCGGATCCCGGTATTGCGGCTGATGCATGTGCCATAACACCACCAAATTCACTCGATTCATCGCTTCTGTCTTCCCCGTTTCAGTGCTATGACCATGTTACACTCACCGTTCGCGCCATGCGTATCCTCGATCGCTATATTGTTCGTGAAGTCTTTCGTCACACACTTCTCGGACTTGTCGTCTTTACGTTCGTACTCTTTGTGCCGCAGCTCGTTCGCTTAATGGAGTTGTTTGTACGGCACTCGGGTTCCGGCTCCCAGATTTTTACACTGTTTCTTTGCCTTCTGCCGCAAACCCTCACCTTCACAATCCCCATGGGCATCCTGGTCGGGGTACTGCTCGGCCTGGGGCGCATGGCCGCTGACAGCGAAATTATCGCGCTCACTGCCCTCGGAGTTGGCCGGCGACGTATCCTGCTGCCGGTTGGCGCATTGGCGTTCGCGGGGGTGCTGGTGACCCTCGGGATGACCCTGTGGTTGGGACCGGCCGCGGTGCACACCTTCCGCAACCTGCAGAATGATTTAATCTCTTCGCAGATATCCTTTCAGTTGCAACCGCGGGTTTTCGATGAGCGCTTTCCTCATCTGGTTCTTTACATCAACGACGTTTCAGCCAGCGGTACGCAATGGCATGGGGTCTTCCTCGCGGAGACCGGAGGAGAAAGCGGCGCGCAGCTGACACTCGCAGAGAATGCGATTGTAATTGCCGAGCCGAAGCTCGGCAAGTTAGAGCTTCACTTGAAGGGCGGAACCACGCATGAATTTTCCCGGGAAGATCCCAATCGCTATTCCGTGACGGCCTTTGGCCAGAGCGACTGGCCCATTGAAGTGAACGAATTGCTGCCCACGCAAGTGCGCCAGTTGAGCAATCCCGAGCGCTCCTTAAAGGATTTGTGGAAGGACAATACGCCGGCGTGGCGGGAAGCTCGAGTAGAACTTTATAGGCGATTCACATTCCCGGTCGCGTGTCTGGTGTTCGCGCTGGTCGCGGTACCGCTTGGCGCGCAACCCAGACGCGGCGGGCGGGCAGCGGGT
>DATHFT010000064.1:0-21852 GCA_035317965.1 Saccharimonadales bacterium (SeqCode) | reverse complement strand
GCAAACGCCCAATGAACCCGCCAAACAGGCTCCTGCAGCGCAAGAAAAACCAGCCGGGCCAACACCAACGCAAACTCCGACTGCCGGGCAAGCGCCTGTCAAGGTCGAGAAACCGCAACCTCCCAGGGAAAAATCGTGGAGCGTGTTAAAGGACGGACTAACCGATGAGAGTGCGGAAAAACGGGCGAAAGCGGTGAATGCGCTGGGCTTGCTGGCGGCTAACGCCGATGCAGAGAAAGCTGCCTTGCAGGCGCTCAAGGATGAAAGGGCGAATGTTCGGATGGCTGCGGTGACGTCGCTAGGCGCGATGCACGCGCGGCACGCCCAGGAAGCCTTGGAGAAGTCGCTCGACGATGCCGAACCAGCGGTGGTGCTTGCTGCGGCAAATTCCCTTTTAATTCTAAAAAATGACGCGGGCTATGACGTCTATTACGCGGTCCTGACGGGCAACAAAAAAACGAACCAGGGTCTGATCAAAGAACAAATGAAGATTCTGCACGACCCGAAAAAAATGGCGCAAATGGGCCTGGAAGAAGGTATTTCGTTCGTGCCGTTCGGGGGATTGGGCTACGGGGTGGTGAAAACGGTTATGAAAACTGGCGATGATGTAGCCACGGTTCGCGGCGTGGCCGCGCGGCGGCTGGCGCAGGACCCCGATCCATCGACAGGCGAGGCGCTGACTGGTGCCGCCGCCGATAAAAGCTGGATTGTGCGGGCGGCCGCGCTCCAAGCGCTTTCAGAACGCGGAGATAAGTCCGTCGTCGGGAAGATTCTGGCTTCGCTCGACGATGAACGGGATGAGGTTCGCTCTATTGGCGCTGCGGCCATTATTCATCTGCGGGACTTGCCGGGGAAACGGCGGACGGGCAGGCCGCCCGCGGCCGCCACTGCCAAACCTCAATAGCCACGCGATGACGGCGCTTTAGTTGGTCAAGCCGGTTCGGCCGGCGGGAAGAATGGACAGCTCGACGCTCGATGGAAATTGTTTCGAACGATAAATCTTCTGTGTGGCCTTTTGGTAGTCCTCGTCCTTTGCTTCAAAAATGTTAGGAAGAAATTTCTGCGGATTGCGATCGTAAACAGGAAACCAGCTGCTTTGCACCTGGACCATGATGCGATGGCCCTTTCTGAAAACGTGATTCTGGGTGTGCAGATCGATGGAATAGGGTGTGACTTCGTTCGCTTTGATGGCTTCAGGCTTGGCAAAGGAGTTGCGGAAGCGTCCGCGGAATATTTCATCCGAGATCATCAGTTCGTATCCGGATAGTTTCCAGTTGTCAGGATATTTTTGCGGATAGACGTCGATGAGTTTCACAATCCAGTCGCTGTCGCTGCCGGTGGTTGAAGCAAAAAGCTTGGCGGTGACCTGCCCGGCCAGAGTTACATCTTCGGTCAGATCCGCGGTTTGCCAGGTAGCAACGTCGGAACGCTGATCGACGAAACGCTGGTCCTGCACAAGCCAGGTGTACCAGCTGCCGGGATGATCCTGCGGATAGGTCATGTCAATCGGACGGCTGCGATACGGGACCGGATGCGCGGGATCGCTCTGGTAGGAATCGAAAGGCTCCGCGGAATCCGATTGCGGCGCAGTGAAATCGAGTCGTCCGTTCTCGTGGAAGTATAGATGTTGAGTTTCGGCGGCGCGCGGCGGCCAGGAATCAAACGCGGTCCAGGTATCGCTGCCGCTCTGAAATACCAGCGCTTCTTTCAGAGGGAGCGCGCCCTGGTCCTTGAGCCAGTATGCAAACCACGGGGCTTCCACTTTTTGACGGAAATAAAGCGAAGTGTCGCTGCCAAAGGGAATGGCCCCGAGTGCCTCACCTTTTCCGTGGCCCCAGCCTCCGTGATTCCAGGGGCCGATGACGATGTAGTTGAGGTTTTTCTTGTCGGATTTTTCGAGATTGGCGTACGTGGCGACCGGCCCGTAGAAATCTTCCTGATCCCAGAAACCGGCGACATTGAGGTTCGGCACGGTGGCGTCCCGCAATCCGTAAGCCACCGCGTGGCGCTTCCAAAATTCATCATAGCTGTTGTGCGCCACGAATTCGTTCCAAGTGGGGATTTTCCCATGAAAATATTTCTTGTTCACATTCGACAGCGCGCCGAGACGCAGATACCAGTCGTAGAGATCGAAACTGTCAAACTGGAAGCTGAAATTTTCGCTCGAGCTTTCAAGAAGCGCGGTGTATTCAAAACCGTAGCTGAGGCGAAATGCCCCGTTGTGAAAAAAATCGTCACCGAGGAAAACATCGCCCATGCAAGCCTGTTCGGACGCGGCTTTGAGCGCGGGATGCGGATTGATCATGCCCATGGTGACGAGAAAACCGTCGTAGGAAGTGCCATCCATTCCCACCCGGCCATTGTTGTGTGGAACATTTTTCACCAGCCAGTCGATCGTGTCATACGCGTCGCTGCTTTCGTCGGTGCCCTGCGGGTCGCTGGGGTCATGAATCGGACGGAGCATGACGAATTTGCCTTCCGAACCATAGCGGCCGCGAATATCTTGAAACACAAAAATGTAGCCTTCGGCGAACATGTCGGAGTACCGGTAAAGCGACGGGCTGTAGCCCTTGTCGGGAGCCGAAATGCCGTAGGGGGTTCGTTCAAAAATAATGGGAAGTGCCGTTGTGAAGCTTTTCGGGGTGTAGATTTCGGTGTGCAGCTTGACTCCATCGCGGACCGCAATCATCACTTCCCGTTTGTCAAAAAGCTGTGAAAGATCGCCGGACGGGCGTTGCGCGGCGGCGGCGAACGGCACCAGCAGAAACAGGAGGGGGACGCTCATGATGGCGGCAAACCGGGACCTGCGGGGACAATTCATCGAACGCTCCTAGGCGTTACAACCGAGGCACGCCCGAACGGTGCCTGAAAGCGAAATTGAGAGTATCACAGCGGGCCCACGATTCTGCTTGACACTATGGCGTCTCACGATATAGCGTATGACGACAGAGAATGACGCCGTAACCGGAGACCCGCTTTGCCGCCTGCCGCCAAATCTATCGAACCCTACGGCCCGCTGACCCCGGCCATGTTCCACGTCCTGCTGGCGCTGGCCGGAGATGACCTGCACGGCTACGCCATTTTGAAGGAAGTGGAGCTGCGCACCGGCGGAAAAGTTCGTCTCAGCACCGGAACGCTCTACGGATTGATCAAGCGTCTGCTGGCCGACGGGCTCATTATCGAGCTGCGCTCGCGGCCGGCCGATACCGAAGACGACGAACGGCGGCGTTACTACCGGCTGACAAATCAGGGCCGGCACGTGGCCGTCGAAGAAGCCGAGCGCCTGGATGAAATGCTGGCAGTGGCGCGTTCCAGAAATTTGCTGAAAAAAACGCGAACGACTTAGGGTAAAGAGTTTTCCCCTTGCCGCTTTGAGCAGGTTGCAGTGCGAGAGTGGTCCGGAACGCGACGCCGTGGTGGTGTCGCGGGGGACAATACTATGGCGCAAAAAATGGGCACTTCCACACGACTGTATCGGGCGCTGTTACGGCTATTGCCCTTTGATTTTCGCAACGATTTTGGCCCGGAAATGGAAACGGTGTTTCGCGAGCAGCAGGCGGAAGCGCGCCGCCGTGGCGGACGCCCCAGTGTTCTGCGCTTGTGGTGGGAAACCATCTCAGGAATATTCCGGACGGCGCCAGCCGAGCACGCCGCGATGTTCGGGCAAGATGCCGGATTTGCGCTGCGCATGATGCGCAAGAATCCCGGGTTTACGCTCGCAGCGGTTCTTACGCTCGGTCTGGGTATCGGGGCGAATTCCGCAATTTTCAGCGTGGTGAACGCGGTTCTGCTCAAGCCGCTGCCTTATCAGCACGGCGAGCGCTTGGTGCATCTGCAGCAGCAGGCGAAGGAGCTCGGCGTAACCAACCTGCCATTTTCCGTTCCGGAAATCAGCGATTATCGCGCGCAAAACCACACCTTCGATGGAATCGTCGAATATCACAATATGAATTTTATTTTATTGGGCCGGAACGAGCCGGAGCGTGTGGAGACCGGTGTCGTTTCCTGGAATTACTTTGATGTTTTCGGTTTGAAGCCGCTCGCGGGGCGGAGTTTTCGTCCGGAAGATGAACAGCCCGGCGCGCCGGCAGTTCTGCTGTTGAGCTACGAATACTGGATTCGGAGCTTCGGCGGCGATCCGACTGTCGTTGGAAAAACGTTCAAGATGAACGACCGCGTTCATACGGTCGTGGGAGTTCTACCGCCGGTTCCGCAATATCCCGATGAGAACGACGTCTACATGCCGACCAGCGCGTGCCCGTTTCGTTCCTCGAAGGCCATGATCGAGAGCCGGCGTTCGCGGATGCTGACCGTGTTTGGACGGCTGAAAACCGGGGTAAGCCTGGCGCAGGCGCAGGCTGATCTGAACGGCGTCGCGGACAATATCGTGCACGCGAATCCGGACATTTATCCGGCGGCCGCCAACTATTCGATTCGTTCCGCTGCGTTGCAGGACGAGCTGACAAGCAACGCGCGCCCGACGATGCTGGTGCTGCTGGCAGCTTCAGGATTTGTGCTGCTGATCGCCTGTGCCAATGTTGCGAATTTGAATCTGGCGCGGATGGTTCGCCGCGAACGGGAACTGGCCATTCGCGCCGCCGTGGGTGCGGGGCGGGCGCGGGTATTTCGGCAACTGCTGACGGAAAGCTTTCTGCTGGCCATGATTGGCGGCGCGCTGGGGCTGCTGTTTTCCTGGGGCACCCTGCATCTACTCGTGAATTTTGCGGCGCGGTTTACGCCCCGTGCGCGCGAAATTCATATGGACGCCGCTGTTCTGATTTTTACGCTGGGCGTGGCGGTGCTGACCAGTATTCTTTCAGGAACCGCGCCGGCTCTGGCCGCCCGCGAGACGGTGGTGGGAAGTTTGAAAGAAGGTAGCGGACAATCGACGCTCGGCCGGGGACGTCAGCGTTTGCGCAGCGCGCTGATTGTTTCGCAAGTGGCGGTTTCCTTCCTGCTGCTCATTGGTGCGGGGTTGATGTTGCGCAGCTTTGTGAAACTGCAGCACGTCGACCCAGGCTTTGAGCCGGAAAACGTGCTGACCATGAACATCGGATTGAATTTCGCGAAATACACCACGGGCCAGAAGCAGCTGGCGTTTTTTGAAGAACTCCTTGAGAAAATCAAACTGCAGCCGGGGGTGAAGTCCGCGGCGGCGTCCATGAGTATTCCTCTGAGCGGCACCATGAATATGACCGGGGATTTTCAGCTGGAAGGCCAAGTGCCGGTGCCCGGGCAATCCTTGCCGGTTGCGGATTTCCGCGTGGTGAGTCCGGAATATTTTGAATCACTGCATGTGCCGCTGCTCGCGGGTCGCACCTTTACGCGAGCCGATCGTGCGGGCACGCCGCTGGTGGCGGTTATCAATCGCACCGCTGCCAAACACTTTTGGGGAACGCAGGACCCGGTGGGCAAGAGATTTTCAACAGACACGGGCAAGACCTGGACGCAAATCGTGGGCGTCGCCGGTGACGTTCATCAGCAAGGACTCGACAAAAACCCCGGCGACGAGATCTATGCGGCGCTGGCGCAGAATCCGCTTCTGGATGGAAGTTTGGTGGTGAAAACAGCCGTTGAGCCCATGAGCGTGGCGCACAAAATCATTGAGCTGCTCTATGAGATTGATCCAAACCAACCGGCAGCGCGGGTCCGCTCGATGGAGCAGGTGCGCGCCGAATCCATGGCTGCACCTCGATTGACGACAAATCTACTGGGAATTTTTGCCGGGTTGGCATTGCTGATTGCTGCGGCGGGCATTGGCGGCGTGATGGCGCTGGTTGTCAGCCAGCGAAAACACGAAATCGGCGTGCGTATGGCCATCGGCGCTCGCCCCAGAGAAATTCTGCAGATGGTTTTGGGCCAGGGAATGGGGCTGGCGCTGATTGGCGTAGCTCTCGGTCTACTTGGCGCGCTCGGCATGACCAGCGCCCTGCGGCAACTGCTTTTCGAAGTGGAACCGACCGATCCGTTTACCCTTGCCGGTGTGGCCCTGGTGCTGGCGGTGGCCGCGTTCATCGCTTGCTACATTCCGGCGCGTCGCGCTGCGCGCGTCGATCCCATCGTGGCGTTGCGGGCGGAATAAGTTTTCCGTGCCCCGCGATTGGTCGCAAGATCACGCGGGGAGATCGCGCCGTAGCGGCGCTCATCCTCTATTGAACCGCTTCTCCTATACTGTCTAACCTGCAGTGCAAATGTCTTGGAGAGACCTATGCGGAGTTGGCAACATTTCTGCGCGCTGACGTTGGTGTCCGCTCCCGTTGCGGCTTCTGCAACGGGACAGGAGCAGTCAAAACCAGGAGCCGGCAACTCGGCCGCAGTTCGGTTGAGCGAACGGTCGCCGATGGCTCTTTCAGCGCAACGATATTTGATCGAGCAGGCGCGGACGATCGCCGACCGGCGATTGCGCAGCGAAACCCTGGAGTTGTTGACCAATCAAAATGCCTGCGTGCAGCATCGCGCCGGGCTCGATTCCGGACGGAAGCAGCAAATCCTCGAAACTCTTAAAGAGGAGGGCCTGCTGGACGCCGAAGAAGCCGCGAAATTTCCAGGGGGCGCGCTGGCGGGGCTTTTCCCTCCCTTGCTCGATGAAGGCAGCGGGTGTGTCCGGCTGCCGCAGACATTTCAAGCGGCTCCGGGAAGTGAAGCGCATGGGCACCATTCCTACCCGGGTGGTTTGGCGGTGCATGAAGCATTCAACGAACGGAGCGCCATCGCGATCGCCGGGAGCTATGAACAGTCGTTCGGCGTTCGCGACCAAAGCGGCTCGCCGGTTTTTGGAAATTCAATCGCGACAAGAATCTCCCCAACGCAACTCAACGCGAATGATCTCGGCATCCATCGCGACGAGTTGATCGCCGCGCCTGTCTGGCACGATTGGGCCAAGATTTTTGTTTTGCAGTGGAATGCGGACGGCACGGTCTTCAAGGAATTGCACTTCGGCGGAAACGGGAGGACCGATGCATTTGGAGCAGCCGGGGACTCGCGGACTTACGGACATCACATCTTGAGTTTAGCCGAAGCCATGAAGCGTGGCCTGCCCGCTGAATTCGTAATCACGGTTGCCTCCGCGCACGCGTCACCGGGACTCGGCAATGAATACAAGGTTGTGAATTGGCTGCGCGCCGCGGCGATTGTGGCGCAAATCGATCCAATCGAACGAGGCTACCTCACCAAGAACGCGGAAGGCCGCTGGCAATTGCCCGCGGTTTCCGGCTCCGCGTCCGAGATTCACCTTCGCGCTGAATATGCGATCGATTTTCTATCCGATGGCGGCTTTGTGATATCCGTTCCGGCCGAATCCGAAGCAGAAGCGTTTCTGGCGAAACTTGCACCTGAATTCGGTTACCTGCCGGCGGACGCCGCTCGCTACAATTGGCAGTACCGCAACCCGGTTTTTTCCTTTTTAACGGAGGAGCGCTTGCTGTTCCTGTTTGACAAAGGAGGCCTGGACGCGGTGCGGACCGCAGTCCAAAAACTGCGTCAAAAGAGGGCAATCTAGCCTGCCAGGCGCCCTAGTGCTGGCCGGGGTGGGGTTGCGTCTGGTAAACTATACGTTGCTCGACCGCACCTGAGAAGTTGGGGATTCACCCGGGCTGCTGGTTGTTTCAGCAGCTATTTTTGTCTCTAAGGACTTGACCGCCAAGCGGTCTCGAAACGTAGAAATCATGAGCCAAGATATTCGCAACATCGCCATTATTGCCCACGTGGACCACGGCAAAACCACTCTGGTGGACGCCATGCTGAGGCAGAGCGGAATTTTTCGCGCCAATGAAGCCCTGGTTGAACGGGTGATGGATTCAAACGACCTGGAACGCGAGCGCGGCATCACCATCCTTGCCAAGAACACCGCGCTTTTTTTTCACGATACCAAGATCAACATTGTGGACACCCCCGGGCACAGCGACTTCGGCGGCGAAGTGGAACGCGCGCTGCGCATGGTCGACGGCGTCGTCGTGCTGGTCGATGCCAGCGAAGGCCCCCTGCCGCAAACGCGCTACGTGCTGCAGAAGGCCCTGGCTGCGAAACTCCCTCCGGTCATCGTGTTGAACAAGATTGACCGCGTCGACGCGCGTCCGAAAGAAGTGCTCGACGAAATCTACGATCTGTTTATCGATCTGGACGCCACCGAAGACCAACTCGATTTTCCCGTGGTCTACACCAACGCCCGCGACGGCATTGCGAACTACAAACAGGGCGACGATTCGAAGGATCTGTTGCCGCTCTTTGAAACGATTGTAAAGACCATCAAGCCGCCTCCGGGCGACCCGGCTGGTGTGCTGCAGATTCAGGTCATGAACCTGGACTACAGCGAGTTTCTCGGACGCATCGCCATTGGCCGCGTATTTAATGGAACGTTGAAGCGCGGTTCCGACGTAGGAATCAGCAAGCTGGATGGCAAGCTGGTCACCACGCGCATCACCAAGCTCTATACCTTCCGTGGTCTGGAGCGCGACGAAACGGAAGCTGTCCCGGCCGGAGACCTCGTCGCCATCGCCGGAGTCGAAGGAATCAACATTGGCGAAAGCATTGTGGATTTGACTGATCCGCGGCCGCTGGAGCCCTTGCTGATCGACGAGCCGACGCTGGCCATGATTTTCACCGTAAACAGCAGCCCGCTTTCGGGAAAAGAAGGCAGCTACCTCACTTCACGCGACTTGCGCGATCGTTTGCAGCGCGAATTGCTGACCAACGTTTCGATTCGCGTGGAAGACACAGATACTCCTGAATCGTTCCGCGTGCTCGGCCGCGGCGAACTGCAACTGGCCATTTTGATTGAAACGATGCGCCGCGAAGGTTTTGAGCTGATGGTGGGCAAACCGGAGATCGTGGTGCGCACCGAAAACGGCAAGAAACTGGAACCCGTCGAACGGCTGGTTATCGACGTTCCGGAAAATTTCATCGGCATCATTATGGAAACGACCGGCACACGCCGGGGCGAGATGTTGAAGATGAGCAACCACGGCTCCGGCCGCGTGCGCATGGATTTCAAAATTCCTTCGCGCGGTTTGATCGGCTTGCGCAGCCAATTGCTCACCGATACCCGCGGCACGGCGCTGATTCACTCGATTTTTGAAGGCTGGACCGAATATGCCGGAGAGATGGCATTGCGCCCCACCGGCGCGCTGGTCGCCGACCGCAGCGGTCCATCAACCGCGTTTGCTCTGTGGAATATTCAGGAGCGCGGGGAACTCTTCATCGGATCGGCCATTGAAGTGTATGAAGGCATGATTGTCGGCGAAAACTCGCGCGAACAGGACATGGATGTCAACGTAACAAAAGAAAAGAAGCAGACCAATATGCGTTCGTCCAGCGCCGACGAAGCGATCCGCTTGATTCCGCATCGCCAGCTGAGTCTGGAGCAAGCAATCGAATTTATCGCCGATGATGAGTTCGTTGAAATCACGCCGAAGTCGATTCGGCTGCGCAAGAAAGTCTTGCAGGCAAACAAACGCCCGCGCCGCTGGCAAGAAATTCGCGCCAGCAACGTAAGAAACTAAATTCCTAGCGGCGCGACTTTTCCAGAAGCTCCGCAAGATACTGCTTCCAGATGGCCGGCAGCGTGTGGGTTCCGTGTCCGCGCGTCTCACCCGAGATGGGCAACAAGACAAATTTCGAGTTTTTCACGCGCTTGATTTCCGTACTGGCCATGCCCAGCTCCGGCGGATTGATAAAATCGTCGGCGGAATTTATGTACATGACCGGCGCGGCAATATTCTCCAGCTTGGGCGAAGGGTTGTAGTTTCGCGAAGCGTTCACCTGATACAGCAGATCGTTGGCGTCCAGGCCTGAGGCGTGCGACTGGTAATAGTCGTCCAGGAATTTATCGGCTGCGCCGCGCGTCGGCAAGGTCTTCTGCATATAGAGCGGCGCGCTCCCGGCAATTAACAGGAGATCCTGCGCGGTGCGCAGCGCCTGACGGGGCTGCACGGAATATTCCCCGCCTTTCCATTCCGGATCATTGCGAATGGCGTCCATCACCATTTTGCGCCAGAGGCGGTTGCGGCCGGCAATTTCGACGGGCTGGCAGGCCAGCGGCATCAAAGCGTCCATGAAATCCGGAAACGTTTCTCCCCACACAAAGGAATGCATGCAGCCCATGGAAGTCCCCATGATGAGGCGCAAGTGATTTACACCGAGTCCTTCGGTGAGCAATTCGTGATGCGCCGCGACCATGTCGTCGTAGTCGTATTGCGGAAATTTGGCGTGGAGCCCGTCGCTCGGCTTGGAAGATTTGCCGTGGCCGATGCCGTCTGGAAGGATGATGAAATATTTCGTTGCATCGAGAAGTTGCCCCGGGCCGTACAGTTCGCCGGCGAATTGTTGTCCAAGAAATTGTTTGCCGCTTCCGCCGGTACCGTGAAGGATCAGCACCGCATTGGTCACTTTGCCTTGCGCGTCACGCGTTGGCTTGCCCAGCGTGGTGTAGTGCAGGCGCAAATTCTCCATCGTTTCGCCCGAAGCGAACTGAAATTTCTTGACGACAAAATCACCTTCGGTCGTAACCGGACCTGAGTTCTGTTGAGCGGTCGCAGAAATTGCTGCCGCGAGCAGAATGGCGATCGACAAAAAGGATGGAGAAAGTCTGTGTCTGCGCATGGAGTACCCCGAAGCGGAGAAATTTAACACAAACCAGAGCCGGGAGAGTAACCGAAGCGCGCATCCCCGATTTTTCTCAGGCAAATGTTATGGAAGAAGGTTTTTCCCGTCAGCCGTCGGAAGTGCCAGACCTGCCACGTGTGCCAGCGTCGGGGCAATGTCCCGCATATCGATCAGACCAAGGGAGCGTCCGGCAGGGATCCCCGGCCCAACGAGAAAGAAAGATGAACGCAGGTCCGGAAGATCGGGCAATTCGCCGTGCGTTCCTCCCACTTTCACTTTGGCGACGATCGGAGCGTCAAGGGTCGTCGCCAGCCACCAGCCCGGTTTCATGCTCACGAAAAACGAAGCATTGGGGTAGCCGCCGCGCTTATGCAGCTCGTCGGCGTCCAGCACGCGATCGATCCCGTTCGCCGGATCTGCCGCGGTGCCTGCAAGCAACTCGCGTACCCGGGCAAGGGTTTCCGCGTCCGCTGAATCTTTCAGAACAATGGCGGCCGAGCCACCATTGGTCCAGGGCATGGCCTTCCAGTCGGAAAGTTTTCCCTTTTCATCCACGGTGAAGAGTTTCGCGTCGTGGAACAGGCGAAACAGATTCAGCTTCGTGTCCGTCTTCACAAATCCGTGGTCGGAAACGATCGCCAGATAAGCCCGCCCCGGAGCCAGACGTTCCGCCGTCTCGCGAATGTTTCCGATAATGGCATCAATCTGTTCCAGCGTCGCGATGGCTTCCGTGCTGAACGGCGCGGTTTCATGCTCTACGTGATCGAGCATGGTTAAGTGCAGCGTCAGAAGATCCGGATGCTTTTTCTCGAGAATCCAGCGCGCATATTTGCCGCGATTCTCATCTCCGTCAGGAGTGGCTTCAATCCCGCCGCGATACTCGCCGAGCTCGGCGGCGGCCTCCGCCAGTAAACCCGGGGTGGCCAGCGCCCGCAGCAGTTTTGCGTCGTCGGGGGTGCTGGCTCGCCAGTATTCCGGAATATTCCAGGTAATGTGGGCTCCAACGGTGACGGGCCACTGGATACTCGCGGTCTTCCGTCCGGCTTGCGCCGCTGCGTCCCACAATGTCGGCACGCGAATCTCTTCTGCGTACCAATACCATCCTTGGCTGTTTTTCTGCAGCGGATCAAAGGTGGTGTTGGCCAAAATTCCGTGCTTGACCGGCCAAACACCGGTCACTAGCGTGGTGTGGCTCGGATACGTTACCGTAGGCACGACTCCCTGAACGCCTTCGGCATAGGTTCCCTCCCGGAGGAAGCGTCGCAGATTGGGAATCTTCGCGCCGTGCCCGTCCGCGGCGGTCACATAGTCGGGGCGCATTCCGTCGACCGAAATCAGCACCAGCAGCGGCCAAGCCTTGCGGTTCGGAGCTTTCTGGGCCACTCCGTTCGGCAAGAAATACGACGGTACCAGCGCAAGAATGAGCAGAATGTGTGCAAAATGTTTGTAACTTGCTCGTTGTGCTTTCATAGCGCTTGCAGGATATATCAGGCGCGGCCCTTGATTTCATTAAGAAAATGAGAAATTCCGGCCGTTCGCGGCACGGCGGCAGTCCCTGCGGCAACTATGTACCCACAATCGGGTTTGCGAACGTATTGATAGGAGTGATATAGAATCAAGGTCCCGCGAGGCGTTCAGGGGAAGCTTTGCGTAAATCGTTGGAATCTTTTGGCAAACCGGCCGCACCCGCCCGCCTGTTGCGCCGAGGAGACAGGTGAAATCGTTGAGCATTCCGGCCGTAGAAGCAAATTCTGTAGTCTCGCGAAGCACGATCCTGGCAACCGCCACCGCCGTGCCGCCCCATACCATCACGCGCGACGACGTGAAATATTACATGGGTCGCGTATTCGATATTCCCGAGCGCAAGCTCGAAGCGATGATGAGCATCGTGGACAACGCCCAGGTTCACAAGCGCCACGCGATTTTTCCGATTGAATATACGGTCGAGCCGCGCCCGCTGGAAAAGACCAATCAGGAATACATCGAGCATGCCATCAAACTTGGCCGCGAAGCTGCAGAAAAATGTCTCGACCGCGCAAAACTGCAAGCGAGCGACATTGACCTCATCATCACGGTTTCCTGCACCGGTTTCATGATTCCTTCGCTCGACGCCCACCTGATTAACCTGATGGGATTTCGCGCCAATGTGCGTCGTATGCCGTTCACCGAACTTGGTTGCGCAGCGGGCGCAATGGCCCTCGGCCGGGCTGCCGATTTCCTGAAAGCGCAGCCGGCCGGGAATGTGCTGATCATCGCCGTCGAACTTCCCTCGCTGACGTTCCAGCGCAAAGACATCTCCCAGGCCAATCTGATCTCCTCGATCTTGTTCGGAGACGGCGCAGCCGCCGTGATCGTCACCGGCAAGCCCGCGCGCGGGCCGAAAATTCTGGCCTCGGAAACCTATACCTTTCCCGATTCGCTCGGCGCGATGGGATTTGACTTGAAGGATTCCGGCTTTCACATTCTGTTGGCGAAAGACGTTCCAGAAATGATCGGCGCGCGAATGCGCGAACTGGTCGATGGTTTCCTCGAGCGCCAGGGCAAGACCCAAGCCGACATAAAAGGATGGATTCTGCATCCCGGCGGTTCGCGTCTGCTCAAGAATGTCGAAATTTCTCTCGGGCTGACGAGCGCCGACACGCAGCCATCGTGGGATATTCTCGGCAGCGTGGGAAACCTCTCGAGCGCGACCATTCTTTTTATTCTGCAGGAGTGGCTCGAGAAGCGCCCACTGCAGCCTGGCGACTACGCCTTTGCCGGCGCCTTTGGACCGGGATTCAGCGCAGAATTTTTATTGCTCCAATGGGACTAAGTCCAAGCGTTGTCGCGTTCCTTATCCTGCTCCTCGCCGTTGCACTCATGCGACTGGTCGAGCTGCGTATTTCCCGCAGCCATCAAGCCGATATGGTTGCGCGTGGCGCCGCCAAAGTGGAAGAACCTCGTTTTCGCTGGATGGTCGTGCTGCACACCGCTGTCTTGCTGGGTGCAGCGCTGGAAGTCGTTTTCCTGCACCGCCCCCTGGTTCCGTGGCTGGCGGGAACCATGTTAGGGGTTTTTGTGATAGCCAATATTGTGCGCTGGTGGGTTATTCGCACGCTGGGTAAGCACTGGAATGTTCAGGTAATGGACTCCACGAGTCTTGGGGTGATCACGTCAGGTCCTTTTCGCTTCGTTCGGCATCCAAACTATGCAGCGGTCTTTGCGGAGATGCTGGCGCTGCCGCTGATCCACACGGCTTGGATTACCGCGATCGCCGGTTCTCTCGCTCATGCGGTTATTCTGGCGCAGCGGCTTTCGACCGAAGAACGCGTGCTCTTTGCCAATCCTGATTATCGCGCAGCCATGTCTGGCAAGCCGCGCTTCTTACCGGGTCTTTTTTAGGTTCGCTCGGCCTTGGCGCTCAAACAAATGAATACGACGCGACGATTATTTCTCTCGATGCTGACGGGGTTAGTTCTTTTCCCCCTAGGCGCTTTGGCGCGCGCCGAAGAAAGAGAAAGCGATCCCGCCTTCCGCGACGAGCCACAGTTGATTGCCGGATATCGGCTTCTGTACGAACAAAAATTCGAAGAAGGCCGGAAGCTTTTCACAACCTGGTCGGAGCAGCATCCCAGCGAGCCATTGGGCCCGGTCGCGATTGCCGCCAGCTATCTGTTCGACGAGCTCATGGAAAAAGGCGTGCTTACCAGCGAATTTTTCATGGATGACAATAAGTTTCTGAAAGGCATCGAGGGCAAACCGGATCCTGTTCGCATGAAAGGCTTTCTGGAGGGCCTGGCGCGGGGACGTGAACTGGCAAAAGCGCGTTTGAAGGCAAGACCCAAAGATCCCGGAGCTCTGTTTTGCCTCACGCTGGCCGCGGGGATGGAATCCAACGCCAACAGCATGCTTCTAAAAAAACCTTTCGACGCGCTAAAGCGCATGAAAGAAGCC
Organism: Saccharimonadales bacterium (SeqCode); assembly: GCA_035317965.1. Taxonomy (GTDB): domain Bacteria; phylum Acidobacteriota; class Terriglobia; order Acidiferrales; family UBA7541; genus Acidiferrum. Next base: position 7,320 of record DATHFT010000064.1, on the reverse strand, counting down.
AACGAAAACGCGAAGCTGCTTCTCGCGCAGCGTCCTGACGCGCAGGATGCATGGGTGGCGCTGGGCTCGGCAAACTATATTATCGGCAGCCTTTCCGCCGGATTCCGCATGTTGCTCTGGTTTGGCAATGTTCACGGCGACAAAGAACTTGGAATGCAACAAACGGAAAAGGCCGCAATCAACGGAAGGTATCTGCGCCCGTTTGCAAAAATTCTGTTGGCTCTGGCGGCGCGCCGCGAAAGACAAGTTCCTCTTGCCCGAAAAATGTTGAAAGAGTTGACCGAAGAGTTTCCCGCCAGCAAGTCTTTTGCGGCTGAATATAAAAAGGCCCTCGCGGCTCCCGTCAGCCCCGCAAAATCCTGACCGAAAAAACTTTCTTCCTCTAGAATCGAGATGCCGGCCGAAGGCCAGCCGGACTTATTGCGCGAGGCTGCTGATCATGTTCCAGGACAATCTGCTAAAGAACCACGCCATATTCCTGACAGGCGGCGGAAGCGGGCTGGGGCGTTCCATGTCCTTGCGCTTCGCCGCTCTCGGCGCGCGCCTGTTCATTGTGGGAAGACGCGAAGAGCCGTTGCAGGAAGTGTGCGCAGAAATAATGCGCGCTGGGGGAGCCGCTGCCTACACCACTTGCGATGTCCGCGACCATGCGGCTGTTGAAGCGGCGGCCCAAAAAGCCGAACAGCAATTCGGCGAGATCACCACGGTCGTTAACAACGCCGCGGGAAATTTCATGGCGCGCACGGAAAGACTGTCACCCAACGCCTTCAACGCCGTTGTCGGAATTGTGCTGAACGGCAGTTTCAACTGCACGCAGGCATTTGGCAAGCGCTGGATTGCAAGGAAATCGGCAGGAACCGTTCTCAGTATTGTGACCACTTACGCAGCCGCCAACTGCGGCTCGGGTTTTGTGGTTCCTTCGGCCTGCGCAAAGGCTGGCGTTCTGGCGATGACGACTTCACTCGCCGTGGAGTGGGCAAGATACAATATTCGCCTCAACGCTATTGCGCCCGGTCCATTTCCGACCGAAGGTGCGTGGTCCCGGTTGATTCCTTCCAAACAGTTTGAAGAACACTCGAAAGAAAAACATCCGATGAAGCGCTTTGGCCGCCACGAAGAACTCGCGAATCTGGCTGCCTTTCTGGTCAGCGATATGGCCAGTTACATCAATGGCGAGTGTGTGGTGATTGACGGCGGGCAATGGTTGCGAGGAGCGGGAGAATTTAACGATCTGTTGATGCTTCCAGAAGCCGCGTGGGAAACCCTGGAAGCGGCCCGCCCGAAAAAATCCTGAGGAATTTATTCCGGCAAAGCTTTTTTGCGCACCTCGACGCGCAATTTGACCGTTCCAACGGACTTGCCGCCGGACTCGGCGTGAACCGTCACTTCCCGTGCTTCCGTTTTCCGGGAGGCTGATTCGGCAAACGCGGGCAAATTCACTTCGATTCGTCCAGCGGCAGTTTGTTGCGCGGCCACCGCAAACCGTCCGTCGCCACTCGCTACCGTCCAGCCAGAAGGCAGATCAACGGTCAAGGTAATCTCCTGCGACTTCGCTGTTTGATTCCGCAGCCACAGCGGAATCAGTAGCGTCGTTCCGCCTTGCAGTGCGATCTCGGGCGGCTCCGGGTGCGGCAGATGGGTCAGCGCATGCGCCCGGCGAAAATCTGCGTAGTACCCCCAGGGTCCGGCCAATTCCACGGCAAGTTCCGGCTGGGGTGGCCTCGACTCTGTTTTCACCGGCGAAAAAGCGTTGGTGTCCGGCGTAATACGTTCGAAAATATCGCCCGTCACTTTGCCGCCGACCAGGGATTTCCCCAGCACAAAATGCTGCGCGTCTCCCCACCCGCTCGAGGCTTCCAGCTGCGCGTCACTCATTTTTGCAATGGAATCGCTGTAGCGTTTCGACTGCGTCTGGTGCACAAGATAGGAATCGACGGCCATGCGCCAATACGTTTTCTTGCTGGACTTCGAAATCTCTTTCACCGAATATGCCGGACCCAGCCCGCTGAAAATATCCTCGCGGTCCGCATCGGGGAAATAATAAATCTTCTTGGGCTGCCAGGGCCGCAGGTTTTCAAAAAATGCTTCCAGCCGTTTGGTGGGCCCGGTGACCTGCTCGGGAAATACCGTGGAATCTCCCGCCAAGTCAAACGCTTCCGTTGCCAGCACTCCGGACGCCTGATGGTCGCCGTGGTCTTCGCCAATAAACGTTCCGGGCAGAAACGTCATTACCACTTCCGGGCGGGTCAACCGAACAAGCCGCACAAGCTGTTCGAGCGATTCGCCGTGTCCCCAGTTGGCCAGCGATTGCAGGACATTTTGTCCAGCCGTGTCCTTGCCGTCGAGAAACCACACATTGTTGATACCGAAAATCGCCAATGCCTTTCGCGCTTCGATTTCACGAATCGCGCCCAAGGCGCGCGCTTGTTCCGCCCCGTATTCGTTGCCGCCGTTGCTGCCACGCGTGCCAAATACCACGGCAACACGCTTGCCTTCATCCATCGCTCGGGCCAGATAGGGAGTCGCCGCACCTTCGTCATCCGGGTGCGCCACCACCAGTAAGACGTCGGTCTTGAAACGATCGTCTGGCAGCGGCAGCGATTTGGGCTCCTGGCTGGTCGCCGCTTGCCCGAGGAAAAGGCCCAACAAAGTGAACACCGTCGAGAGGATACCGAGTCTCATATTTGACCTCAGACAAATTACCAAGCCAGAGCAGAAGTCCCTGAGTTTACCGTGCAGGCGCGTGCGAGCAAAATTTTGTGCTGCGCCACCGGAACGCTCGTTTACCGCTTCGAATAGCCCGCGAAAGAATTTGGGATTGCTTCAAAGCAAGGCATATACTTTAAATACTTTGGGGGATGCACCTTGCATTTGACAAATCGCCTACTAAAATTCTGCTCCCTCGCCATTTTTTCGTCCGTTGCACTCCTTTTTGCCGGTTCGGCACTGGCGCAAACGGAACAAACGAAGATGGAAGTTGGGGCGCAATTCGATTTGCTGAAGCTCAATCGCTTTGCTGATTCGCCCACCGAAGCCGGAATTGGCGGCCGCTTTACGTACAATTTCGTCCCCAGCTTGGCGCTTGAGACGCGCTACGATATTTATCCCAGCGATTTTTCGCCTTCCTCCGCGCAGGATGGTGGAAACATCCAAACCTGGTTCAGCGGGGTGAAGGTAACGCCGCTCCGTCGCGAGAAGTGGTCGGTTGGCGGAAAAGTTTCGGCGGGCCTTCTGCGGTTTGGCAATGTGGCGGTGCAGACTTCGGCGACATCGAGTGATTTTCGAAGCGTATCGCATTTTGGCACGGAGATGGGTGGCGTTTTCGAATATTACCTCACGCCCCGCTGGCTGGTGCGCGCCGACATGGGGCTTACGCTGATCAACATCGGCACGCGTACCGTAGACATTGGAAACAATGGACAAGTCATTGCCCCGGGTTCTTTGCGACCGGCATTTCAATTCAGCCTCGGTGTTGGCTATCGTCTGGGCGAATTGCAGGACATCACCGAAGAATCCATCGTGAACACCGACTATAAATGGGAAGTTGCCGGGCAAATCGCTACGCAGACACGAGGCCGGCAAACGCTTCTGGGCAGCACCGATGTGGCCACCGAAGCGGGCTTCGGGGGCCGGGTGACGTATGACCTGCTGCCGCATATTTCCCTGGAAGCGGCGCTGACGTTTTTTCCGCGCAGCGACCCGGACAGTTCCGCCTTTGACGGCGGCCGCAGCGAACAATTGCTGATCGGCGTAAAGGCCGGCGTGCGCCGCGAAAAACTGGGCTATTTCGTCCGGGTACGTCCGGGCTTCGAAAGTTTCTCGCAAGCCGTGCATTCCGTGACTGCCAATCCGCTCGAGACCCACACAGGAAGCAGCACACACGGCGCCATCGACTTCGGCGGTGGCGTGGAAGTCTATACCACGAAGCGCACTGTTCTGCGCTTTGACGCGGGCGATACTCTGCTGTTTTTGGGAGATGCGTCCGTTCCTTACGCGAACCAGACGCTGACGGTCAGCGGCGGAACCGTGAATTCGTTCCAATTTTCCACCGGCTTTGGATGGCGTTTCTAGGTCGCAAGGCAATGCTCGCGCATCGATAGCGCCACCTGTCCAACAACTTTCTATGGTCCGACTTGCGATTTTACTGACGGCGGCGGTAGTTCTGATCTGGCCAGCCGGCGCTCAGCAGACCTCAGCCACAACGGAGACCCCAGTCGCTCCGACGCCGGGCGTTCTTTTTCCGAAGATCACCGCAAAGGCGGATCCTTCGCAGAGCTATGCGCTGTACATTCCTTCGACGTACTCCGCCGAAAAGACCTGGCCCATTGTCTACGCTTTCGACCCGGCCGCCCGCGGGGCTGTACCTGTTGAATTGATGAAAGAGGCAGCAGAGCGCTACGGCTACATCGTCGTGGGCTCGAATAATTCAAGAAACGGTTCGGCGAAGCTAGAAGCGGCCGCGGCTGAGGCCCTGCTGAAAGACACCCACGCGAAATTCCTGGTCGATGATCGGCGCCTGTATTTTGCAGGTTTTTCCGGGGGCGCGCGTCTGGCCGCGCAAATTGCGCAAAACTGTGGCTGCGCCGCCGGTGTGCTATTGAATGGTGCGGGTTTTTCGCCCAAGAGCCCGGTTTCGCCGGACAAAAGTTTTGCGGTTTTCGCGGCCACCGGAACCTACGACTTCAATTATCCCGAGATTATTCGCATGGACGAGCAACTCGGAAAACTCGCGCAGCCGCATTTTCTCCGGCGATTCGACGGACCTCATCAGTGGGCTCCTGCCGAAGCAATGAACGAAGCCCTGGCGTGGTTCCGGTTGCAAGCCATGAAGCGCGGGCGCGAGACGCGCGACAACACATTTATTCAAGAACAACTCCAGCTGCAAACCCAGCATGCACAAAAATTCGAACAGTCCGGTGCTCTTTACGCCGCGTGGAATGAATATCGCCAAGCGCTAGCTGCATTCGACGGACTGGCCGACATTACGGCTCTGCGCGCCCGTTCCGAGTCTCTTGAACATGATAAATCCGTCCGCGATGCCGCCAAACGCGAGCACCAGGATTTCGACGATCAAGCCGGACTGGAAAACGACATCTCCGCAGCTCTTTACGCCCTCGCTGCTGGCGGCGGCCAGCTGGCGGACATGCGCAGCGCCCTCGAACAACAAATCAGCAGTCTGCGCTCCCGCGCAGAACATGAACGGCAGGAAGAAAAGCGCCGCGTTCTGAAGCGTGCGCTTTCCGGAATTTTCGTTCAGGCCATGGAGGCGGGCGACGAACGTCTTGAAGCCAAGCAAGTGGATGTTGCGCGCGCCTATTTTGAAGCGGCTTGCGCCGCCGATCCCACGGCCCTGTGGGCGCTCGAGAATTTAGCCATCGCCCGTGCGCTTGGAAATGACCGCAAGGGCACGCTGGAAATTCTGCGCCGGGCCAGGTCCGGCGCCAAAGATCTGGCAGCGTTCACGGACTGGCTGAAGGCCGAATCCGCTTTCGACAAACTGCGTGAGAGTTCTGAGTTCGGGGCCCTGCTGGGTCCGTCCACTGCCCACTGAGCTTGGGCCCTCTGTTTTTAGGCCGCCTTGACCAGCCTGAAATGCGCCGATAAGCTTAGTGTTTCGCTTACAGGTGAACTCAAGAATGGATCAGATTCACGTCACACTGCCCGACGGCAGCGTCAAAGAAGTTCCCAAAGGCACCACTCCCGCCGACATCGCCAAAAGCATTTCGCCGCGCCTGCTCGACGCCGCACTGGTCGCGAAAGTTGTCGCAACCACACAGGCCCCGCTTCCCGATGCTCCGGACGAGGGCGTACTCATCGACCTGCGCCGTCCGCTGGACCACGACGTCAAGCTGCAAATCCTAACCGAAAAGCATCCCGAATCGCTTTATGTCTTCCGTCATTCCGCCGCGCACCTGCTCGCCGCTGCGGTGCTCGAACTCTACCCGAACGTAAAACTGGGCATCGGCCCGCCCATCGACACCGGCTTTTTCTATGAATTTCTGCGCGAAGAACCTTTTACGCAAGACGACCTCGCAAAAATTGAGAAGAAAATGCACGAGCTCGCTTCCGCGGATCTGCCTAACGAGCGCAGGCTAATCCCTAAGCCGGAAGCCATCGAGCTCTACCGCAAGTCCGAGCAGATTTTCAAATGTGAACTCGTTGAAGAAAAAGCCGACGAGCTGATGGTCTCGTTCTACAGCACCGGCAAGTTCATCGACTTCTGTCGCGGCCCGCACATTCCGTCCACGAAAAAGATTACCGCGTTCAAGTTGATGAACGTCGCCGGCGCTTATTGGAAAGGCCAGGAAGGCAATCCGCAGCTCCAGCGTATTTACGGAGCCTGTTTCTTCACGCAGAAGGAATTAGACGAATATCTCAATCGCCTTGAAGAAGCCAAGCGCCGCGATCACCGCAAACTCGGCGCCGAACTGGACCTATTCAGTACGGAAGAAGAAGCCGGCCCCGGCCTGATTTTCTGGCATCCCAAGGGCGGTCTGATTCGCAGTATCGTAGAAGATTGGCTGCGCCAGGAACTGCTGGCCCGCGGATACGACCTCGTCTACACGCCGCACATCATGCGCAAGCATCTTTGGGAAATCAGCGGCCACACCGGTTTCTACAAAGAAAATATGTTCGGCGCCATCGAAGTCGAAAAAGACGAGTACCAGCTCAAGCCCATGAACTGCCCGGGCCACATCCTCATCTACAAACGCAAACTGCGCAGCTATCGGGAACTCCCCGTGCGCCTCGCCGAACTTGGCACGGTCTATCGCTACGAGCGCAGCGGAGTCCTCCACGGTCTTCTTCGGGTCCGTGGCTTTACCCAGGACGATGCCCATATTTTCTGCATGCCCTCGCAGATTGAAAGCGAAGTGGAAGCCTGCGTCGATTTTGCCTTTGCGGTCATGAAAAATTTCGGCTTCGACAAATTCGAGGTTGAACTTTCTGACTGGGATCCCGCGCATCCGGAGAATTATGCCGGCAAGCCGGAAGATTGGCAGCGCGCCACCGCCGCCCTGGCCGACACCATGACCCGCATGAAGATCCCTTTCAAGAAAATGGAAGGCGAAGCCGCATTCTACGGCCCGAAGATCGACGTCAAGCTCATCGACGCCATTGGCCGCTCGTGGCAGCTCACGACCGTGCAGTTTGATTTCAACCTGCCCGCGCGCTTCAAACTCGAATACATCGGCGAGGACGGCTCCAAGCATCAGCCCCTGATGGTCCATCGCGCGCTGCTCGGCTCCGTTGAACGTCTCTTCGGCATCCTCATCGAGCACTACGCCGGAGCCTTCCCTGTTTGGCTGGCGCCCGTGCAGG
>DATHFT010000063.1:0-55612 GCA_035317965.1 Saccharimonadales bacterium (SeqCode) | reverse complement strand
TGGCTTTGGCCTTAGTGACGGTGTCCGTCAGATTCGCCACCTCATATCCGGTCGTCTCCCTGCCGTACGGATACGGAAGGTGACCGTCGGTAATGAGGGCGGTCACCTTTCCGAACTTCGATTCGATCCTTACTCGCCGATAAGTTTCCCCGGGCCTTCCGATTTCGACTCCCGGTGCGCGCGGTTCATCAGAGACAACACTCCCGTGGGAAAACGCAAGAAAGCTGGACACAAATGCGTCGACTCGGTCGTGCGAGACATAGACCCGATTCTCCGGAATCGTTTGAAGCGGAGCGTAGGATGGGGCGGTGGTATGCCAGTACAGTTGTGTGTTCACGCCACCCGGCCATTGAATAATTGCGTCCCGGCCAATCGGATCGTTGAAGGGAGCGACCCAGACATCCGCGCCCGTGGTCTTGGCGGCGCGGATCGCCTCGTCCATATCAGTGACTAGATAGCCTGTGCGCTCGAGCCCGAATGGATAGGGAACTGGCGTCTTGAATCCGAATACGGATATTGTGCCTACTGGAGTCATGACCAGCTGCGACATGGTGCTGCTGGGTGTCGGAGTTACGGTGAAAACCCCCTGCTTGGTGGTTGCGCCACCGAATGTGGCAACGAGGCTCGCGACAAAACGGTCAAAGTCCTGCGGAGCGACGTAGACATGCGCCGTATCGTACTGCGGGCCAACAGCTACAGTCGCCATTGTGGCTATCGGAGGATTTTGGGCGAATGTGGTGGAGTATCGCGATTCGCTCCCGAAGCCAATCGTCAGCAAAATCGCAACAGACGTTCCAGCAAGGATCTTTTTCAAGCGCATTCTATTTCTCCTAAGTCGCAGATTACCTCATCGCGATGAAACTCGTTTCTGGCTCTAGCCAGCTCGCAAAGAAGATCACCTGCTGTGTACGTCGGTCGTATTCATGCCGTCGGTCATGGCGTAAGGCTGACGGTCGTAGCGATCACCGACCAGGCATACGGATGCGGCACGCGAAACGTCGAGCTTCTTCATCTGAATCCAAGTGCCAAACTGCTCGCCAATCACCATCCCCAAGAGGCCAAGTAGTGCGACGATCGGCGGCGCCGGGCTCTTCACCCGGATGAGCCCGTAGATAGCACCGACTCCAAGCCCAACGATGAAAGATAAAAACAGTACCTTCATTTCGATCCCTCCAGCGCCCTGTGAATTAGAACGCAAAACAGTCGCAACCCAGCTCCCATAGGCCAAACTCACCGAGCACTTGCAGGTGCGATTGCGTCCCGCCATGAGCTGGCGCCGTAACATGCGAGCAAGCAGCGGAGTGGGACGCGGCAACCGGTTGAGTCGGCTGCTTTGCGTAACCACCGAACTCTTTGACAGGAGACCAGTCTGGACTCACCGGCAGCGGCGGAGGCGCGAGTTTGGAGAATTCGTCGCTGGCATAGACGATCTGGCCGCCCACGACGGTAAGGACCGATTCGAGATGCTTGATCTCTTCTTCGGGAATGGAAAAATAGTCGCCCGAGAGAACCGCCAGGTCGGCCAGCTGGCCAGGAGCAAGCGCTCCTTTTTTGCCGTTTTCGGCGGAAAACCAGCTGCTGCCCATCGTGTAGAGCTTGAGCGCTTCCGCCCGATCCAATCGGTTCTCTTGCGGATAAAGACGGAGGCCTCCGACGGTCTTGCCGGTGATAAGCCAGTAGAGGGAAAGGTAAGGGTTGTAACTCGAAACCCGGGTTGCGTCGGTGCCTGCTCCGACCGGAACACCCATTTCCAACATGCGTCGGATCGGCGGAGTGCGTTTGGCTTGCTGTGAGCCGTAACGCTCAACGAAATATTCTCCTTGAAAGGCCATGCGGTTCTGCACGGCGATCCCGCCGCCCAGCGCCTTGACGCGCTCGATGTTGCGGTCGGAGATTGTCTCGCAGTGATCGAAGAACCAATGCAGCCCGTCGAAAGGAATTTCCCGGTTCACTTCTTCATAGACATTCAGGGCCCGCTCGATGGTTTCGTTGTAGGTCGCGTGCAAGCGAAACGGCCAGCGGTTCTCTGCGAGATGGCGAATCACCGATTTCAGCTCGCTTTCCATAACGGGGAGCAGGTCCGGGCGCGGCACGAGAAAGTCTTCAAAGTCCGCAGCAGAGAACACCAGCATTTCTCCCGCGCCATTGACACGATAGAAGTCGTCCCCCTCGCCGGGCTTGGTCATTTTGGTCCAGCTCTGGAAGTCCGCCAGCTCTTGTTTCGGTTTCTGTGTAAAGAGGTTGTAGGCGAGGCGAATCGACAGCTCGCCATTGCGGTGCAGTTCGTTTACCACGCCATAGTCATCGGGATAGTTCTGAAATCCGCCGCCGGCATCGATCGCGCTGGTGATGCCGAAGCGGTTTAGTTCGCGGAAAAACAGCCGGGAAGAGTTGAGCTGGTCTTCGCGGGAGAGCTTGGGCCCCTTGGCAAGTGTGGAATAGAGAATGTTGGCGTTGGGATTGGCGATGAGAAGACCGGTGGGATTTCCGTGGCGATCACGCTGAACCTCACCAGCCGGGAAATCTGGAGCGTTTTTGTCATAGCCCACCGCCCGCAACGCTGCTGCGTTCAAGAGTGCCCGGTCATACAGATGCATTATGAACACAGGTGTGTCTGGGGCAACGGCGTTAATCTCATCGAGCGTTGGCATGCGGCGTTCGGCAAACTGGAATTCGTTCCAACCTCCGATCACCCGAACCCACTGCGGCGCGGGAGTTCGTGCTGCTTGTTCTTTCAGCATGCGCAATGCATCGGCCAGCGAAGGGACGCCGTCCCAGCGCAATTCCAAGTTGTAGTTGAGTCCGCCGCGGATCGGATGCATGTGCGAATCGTTGAGACCGGGGATGACGGTTCGCCCGCGCCCGTCAATTACGCGCGTTTGCGGGCCGCGCAGGCGCAGAATCTCGTCATCCTTGCCCACAGCGGCTATCTTTCCGGCCGTTATGGCGATGGCCTCGACAAACGAGGGCACCCCGTTGGTGGCGATCTTGGCGTTGTGCAATATGAGTTCAGCAGACACGGTACTCTCCCTCTCAGGTTTTTCAAATGGATTGAGAAGGGCGGAGGAGTCCCGCCCCTGAGTCATTACTTGCGTCGTTACTTGTGAGCTACAGCCAATTCGGGAACCGCGTACTCCGGGAATTTCGTGGCCGGAGCACCGTGCACCATCGTGTACGCGTACTCGACGCCGATCCCGTAGGCTCCGTAGTGGTTCTTCACGATGTCCATTACGGCATCGTAGGTTTCCTTGTGAGCCCAGTCGCGCTGCCACTCGAGCATGGTGGAAAGTGATGTCACGGGTTTTGCTCCCGCCTGGATTACTCGCTTCATAGCGTTGTCATGAGCAAGCTGACTCACGTCGCCGCAGCAATCTTCCACGACGTAAACTTCGTAGCCGTCATGAATCGCCTGTACCGTCGGCAGGGCAACACAGGTCTCGGTCCAGAGGCCGGCAATGAGAATCTTCTTGCGTCCGCTTTTTTCGATCGCGGCAACAAAGTTCTTGTCGTCCCAGGAGTTCATGGAAGAACGCTCGATGGGTTCCTGTCCGGGGAATACGGCGCGCAGTTGCGGCCACATGTTCCCGCTGAAGGACTTTGTCTCGACCGTGGTCAAAACCACGGGGACATCGAACACTCTTGCGGCTTTGCCAAGCGCCACGGTGTTGTTGATGATTCCCTGGCGGTCGAAATTGCTTGTTCCAAACAGCATTTGGCCCTGATGGTCGATCAGCGCCACGACGCAATTGTCCGGAGTCAAGAGCCCCTTCTCGCTCAGTTTTGTACGATTTCCGTTTGATGATTGTTGAGCCATACGATTCAGATTCCCCTTTCAAATGTTGACTTCCCAATTGGCGCTATGAGGGAAAGCAACTCGGTGTCCAGCGCCGAACATGCGCGCGAGCCTCGGCAATCTGCCTTGTTTTCAATAAAAAGGAGACGGTACGTTCAGGATGAGGGATTGCTCTTGCAGCCGTACCATGCCAAGAATTTGACGATAAGGTCGAGCTCGCGACCGGGTTCCGGGGTGTTGCACACAGCGCGGATGGAGCACGCCCGCGCAGACCTTGGTGTAATCTCTGGTGGCATCGCTGATCACACAGCGTTTCCGATTTCTTTCTGCAACGAACTCGTTAAGCTTTCGATTCTGCGGTGCAGGGAAAGGAACGCTTGGAAGCGATCTGCGGTCGCTGGTTGTGGTTCCGATTCCTGGTAAGTACTCGCCGCGCGTTCCAGACGCGCAAGTGACTCTTCAAAGAGTCCTGTCTGCGATGGCCGTCCATCGATGCGATCTGCGATGGCTTCCAGCACTCGCGCCAGTTCGTCATCGAAGGCTCGCTGAGCCGTGCCTACAGAGTGCGGCAACTCAAAGCCAGGAAGTCGGGCGCGGTACTTCCAGAGTGCAATTTCAGCTACGAAAAGGAGCTGCAGCTGCGGTTGCCACTGTCTGAACTTAGTGCGCCATGCGAGGTCTTGCTGGCGAGAAGGTCCGAATTCAAAGAGAACGCCGTCTGCCGAGGCTCGCATGGTGTCGAAATTGTTGTTGATCGCCTCGCGCAGGGAATAACTACGTTCCGCGGCCACATTGTAGTCCATCGAGATCGGCTCTCGCGCCAATTGAGCCAGCAATCGAACCGCCGAAAGGAACGCCCTCTTCATGTCTAAGACGGCGGAAGCTCCCCATAGTTGATCAAAGACGAGCCACATCATGACTAATCCGAGCAAGATGCCGACGACACGATCTCTGGCTATCGAGAGCGAAGGCACGATTGCGAATGAATTGAGATGGATGAGGTAAAAAGCGACCGCGATCTGCACGCCAAAGTATGACAAGCGCGGGCTGGAAGTCATGAACCAGGAAGCGAAGGCGGTGACAACGACAAAAAGAATGGTGAATCCCGCAATCGAATCGAGATAGGGCAGGATAAATATCTGTGTGCCCATCCCAATCAGGAAGCCACCCACCAGGGCTCCGGAGATACGCAGCACCTGCTTTTGTCGAGAAGAACCGGCGTTAGAAAGAGCGGTGAGGAAACAGGTCGTAACCGCCGTGCTGATTCCTGGCCAATCCATCCCATTGTAAATGATGTAGCACAAGCCGGCCGTCAAACAGCCTTTCAAGGCAAATTGGATGTGCGCAACGCTAGTGAGCGCGTCGCGAACGAAAAATGTCGGGGGTGGATCGCCGCTTGAGGGCTGTGGTGCAAAAACACGGAGCGGTTGAGCGCCCGTAAGAGCCCCCATCATGAGCCGGACCGTTTTTTCCATCTCGGCTACCAACGGAATGGCGCGTGGAACATTCCCTTGAGCCACGTGGACTCCATTCAAATGTGGAGCTCCTTCGGCCAGCAAAGCCGAGCGAACGCTGCCGACGCCGTCGACCAGAAGACGAATTTGTTCGCGATCGTCCCGAGAAAGGTGGGTGGGACTCCTCAGATTGGCGGCGAGGTCGACAATTCTTCCCGTAAGAGCGATCACCGCTCCCATTTGTTCGGCATAATTCGGCGCATAAGCAGAACGTTGCAAGATGCGCCGCAACATGGACGTTCCGACCATGGCTAGGCGCACTACATTGGCTTGCGCTCGGTCGACAGAGCGATTGTTCGCAAAACACATTAACAGGTTTTCTACGGCGGCAAGGCGGTCGGCGACGCCCGCCACGATGTCCTCGCCGGGCTTGATCCGCGAAAACAAAATTTCTACCCCTACGGTAACCACGACTCCAATGGCGGATGCTAGGCAGAGCCACAGCGTATCTTCGACATTCGTTTCGGCCGAGACATGACGGTCCCAAAGAGGCACACCGACGCAAATCATGATCGCGAAGGTGGAACTGGCACCGAAGTTCCTGATGGTGCTGATCGCGTAAAATCCCAGAAAAAATGAAGCCAGGACCCAGAGAAGATGAAGCGTCGGTATGCTGATGACGATCGAGGCCGAAGCCAAAAGATACGCGCCTCCGATTCCGGTCAAGGAGAGGATCGTCGCAGCCGACTTGAACGTGGCTTGCGAGCTCTCTCGAGAAACGGTGAGCGCGTAAATTGCTCCCTGGAACCCGTAAGGGACGCGAAATACCATGCCGATCCCCATGACCAGGGTCGCGGCAATAATCATTCGTGCGACGAGCGCTGTTCGACCCCGGTACGGTGACAGTTCGTCTTTAAGAAACTGTTCCAACCAAGCGAGCGAAGAAGGCATCGCAGAGATACCTTGTGCATTTGTAGCCATGATCAATTCGCGCGAATCGTTACAACCGCAGATTCCCCAATTCGAAAGAGTTCCGGCGCGGGATTCTCCACCCGCACGCGAACCGGGTACCTGGATGCGAGGTGTACCCAGTTGAGCGTTCGCTGCACGTCCGGCAGGCCTTTGTCCAGCTTTCCAATGACGTCAGGATCAGGAGTGACTCCAAATCCTACGCTGTCCACGATGCCCGCGAATCGGACATTGGGAGTCGACAGGACGTAAACATCGGCGCGCATTCCCGGTTTGATGTGCGACAGTTGTCCTTCGCGAAAATTCCCAATGGCCCACCATGTGCGTGCGTCAATTAGAGTGAAGACGTCCTGCCCCACATGGGCGTAAGCCCCTTCTGAAATCGTCAGATTTGTGACCAGAGCGTCAAATGGCGCATGCACTTGGCAGTTGTTGAGGTTGTAGCGGGCGTCCTTCACGGCTGATTCACGCGCGCCTCGCTGGTTGACCAGCGGCTCGAGTGTGGTGACCGCGTTATGTGCTTGTTGGTGTTGTGCTTTGCTCTGTTCGAGAGCCGCCCTAGACCGCTGGTATTGCGCTTGTGCGGATTGGAGGCCTGCCCTAGAAAGCCGCAATTGCGAATCCGCTTGCTTCAGTGCTTCTGCCTGCGCGATTTCAGAGGTCTTTGCCCGGTCCACCTGGTCGACGGTGACGAATTGCTTTGTCAGAAGCGGCTCGAGGCGGTGCAAATTGTTGCTCGCATACGTCCACTCTGCTCTGGCCCGGGTCACCCCTTGCTCCGCGTTGGCTACATCGGCCCGCGCTTGCTCGACGGCCGCCGCCCAGCGTTCGACGTCGGCTTCCGAACTTGAAACATTCGCTTTGGCAACCGAGACGCCGCTCACCAGGGAATTGATTTTCCGCTGCTCGTCGGCGATTTGCCCTTCCAGGACAGCCTGTTCTGAAAGAGCCCTTTCAAGGGCGTACTGATACGGTCGCTCATCAATCTCGTATAGCAGTTCGCCCTTCTTGACGAACTGGTTGTCCCGCACGTTCAGGTGGACAATGGGACCTTCCGCTTGCGGAGCGATCCCGATAAAGTTGGCGAACACTTCGGCATCGTCGCTTCGCGGAGAGCGGTTCGTGTGGTACAGCACAGCGAGGCCCAGGACGATTGCCGCCAGTAGAACGCCGATGCTCACCGAACGGCTAAGTTGCTTGGTGTTTGTCGTGGTGGAATCGAGTTCCATGGTCCGTTCGCCTCGCTGCTGAGAATTGCAGAGTGAGAAATTCCATAAGAGTAGCTAATAAAAAAAGATGAGCCAGAGCATGAACGTGAAGAGTGCAGCCAGGCTCGGGTAAGCCAGCATTGGTAGTGCTGCCTTCACCCGCAACCGCAACAAGGCCAACCGGGCGAAGGCCGTCAGCGCAATCGCTACAAGGAAACACACCAGCCATGCCGGGAAAAAAGAACCCAGCACGTCTACGGACGGCGCCTGGGAGCAACCGAGTAGCAGCGGGGCCACCAGCAGCAAAGGCAATAGTCTCCGAAAGCGGAAATCTCTAGGGGCAGTCATGGTCTCGGTCTCATTGCGTTCGATTGAATTGAGTCCCCGGCTCTAAAGGCCAAAGTCGCCAGTGTCGTGAGCACGCTTGTGCGGGCAAGGACGTCGGTCGAGCGAGCTTGCGCGAGTGTTCGCTGCGCTGCGGTCACGTCCAGCAGATTGCGAAGCCCGTAGCTATAGGACTGCAGGGCGGCATCGTAGGAACGGTCAGCGGCTTCAAGCAGCGCGGCCGCGGCTTCGCGCTGGCGCAAGGCAGTATGCAAATCGGAGTACGCAGCCCAAACTTCGTTCGCGATCTGATCGCGCGAAACGAGGACTTGCGCCTCCGTCTCATGGACGTTGGCTTCCGCTTGCGCGAGCTTATTTTTTCGCGCTCTGCCATCAAACAACGTCCAGTTCAATTTAAAGGCCATGCCGCCCGCCAGGCCTGCCGTTTGTCCCCAGGGAAGCTGTTGTTGCAACCCGTAGAGTGACTGCGCGGTTGGGCTGGCGGTGAAATTCAATGAGGGATAGTAGGCCGCACGCGCTTCCTTGACCTTCGCTTTCGCGGCCTGAACGTCGGCGACCCGCTGAAGGAGGTCAGGGCGCTGCGCAAGTGCGCGATCGATAACCGAGTTGACGGTGTCGTCGATGGTGCTCGGAATTGGTAGCTCCTGTAGAGGCTGAACGTGTAGGGCAGTTTGTGGAGTCGTTCCGAGGGCGGTTGCAAGGTTCCCGTGAGCAATCTCTTCGGCTCCGAGGACTGCCTGCAGTTCGTATTCCGCCTGCGCCGTTGCGCTACGGGCTTCGAGTACGTCGGGGAGAGTCGCTAAGCCGTGGTTCAGACGCTCTTCGGCTGCTTGCTGTACTGCCTGCGCGTTTGAAAGATTCGCCCGTGCGGCTCCTTCCTGGCCTGAGGTATTCAAGAGTTGGTAGTAAGCCTGCTCAACTCGGTAAATCACTTCGCGGTGTGTGTCATTGAAGGCGAAGTTCGCTGCCAGGGCCTCGGCTTTGGCAGCGTTGATTCGGCCGGCCCGCCCGCCGAAGTCAAAGATTGTGTAGTTCAGATTCAACACGACTTCTACGTCGCCGATTGTATGACGGTAGAAACGGTCCGCCTGGTAGGCTTGGTCGCGGTCAACGCCAGCCAGTGCCGCTGCCGCTACCGTAGGATAGAGCTCGCTGCGCGCGACACCCCACGCGGCGGCTTGCGCGCGGGCGCGTTCCCAGGCGACGCGCGTCTCGGGATTGTGCGATTCCGCCAGATCGATCAACTCCGGCAATGTACAAGTCTGGTCCGGATCAAGCTCGAACTTGGACTCAGAGAATTTTTTTGCTTCTGACCGAATTCGCCGTTCTTCCGGTCCATGCCAAGAATGGTTGGGGGACACAGGCGCCGTTTGAGCCGGCGTACTTCGGGCCAGCAGCAAAATAAGGAACGACATTACGCCACCGACGCGCAAGCGAGGCAAGCGCTGTTCCCATAGGTAGCCCATTACTTTGCGGCCTCAAATGCAGCGACCAAGTTCTTTTTGCCACATCGGTGCATGGCATGATTTGTCCTTCCACGGTTAATCCCGGGTCAACGCTGTCCCTGCAAAGGGTGAGTCATTTCTTCTGGGTGGACCCACAGATCAAACTGTGGTCCTGAGACGAAGCCGAGTTTCAAAGCAGCTTCACGCAGGCTGAGATCCTCGCGATAGGCGGTGAGCGAAATCTTCGCCGCCTTCTCGTAACCAATATGCGGATTGAGGGCTGTAACTAGCATCAGTGAGTTCTCGAGATGCTCCTTGATGCGCTTTTCATTCGGCTCGATGCCGATGGCACAACGGTCGCAGAATGAACGCGAAGCCTCGGCGAGGAGCTCGACGGACGTCAGCACGTTGTGCAGCATGACGGGCTTGTATACGTTCAACTGAAAATTGCCCTGCGAACCAGCGAACGCCACGGCGTGGTCATTGCCAAACACTTGGACTGCGACCATCGTCAGCGCCTCACACTGGGTCGGATTGATTTTTCCGGGCATGATGGAGGAGCCCGGTTCGTTTTCTGGAATTTTGATTTCGCCGAAGCCGGCGCGCGGACCACAAGCGTACCAGCGCACATCGTTTCCGATCTTCATCAACGCGCCCGCCAGCGTGCGCAACGCACCGCTCACCGTCACCATGCCGTCGTGCGCTGAAAGTGCGGCGAATTTGTTGGGAGCTGAGACGAACGCCTGACCAGTCTCTTCCGCGATCCACCCGGCAGCAACCTCACCGAAGCGTGGATCAGCATTGAGCCCGGTACCAACTGCGGTGCCCCCGATGGCCAGCGCGTAAATCCCGGGAAGGGCCCGGCGAATACCGTCGAGTGCCTGATCGAGCTGCGCTACCCAACCGGACATCAACTGCCCTAGTGTTAGCGGCGTCGCGTCCTGCAGGTGCGTGCGGCCGACCATGACCACGTCGCGATATTGCTTCGATTTTTTGTCTAGCACGTCGCGCAGACTGTTGACGGCTGGGAACAATTTCTTCTCGATCGCCTCGACCGTCGCGATGTGCATCGCGGTCGGAAAAGTATCGTTCGATGATTGGCTGTGGTTGACGTCGTCGTTCGGGTGTATTGGCTTCTTTGAACCGACGACACCGCCGGCAAGCTGGATCGCGCGATTGGCGATGACTTCGTTGGCATTCATGTTGGTCTGCGTGCCGGAACCGGTCTGGAAAACGACTAAGGGAAACTCGTCGTCCCAACGGCCGTCGATCACTTCCTGCGCAGCACGGACGATCAGTTCGACTTTCTCCTTAGGAAGCTGGCCCAATTCCTCGTTGGCCAAGGCCGCACATTTTTTCAGAATGCCAAGGGCTCGCAGGACCGGCCGGCCCCAGCGAAAGCGCTCAACGCCGATGGGAAAGTTCAGGTGAGAGCGCTGGGTTTGCGCGCCCCACAGATGTTCTGCTGGAACCTGCACGTTCCCCAAGGCGTCCTCTTCTAAACGAAACTGATTGACGTCTGTCACGGTCATATTTTTAACTCTCCTGAAATTTATTTCCCCCAGAGCAGCGACGCCCAGGGCACACCAATTCCGAGGAACACGATGAGAAAGATCGCACCGAAAATCGTTCCGAGGCGCCAGTAGTCCTTGGCAGGCAAGTAGCCGCTATTTGCGTAAATCGGGCTAGCCGCATCCGCGAATGGCGTGATGACGCCCATGAGTCCCAATTCCATGCAAAGCAGCAGGGCGAATTCCTTCACAGGGATGCCGGGGATGACAGCGCCGGTCAACAGAATCACCGGCAGCAGCGCAGTCGTGTACGCATCCACGCTGGCGAACACATAGTGCGCCACGAAGAAAAGCACGAGCAGCAGAATCATGGCGAGGTGCGGTGAAAATCCATGCATGTGCGCTGCAATACCGTCAGCGAACCATTTCACGAAACCAACCCGGTTGAGGCCATCACAGAGTGCAATCAGTGCGCCGAGCCAGGCGAACGTAGTCCAGGCGCGTTTATGGCCCGCGATGTCATTCCAGGTTAAAACCCGGGTGATCAGCAACAGGGAGACGGCAATCCCTGCAACGGTCGCCGCACCGACGTAGGCGCCTCCGGCAACCCACAACACAAGTGAGAGGACAACGACGGCTGCCAAAATCATTTCGTTTCGGGAGAGTGGTCCGATCTTTACAAGTTGTGCCGCTGCCCACTTGGGGACTTCACTGTTCCGCTTTACCTCTGGCGGATAGAGCCAATACGTCAGCAGGGGAATGAGAACCAGAAGCGGAATTATTGCCGGCGCTGCAGTGATAAACCAATCGGTCCATCGCAGCTCAACGTGCGCAAGCTTTTCGACAAATCCGGCCGCCAGCAGATTAAATGAGGCGCCGGTAAGAAACAGCGAACTGGTCACGCAGGTGGTCATGATGGCGACCCACATGAGATAAGACCCGACCCGGCGTGACGTGGGATCGTTTGGCTTCGAACCATAATCGAGGGCGAGATCGTTCGCGATGGGGTAGATGATTCCTCCGCTGCGCGCGGTAGGAGAAGGTATGAATGGGGCCAAGAGCGTATCGGCCAAGGCTATGCCGTAACCCAGCATCAGGGTGCTTTTGCCCATGCGCTTTATGATGACGAGGGCCAGGCGGTGTCCCAGTCCTGTACTCGAGTAGGCCAGGGCGAGTATGAAAGCTCCGAATATGAGCCACACCGTGGGATTGCTATAGCCTGAAAGAGCCCAGGCGAGGGCAGCGCCCGCCGGATGAAAGCCCGGCTCCGCTAACTGTTGCGGACTGAACAAAGCAAAACGCGCGAGCACTGCGACCAGCGTTATGCCGATCACTGCAACTGCGGCGCCGGGTAAGGGTTCGAGAACCAGGCCGACAATTACGCCCACAAAAATAGAAAAAAAGTACCACGCATAGGGCGCGAGACCGGAAGGCGCCGGGATCAAAGCGAGGACGACCGCGATGGCAACGGGCGCTAGCGCCTTCCACAGCGGCGTGGCCGCTTTTGCTTCAGGCCGCCCGCTTGGTGTTGCGACAGTATCTTTGGACGGAGCAGCCTGATTGGCACTTCCCAAAATCGTGGTTGAAACTTCCGTTCCCATACGGTTCCCCTTAGAAATTGAACTTGATCCGATGGCGTTCAATATCGGATTTCGAGCCACCCGGTCCAATAGTTGACGTCCCTCCCGGCGGTTGCCTGCCGTAGAAAGTCGCCAGTAAAGAAGTGCAGATACTCCGTGAAGAAAGTGGCGTGTCGATTCACGTCCAACTTCGCTTGCAGTGCGGCGTGGCTTCCGATGTAGCGAGCAGTGCTGTTGGTTCCAGCAACGACAATGGCTCCGGACGCAACCGAGTAGAGTCCGTCCTGATCGCTCTCGCGCCAGTAGAAGGCGACGTTTGGCGTGAGCGTAAGCCTCTTGACCGGATTCAATCGGAGCGACGGCTGTATATCAATTAGGTCGCGTTTTCCGAAGAACTCTCCGTAGCTGAAGTACGGACCCGCTTCGTACAAGGCGTTGAAAGTGCCAAGGGTTTTGCCTTTGGGATTCCCGTCTCCGCTGAAGGCGTCCACCTTGAAGCCCAACCGCGGTTTCCATGGAATCGAGTCAAGCCTGTAGCCGGTTTGTGTCGAGACCGACCACGCACTGATATCGCCGGCCCCGAACCGGCCAAACTGATAGATAAACTCATCGTTGTAGTCCCAGTGTGGAGTGCTTCCCCAGAAACGACTTCCAATCGTTTCCCGCTGCTCGCGCCCCGAACCCTTCACGTACTTGTCCAGCTTGTTGTCCTGCCCCATGTAGTAGAGATCGACGTGCCCGCCCGGCAGGATCGGAAGAGCGTGCACACCGTAGATTCCCCAGAAACTCGTCTTGTGATCAAGGGAATCATCGAACAGACCTTGATCTGCCTCGCTTTGCCGCAATGCGAACCCATCTAATTTCCAACGCGCCACATCTGCCGTCAGCCGGAATCCGTCGAAACTCCGTCGTATGTTGCGCCCGTCGCGTGTGGCGACCAGACTCGACGATCCCAGCGACATTTCCTGACGGCCCACTCGCAATGACACTGAATTCTTTTCCGATTTCCAGATCCCGAGATCGACGAAAGCCTGATGAATGTCGAGTTTGTCTTCGTCAATCCCAGAGCGGGGTCCACCGTTCCTGCCGGTCTCGAGGCTGCTTGCAATCTCGCCAAACAGGCGAAACCGCTCGCCGAGGTGCAGATCGAGGTGGCCGTAGTAGCGCTGCATCAGGTAGGCGTTCCCCTCCGGACCGCTGCCCCATGTGTTCTGGCTGAAATACTCCCCTCGGTCGCGACTGACAACGCCGAACGACAGATAGTAGTTTTCATCTCCGTGGCCTAACGGGATGAACTTCAGTCGGTCAAAGAGTTCGGTCCGGCAGTCGGGATTGCTGAGATACCGGTTGTCCTCGTCGTAGGTCGTTGCTGGGAAGTTGGCCGATGGGCTGGGACAAGCGGCTGTGCTTCCCCCAACATCTTGCCCCCACGCCGAAGCACTCGCGAAAACCGCGAATAAGATAAGGAGACTTGTGCTTCTCACCAGAAGCGCTGTCGACCAATTCAAGACTGCGAACATACCGATAGCTTCCTTTCCGATTTCTTGTGCAAACGAGCGCTGGGGGATCAGCGGCCGGTGATGCGGATCAAGATTTCCTGTCCGCTGTTGAGTGTGATCTTCTGACGCCCATGGAATGCAGTCGTCCCCAGACCGCCGACGCCGCCGATGACGGATCCGATTCCGGCTCCCTTACCTCCGCCGAAAATTCCGCCGAGCAAGGCGCCGGCTCCGGCTCCGATCGCTGTGTGCGTGATGCTCTTGCGGCCTCTGCCACCAGATTCAACCGCACCTTCTACATCGACCTTTTCGCCTGAAGGCGCGTGGTAGAGCTCAATAATTTCGGCCTGAATCGAACCCCGGCGGCCGTCGGGCATAACCACGCGGTCGAAGCGAAGCAGCATGCTGGTATGGCCTTTGACCTTGCCGGACATTTCAATCTGCGCGATGTGGCCATATACCCGCGCATTCCGGTATTCGCCCTGATCAACGACGGTTGCACTGAGCGGGTCGCCCACTTTCGCGTCCACGCTGGTCAGCGTGTCGTCCAGACGAATGCGCAGCGCAGTGTCGTTGGGAACGGCAAAGTTCGCGGTGGAGGCCAGCAAGGCGCCACTCATCATCACGACCACTGCCAGGAGAAAACCGGAAGCAGCCGCCAAGGATGAAACTGAAAACTGTTCGAAGCGGCGAATCATCGAAATCCTCTCCTCATTCAGAAAAATTTGCATACGCTGGTGTCCACTGCGCCTTCAGCACACGCTGGCGCAGTTCGTCTTCGCTGGTCTTCGGAGCGAGGCCCTGTTTTTGCGCCTCAATGCCAACGGCGAACGCAATATCCCTGGCCACCCGCCGGCTGTCTCTCAGGGGAGAAAGCAGGGACGCGGAAGGATCTTTAAGGGCGGGCGAATTTGCCGCCAGCGCGCGAGCTGCGGTCTGCATCATTGCGTCGGTGACCCGGCGAGCGCCGGAAGCGACAACGGCAAGTCCCATGGCAGGAAAAATATGAACGTTGTTGCATTGCGCGATGGTAATTTTGCGGCCGTTGTAGTCGACAGGTGCAAATGGAGAACCCGACGCGACCAGCGCGCGTCCGTCGGTCCACCGAATCAGATCCTCTGCTGTTGCTTCGGATTTTGAGGTGGGATTTGAGAGCGGAAAAATAATGGGACGCTCGACCTTCCGCGCCATTTCGCGAACGATTGGCTCAGAGAAAGCGCCGCCAACCGTGGAGAAACCGATCAGG
Organism: Saccharimonadales bacterium (SeqCode); assembly: GCA_035317965.1. GTDB lineage: Bacteria > Acidobacteriota > Terriglobia > Acidiferrales > UBA7541 > Acidiferrum. The sequence goes on along the minus strand of DATHFT010000063.1, from coordinate 40,562 downwards.
GTTGTCGCATTGATATTCCCGATCACGTCGGCCATGCCGATGTTTCCGTTCGAACTCCGGGGCCATCCGGAAACGCGGTTCTCCGGCTGGGCGTAGACGGCTTGCTCGGGCGTGAGATTCTTGCGACCTGTATGGAGCAGACCATCTATATCGATGACCCAGAAGCGGCTGCGCGCTTCCTCTTCAGACAATCCTTCCCCTTTCATGGCCGCGCGCAGGCCATCAGCGACACCGATTCCGCTCCCGCCTGCCCCCAGCATGACGATCTGCTGGTCTTTCAAACTCCTACCGGCCACCTTGACCGCGCCAATAACCGCCCCCAGCGCGACCGCTGCGGTCACCTGGATGTCGTCGTTGAAGGTCAACAAATCGTCGCGATAGCGATTGAGGATGGGCCGGGCGTGCGGAGTCGCAAAGTCTTCCCATTGCAGGCACGTTCCCGGTAGCTCCTGCTTGACCGCTTGCACGAACTGATCGACAAAGTCGTAATAGGCTTGGCCCGTAATGCGTTCATGACGCCAGCCGAGGTACTCCGGATCGTTGAGCCGCTCTTTGTTGTTCGTGCCTACATCGAGGACGATCGGTAGCGTTCGTTCCGGACGAATACCGCCAATGCCCGTGTACAGCGAGAGCTTGCCAATGGAGATGCCGAGCCCGCCCGCGCCCTGATCACCGATGCCCAGAATGCGTTCGCCATCGGTTACCACGATTACATCGATATCCTTATTAGGGCGATTCCGAAGAAGCTCGGGGATTGCGTCGCGCAGGGGGTAGGGAATGAACAGTCCGCGGGGCCGGCGATAGATGTGGCTAAATTGTTCAATCGCCGTCGCAACCGTTGGCGTGTATACCAGCGGTGTCATTTCTTCGATGTGGTCGACGAGCAGTCTGTAAAAGAGAACCTCGTTGGTGTCCTGCAAAGCGCGCAAGTAGATATGGCGCTCGAGGTCATTGTCTTTTTTCTCGAAAGCCTCGTAAGCGCGGACGGCTTGTTCATCCAGGGTTTCTACGTGTGGCGGCAGAAGCCCTGCGAGGCCAAATCTTGTCCTTTCCTCCTCTGTGAAAGCAGTGCCTTTGTTCAACAAAGGAGTGTTCAGGAGATCGGTCCCACCCGGAAAATCCGGTGAACTTGACTGCACGACTTGTCGCGGCGTAACCATTTGCATGTTCCTTTCTTTCTTGTTTCTTTGAGATATTGAAATATTGAAATTCATCAGCGAAACAGATTGACTCGCGCAAGATCAATGATTTCGTCACCACGCCCGTTGAGAACCGCTTTGACCATGAAGAGGGAGAAGCCCTTGGCTTGCTCCACTGTTATCGTCGGCGGCATGGCCAGTTCCTGGCGGGCCACCAGCACCTCGACCAAGGCGGGACCATCGTGTTTGAGGGCCTGCGCGATCATGGGCTCGACCTGGTCCGGCGTTCTCGCCGTCAACCCAAGCAGTCCCGCTCCTTCCGCGATTTTTGCGAAATCCGGACCGTGCAGGTCGGTTGCAAAATCGAGAAGGCCAATGGATTTCTGCTCCAGTTCGACGAAAGCCAGGGAGTTGTTCTTGAAGACAATCACTTTGACGGGCAATTCGTGCTGTTTGAGCGTGAGCAGGTCGCCCATGAGCATCGACAAGCCGCCATCCCCGGAGAGCGTGATTACCTGGCGGCCGGGATAGGTCGCCTGCGCCCCGATGGCCTGGGGCAGGGCATTGGCCATCGAGCCATGGTTGAAAGAACCCATGAGACGACGCTTTCCGTTCATCCTGAGATAGCGGGCTGCCCAAATGACGGGTGTACCTACATCGCAAGAGAAAACCGCGTCTTCGGCCGCGAGTTGGTCGAGCACACGCGCTACATACTGGGGATGAATCGGCGCTTTGTTGGAATTGCCGGTTGCCAGTTCATCGAGTCCTTTGCGATTCTTCCGGTAGTGTTCCACCGATTCTTTAAGGTGTTGTGGCTGCTGGTTCTGCTCGAGGTGCGGGAGGAGGGCTCGCAGGGTCGCCTTCGTGTCTCCAACAAACCCGAAGTCTAGTTTTGTGCGGCGGCCGAGTTGCTCGCCGCGGACATCGATCTGCACCACGGTCGCGTGCTTGGGGAAGAACGGCTGGTACGGAAAGTCTGTTCCCAGCATGAGGAGCGTGTCGCAGTTCATCATGGCGTGATAGCCAGAAGAGAACCCCAGCAGCCCGGTCATGCCCACATCAAACGGGTTGTCGTACTCGATGAATTCCTTACCGCGATACGCGTGCACAATGGGAGCGTTCAGCTTGCCGGCAACTTCAATCAGCTCCGCGTGAGCTCCGGCGCAACCGGCGCCGCCAAGAATCGTTACCTTATTCGACTGATTCAAGACTTCTGCTAGCGTTTTGATTTCTTCATCGGACGGACGCACAGTGGGACTTGCTCCGGCCATACGTATCCGTGGCGTGTCCTCGACGGCATCTTTCAGCGCTACGTCCCCGGGCAACACAATCACGGAGACGCCACGCTTCGTGATTGCGGTCTGAATGGCGATTTCCAGGACGCGAGGCATCTGTGCGGGATCGGAGACGAGCTCGCAATAATGACTGCACTGGGCAAAGAGATGTTTGGGATCCGTCTCCTGAAAGTATCCGCTCCCAATTTCGCTGCTGGGAATATGTGCGGCAATCGCCAGGACCGGAACGCGGCTACGCTGACAATCGTATAGGCCGTTGATCAGATGCAAGTTCCCCGGACCGCAGCTCCCGGCGCAGACCGCCAATTTCCCCGTGAGATGCGCTTCTGCGCCGGCAGCAAACGCTGCGACCTCCTCGTGTCTGACATGTATCCATTCCGGACTCTTCCGCCTACGAATCGAGTCGGTGACGCCGTTCAGCGAGTCGCCAACCACGCCGTAGATTCTGCGAACACCCGCCTCAGCAAGAACGTCTACCAGCAGATCCGCCACTTTTTTCGTCATGACGCTACCTTTCTTTGGCTCTGCCCATATCTTGCAGAACGAGACACTGCAATTCGTTCTCCATAAAAGAGGGCGACAAGTTCTTCTAGATGCACAACATAAAACGCAGCATTGCGTTTGCTCGTTAAGCTTTTATCGTTTTCGTCAAGCCGTTGGCACAACCGAGTGCGCTCGCTTGCCGGCAGGTCCTGTTTTCGATTCATCGTCCGCCCAAACCACGCGAGTGACGAGACTTCCGGACAGAATCACGATCAGCAACGCGTACACGAATCCCCCGTTCCGAGCGACCAATCGCATTCCTGTCTCCTAGCCTACGGCCCGCTCTTCGCGAGCCCAGAAACGTTCGCGAAGAACTCTCTTGAGGATCTTGCCGGAGCCGTTTTTGGGCAGTTCGGTACCCGAATACTCGACGCGGCGGGGGATCTTGTAATTGGCTAAGAATTGCCTGCAATGGCTGGTCAGGTCGTTCGCGCTCAGAGCCATTCCGGGCTTCAGCACGAGGCAAGCGGTCACAAGTTCACCCCACTGCGGGTCAGGAATTCCGAAGACCGCCACTTCACGAACTGCGGGATGTTTGTAGATGACCGCTTCGACCTCGCCGGAATACACATTTTCGCCACCCGTGACGATCATGTCTTTCAAGCGGTCGAGGATGTAGAAATAGCCGTCGGAATCCTGATAGCCGAGGTCTCCGGTGCGAAACATTCCGTTGCGAAATACCAGATCCGTGTCTTGCGGATCGTTCCAGTAGCCCCGCATGACGTTGGCGCCCCGGGCGACCAATTCCCCGTGCTGCCCGACTTCCACTTCCTTTCCCGTCTCGTCCTCGACTCGCAGGTCAATTCCCGGACAAGGCCGCCCACAAGATAGGAGCTTGCCCTCGACATGCTCGTGATCTTCAAGACCTGTGAGGAAGCCGGTCTCGCTGAGTCCATAGCACTGGAGAAGTTTCACGCCCGGCAGAAGCTTTCTCACCCGATGGACAAGTTCCGGCGCCATGGGAGAGCCGCCATAAGCCAGGACCCCGAGGCTGCTCAAGTCACTCGCCTTTGCCTCGGGCATCTGTGTCAGCAGGTTCAGCATTGTCGGGACCAGCACTGTGTGAGTTACGCGTTCGCGCTGGACCAATTCACAGAAACCCTGCGGGGTGAATTTTGCAATCGTGACCTGGCGCGCAGCGAAAGCCGGTGCTGCGAACATGGCGGGAAAATCGGCGATGTGAAAAATCGGTGCCGCATGCAGATAGACACCGCCTTCCCGGTATCCCATCCAATAGCTGAAGTGGTCGACGTTTGCGAGGATGTTGGCGTGGCTCACCCTGACGCCCTTCGGCCGGCCCGTGGTGCCGCTGGTATAGATGAGGGCCAGAATCGCTTCCGGGTCATAAACAGGATCTGGACAGGGCCCGTTCCGAACGCCCAAGGGCCTTTCATCCAGCACGAGTTGCCACCGAAGCTGCACGGCAGGTGTCGGGAGCGAGGAATGCCGCACCAGCCCACGCGGTCGCGCATCAAGCAGAATTCGGTCGATTTCCGGGGCGGAGAGTCGCGCGTTTATCGGGACGGCAGTAATGCCGAGCCAGCTGCAGGCGTAGACCAACTCGATGTACTCGGGAGAATTCGGCAACAGAAGCGCGAGGCGGTCGCCCGCCGCAAAGCCGTTCGCGGCGAGCCCAGCCGCAATGTTCTGGACGCGCTCATGGAGCGCTTTGAAGGAAACAGCGGCGCCGTCGACAACCAGCGCCGTGCGTTGCGCGTAATACCGGGATGCCCGGCCGAGCGAATGAACGTAGATCATGGTCTGCTGTCCAATGACGGCGCGCCTGAGACCGCGAACGACCAACCAGGCGCTTCACGGATTGAAGCTAGTCGCCGTGGCCTCCGGCGATTGCTGCTCCGGCCGCCTTGTCACCTTTTGCGCGGGTAGCCAGCAGTTCCAGCAGCATGGCGTCGCGTTCACGGTTGAGTTCGTCAACCGAGCGGTTGGCTGCCTCTTTCTGCACGCCGTCGATGATCGCCTGCTTGGCCTCTGGACTGAATTCAGTGATCGTTCCAAGGTCTTTCCACCACGAAGCTACGGGCCCCGAGAGGTGCTCCATGAAATGGTGAATTCCTCCCGGACCACCGGCGAGATGGAACAGAAGATTTGGACCCATCACTCCCCAACGGAGTCCAGGTCCCCAGCACACGGCCGCGTCCGAATCGGCGACATCCAGTACGCCCTGCTCGATGAGGTGAACGACCTCACGGTACAGCGCTGCCTGAAGGCGGTTGGCCACGTGGCCGACGACCTCTTTGCGGACATGAATCGGTTTCTTGCCAACCGATTGATAAAAAGAGATCGCACGCTCGACAGTTTCTGGCGACGTTTTCTCGCCCGCCACTACTTCGACCAAAGGAACGACATGAGGAGGATTGAAAGGATGGCCGATGACACAACGTTCGGGATGTTTGCAGGCGGACTGCATGGTGCTCATGGTCAGTCCGGAGGAACTCGATGCGATGATCGAGTCCGGCCGAGTCGCCGCGTCCATGTCCGCGAAGAGCTTGATCTTGAAGTCCTTCCGTTCGGGTCCGTTCTCCTGCACCAAGTCGGCATCGGCGAGCGCGCTCTGCAAATCCGTTGTGAACTTCAGGCGATCGCGCGACGCGTTGGCGGAAAGACCGATGGTGGTGAGATCTTTCCAGGCGGCGTCAATGTAACGGCGCAAGTTGGCTTCGGCGTCGGGTGCCGGGTCCGTTGCGGTGACATTGAGGCCGTGCGCAAGGTAGAGGGCTGCCCAGCTCGCGCCGATAACTCCTGTGCCTACGATTGTTATGTTGCGAATCTCTCTGCTCTTTGCCATACGTTTCTCCTGTTTGAACCAAATATTTCCCAATTTCCCGAATTCACTTGGTCACCGCTGCAGCTCCGTGAGGCGTCTCGGCGGAGCGAGTCGCCTTATCGGATCCGTGATGGTTTACGATCAGACGCGATCCGCGTTGACCTGTGAGATAAGTCCAGACCCACTGAACGAACACGCTCACGCGGAGACTGGATGTCGCCAAGAACTCCAGGTGCACGGCCGCCCATGCAAGCCAAGCGGAGAAGCCGCTCAGATGGATCTTTCCGGTTTGCAGAACGGCGAACCCTTTCCCGACAACTGCCATGTTGCCCTTGTCGAAGTATTTGAACGGTTTCGGCGTCGGTCCGCCCACACTGCGGCTGTGAATCAACTTGCCCGCATACCTGCCTTGCTGCAGGGCCACTTGTGCGACTCCCGGCAGCGGTTTCCCGTTCTCGTCGAGAGATGCGGTGTCGCCAACGACAAAGATTTCCGGGTGTCCCGGCACGGTGAGGTCAGGCTGCACGCGTACTCGTCCTGCTCGATCGGTATCCACGTTGAGCCACTTACCGGCAGGAGATGGTGCGACGCCCGCGGTCCAGATAACCGTTTTGCTGAGGATACGTTCGCCCGTGACGATGATGCCGTCGGCATCTATGTGGTCAACGCTGTGACCGAGGCGAATTTCCACGCCCAGGTTTTGCAGTCGTTCTTTTGCTGCTGTGGATAGGTCCTCTGAAAACGTCGGCAGAACTCGCGGCGCCATATCGACAAGCACGATTCGCGCACTCGCCGGATCGAGTCGGCGGAATTCCGATTTAAGGGTACTCCGCACAAGGATGGCGAGTGCGGCAGCCAGCTCGACGCCGGTTGGGCCGGCGCCCACCAGGATAAAAGTCAGGAGATCGCGATGGCGGCTTGGATCTTCCTCTGCCTCGGCTTGTTCGAATGCCTGCAGGACCTTGTTCCGAACCGCAACAGCATCGACCAGCGTCTTCAGGCCCGGAGCATATTGGGCGAACTCGTTGTGCCCGAAGTAGCTCTGGGTAACTCCGGTCGCGAGCACCAGGTAGTCGTAGGAAATGGGCACATTTTCGCGGTCAGCGTCACTCGAGAAAACGCACTTCTTATCTTTGTCGACTCCTGTGACCTCACCGAGGATCACCGTGGTGTTCTTTTGCCGACGAAGAATCCCCCGGATCGGAGAAGCGATTTGACCCGGCGCCAGGACCGACGTTGCCACCTGATAAAGCAACGGTTCAAACAGGTGATGATTTGTGCGGTCGATCAAAACAACGCTCGCCACAGTATTGCGAAGCGCCCTGGCCGCTGCCAGTCCTCCAAATCCTGCCCCGACAATGACTACCTTCGTTCGAACCATCTCTTACCTCTAGTTGGTAGATTCGCAATCCGTCAGTCCAAGGCTGACGCAGAGTCCCGCGCAGGAGACCTAGGCAACCGCGGCCTTTCTCGACCCCGTAAAGTCGGGAGGACGTTTCTCGAAAAACGCCGTGATCGCTTCTTTGGTATCCGCAGAACGGACACGTACGGAGAACTCGCTGTTCTCCGCCTTCGCGGCTTCCAGGAGCGCGTCGCGCCAGGGCTTTTTCATGAGCCGCTTTGAAGCCTGCAGCGCTGCCGCCGGCTTTTCGGCCAGTTTCTGGGCAGTCTCGGTGGCGGTCTCCAGCAACTTTCGGTCTGGCACGACACGGGTGACGAGCCCGAGTTCTGCGGCACGATTGGCATCGAAGGGCAGACCGAGCTGAAGGAGTTCGGCGGCACGCAAATAGCCGGCACGCATGGGGACGGAGTAAGTCGAAGCAAATTCCGGAACGAGACCGAGATTGATGAAAGGCATTTGGAATTTCGCGGTCTCGCCGGCATAGACAAAATCGCAGTGGGTCAGCATGGTGGTCCCGCCCCCGATTGCCGCACCGTGCACCGCTGCGACGATTGGCTTTTCAAAGGCAATGAAGGCATTGATCAAACGGGACTGCGGACTGTCTTCAGGAGCTGGGGGATTTTTCAGAAAGTCATCGAGGTCGTTCCCCGCGCAAAAGGAGTCTCCCGCTCCATGCCAAAGCACCACGTGGACGCGATCATCTTTTGCTGCGGCGTTGAGGAGATCCGCCATGGTGATGTACATGGCCGACGTCATGGCATTTTTCTTGGACGGTCGGTTGAACTGGACTCGCAGGATGGCCCCGGAGCGCTCGGTAACAATGTCGGTCATCGAGCTCCTCCGGCCGTCGATTCCAAATGCCAGGCGTGCGGGACAGCACCGCTCGCGCGCAAACCGTCGATCTCGTCGCTGCTGAAACCCAGCTGTTTGAGGATTTCGTCATTGTGCTCACCAAGTTCGGGAGCCCGGTGCGCCGGCACTTTTGCAGTGCCATGCACTTTGAGCGGGCTGCTCACGGTGAGCTTCAGATGGTCGCCGGCCCCTTCGAGCGGGACGATCACGTCATTTGCGAGCAATTGCGGGTCAGTCGTTACTTCTTCCGGGCTCCTGACGATGCCGTATGTGATGTGAGCGCGGTCGAAAGCCTGTCGCCAATGGTCCAGGGTTTGTCGAGTGAAGACCGCATCCAAAATTTCGGTTAGTGCCGGCGCGTTCGCGGCGCGCTTGGCGTCGTCGTTGAATCGAGCATCGAGGAGCAGTTCCTGGCGGCCAAGTGCCGCTGCCAGACTCGGCCAGTCTTTGTTCTGAACGACAATAAGAAACCACTGGTCATCGGAAGTACGGTAGACATTGAAAATGGCATTCGGGGGATTCTTGCGGTCGTGCAGGGGGTAGAACGTCGCTCCGGCCAGTGCAGCTTGAATGTACATCGAGCCGGACCATACGCCTTGCGCAAGGAGGGAAGTGGTGACGTACGCGCCTTTCCCGGTTCGTTCGCGTCGGTAGAGAGCGGTAACAATGGCTCCGTACAGGCCGACCGCCGTTGCGTGATCTCCGCTGCCGGAGGGGGGAAGCGTCGGCGGCGCGCCCGAATCGCGAGTCAAGGACAGCAGCCCGGTGCGCGCCCAGAAAGCGGTAATGTCAAATCCCGGAAGATCGGCGTCGGGTCCGCTGTCGCCGTAACCAGTAATGTCGGCGTAAATCAAGCGCGGGTTCCACGCGGCAACCTCTTCGTAGGTCAGCTTGAGCCGCTTGCGTGCGGGATGGGGGAAATTGACGACGAGAACGTCAGCCCACTTGACGAGACGCTCGAGAACAGTCCTCGCGTGTGGCGATTTCAGGTCCAGCGACATTCCGCGCTTGTTGCGATTGTCCAAGTGCCAGGCGTAGTTGTCGGACGACCGGGGCTGTGGCGGGAGCTGAAAGGTGTGGCGATGGGGGTCGCCCGATCCGGGTGGTTCGACTTTGACGACGTCGGCGCCGTAATCGGACAACATCGTAGCTGCGCCGGGACCGGCGATGAAGCTCGCCAGGTCGACGACTTTTAGTCCTGAGAATATGTTTTCGTCTGCCATGAGTTTTCCTTCTTTCCGTTTCCAACTAGGAATTTCAAACGAGGTTGCAGTCCGCTCTGCGCTAGCGTCCCTGGAACTTGGGAGCGCGCTTTGCCAGGAAGGCAGACGTTCCTTCCCGCTTGTCTTCGGTCCCGGCGCAAAGCGCGAACAGCGAAGCTTCAAGAAGGAGCCCTTCCGCGACGCTCGTGTCTGATCCTTTGTTTACAGCCTCGATGGAGTACTTCACGGCGACTGGGGCGTTGGAGATGATCTGCTTGAGAATGGCTTCGGCGCGCGCGAGCAGACTGGCGCCTGGAACGACTTCATTCACGAGGCCGATGCGATAGGCTTCCTGCGCGTCGATTGTTTCGCCGGACAGAATGAGTTGTAATGCGCGGCCCTTGCCGATCAACCTGGGAAGACGCTGCGTTCCGCCGTAACCCGGCATTACGCCGATCTTCACTTCGGGCTGGCCGAACTTCGCAGTTTCCGCGGCGATGCGGATGGTGCTGGCCATCGACAGTTCACAGCCACCGCCGAGGGCGAAGCCATTCACAGCGGCGATGACCGGCTTGCCGAGGTTTTCAATGAGGTCCGTCAGCCCTTGGCCGGATTGTGTTTTCTCTTTCGCCGTGAGCGGAGTATCGCTCGCCATTTCGCTGATGTCTGCGCCGGCCGCAAACGACTTGTCTCCCGCGCCCGTGAACACGACGCCACGCACCTCGGAATCGTCGCGGGCGTCCTCGAACGCGGAACGCAGTTCGGATATGGTTTTCGCGTTCAGAGCGTTCAGTACTTTGGGCCGGCTGATGGTCACGTAAGCAATCGGGCCCTTCTTCTCGTACACAACGTTCTCAAGTTTCAAAGCAGAAGCCGGCGAACTCATGATTCTCTCCTCGTAATTGGTAAGGCTGATCGGAGCCCGACTAAGAACCCGCAGGAAGCTCCGCGTACGCGATTCCAGACAAATTTCCTTCGGCGAAGACGATATTTTTCTGGCTCGATCCGTCGAGATTGGCGCTGTAAACCGAGCCCCCCAAATCGGTCAGGAACATGCGCTTGTTCGCCAGATCCAAGGACAGGCCGATGCCTTCCATGAGGTGGTTAAAGACGATTTCCGGCTCTTGGCGTTTTCCGCCTGGCGCATCCATCGGCGCTCGATTCACGGTGTTGCCGCGCGGCGGATCCCCGCGGTCGGTCCAGTAGATCATCCGGTTGCCGAGGTCGAGGTCCAGATCGATCGGCTCGGGCAAGTTGTCGTAGAGAACTTCGATGTCCTGACGGTTTGCTGCAGTCTGGCCCTTGGGGATTTCCAGGCCGGCGCGGAAAATACGTCCCTGGCCGGCGTTGTCATTTCCTTTTTGCGTCCAGTAGAATTTCCCGCCGTTCGCGTCCACCGCGATACCAACGCACCAATTCCTCGCGTCGCCCCGGTCGGCATCGCCATGCCCCGTTTCAACGAGCGTTTCGATGTTCGAGCCATCGAGATTCGCGCGCAAGACGCGCATGCCTTCGCGGTCCGACCAGTAGAGTTTGCGGCTCTTCGCTTCGAGCTGGAGTTGCTTGGGCGTCCAGGTGGCGCCGGACGGGATAATGTTCGTGACGCTGGTGCCATCGAGGTCAGCACGGTCGATCGTGCCGTCGTTGACCTTGGGATTTCCCATATTTGTCCAGTAAATGTGGCCGGCCGCGACGTCAACCACGATACCGTCGGGAAGCTTTCGGCCCTCGCTGACGATGGTTTTCACGTCGGAACCGTCGGGGTTCGCCGTAAGGACGCGACCTGCGGACAGATCCAAAAAATACAAACGGCCCACGGTCTTTGCGGCGAACTTCACGGTTTCAGATTTGGAAGCTTTAGAAGACGGCATGGATCTTTCGTTCCTTTCTTTGTTGCTTTCATTTAGCGAGCGTCGCTTCAGATGGAGTACTCGCAGCGGTCTACACGAAGGCGCTGAGGCCGGTAATGGCCTTGCCAAGAATCAGGTTCTGCATTTGGAACGTGCCCTCGTAGGAGTACAGGGCTTCTGCATCCACAAAGAACCGCCCGACGTTGTACTCCGCGGCGATGCCGTTGCCGCCGAGCAGTTCGCGCGCCCACGCGACCGTCTCGCGGCATTTGGCGGTAGTGAAGGCCTTGGCTAGCGATGCCTGCGCGTCGGTCAACTTGCCTTCGGCCTGCAACTGGGACATGCGCACCAAGAGGCACTGCGAAGCGGTGATGTTGGCGAGCATCTTGGCCAAAAGGTCTTGCACCATCTGGAATGAGCCGATCGGCTTACCGAACTGCAAGCGCTCCTGGCAGTACTTGAGCGCGTTTTCGTAGGCGCCCATGGCGCAGCCCGTCGCTTCCCAGGCGACCATGAATCGCGTCATTTTCAGAACCCGGGCCGTGTCGCGGAACGATTGATCGGCTTGCAGGCGGTTTTCCTCCGGGATGCGGCAGTTCTCCATCGTGATCAGACCGTTCTGCACGACCTTGAGGGCGATCTTGTTCTGGATTTTTTCGACCTTGAAGCCGGGCGTGGTCTTGTTCTCGACGATAAACGCCTTCACCTGGTTGTCGGCGAGATCGCGTGCCCAGATAATCGAGATGTCGCAAAACGGAGAATTGCCGATCCATTTCTTCTGGCCATTGAGGATCCAGGTGTCCCCGTCACGCTTGGCCGTAGTCGTAAGGCCGCCAGCGGTTCCTGAACCGACAAGAGGCTCGGTCAAACCGAAGCAGCCAATTTTTTCCCAGCGGGCCATTGGCGGGAGCCATTTTTGCTTTTGTTCCTCGGACCCGCCCAGATAGATAGACCCCATGGCCAGGCCGTTGTGCACTCCGAAGAATGTGGCGATTGAGGAATCGACGCGCGCCATCTCCATGGCGATCAAGCCAAATAGCTGCGCGCTTCCGCCTCGGCAACCATACCCGTTCATGCCAGCGCCGCCGATATTGAGTTCCTTAATCGCAGGCAGCAACTCAAACGGGAAAGAATCTTCAACCCAATACTTCGTGATAATGGGCTGGACCTTGGTTTCCATGAATGTGCGCACCTGCTTCACGACCGCCAGTTCATCGGCGGGTAAAGTCTCTACGAGCTGGTAGAAGTCTGAATTGGGTTGCGGTAGCGCTTTTTTGATTTCTTTTGTTGGACTCGCCATGAAGTTTCCTGTTGCTCCGTTTGCCAGGTGTTTGTGACTGCCACGACGACTGGAAGCATCCGGCGAGCCAAAGATGCTGTTGGCGTTAGGTCGCTGAAAAGAGGCGTTTTACTTTTTCCGGGCCGGGTCAAGCTGGTGAACCGCTGTCAACCCGTTCACGCAACTGCCTAGGCGTTGACCCCGAGGCTTTCGACCTCAATTAAAAAGGCGCGAGCGGATTTCCCTATGTTCTTGAATCACGAACACAAAAATGTGGATGACCGTGGGAAAGCAGATTCGTGCTGGCCAAGACAGCCATTCGTTGCCGATCGACCGTAGCCCTCAATGGCGACGAGCTTGCGGGGACTGTTGCTTAACAAGCGCATGGAGCGCACGCCCAATTCCCGCAGGACCTCGACGCCGTAGTCTCGCTGGTCGGTCTATGTTTGTGAATGTGCGTACGGCTGTGGGGTGGTCGCACAATCTGAAGCCGTCGTCTCATGAAGGCGGCCCTCCGCGGCGGCTGACCGGGCCCCTTGTTTTGCAGGCAAGACTTCAGTTAGCGGCGGCGCTCTTGGTTTGCGAGAGCGGAGCGCTTGAATCGTGGGTCGCAAACAACTGATCGGCGGACGCCAGTACCAGCAGGATCCAGAAGACTTCGGCAACCAGTAGATGCGTCAACTGCAGCCACACAGGTGCCAACAGAATCACGTTCATCACGCCAAGCGCAATCTGGCCAGTCAGCGTGATGGCAAGAAGCGGCAGCCACACGAAGCGCTCTTGCTTTCGCCAGTATGTGTGAACCAGCCACAAAACATAGAGGGAACCGATGACTACGGCAATCGGGTGGAGAACCCTCAAGCGCAGCAGAATGGGACTGCTGGGTGAGAAGTCCTGCAGGACCGCGTGCCGCACGGAGTTGGCAGGAAAGAGGGTGTCGCCAAGGCTGGCGAGCGAGCCGGTCAATCCGATGGCCATTACCGAGACCAGGCCAAGTACCGTCGCGATCCTCAGGTAGGGTGTTTGAACCACTGCAAAACGTCGGTCGCGGCCGGAAAGCCACCTTGCGCTGAGTGCCAGAGCAGCAAGCAGCAAGAGGGTATTTCCGAAATGCAGACACAAAACGAGAGCGTGGGTTGTGGACCGGTCGAATCCGCCAAGGTGATCGAACAAGACCAGCAGGGCACCAAGCAGAGCTTCATTGCACAGAAGCACCGCTGCGGCAACAACCGAGTAGCGCGGCCAGTCGCCCTTTGTGGTGCGACGCCAGCACCAAATCAAGAGCATGGCTACAAGCACGAGCGACCCACCGCTCGTTACCCGGTGCGTGAATTCGATTGCTGTTTGGGTTTGCGGAGTCGTGGGGAGAAACTCGCCGTTGCAAAGAGGCCAGTGACTGCCGCAACCGGCTCCGGAGCCAGTTGCGCGCACGTAGGCTCCCCAGACGATGACGGCGACGTTGTACGCTACGACGAACCACGCAAAGCGCGCGAGAGGAACCCGCCCGCTCTCGGAAATGCGTCCCGGCGTCGCGCCTCGGTTGACGACACTGGTTCCGATCAGTTCGTGACTTGCACTAGTAGCAGGCGCAACTCTTTGCATAACCATCTCAGTCTCGACGACGGCCCTCAGGCCATCGCAGATGTCTCGCCTCGTGGGTCCGGGCTGTCAACAGCACCGCCGGGAATTGTCGCACGGGCCGGAGGCGGCGTGAACCTTCCGTAGACGACCCGCAAGGCGGCCACCAGAGGTACGGAAAGATAGATTCCCACGATTCCGCCCACCGCGCCGCCCACCATGAGAGTGAAGATTGCAAGCAGCGGGTGAATTTCGAGCTGGTGCCCCATGACCCGCGGCGCAATGCCGTAGTCCATCAGCAGGCGCCAAACAATGAGCAGGGCCAGCATCCATATCCAGTGCGAGTGAGTGAGTACTCCGGCCGTGACAATGATGGCCGCCGCGGTCATCCAGCCCGCCACCGGAATGAATTCGAGTATTCCGGCAAGCACGCCGAGCACGATCGCGTTCGGAAAACCCAAGACCAGCATCACGACAGAACAATAGGCGAGCGAGAGTCCGCCAAGAATTACCTTCGCGCGAATGTAGCGCTGCAGCATGATGTGCAGTTCGTCCGCCAGCGATCGCAGGAACGCATGATTTTCTTTCGCCGACACGAGATGAATGATCTGGTTGGCAATATTCTCTCCGTCGCTGAGGAAAAAAATGGCCAGAATTGGAATCACCAGAATTCCCGCAAAAGCAGTCGGCGCCGACCGTTCTATTTCGCCCAGGGAACGCTCGATATTCGAGTGATGGCGCTGGAGAAAGGTTCTGATCTGATCCGCCTGTTCGTCGGCCCAACCGAGGTTGTTGGCAATTTCTCCGGAAGAGACTCGGTCGGTCAGCATGGGAATTGACGCGAGAAGCTGGCCCGCGCTCTTGCGAAACTGCGGAAAGAGACCGTGGGAGAGCAGCACGGTGAGAGCGATCAGGGCGAGATAGGCTTCGAGGACGTGCGGGCCTCGCAGGTTTTTGAAAAAAAGAGAGTGTCGCTGCAGGAATCGCACGATCGGATTAATCAGATAGGCGAACAAGAGCGAAAACGCAAAAATGACGATGACTGTGCGCGCCACGTAGACCACGGCAAGCACAAGCGCGAAAAGAAGGATTGTCAGCAAAGCGCTCGCCGTTCTGCGATCAGGAAAGACCATGAATCTCCAGCGGCCGCCGGATCAATCCGGCCGGCCTTCCAATCTTTGCTTGATCGCTCCGAGTGCCCGTTCGAGCGAAGAACGGGTTTTGTCCACGGCAACTTTTCTCACGATGCCGCCCTTCAAACCCGTCAACCCGGCCTGCTGCGAGCCCTTGAGAGTGATCAAATAGAATCCGCGGCCGGGATTGTCCGGGTCGCGCACGCAAACGGTCAAATCCAGAGCCGCCTCGAAGTAGTGGCTGGCGTAAAGTTGCTTTACAGCAACGGCATAGGCCGGATCCGTTGAACGGGAGTCCCGGTAGACGATGGCCTGCACAATCCGCAGGGTGGGCTTGAGTCCAAAATTCACCTTCTCCCAATAAAACTCGGATTGAATATTTTCTGATTGCGCTCGGGGATAGTCGAGCAGATAGTGCTGCAGTTCGGGTAAATAAACGGGAAGGGCCTGCGAGCGGCTGAGCAACGACGCAAACGTCTCTCCTACAACGGCAGGGTGGCGCTTGTCCATGTAGGTTCCCAGAGCCGCGTTGCCTCCTTGTATGTATCGCTGAACTGCTTCGAGCGCCATCTTCTGGGCCAGCCGGTTCACTTGATTTGCTGCGTCAGGAGCAGACCAATTCACCGACTGCTTGAACGCATCCATGGCCTCGGCGGGCAGCTGAACATCGCATTTGCCCGGTTCACAGTTTTTCAGTTGCTTGATGTCGTCGGCTTCCAGAGTGAAACCGTCGAAGTCGGACGGCTGCGGCGGATCGCTGAATTTCCGGACTGCGAGATAGCTGGGAAGTTTTCGCAGCTCGGCAATGTCCGCAGCAAGCTTGAGATATTTTTCCGTAGTCGACTGCACATACACGGAGCCGAATACAAAAACCTCATCCGGAGTGCGCGATTCCACTACCTTCGCAACCGCCTTGCCGTTGCGAATCGCCGCAATCTGATCTTCCGTCAGCCCAGCATAGTCGCGAAAGAATTTGAATGGCTCAATGTTTTGTGCATTCGACGCGGGAGGGAGAATCAAGGAAAGCAAAAGCACGGCGACGTACATCTTTGCGAATCGGATTCTAGTCAGCATTGGTCTTGGCATCCCATACGATCATTTCTTGTCCAACGCCAAGAAAGCAAGCAACAACGGAAGATAGACGATCGAAGCAAAAAGCAACCGCCGTGCGGAAACGCTCGACATCTGAAAAGCAAAGCGCGCACTGTAGCCGAAAAAGGCGCCTCCCAGAACGAGAGCGCCTGCAAAATAAACAATTCCCGACTCGCCGCGAATGGCCGGAACCAGGGCCACAACGAGAAGTGCTAGCGAGGGAAGCACGGTTTGCCAGGCGATGAAGCGATCCCTGCACTTGCCTCGAGGCAGTACGAGGTAGCCGGCCCGCGCATAGTCTTCGCGATACATCCAAGCGATGGCCATGAAGTGCGGAAACTGCCAGAGAAATACGATGGCGAAAAGCAGCCAGGCATTGCCGTCGAGGCGTCCGCAGGCGGCAGCCCAGCCGATCAGCGGCGGAGTGGCACCCGGAAACGCACCAAGCAACGTGCACAGAGGGGTTTTCCGTTTCAGCGGCGTGTACAAGAACAGATAGCCCAGTAGCGTCAGCGTCGACAAC
Source organism: Saccharimonadales bacterium (SeqCode) (assembly GCA_035317965.1). Classification (GTDB taxonomy): domain Bacteria; phylum Acidobacteriota; class Terriglobia; order Acidiferrales; family UBA7541; genus Acidiferrum. The sequence continues at coordinate 23,889 of DATHFT010000063.1, read as the reverse complement.
CAGGACGCGAGAGCATTGGTTGTGGTAGCCAAATAGATGGCGCCCGCAGCGGAGAGAGAGATTCCGAACCACCAAGCGTGAGCCGGCTGGACTTTTCTGGATACGAGCGGCCGGCGCGCGGTTCGTCGCATTTGCCCGTCGAAGCGCAACTCGATCAGCTGGTTGAGGGTCGCGGCGCCGCTGGCGACGAGTACGGTGCCAACAAGAGTGTGAACGAGAGACGCCCAGGGGAAGTGGGCAAACGAAGCAGTTGCAGCCATGCAAAAGCCGGCAGCGGTGGTGACCGCAATGAGAAAATTCACGTCCGGCTTGGTTAGCGACCAATAGCCGGACAGAACGCCGGAGCGAACAAGACCGTGACGGCGCGGCACGGGAGCCACGTCAAGCGCCGCCAGAATTGGTTTCGTTGCCATTGCTAGACAACCTCCAGGCTCCCTCGAGCACTTTCCGGAACGGCACCGCCAGAAAATCGCGATTGTGCCAAATCGTGTTCACGCGAGGCCCGCGGGGCCAGGAGCTTTGCAGAGATAATCGCCGCCGGCACGAGATAGACGAGCGTGACGCAAGTCCACATCAGTGCGGCCGCACACTGCTGATCTGCAAGGACGGAAAAGCCCAACAGCCGCGGAGTGGAAAAATACACCGGGTATGCGACCCGGTCAGAGAAGACGAGAAATCCGGAAAGGACGTCGCACGGCAGAGTCGCCAGAAAAAGATACAAGAGCAGCGACCATCGCGGCCCGGCTGCGGCGCTTGGCCAAGGCTCGATCACCGGCCACCAGAACAAGAGCCCGGTTCCGAAGAACATGGCTTGCTCGACCGTATGCCCGGTTGCCGACCGTATGCCGAGCGCAAATAACGCGGGTACGTGCCAGAGAATAAGGGTCAGCGCGGAGGCGGTCCAACACAGCACAAGACTTGTGACGATTCCTGCAAGTCGCTGGACAGGTGGGCGGCGCCACACGCGGCCGAGTATGCCGCGGGCCCAAAGTGGCGTCATGCGCCAGAACACTCGCAGGGGTTCACCGAGCAGGATCAAGGGAGGAGCGAAGGTCATAAGCAGCAAGTGCTTAATCATGTGAACCGTCAGCAGGCTATGGTCGTAGGCCGCGAGCGGCGAGCCCGACGCGGTCCACAGCAAAACCAGGCCGAGAACGAAGCTGCCGGCCTTCCAGGCTGGAATGGAACCTGAGCGAGCGGAAATCCATGCGCGCAGGTACAGAGACGCCGCGAGCAGCAAAGCCAGCGCGAGCGAAGCCGGGAATTCCCAGCTGCCGTGGTCAAAATGAACGTGAGGTGACATGAAAGAGCCTCTATCTTGGTGCACCCGGCCGTTGAACTTTGTCCTCACTTAAAGCAAGGTCACGAGCAGCATCGCGCGCCGGTGCTTGTCCTCGAGGATGCAGAGTTCCAAGAAAGGCAACCAGGGCTGTCGTCTCCGCCGGACTCAAGTTCCGTCCGTAGGCGGGCATGTTGCCGCCTCCCTGGATCACTTGCCGAATCAGTTGATCTTGCGTGAGTCGCACGGCAACGCTGTCAAGCGCAGGCCCTCTTTGGCCTCCTAAGTCTCCAAGAGAATGGCAGTTGCGGCATTGCTTGGCCTGGAAAACAAGCGCGCCTTGCCGCTCAAGGGCAGTCGCGCCGTGCAAGAACTGCTCCGGCACGGGGTCGCCGCTCCACGCATTCATGTGCGGACTCCACGGCGTATAGCCAGCGAGGTGGGTGAGTGTTCCGAGGGTTATGGCAGTCAGCAGAACGGTCAAAACAGCGATCGGCCGCCGGCGCCAACTCTTTTCCCCTTCTCCGGAAAGAAATGGCAGCAAGACAAGAAACGCGATAACGACTACGGGGCCAATGAGGAGAGCGGGCGTCTCCATGGAAGGCGGCAAGTAGGACAGCAAACCGTACAGCCACAAAAAGAAGTAGTCTGGTTTCGGCGCGGTCTGGATGATGGTTGGGTCCGGGCGGCCGGTAGGGCCGAACGGACCGAAGTACACAGCGCAGGCGGCTACTGCCAGGAGGATGAAAGCGGCAAAAAACAGATCTTTCCATACCGCATACGGAACAAAGGGCGCGCCATCTTTTCTTGTGAGTTCGTGATATTCCCTCTCGTACGTTGCGCGCTTGACGAGCCGTCCGGGCATCGGCCATTCGCTAATTCCGAGCTTCAGGACCATCAAAACATGTAGCGCTACGAAACCGATCAGCATTCCCGGAATCACGAAGACATGCAGCGCGAAAAATCGCGACAGAGTCGCTCCGGCAATAATGGGTCCACCAAGCATCAATTTCACGATGAGTGGGCCTGCAATAGGCACGCGACTGGCGATCGAAGCTCCGATACCCAGTCCCCAGTACGCGTCTTGATCGAAGCGCAGCACTTGCCCGGTGAAGGCCATGCCTAGCGTCATCAGCAGAAGAAAAACGCCGATGATCCAAGTGAGTTCTCGGGGAAACTTGTAAGCACCAAATAGAAAGACCTGAACCATGTGGATGAGGACAATCGCCACCATGAAGTTCGAGCCCCAACCGTGCATCGCGCGGATAAACCAGCCCAGTGTCACATCGTGATTCAAAGCTTGCAGGCTGCTCCATGCCTCACTGGCTGATGGAACATAGATCAACGCCAGTAGAATTCCGGTGGCGAGTTGGAGAATGAAGACGGTGAGCGCAGCGCTGCCGAACACATAAAACCAGCTCGCTGTGTTGCGCGGCACGGGATGCTCCGCCGCGTCACGAATGGGAGCGGCCAGTTGCAAGCGCTGGTCAAACCATTGCCCGATTTGTCCGATTACGCTCATGTCTTGGTCTTTCTCGGCAAAGCATTCGTTTCGCCGGAGGCGGACAACTGGCTCTCGATGGAAATCAACTCGTTCCGTGCACCGCACGGCGGCGTATTCTCGAGAAGAGAGGCGGTTGGGGATCCCGGAGTCGGCAATTCGCCAGCTTGAATCGTAACCACACCGCCCTGCACCTTGTACGGATACTCGAACAGCCCGCGTTCGGGCGGGCCCGAAGCGCGCGAACCGTCGCGATAGTACGCTCCGCCGTGGCAGGGGCACATGAACAAGCCGGCTTGCGGAAACCAACGCACGGGGCAGCCCAGGTGCGCGCAATTGATGGCAAAAACCTGGAACTGCTCTCCTTCGACGCGCCGCACCCAGCACGCTGTTTCCACGGTCTTGCCGTCGGTCGGCATTACTAGTGGATTTCGAAATGAGGCGAGACGCGTCTCGCCTTCCGGGAACTCGCTGACGTGGCCGAGAGGAACCCAGGAAAGGTAGGCACTTGCGCGTCCTCGCGTAACCGAGGAAAGCAGGAAGCGTACGATCGGCACGGCAATGGCGGCGGCGACGAGTCCATTGAAGAGAATCCCTAACTTCATGAGCAATCCTCGCCGGGAAATTGTATTTTCGTTTGGCATAGTCAGACTCCTAGTGCTCGATGTAGCTCGAAGCGGAATAAGGCCGCCCGGGATGTTGCATGCGTTGCGAGGCAAGCCAGGCAACTACGTCGGTGACTTCCTGGTCCGACATCGATTTCTCCGGCACATTTCCCCTCCAGTCCGGCGCTCCCAGCTCGGGACGACCAGCGATCACAATCGTGCGCAGGCCTTGGTCGCTAACCAGCGCGAGAAAAGAATCATTGGTGATGGCGCTGGCTTTTTGCCCGCCACGACCACTTGGGCCGTGGCACGACTGGCAGTAAACCTGGAACGCTGCTTCTCCACGCCGAGCGTTTCCTGTTGATTTCGCGGCATAGGAGGGGGGACTCGTTCCGAAAAGGGTTCCTGGCTTGCTCCAGCGCGCTCGAATTTCGCCACTGATCACATCGATTTGCTGGTCAGTCAACATTCCGCCGGCACTCACCGCAAAGGCCGGCATCGAGGTTCCGCTCACGCCACTGGCGATGGCTTTGCGGATGGCAGCGTCGTCTGCGAGGGCCAGATACACAGGATCGGCAAGTGCAATCGCGGGTCCGCCTTTTCCGCCAGCGCCGTGACATCCCGAGCAGTTCTGTCCGTAAAGCGTGCTGAATTCCAGAATCTGATCCGGGGCCACGGGTTCAGAACCCTTGATGGGTTGGCCCTGGGGAATGCCGCAGCCCGAAAGCAATAGACTGAGCAGTCCGGTCACGCATAGATACGGCACGCGGTTCACTGGCGTCTCTCCCCGGCTTCTCGTGGCGGAATGATGCCCGGAGCTTCAATTCCTGCGCGTAGAGCAAACGCCACATTCTCGCGCGTCGGGATACTCGCCTGGCGCACAACAACATTGCCAGCAACGATTCCAAAGGCCATCTGCGAAACGATGAACCAGAACCAGTCGATATGGCTCGCGAGCAACGGATTGAGCAGCCCGAGGAGCGTGTAGACCAGCCCCGACCACAACACCGGTGCCACCAGTCCTCCCAGTAAAATCGCCCGCCGCGGAAATATGGGAAGCATTGCGCCGTAGAGCAAGCCGACAAGAATGGAGACGAGGCCGTGCAGGAGGAAAGCAATCGCGAAAGTGTCGGCATGAAATGAATACAGATGAGCGGGGGCGAGTCTTGTGGATTCCCGGTAGGCAACTGCGGCAAGTAGATTGATAGGATACCAAACGCTGCCGACCTTCAGTATCCCGTAAACACAGGCAAAAAACGCCATGGCGATGCTGCCCGCCACTCCGCCTTTGACACCGGAAGAAATCGGATACGTGCGGACCGGAAGCCATGCGCGTAACTCATGGGTGGGAACCTGAAGCCGTTCGACTGTGCGACGCTCAGTGGTTAGACGAACCTCGTCGGGAACGACAGGCACGGTTTCTTCGTGTTCGTGCGGAAGGACTTCGCGGAACCAGCCGACGCAACCTGCAACGCCCAGGACCAGTCCGAGGGCGCTGACCGACACGCTGGTAAGAAGGCCCGCGAACACTAGAGTGAAGCCCAAAGCCAAAACGATGGGCCAAGCGGTAGATGCGGGCACTGCGATCGCAACCGGCGGCTGCGGGCTCGGTTGTACTTCGTCTATAGATGCGAGCGTTGCCATTGCTTTTCCTTAGCGACCCAGAACGTAAACAACAGTGAAAACAACGACCCATACGGCGTCCACAAAATGCCAGTACAGGGAGAGTGCGTCGACGCGACGAGACTGCTCCGGGCCAACGCGACCTGCCAAGCCGAATAGCAATACGATGGTGAGAAGAATCAATCCAGCGGTAACGTGAAATGCGTGCAAGCCAACCAGCGAGTAATATGTTGTTCCAAAAAGATTCGTCGAGATGGTCAGCCCTCGTTCGTAAATCAACCGGTGCCATTCCTGGCCAGTGCCATAAAGAAACAGGGCCCCAAGAATGACTGTAAGCAACCACAAAGTGAGAAATGCTCCCCGCCGACCGCGCGTAAGCAACCGTCCCGCGAAGTGGATGGTCAGACTGCTGGACAGCAGACAGATGGTGTAAAAAATGGGTGTTTCGAGCACTTCGCGTGGAGTCGGTCCGGACAGGCTTTTCCCCAGGTAAAAGAGATAGGCCACCACGAAAATCGTGAAGATGGCGGACTCGGCGATGATGAGACACGCCATGCCGACCTTTCCACGATAGGGAAGCTTGCAAAGTTCAGAGTTTCCCGGAAGCCGAGTTGTGAGGGTGCTCATTAATCGATTTCCTTACTCATAGTGGCTGTCCGGATCCTCAGGGTGTTTGAGATCCCACAATGGTCTGCGACTTGCAACTGCAGGGATCGCAGCGAAGTTATAGTCGGGGGGCGGCGAACTTACAGACCACTCCAGAGTCCACGCGTCCCAGGGGTCGTTTCCCGCTTTTGCTCCCTTGAAGTAAGAAATCACCAGGTTCGCGACAAACACCAGGATGGCAATTCCCTGGATGAAAGCACCGATGGTCACCAGATAGTTCAGGGTGTCCCAGCCGCGGCCGGGCTCGTAGGTGTAAATGCGCCGCGGCATCCCCAGCAAGCCGGGAATGTGCATGAGATCAAAGGTCAAATGGAATCCAATCACAAACAGCCAGAAATGAAGCTTGCCCAGGCCTTCATTCAGCATGCGTCCGGTGATTTTGGGAAACCAATAATAAAATGCACCGAAGAGAGCGAATAGAATTCCGCCGACGATCACGTAGTGAAAATGGGCGACAACAAAATAGGAGCCACTGAGTTGCCAGTCGAACGGCGATGAGGCCAACATAATGCCGGTGAGACCGGCAATCAAGAACTGGAAGAGGAAACCAATGCAGAAAAGCATTGGAGTCTTGAACTGAATTTTGCCGCCCCACATCGTGCCCAGCCAGTTGAAAATTTTGATTCCGGTCGGGACGCCCACCGCCATCGTGGTAATCGTGAAAAAACTGTTGGCGTAGGAATTCATTCCGATGGTGAACATGTGGTGCGCCCAAACACTCATACTCACAAAAGCGATGCAAACGGTGGCGCCCACCATGACCGGGTATCCGAAAATCGGCTTGCGCGAGAAAACCGGAATAATTTCAGAGGCAAAGGCAAAACAGGGAATGATCAGGACATACACCTCGGGATGTCCAAATATCCAAAAGAAGTGCATCCACAGGGTGGCGGAGCCGCCCGCCTGTGTATCGAAAAAATGACCGCCAAGATAGCGATCCACGAGCAGCATGATTTGCGCGGCAGAGAGTGGCGAAATCGCGAGTAGAACCATTCCGGACATGACCATGTTCATCCATGCAAAGAGCGGCATGCGGCCCAGCGTCATGCCCGGGCAGCGCATGGAGATGATCGTGGCGATGATATTGATGGCCGTGCCGATGCTGCCGAAGCCTGAAGCCAGGAGAGCAATCGTCCAGTAGTCCGGGCTGGGACCCGGCGAAAACGCACGCGAGGCCAAAGGGGCGTACGCCCACCAGCCCACGTCCGGCGCGTTACCAGCACCGTAGAGTCCACTGCCACCGAGAAAGCTGAAATAAAGCAGCATTCCGCCGAACGCCGTCAGCCAAAAGCTGAAGGCATTCAGGCGCGGAAACGCCATGTCCCGCGCGCCAATCATGAGTGGCACGAGGTAGTTGGCAAAACCGAACAGGACGGGCATGGCCACGAAGAAAATCATGGTCGTGCCATGCATGGTGAACATGCGGTTGAATACCTGCGGGGAAACAAAATCGTTGTGCGGGCGCATCAACTGGATACGGATGATGGTCGCTTCCAGGCCCCCGATGACCAGAAAGAACAGGGCGTAAAGGATGTACAGAATCCCCAAGCGCTTGTGATCGACCGTGGTCACCCACTCATGCAGCGTTGCAACCCACGGCCGGCCCGCGGCTTCTGCGGTTTGAATGGCTATAGCATCCGACGACATTGCTGATTCCACTCTCTTTCTCTACTGCAGGGTTTCGAGATAACGCACCAGCGCATCCAGTTCGGCGTCGGTCAACTTCATTGCCGGCATGAGCGATCCGGGCTTGATCGAATCCGGGTTTTCAATCCACAACCGAAGATTTTGCGAGTTGTTCTCCGCTGCGCCTGAGGCGATCGTGCGCCGGCTCATCAAGTGGGTCAGGTCCGGACCAAAACGCCCGGTGCCGCTGGTCCCGTTGATTACATGGCAGTTCAGGCACGCCGTTCTTTCGAAGACGCGTCTTCCCGCGACTTCCTTTTCGTCTTCATTCGCCGGCGGTTGTTGTGCGCGTACCCAGCGCTTGAAGTCTTCCGGGCTATCCACGTACACGCGCAACAGCATTTTCGCGTGTTGCGTACCGCAGTACTGCGCGCATTGGCCAAGAAACAAACCGGTCTCGTGAGGATCGAGCCAGGTTTCGTTCACGTGGTTCGGAATCAAATCAGTCTTTCCGGCCAGCTGCGGTATCCAGAAACTGTGATCGGTATCGGCGGAAAGCAACTTCAAGAATGTCGGTGTGGGATGAGACGGATCGCTCACAGGAACATGGAGTTCGTTCGCGGTGACCACACCGAGCCCCGGATAGCGAAATTCCCACCAAAACTGGTGCCCGATTGCGGTTACTTCCACCGCCTCAGCCGGCTTGGGCGCGTCCTGGATCGCGTGAATGACTCTTGCTGTCGCGAGAAAAAGGACCACCACGATCAGAATTGGAATGATGGTCCAGGCGAGTTCAATCTGTGTGCTTCCATACACTTGCGCAGGTTCGCGCTCGGTGTCCGCCGCTCGGCGGCGGAATTTCACGACCACGTAGCTCAGTAAACTGAAAACCACAAGAAAAATCAGTCCGGTGACGGCGAGGACGAAGAAAGAGAGATGACGGATCGAATCCGCCGGGGTGGAGTGCGCGTCGAAAATGCTGGGAACGGAGTTGGCTTGTGGAGTTGCGGCGCACAACCCTGCGGCCAGAAGCACGCCCGCAAGGAGAAGCGCAACCCCCAGAACTCGGCTGGCGATCGCTGGCCAATCCGCCTTTTGCATTGTCTCGACAATCCTCATCCAGCATCCCCCACGCAGAACTTCAGGTGAACGAGCCTTGGGTGACAGCAATCGCAGCTCAAGACCAAGTCGCGTGCACACCCGAACCATGCAATGCAGTCTCCAGGCGGTTGCCCGCGGCAGCGCGAAACGGCAAGCTGCGTTGATTGAGCGTCTTACGGATGATGAGAACAAATACTGACGAATGGCCGCGGGTGCTGTTGCGTCTCTTGATTGACGAAATGGTCGAAGACCTGTCGCCCGGCTAGTGCGCAGCGTGGCCGCAACCTGCCAGCCAACGATTGCCGGGAACAATTTGTGAAGGCGGTTGCGTCAGGCGAAATCTAGGTCGATGGAGAGAGGAAAATGGTCGGACCCGGCAACTGAGCAATGGACCTGCGGCCGGCGGGCGCGAGCGGGTCCCCGAGTAAGGATCCAATCGATGATTCGTCCGTGGTCGAGGACCGAGTGAGCGGGCCTGGTTGTTACGTGCTGGTTGGCAAATGCATCCAGAAAATGAGCGCGGGTGATTGCACCGGCGGCAGGCCCCTGGGACGCGTCGATGTTGAGGTCTCCGGCTAGAAGAATGGGCCTGTTGGCGTCATAGTGCCGGGCATCGGAGAAGGACTCGTCGAGCTGAGAGCAGCGCAGTTCGTCGTCGCCCTTGCTTTCAAGGTGCAGGTTGTAGGTAACGATTGTTTTGTCCGCAACCTTCGCTTCGACGACCAAAGCAAGTCGTCCTCCGATTCTTTCCTGAAACGGGCTGATTTCCGGAACAAACCAGTGCGGGCGCCAGAAATTCGATTGTTTCTGAAACCGGAGGATCCGCGGATTCGACAAGGGCCACGCTGAGAGGGTGGCCTGCCCGTGGTACGCAGGTGACAGGCGGGAGCCCTGCGTCAATTCCTGAAACTCGCGCGCAAAAACATAGTTCATCTTCAGCGCTTGCGCAATTTCGCGAGCCACGTCTAGATGATGCGTTCGCCGGGCATTCGAATCGACTTCCTGGAGAAGGATGAGATCTGCTCTGCAGGACTGCAGAAACTCGATGACTCGTGTGAGGCGCAATCCGCGGTTGATATTCCAGTCCACAACACGGAAGGTGTCACGCGGCCACAGTTGCCAGCGAACCGGAGCAAATCCTCCCGCAATGATCTGGTCCAACGGAGAATCAAGCGGCTGATGCATAGTGAAGCTTCGGAAAAACATGTTCGCGCGCGAACGCCAGATCGCCGGGGTCGTCAATTTCGGCCCAGGACAAGCCGGCGGTGCTGGTGAATCCCACCTTCATACCGTTGTCGGCCAACTCTTGCACAGCCACGTTGAAAAACTCATTGACCCTGCCCTCACCGACGATTCTGTCCAGGCATTCAAAAAAGTCGTGCTGCGCTTGCGCTGAAAAGGTGGTCACACCCATGTAGGTGCCACTGAACTCGCGACGCGAGATCTTCTTGCTCATTTCTATCACGTGCCCGTTGCGAATGATCACCTTCATCGTTTCCTCTCGCCACTCAGGATCGACGATCATCGAGATGGGGGTGGTCGGGCTGACTGCAGGGATCAAAATAGCCGGCTCACATAAGACGTCCGCGTTGAGGACAATGAACGGTTCGCCGCGCAGCCATTCTCGCGCCATCCACAGGGAATAGATATTGTTGGTGGTTTCGAACTTCGGGTTATGCAGGAACTGAAACCGGTGTAGGCATTCGCGATACCGCGCCTGGACGTGTCTCACAATTTGACCGCTCTCGTATCCGACGACAATCCCAATCTCGCGGATGCCCGCAGCAAACAACCCGTTGATCTGGTGATCCAGGATGGCTTCTCCTTCGTAAGAAATCAGGCATTTCGGACGTTCGCCGTGAATCGAGCGGATTCGGGTACCGCGTCCAGCGGCTAGGATCAGAGCTTTCATAGACTTACCTCTTCGGGTATGGGACTGGAACAGGAGCGACGGAAAAATCTTCGGCTGAAGTACAGGGCGAGAATCCAAGTCAGATTCGCGGCAAAGGCAGCGATCCGCATCATAACCGGCAGCAAACCCAGGACGGAGAACAGCACGACATAGTGGATAAAAACGCCCTTCTTCAGAAGAAACTCGATGTTCCTCGCCGTTCGAGAGATCCAGTTCGCGCGATCATTGTCGAGAAGCTGGTACATTTTGCCGAGATACTCGTTCGGGCGGTCGGCATGCGTCGAGCGCTTGCGCAGCCAGGAAACCACTGCGACGGAAAAGACCGCGCCGAGCAGGACGGCCCCGCCGATCCACAGTTCCTGCGGCCCGCGTCTGCGATAAAGCCCGCAAGCAATTCCAACGAAAAGCAGCAAATAGCTCAGACTATCGACGTAACCCTCAAACCAGGTGCCGAAAGCCGAATCGGCGAATTTCAACCGCGCCAACATCCCGTCCACTTCGTCGCAGAGCCCGGAAAGGAAGAACAGAAGTCCGCCCAGGACCGCGCTGAGGTAATCGCCTTTGGAGAAACAATCGGCCGACAGAACGCCCACGAGCAGGCCAACCAGCGTTACCGCGTTGGGCGTCACTCGCGTGTGTGTCAATGCCCTGACGACCGGACGGCACAAGCGGCGGTTGAACGTCGTATAAATGCCATCGAGTGGTTTTCCTGAATTTGCCACAAGCCAGCGCTCCGCGGCCGCAACGGAATTCGTTGATGTCACGGCAATGCCTTCGGGCCGCTGGCTAAGAGCCGAGCTGAATTCGGAAGTCAAGAGAACCGAGCTGCGCTTCAGGCGGGCAGGGAAGTTCCATTTTCCGGTGTTGTGCTCGAGAACAGGCAGTTTGAGAACGCTTTGCTTGTTGGTTACCCAGTTCCAGGGAAACCAAAGGAGTTCGCGTCCCAAATGCCCGACGACTTCGCCCCAGCTGGATGTGGAGCTGGGATCAAAATCTCGGACAGCGACGAAATCCAGCCGCGGAGATGCGGAAAGCAATTTATTTTCGCGAAGCTTAGTGGCAGTTTCAGATGGAAACCCGCGCGGGTAAATCAGCAGGACTTCGTCTGCACCAGCTCGAGTTGCAGTGGCTATGCTGCGAACCAGCAAAGGAATGCCACAGATTTCACGGAACAAAAGCTCGTCGGCTTCTGCGGCTTCTCGACAAACCGGTAGAGCTATGACTGCTTGCATGCGAGTAGCACTCCTTCTCGTCGTTTTCCGCCGTTTGCTTGGCGCGACCTCCAGGCCATCCAACTGAGACCCAGGACGCACCACAACAAGTCCCGAGACCGCCGCGCCAGAGCCAGAACCACGCCGGCTGCAGGGGCGAGTCCAAAGGCGGCAAAGGCCGCCGCGGCGCCGCCTTCATCCGCGCCAAGTCGCGCGGGAAGCCAGCCGGCCACGATTTTTGTTACGCGCGACGCGGCCTCAATTCCCAGCAGCGTGGAGATATGGATTGGCAATTTCGCAAACGACAGCACCACGGCTGCTTCCGCAATGAGGAGAATTTGACAAATCAAGTCGAGAAACATCATCCATCGCACTGACACCGGATGCCGCGTGCGGAAGGAACGAATTTCACCCTCCAGTTCGGCACCTTTCTTGAGCCAGCCCGGGGCGCGCTTTCGCAAAATCGCAACGAGTTGCAGGAGGAGAGACTTCTTCCGAACCAGCAGGGCGAGCAGGACAACAAACAGGACGGCGACGGCCAGCAGACTCGCTGCGTCATGCGCGCCTCCCAGAACCATCGCTGCGGCCGCACAACCCACAAGCCCCACCGATGCAGAAGAGAACCAGTACACGCCAGTGTCAACCAACGTGGCCCTGGCGGAAGCATTCCACTCGTTGCGCAGGAGCTTGATCTTCATTGGCTCCGACAACGCAGGACCGAGCACTGAGAGATAACCCATCGACTGCGATGCCAGGCGAATTCCCACCAGCTCGCCAAAAGTTGTTGTGACGCCTTCCTTGCGGAGAGCCACCCGCCAGGAGTGCGTTTGCAGCACGAGTCGCAGCAAACTGAGAGCGACGAGGACAGGTATCGCGAGCCAGGCCGTCTTTAGCTGACGGAAAAGAGTGGCCCAGCCGATTCGCGATGCAACGATTGCGAGCAAGCCGAGCCCGATGCCAACCAGTATGGTCTCGCTTCGTTTCATGGCCTGTGCGTCACCGCTGCCGACACGATGGAGTTTTCCGTGGATTGGGGCGTTCTGGGTGTGTAATCGAAATACTCGATGTTCACGTCCGTCGTGCCGAAAAGGTGCGCTTCCGTTACGCTTTGCGTGGAGAGAGGAAACCAGACAGGACCGCACTTCTGATAAATCTGCGCAAAATGGATGCTCTTGGTCCAAAACGACGGCTTTTTGGCAGGTTTGCCTTCAGCGCGGGCCAGCGCGTAGTCCAGGGCGTCCACCCAGATACGGCCCTCGAACAAGTAGTGTTCATTCCGTTTGGGGCGAATCTCCAATACATAGGCCGCACGGCCGGCCACGAGTTCGGTTCCGACAACCGCAAAATCATAATTTTCGGGAATGAGTCTGGCCCGGGCGCGCATCTCCGGCCGCGATGTTTCCGTCTCCGACTCGAGCATCTTGTGCAAAACGTGTTTGTGCGCCGCTTTCCAGCCATCTTCGGAAACGACCTCGAAATGCTTTGTGCCGTCCTTGTCGCCTTGCACCTCGACGAGCATTTCAGCGCGTTTGTGAAATTTCTGGTTCTCCAGGACGTATCGGCGCATCCCGGCGTAGCCTTCGGTGGAATTCTGCCGTGCCAAATCGTGAGCCGTCATGCGGGCCACAATTTCTTCAGCCGTGGGGTTCGTCGCCGAACCCTGCGCCGCAACAGGAAGTGCCGACATCAGGAGGAAAGCAGAGAGTAGCAAGTGGTTTTTCATTTCTAAAACTCCATGACAAATTTGGCGCGGTATTCGCGCCAGGCCGTGTTGAAGAACTGCCCGAACCTGACACTCGCCAGGTTGTTCTGCACATCCCGCGGGTCGAAGTGATTGAAGAGATTGAAGACCCCCACTCCGACGCGGGCGTGCAGATGCTTTTCGCCGAAGGGCAACGTAAGGGGGCGCGTTATCTGGACGTCGACGGAAGAAAAGCGGGGGAAACGAGCGACGTTCCGCGGTCCCACGTACTGGCGGAACTCGTTTTCCGCGGAATACGGAAATCCGGTATGAATCTCGTAGACCGGGACCAGCGTCAGTTTCCAGGGCGCCGCAAAAGTGGCCCAGAACAGGAAACGATTAGGCGCGTCAAACGGGAGCCGACCGCGCGCGTTCGGCTCGATCACCGGTTGCGCGAGGTTGCCAAAGAACTGATTGAAGTCGTTTAGGTCGCCAAAGGCCCTGGACCGAACATAGGAAACGTTCCATACGTGGCGAGCGAGCTGATAGCGAGCCGCCACCTGGAATTCGCGGTAGGAATCACTGCCGCGATTGGAAAGTTCGAGGATTCCCGTTGCCCCTGGGGCGACAGGCGATACCACAAAGTCCCTGGTCGTATTGCGTTGTTCATAGGCGAGCCGCAGCGACAAGCCGCGGAGAAGCTGGCGGTCGAGTTCGAGATTCCACGATGTGCTGCGCGGGTTTTCGACGTCGCCGTTGATCGTATTGCGGTAGAAAACGGAGGAATCCGCTTGGCCGAGAACGGTAACGGTGCGACTAGGAAGATCGGGAAAAACGGGGATCATCAGTGGAACGCGGTCGTAGAACAGACCAGCGCCGCCCTTCAGCAACGTCTTGCCGTCTCCGGTGACTGCGAGGAGAAATCCGGCACGAGGTGCAGCGTGAGTGGAGCTTGTAATCGTGTCTGAGTCGAAACGTACACCGAGGCTCAGCGTAAAACGCGAGTTGACTGCCCACTGGTCACTGGCGAACCAGGCGGTTTCGTTTTGATCGACGTGGAGCGGCGACGGAGAGGTGAAGGAGATCCGTTCGATTGGCATGCCGGAGGCGCCGTCGATCTCCACGGGCAGGAAGGACTGGCGTCCGGCATAGGAAGAGTGTTCATAACTCATCCCGACAGTGAGCTCATGCGAGCCGGCAAATCGCTTAGGTGCAAACTGATAGCTTTCCTGGAAGCTGCTGCGCGAAGTTCGCCGCGCCTGCCGGTTGAAAAAACCGCCTTCGGTTGTTTCAAGCAGCAGGCGATACGGATCGTCGCTTTGCGCAGTAATATCCGCGTCAAATCGTTTGTAGCTGAACTGCGAAATCAGCAAGCCCTTGTCTCCGACGATGTAGCGGTGCTGAAGGTAGGCTTGAAATCCCCGCTGATGAAAATCGGGTGTTGCAGGCTGGGGTGTGAAGGTGTTCAGACCGAGGAAATCGAGCTTCTGCGGATACAGGGCAAGCGATGCGGTAGCTGTTTGCTTTGGTGTGATGTTGAAATCGACTTGAGTGTAGGAGTCAAAACTCTCCAGTTTCGTATCCCGCTGCGAGGGCGGAAGGCTGTTGACGGGTGTGCGTAGGTAGCGGTACTCGAAAGACTGGGTAATCGCGATGCGGCCTTTGACAATCGGCCCGGTAAACGTCATCCGCGGCGTGGCGGCGCCGAGGCCGGCGATGGTTCCGTCGCGATCGCGCAAACGGGGAACGATGTTCTGGATGGAAAAGTGAAATTTGTCGTAGTCGCTCGTCTTTGTAGCGACGGTGGCAACGGCGCCGGTGAACTTCCCGTACTGCGGGTCGTAGGGATTGGAAATGACTTGTACCGACGACACCACATCGATGGGGAGATTGAGGGCCGCGCCGCCGGTCACAGGGTCTGTAACATTGGCGCTGTTTACCAGCGCCCCGCCTTGGGTATTGCGAGAGCCCTTGAGATTGATGTGGCCGTCGGGCCCTCGCAAAACGCCGGGAACCAGGGGAAGCGAACTCTCAAACCGTTCGTTCACGTTGGGAGCATCACGTAGTGTCTTTTCAGAAATAGTTTCAGAAGGAGCGGGGTCTTTCGTCTCCGGCGCAGTTGCAGTTACGGTGACGGAGCTTTTCACACCGGCAGGCTTCAATTGCAGCTCGATTCGAACAATCTTGCCAGCCTCGACGCTGATCGTGCGCGCGGCTTCGAGACCCGAAAGAAAAGCTTCTATTCGATAGGTTCCGGATGCGACTGCGGCGAACGTGTAGTTGCCGTTCTCGTCCGTTTCGGTTTCAAGAACCACAGGACCGGCTAGCCTGACTGTCGCGCCTGCTGCGAAGGCGTGTCCGGACGAAAGTCCGACAAAGACAACCCCTTCCGCGCGGCCCGTAGCCGCAGGAGTCTGCCCCCAGACTCCGGGCGGAGTCAGGCTGCATGCCGCGACGAAAGCGATGTAGATCCTTCTCATCGGCAACGTCCGCTACGGCTTGGTCGAGTGCATTGATTCGCGCATTCACTTGAACGAAGCATGAGTCCTTCCAAAGGACGGCCCACCCGTGCCTTGCTCCGGATGTTGATTGCTATCAACGGATTGAGAAGCGTTCGCATGGACAGGTGGGGACCGATCGAACGGCGCCACAGAAGGTCCACGGCAAGGCTTCGACGGTTTCGACGATCTGTTGACAACCTGTGCTGCCGTTCACCGCCTTTTATTTGCTCGAGGCACGGCGCCGCCGAAAAAGCGCAACCCGCGGGACGAATTCACGGAGCGATCGATGCCGCCGGACCCGGGGCAGCGAACCTCTTGCTCACCGTTCGGTTTCGCGCGACTCAAGAATGGCAACAGGAGCGATGACCGCGCAGAACACGATCGCCAGCGCAATCGCAAGTCGCTCGCGGCATCGCGTTGATGGGAAGGCGCACGAGAAGGGGGGAGCGCTGTGGCGCTTACCGGACTTGTATCTAGGTCACAACCTCGACGTTACCGTCAAATCTCTGCCGTGAATCGCAAGCCACACGATTCTCACCGTAATTGCTGAGCGAGCCGAGATTCGCCTTTCCGTTGAAAACAAGACGCATAGCTGATTGCTTGTTGGCGCAGCTCGCCTTGGACACACACTTGCTTCTGGGAGCGAGGGAGAAACGGAGATTGCCAGTGACCTACGCATCGAGAGCCGCGAGTTTCGTTGCGCGCACCAATACAGCAGCAATCAGCCAGCCCTTGCCTGTTTTCAGAACAAGAGAAAGGAGCGTGCGGTCCACCTCCTGCGAGTCGCCAAGCACCGACTATAGCGTCTCCGAAACTCAGGCGGAGTTCACGGGAAGGGAAGCTTTCGAAGAGATGTTTGTGGCGTCGCGGCCGAAATTCGTAGCGTTAGCCCGCACGATCCTTCGCAACAGAGAAGACGCCGAAGACGCCGTGCAAAATGCCTTTCTTTCCGGATATCGCCACTGGCGGAGTTTCGAGGGCCGGTCAGCCCTTAAGACCTGGTTCACGCGGATCGTCTGGAATGCTGCTTTGATGATCCAACGCAAACGTAAATCAACCATGATCCAGCCGCTCCCCGAGAACAGCGACTCGCCTGGAGTTAACTGGACGGAAAGTATTCCGGCCTCGGAACCTGATCCGGAAATGATTCACGCAGAACGGGAGGCTCTCCAACTCATCGACGGGATCCTAGGGAAAATGAAACCCGCGCTTCGACAGGCATTCACGATGACTTACTACGACGAACTCTCGGGGCCAGAAGCTTGCGCCGTGCTCGGTGTTCCAGCTGGAACGTTCAAGGCGCGGCTCTTTCGCGCAAGACGACAGGTCTTGGATGAAACGAAACGGACGCTGGTGGGACCATCCATAAGACGACTCTTTCGGCGTCCGAATTCTTGAAATGCAAATGACTCCAGAGTCGGCGGGGACGTAAATTCATGATCACTGTGAAAGCCAGCCAAAAAATCTTCACCTATGTCGAGGTCACTGGCCTTACCGGGATTTGTGCCGAGCATCTGGAGAGTCTTGCAAAGCGTTACCGGTTGGGCTTCATTGCCCGAGCCACAGAGACTCAGGGCAACCGGACCGACCAGTGGTTTTTTAGACCGTGGGACTTAATGGTTCTAGCGACGCTGTTCCCGCGCTGTGCGCACTAAGGTCGGCGTTTACCTTACGGCATGGCGTCTCGGAAGCAATTTCTTCAGTCGTTCACCTTGTGGTGCGACCGCAGGAACGTGCGCCAGAGACCAAGCTCTTCGATCCAGCTGATTTCATAGACGAACTCGTGCTCCTCGCGCGTGTGCTCTTGTTGATTCCAGACCATCCGACGTTGCGTTTCCCAGAGCACAGCGACTCCTGCGGGAAAGCCCGAAATTGGGTGGATTGCTGAACTGCTTGCGACTGCCGACATTGGTTCATCCTGCTCTTTCTAAAACTTCACAGGTTCGCTTGAAGCTTTGACTCGAGAGTTCTAGTGCAATCGCAATTCCACCACGTCGTCTTTAGAACAGAGCGCAAATGAAATCGGCTTTACGGCAACTGCCGCAAGGAAATAGGCGTTAGGGTCCTGCTAGGAAGGAGGCGCTCCGGCAGGGACTGATCCGAGGTGTTGTGAACGTATCGGTGTCAATTGTGTGGCGAAAGCGCTAAACGGTTGGCGGCACGCACGGGGCTAGACAGGGCCTTGGGGGCCTTGGCTCCTGTAAACACCTGTTCCCTCTACATGTTGCAGTTCCGTCACGGCGTCTTGGTTGGCAAACCGGTTGCACGACTACCAGCGGCTGTGACGTCAAGATAGGGATCGCTGGTTTGATCTTAGAGAGAGGACTCTTTGAAAGGCTTCGTGCTCGCCGAGTTTTTGTTGCGCGGGGATGTCAGCTTGATGAAAAAAGACCTGATTGCCGCGCATTTGACGCTCACCGATCGCGAATCGACAAGCGCATGGCAGGTATACGAACAGTACTCGGCGGAGATGAGCAAGGTCAACGATACGAAGACCGCGATTCTCAAGGAGTATTCCCAGCAATACGACACCTTGACTGACAATCAGGCCAACGACCTCATTCGTCGCTGGCTGGAGACGGACATCGAACAAGCAAAACTGCGCCGGCAGTTCGCGGAGATCTTTCGGAAAGTCCTGCCCGGACGGAAAGCTGCGACCTTCGTTCAACTGGAACGGCGCATCAGCATGATGATGGACGTGCAGATTACATCGGGACTTCCTCTTTTCCAGAGCTAGGTTTGACTTTTTTTCGTTGAACGGAGCATGTCGCGGCCGGGAAACCAACAGGGCCGCACCGCTCCTCCAGGGAATGTCCGAGAATAGCGCAACGTTTGCAGATTTCTTACCGTTGAAGGAGCACATTTGATGTCCGCCTCGCCAGTATCGCCTGAATCCGCCGCCCCCGTGACGAAACCGTTGCCGCCGGAAAGCAGCAAACCCGCGGCTGCTTCTCACGACAGTGGCGGATGGAAAAAATACCTAACTCCTGTGCTTGTCGTGGCGCTTGGCCTGGCGGTTTTGATCACCATCACTCGCAACTGGAATGCGTGGGAGGGCGGTAAGGTCGAACAGATAACGGATGATGCTTACGTCCGCGGCGACCTTACACCGCTCAGCACCAAGGTGGCCGGCATCGTGCGCACGGTTCATGTGGCCGACTTTCAGCGAGTGCACAAAGACGAACTCATCGTCGAATTGCAGGACGACGACTACCGGGCGCAGGTTGATCAAGCCAGTGCGGCAGTTGAGGCTGCCCGTGCCGCCATCGAAAACAACCGTCGCCAGCGCGAGTTGCAGGACGCGCGTATAGCCAAAGCGCTTGCGGGTATCGACCAAGCAAAGGCGCAAATCGCCGCGGCCGAAGCTGGCAGAGAAGCAGTATCTGCGGACTTAGTTCGCGCCCACTCTGAACGCAAGCGCCAGGAGGGGCTGTACCAGACCCGTTCGGCGACGCAGCAGAAGGTGGAGGCGGCGGTCGCCGACGACGAGCGCTTGACGGCGCAACGAGCCAGCCGCGAAGCCGACCTTAATCAGGCGCGTACCCTGTTGCTCAGCAGTGAACTCGCCGCCGAAGCCGAGCGCCGCTCGAAGGCCGTCCTGGGATCCGAGGATATGCAGCTTCAAGCCGATCTACATGCGAAACAGGCGAACCTTGCGGCAGCTATGGTGAATCTTGGCTACACGAAAATTTACGCACCGGGCGAGGGCGCTGTGGGCGAACGGCAGGTCCGGACTGGGCAACTTGTTTCTCCGGGCACGCAGGTGATCGCGTTCGTCGATGTCACGAAGTGGGTGCAGGCGAACTATCGTGAGACGCAGTTGACCAACGTGAAGGTCGGCGACGCTGCCGAACTGCGGATTGACCAATATCCCGGGCAGGTAATTCACGGCAAGGTGCTCGAGATCGCACCGGCCAGCGGCTCACAATTTTCTCTGCTGCCTCCCGACAATGCGACCGGCAATTTCACGAAGGTCGTACAGCGTATTCCTGTCAAGATTGCGCTGGACGACACCGCCTTTGCCGCCAAACTGCGCCCCGGACTGTCGGTGATTGCCACTGTCCGGACGAAACGGTAGCCGCGCGCGTATGGCAGCTTCGGCCATCACCGTTCGCCCTTCTCCAATCGATATCGCGCGCACCGCCGCCGCCGCGATGCCCGCGGAGGTTTCAAGCAAGCCACTGCTGGGGATTCTCGGCGTAGTTACAGGCGCAGGAGTTGTCACGCTGACCAGCCGCATGATCTCGCTCGGTTTGCCCGATTTCAGGGGACTTCACGGATTTGGGTACGACGAGAGCGCGTGGATTGGCAGTGCCTTCGATGCCGGACTGATGTTTATCGGCCCGTTCACGGTATATCTCGGCGGTCTGATGGGACCGCGGAGGGTCTTGCTCACCGCCGCCGCCCTCTTCACCGCGCTGCTCGTCTTCCTGCCCTTCGCGCACAGCTACAGCCTGGCGATGGCAATGGTATTCCTCGGCGGCCTGACCTCCGGCACGTTCTATCCGCTCACGCTCACCTTCGCGCTGCGCAACATTCCTCTTCGCTACCTTCCTTTTACGCTGGCGCTGTATGCAACTTTCGTGGACGGGGCGGTGAATATCGCGCCTTCACTCTACGGATGGTACCGAGAACATCTTTCTTCGAACTGGATGTTCTGGAATTCGGCGCTGATCACCCCCCTGATGATGATCTGTATCTATTACGGGATACCGAAAGTGAATGCGCCGAAGAAATCCGGGAAAGCGCCGAGCTTCGCGGGATTTTTGTACGCCAGCACGGGCCTCGCTATATTGCTGGTCGCCTGCGAACAAGGGGAAAGGCTCGACTGGTGGCGCTCTGGAGTATTCAACGCAATGGTCGCCGGTGCGGCGTTCATGCTGCTGTGCGCGCTGGTTGGCAGGCTACGCGGTCCGAATGCGCTGGTGGCGCTGCCTTATCTGTTGAAGTGGAACACCGTGTTGCTGGGATTCCTGCTGTTCTGGTTCCGTTTCACTCTTTGCACGACCATCATTCTGGTGCCGCAGGCGCTGGCCATCCGCGGTTTCGAGCCCGAACAGATTGGGCCGGCGATCATCTGGAGCGCTATCCCACTTATTCCCCTGGCGTTCACAGCTGCACTGCTGTTGCTGCGCAAATTCGATCCCCGTCTCCTTTTCGCCATCGGCCTTGCCTGTACAGCTTTTGCGGCCTGGATGAATTCTCAATACAGCAGCACGTGGGCGGCCGAGAATTTCTACCGCACCGAGTTGCTCACCGGCGTCGGGCAGGCGTTTGCTTTCATCGGACTCGTCGGCTGCATCGTACTGCAAGCCATCTTCGCAGGAGCATTGGCCAAACCCGAGTGGGTTCTTACTTTTTCCGCTTACTTTCACACCATCCGCATATTTGGCGGCACCGCAGGCGCCATCTACATGGGCCATTTTCTAGCGCAACGCGAAAAGCTGCACTCGAACCTCTTGGGAGTGCACGTCAGCAACGGAGATTGGCTCACAGGTCAGAACATTCAGGCGATGACCGCGGGTCTTTATGCCAAATCATCCGGCTTGGCAGCTGCGGGGGCTCGCGCGGTCGATCTGGTTGCCGCCCGCCTGCGACTTCAGGCATTCAGCCTGAGCATTATCGATGGATTCCTGCTGATCGCTTGGAGTTGCGTGTGCGCGCTGATTCTTGTCGCCCTGTTGCGAAAATCACCTTTGAACTACGGCGACCTCAGCATCGTCCAGCAGACACTGGCCCTCAAGAAGGAGTCGAAATAATGAAACGAAGAGCACTTTCTCTGCTGGTAGCGGCGGCGTTGTCTTGCCCACTGAGCTGGGCCGACGAAACCGGCAGTACTGCGCCGTCACGCCGCATTACGCTCCAGGAAGCGGTTCAGCTGGCCCTCAAGCACAACCACAATGTCCGCATCGCGGGTTACGCGGTCGATGAAAAACAACACGCGAAAGAGGCCGCGAAGGGTTCCTATTTCCCGTCCATACGCAATGACAGCAGTTTTCTGCGCGTGACGGATACGCAATTGGTTCAGATCAACCCCGGCAGCCTGGGCACGGCGGCAGGAACGCCGATTCCTCCTGAGAGCAGCGTTCTTAACCAAGGAGGCCGCAGCATGACGACGAGTGGAACACAGATAACGCAGCCATTAACGTCGCTCCTGAAGATCAAACGGGCAAACGATATCGCCCAAGCGGAAGTAACAGGCTCACGGCAGAAAGCGCAACTGATCGGAAACGACGTGGCGCTTGCTGTACACGAGGTTTACTACCGAATTCTGATTGCTCAAGCGCAGCGCAGTGCCACGGAGGCACGGATAACCGCATCAGAGGATCTCGCCAGCGAGCGCACCGAGCAGGTGAAGTTCGGGAGTTCACTCGCCCAGGAATCGATCGAGAGCCGTGCGCAAGTCTTGCAGGCGAAGCAAGAACTCCTGACGACGGATCTGCAGTTGGCCGATCTCAAATTGAAACTGGATGACCTGATGGGCTTGCCTCTGACAACGGTCCTCGATCTTGATCCTGTCTCTACACAGTCTCCGGAAACTTGTCCGCTCGAGGAATGCGTTACGACTGCCACGGCCTCGCATCCGGAAATCCTAGAGGCTCGTGCCGAAGTCGAGAAAGCGGAAGCTGCAGTCCGTCTGGCCAAGACCGATATCTGGGTCCCCGACGTGGATGCGTTCGCGCGGTACAGCTACCAGAATAATGTCCCCTTCCTGGCGCGCAATTTCGGCACCTTTGGCATTCACCTCGGGTATGACCTGTTCGACGGCGGGCGCAAGCGAGCCGTGAAGGGTGAACGTGAAGCGCAATTGGCGCAAGCGAAGGAGAACCTGGCGAAGCTGACGGACGATGTCGAACTTGCCGTGCACACTGCTTACAACAAACTCGAAAGAACGCAGCAGATGCTGAAGGTGTCGGAAGAGGTTGTGGCTTTGCGCAGCGAGTCGAACCGCGTGCTGCAGCAAGAACTTTTGCAAGGGGCCGCGCTTAAATCGCAAGCTGCAACCGCGACCGCTCAGGAATACGACGCCAAAGCGCTGCTCCTCCAGTCACAGCTCGGCTATTCGCAGGCGCACGACGAGTTCATTCACGCCATGGGTCTCACACCTGAATAGAACTTTTTCGGCCACGCCATGGCGCACCACTTCTTGCTCCTGTTTCGCTCCAGATCCTGCATCGCTTCGGGGCGGATGGGTTCTCGATACTGCTTGTGCTGGCGACGGCCGGCCTCATGTTTGGTCGAGCCCATACGTACCCGGTCAGTGCTGAGGGACAAGCGATGTCTAGCAAAGCCAACAACATGAAATCAAGCGTGCGCATGGCAACGTGTTGTGCGATTTTAGCGATCGCAATGGTTCGCGGACTTTCCGCCGACACCTCACAAAGCTCGTATCAAGTCCCGTCGGGCACACAAGTTATCGGATACCTCTTGCAATCGGTGAACTGGTACCGCCATGTGTACACCGAACGGCAGGTTGCCAGCGATCCGGGAGACCTGGTGTTTCTGAATGACAATCAAGCCATTGAAGGCCAGATTGTCAAACTCTCGTTCGAATTCGCCAAGGCGGATGCGGCTTTGGGAAAGACGGCCACTTCTTCGCACGAAGCGCCCGCGACACCGGCGGCTCCCGCTTCTGCAGACCTTGCGCACTTTATCGACTTGAAGAATCGAAACGACCAGGTAACCCAGCAAACAAGCGCGGACATCGGAACGCTGAACGAGAAAATTGCTTCGGCTGGCAAGGCCGATCGCAAGAAGCTAAAAGCCGCTCTCGCCGATGCTCAGAGCCGACTGGAACTTTTGCAAGCCGTGTCGCAGGGCGTCAATGATCTAATCCAGTTCGTACAGACTGCCAGGACGGCGCAAGCCAACACTGCAACTCTCGATTTGACGATTGACGACCTTGCACAATCCATACCACAGCTAGCCAGCCCGGCAACTCCCGTGTCGAAATTGCCAGCACAAGACTCAGATTCCAGAACCAGCGATAGCTGGCGCCGGACCGGCCTCCTCGGGCTGGCATCGGAAGTCTCTGCGCTAAACCGCAAGCTTCGCGTGGTTGACGAAAAGATTCGTCTCACTGACAACTTTTCGCTCTCCGCGAAGAATATGCGGACTCCAATGAGCGACTTCATCACTCGGGTTCTTCAAAGGGCGGTCACAAGCAATTTGCAGACCAGCAA
>DATHFT010000062.1:0-33566 GCA_035317965.1 Saccharimonadales bacterium (SeqCode) | reverse complement strand
GCTTTTTGTCCTAGGCATTGGTCTTGCCCGGCAAGGGAATCTGCCTCCTTCGCTGAGCATGTGGATTCCCAACATCGTGCTAGCCGGCATGGGAGCTGTGTTGCTACCCAGCATGGAGCAATTTCGCGGAGAGGGACGCTGGCTCCGTCCGCTCGGATACTTCAAGAGTTGGTTTAGATTGTTGCGCCGAAGGAAGGCGCAAGCCCGGGCGCGCGCGGTGGCGCTTAGCAACTCAAATGGCACCTCGGCCGGCGTCGAGGTGGCCCCGTCCAGCGGAAGTTTTCCGCGCTTGATGGATCTCTACCTTCTGCGGCGGTTTCTCTCTTATTTCGCGTTGCTCATGGTCATTTTCGTTTTTCTGTTTGAGACGTTCACGTTCTTTGAACTCCTTGACGACATCGCGCGACATCGTGTGCCCTTCCTGGTGGTCGTCAATTACTTCCGCTACTTGACTCCGTATCTTCTCTACAACCTTGCACCGCTCGGTGCGCTCATCGCCGTACTGGTCACCCTGGGCACCATGAGTAAGAACAATGAGATCGTGGCGATCAAAGCCAGTGGCATCAGCTTGTACCGCCTTGCGGTCCCTCTGTTGTTGATGGGAACGACGCTCGCCGCCACCATGATCGTGCTGGATGATACCTACCTGCCCTATGCCAACCAGCGCCAGGACGCGTTGCGCAACCAGATCAAGGGAAAGCCTCCGCAGACCTATAGTCAGCCGCAGCGGTGGATCTTCGGAGAAAGTTCCAAGGTTTACAATTACGATGTTTTTGATCCGGCGCAAAATGTGTTCGGCGGGTTGAGCATTGTGGAAATTGATCCCGTCTCGTTTCAGATACGCCGACGGATCTTTGCCAATCGCGCGCAATGGTCAGACCAGCAGAAGCAGTGGTTTCTCGAGTCGGGCTGGGTGCGGGATTTCTCGGACGGTGCGATCGCGCGCTATGAAAAGTTCAAAGTAACGGCGTTTTCAGAACTAACGGAACCGCCCAGTTATTTCAATCGCGAGGTGCGGCAGGCTTCGCAAATGAATTTGAACGAGTTGCGCCGGTACATTGCAGGGCTGCGAAAAGCGGGATTTGACGTTTCCAATTTGATTGTCCAGTGGCACGTAAAGCTGGCATTTCCTTTAATAGCGCCAATCATCATGCTTCTGGCGATCCCGTTTGCATTTCTGGTGGGAACCCGTGGAGCGATCAGCGGCGTGGCGATGGGCGTTGGCATAGGACTCGCCTACTGGATTATTTCCCGGCTCCTGGAGGCGATGGGCGGCGTGGGGCAGTTACCGCCGTTTCTGGCTGCGTGGTCGCCGGATGTGATCTTCTTTTTCCTGGGGATGTATTTTTTCTTCAAGATGCCGACGTAGCAATCTTCTATTGCACCGGCAATCCCGTTCCGCCCGGGCGCCTCCGCGCGGCGACATGTTTCCAGTCCATCCCGGAAATTCTGGCGCAAACAGCAGCCGGCGGCCAGGGATCCCCAGCTCCTGGAAAACCGCGGAGCGAGGTTTGCAAAAGATCTTGCAGAACAAAAAAAGGCCGGCGCGAAAACAGTTTCGAAAACTGTCTGCACGCCGACCATTTCAAGTAACGCTTTATAGAAGTCGCCCCGGCACTTCGAGACTTACTTCTTCTTTTTGTTGGCCGCCTTTTCTTCA
This sequence comes from Saccharimonadales bacterium (SeqCode), assembly GCA_035317965.1. GTDB lineage: Bacteria > Acidobacteriota > Terriglobia > Acidiferrales > UBA7541 > Acidiferrum. The sequence continues at coordinate 31,906 of DATHFT010000062.1, read as the reverse complement.
ACAACTGCTTGAGCCGCCGCCAGCCGTGCGATGGGTACGCGAAATGGCGACGCGCTGACGTAGTCCATGTGGATGGCGTGGCAAAACTTCACGCTGTCCGCATCTCCTCCGTGCTCACCACAGATGCCTACTTTGAGCTTGGGGCGGGTCTTGCGGCCGTTCTCGGTGCCCCACTTCATCAACATGCCGACACCTTTGATGTCGAGCGATTGAAAGGGATCGGCTGCGAACACGCCGGCCTTTTTTTCATCAACATAGTCCGGCAGGAAGCGGCCGGCGTCGTCACGGGAAAGGCCCATGGTCGTCTGCGTTAGGTCGTTCGTGCCGAAGGAGAAAAACTCGGCGACCTCGGCGATCTCGTTGGCCAGCAAGGCCGCGCGAGGAAGTTCAATCATGGTGCCGACAAGGTACGGCAGCTTCACGCCGGACTTCTTGATGAGTTCGTCGGCAACCCGGCGCGTGGACTGTTCCAGGATCCAGAGTTCCTTGCGATCCAGAACCAGCGGAACCATGATCTCAGGTAATACTTTAACTTTCTTTTTGACCGCGGCAATTGCGGCTTCGATGATGGCACGTACCTGCATCTCAAGAATCTCTGGGTAAGTGATCGCCAAACGGCACCCGCGGTGGCCGAGCATGGGGTTCGCCTCGTGGAGCTGCTCGACGCGGCGCGCCACAACTTCGACGTCCATGTGCAGATCTTTGGCAAGTTCCTCCTGTTTCTTGCGATCATGCGGGACGAACTCGTGCAGAGGCGGGTCGATGAGGCGGATGGTTACCGGAAGGCCATCCATCGCTTCAAAGATTCCAAGAAAGTCGCGGCGCTGAAACGGGAGAAGCTTGTCGAGTGCGGCGACACGGGCTTCTTTGGTTTCCGCGAGAATCATTTCCTGAATTGCGCGCTGTCGTTCCTGGCTCTTCTCCGGGAATTCGAAATCGGTGAAGAACATGTGCTCGGTGCGGCAGAGGCCGATCCCTTCTGCGCCGAACTCCCGCGCTTTGCGGGCGTCCTGCGGTGTATCGGCATTGGTGCGAACGCGGAGCCGGCGTACCTCATCTGTCCACTTCATGAACGTGAAGTAGGCAGGAGGAAGTTGCGGTGTAACGAGCGGTTGCTCGCCGCTGTAGACCAGGCCCTGACTGCCGTCGAGGGTGATCCACTCGCCTTCCTTGACCGTCTTGCCGTTGGCGGACATCTTGGCGCCAGCGTAGTCGATGTTTAATTTTTCCGCGCCGACAATGCAGCACTTGCCCCAGCCGCGCGCGACAACAGCGGCGTGGCTGGTCTTGCCGCCGGTGGCGGTGAGAATGCCTTGGGCTACGGCCATGCCCCCTACGTCTTCTGGACTGGTTTCCCGGCGGACGAGGACCACCTTTTCGCCCTTGGTAACCCACTCTTCAGCTTTCTGGGCGGAGAACACAACCTTACCTACAGCTGCTCCGGGAACCGCATCAATGCCGGTGACAAGTATTTTTTCCTGGAGAGCTTTTCTGTCGACCTTTGCGTCGATGACCGGATAAAAAAGGCGCTCGATGTCTTCGCTCTTCAGGCGGAGCAGGGCTTCGTGTTTGGTGATGAGCCCTTCGGTGGTCATATCGACGGCCATCTTAAAAGCAGCGGCGGGCGTGCGCTTACCGGTGCGCGTCTGCAGCATGTACAGCTTGCCCTCTTCGACGGTGAACTCCATGTCCTGCATGTCGCTGTAGTGTTTCTCAAGTTTTACTCGAACCTTTTCCAGTTGACCGTAAACCCTGGGAGAGGTCTTGGCCAAGTCGTGCAGGGGAATCGGCGTGCGGATGCCGGCGACGACATCTTCACCTTGGGCGTTGTACAGGTACTCGCCGTAAAATTCTTTTTCCCCAGTCGAAGGGTTGCGCGTAAAGCAGACTCCAGTACCGGAGGTGTCGCCCGTGTTGCCGAACACCATCTGCATCACGTTGACGGCAGTACCCAGAAGGCCGGTGATTTTTTCCACGCGGCGATACGTCACCGCCTTCTCGGCCATCCACGAACCAAACACGGCGCCGACCGCTCCCCAGAGTTGCTCCATGGGGTCGCTCGGGAAATCCCTGCCGGTCTTCTGCTTGAAGAGTTCTTTGTACTGGCCGATCAATTCCTTCCAGCCGCTGGCGGGCACGGCCGTGTCTTCTTTGACGCCGAGCTTGTCTTTCACCGCGCGCAGGCGATGTTCGAGGTCTTCTTTGGACATTTCCATGACGACGGTTGAATACATTTGCACGAACCGGCGGTAGGCGTCGTAGGCGAAGCGTTCGTTGTTGGTGGCCCCGGCCAGGCCGACAACCGACTTGTCATTCAGGCCGAGGTTGAGAATCGTTTCCATCATGCCAGGCATGGAGCGTGCAGAGCCGGAGCGCACGCTGACCAGTAGCGGATTCTTTGGATCGCCTAGTTTTTTGCCGGCGACCTTCTCAAGTTGCTTGACCTTTTCTTCGACTTGCTTTTTGAGCGCCGGCGGATACTTCTTGCCGTTTTTATAAAAGAACGCGCAGGCCTCGGTGGAGATGGTGAAGCCTGCTGGGACGGGCAAGCCGATGCGTGTCATTTCCGCAAGGCCGGCTCCTTTACCGCCCAGAAGATCGCGCCACGTTCCGTCGCCTTCGGCTTTTCCTGCACCAAAAAAATAGACCCATTTAGTCACTGTATGCCTCGCTCGAATTTTAGATTGCTTTGCAGCACCAGATCGTCGGCGTGCCGACAAGCTGGTTGTTTCCGTTCCAAGAAATACAAAAGCATTTATTTCAACTAATACTTTAAGTGAGTGGGGATTTCCCTATCTGCGTTCGTCTCCGCCAATTTCTGAAAAGTCCGCGACCGTCGTGAACTCGCGCAGCAGTTCGGCCAACAAGGCGAGGCGGTTTTTTCGGACGGCTTCGTTCTCGGCCATGACCATCACATCGTCGAAGAAACGATCAACGGCTGGACGCAGCGAGGCAATGGTTTCCAGTGCTTCGCGATACTTCCCGGCCACCTTGTTCTCTTTTACTTTGCCGGCTGCTTCCCGGATCGCTGCGAACAAACCCTTTTCCGCGTCGCTCTCAAACAAAGCCTGGTCGACTTCGGAGGGCTCATCCTTTTTGAGGTTGGCTTTTTCAACGATATTACGAATGCGCTTAAAGGAGGCCGTCAATGGCTCAAAGTTCTTGGATTTGCGAATCCCCTTCAGGGCGGACAAACGTTTCTGTGCGTCGACAAGGTCGTCCGCGCCGGCGCGGAACACGGCGTTGACTTCGTCGTATTGAAAACTTTCCTTCTCGCGGAAGACAAATCGGGCGCGGTCCAGGATGAAGTCCAGGATCTGGGTTTCCTGGGTGTGGGTCACATTCTTTTTGGGAGGATGCGCGTGCAGCGCCTTGGCCGCTGCGGTGATTGCCAGCGAGAGCGAGACGGGCAGCCGTCGTTCGAGGACGATTTTTACAAAACCGAGAGCGGCGCGGCGGAGCGCGTAAGGGTCGCTTGAGCCTGTTGGCACGATGCCCACGGCGAAACAACCCACAATCGAGTCGAGCTTGTCGGCCATCGCCACGGCACAACCCGTCTGGTTGCGCGGGATGGGATCGTCGAGACCGACGGGACGGTAATGATCGTAGATAGCATCAGCCACGTCGTCTGGTTCGCCCTGGGCTTTGGCATAGAGGCCGCCAACAATGCCCTGCAGTTCGGTGAACTCGCGCACCATTTCTGTCGACAGATCGCACTTGCAAAGTTCCGCGGCCCGGTCGGCTTCAGAAACGTGAGCCTGCAAGATGCCGCGATTGAACCACTGCTCACTCAACCAGCGGGCGATGGCGCGGATGCGTTCGACTTTGTCGCGATAGCTGCCGAGGCGCGACTCGTAGGTGACGCGTTCAAGTTTCGGGAGATAGTCGGCTAGCCGACATTTTTGGTCGGACTCCCAAAAGAATTGCGCGTCGGCGAAACGCGCCCGGAGAACGCGCTCGTGGCCTGCACGAACCAGTCCCTTGGCATCTTTGTCGAGGTTGATGACCGCCAGAAAGTGGGGCGCCAGTTCTCCGCCCCGGCGTTCCAGCGCGAAATATTTCTGGTGATCGCGCATTACCGTGACCAGAATTTCGTCCGGCAAACTGAGGAACGTTGGATCAAAGCTGCCTTCAATCACCGTCGGATATTCGTTCAGATAGGCGACCAGGCGAAGCAGGTCTGGATCTTCGTGAATCCGGAAGCCGGACTTTTTGGTGTGCGCCGCCAGTTCCTTGGCAATTTTCTCGCGGCGCGCAGCAGGGCGGATCAGAACGCCGTTGGCTTTGAGCTTGGTCTCGTAGTCGGCAAAGTCTTTAACCCGAATCGGACCGGACCCGAGGAAGCGGTGCCCGTGCGTGGTGTCCCCTGCGGCCACTCCGCCGTAGGAAAATCTCAACGGCTTGCCGTCCAACAGCGCCACGATCCAGCGGATGGGGCGGATGAAACGCGCGCCCTCAAGGCCGGTCCATGTCATGGAACGGGGCCAGGTCAGATCGTGGATGATTCGCGGCAGGATGTCGGTAAGGATATGCTCGGCGGTACGGCCGCGTTTGATCTGCTTTGCGGCGAGATATTCGCCCTTCGGAGTTTGAATGAAAAAGATTTCGTGGAGTGCGACGCCCTGTTTTTCCGCAAAGCTAACCGCAGCGCGAGTCGGCGCGCCGACAGAATCGTAGGCCACCGATTTCGGAGGCCCGGTAACCTCCAGCTCCAAATCCGACTGCTTGGCGATCAGACCACTCACCCGAGCGGCCAACCGGCGCGGCGCGCTGAACGATTCTACCGCCGTACCGTCGGCAAGATTCTCGGCGACCAGCAGCTTCTCAATGCTGATGCGCAGTTCTTCTTCGGCTTTGGGCAACATGCCCGCTGGAATTTCTTCGGCGCCAATTTCAAATAGCAGCTCCACGCGTTTGGGGGGCAGCATCTTGGCGGGAGCCTTCTGTGTCTTCACCGTCTTCACGGGCGCACCTCACGACGAATCGGTGCGCCGCCCATCTGTTCGAGGTAGGCCGCCGCCGTGCGGCAGGCGACGGTACGCACACGCGCCATCAGTGCGGCGCGCTCGGTTGTAGAGATAACGCCACGGGCGTCCAGCAGATTGAACAGGTGCGAACACTTGAGGCAATGGTCGTACGCCGCCAGGAGCGGATACCGGGTGCGTTCCTTCCCTGCTGTCGGAGGGAATCCCTCGACCAGTTGCTTGGCTTGCTTCTCGTGCAGTTCAAACTCGGAGCGAATGGCTGCCGCGTCGCTGCGGTCAAAGCTGTACTCCGAGAGCTGCTGCTCTTCGGCGAGGCGAATTTCGCCATAGGTTTTGTCCGCAGACCAGCGTATGTCGTAGACGCTTTCCACGCCCTGCAGGAAGGCGCAGATGCGCTCGAGGCCGTACGTCAGCTCGACGCTGATCGGATCGAGGTCGATACCCCCACTCTGCTGGAAATACGTGAACTGGGTAATCTCGAGCCCGTCGAGCAGGACCTGCCAGCCGATACCCCAGGCGCCGAGCGTTGGTGATTCCCAGTTGTCTTCCTCAAATCGGATGTCGTGCTCTTTGAGGTTGATTCCAATGGCGCCGAGACTCCGCAAATAAATATCCTGCACGTCGACTGGCGACGGTTTGAGGATGACTTGAAACTGGGAGTGCTTGTACAAGCGATTCGGATTCTCGCCGTACCGCCCGTCGGCCGGCCGACGACTGGGCTGGACATAGGCGACCCGGTACGGGGCCGAACCGAGTACGCGCAAGAAGGTCTCAGGGTGCATCGTTCCCGCACCGACCTCCACATCGTAGGGCTGTTGCAGCACGCAACCTTGCTTTGCCCAGAAGTGCGACAGGGTCAGGATCAGATCCTGGAACAGCAGGCTGGATTTTCTTTTCTCAAGTAATACTTTAGATTTCAAGGCGTCTCCAAAAGCTCTCGCACATTTAGTTTTCGTTCCGTATGGTTCTCAATCCAGTTCAACGCCGCTTCACGAAGTTGCGCCGCAAGCGACCGCAGCGGCTCGGCGTCGACAAACTTGTCGAGCTTTTCTGCCGCATAGCGCCCGGCCAAATAGCGGGCTTCTGCCGAGAGCGGCTTCATGCCCGGCCTGCGGCATTTGTCGCAGAGCAGGCCTTCCTCCCACTTCGCGTGAAAGGCCGGCTGGGATCCAAAGAGGGCGCCGCAATTTGAACAGCGGTCCATCTGGGGAAGGTAGCCGCCCAGGCGCACGGTCCAGAACGCAAAATAGCTGACAGGTACGGGCCAGTCGCCGGTCCGCTCAATTTCACGCGCCGTTAGCAGGATCAGGCGAAACATGGCTTCTGCCGTTTCCCGCTCCGGCAAGACCAGTTCGGCAATTTCGCTGACGACGGCCAGTCCGGTGCTGAGCCCGTAGTCACTCTGCGACTTGTGGAACGACTCCAGCAGCTCGCACTGCTGAATGCGGACCAGGTCGCGGGTTTCTTTCTCGACGTACCACAGCTGCACGTGGGACAGAATTTCCAGTGTCGAGCCGTAACGATTCTTGACGCGGCGCGCACCCGCTGCGACACCCCGCATGCGGCCAGACGAACGTCCGAAGAAACTGACCAGGCGATCCGCCTCGCCCAGAGGAAAACTCTTTAGAATAATGGCTTCCGTTTCCCGGGCAGGCATCAGGTGTCGGCGCGCCGACGTCGCGAAGGAACACTACGAAAACGCTTCCAAATCGCACGCACACGCAGAATTTAAATAGTTATCACACCCGCACTCATCCTGCAATGCTTCGCGAGAAAAAACCCGCAACAAGTGGCGGACGATCCGGATTTCCTTTCACGTGATGGCGTTCACTGCACCCGTCCGGAGCGGCGAAGCCGGGGGCGTTTGGCCGTGATTTGCCGGATTTTCCGCGCAACTGGATTCTGTTAACCAGTGGATATTTCTGAAATAATTATCGGACACAGATTCTTGGCGCTTCCGCCTCGCGGGCGCAGTTGCATTCCCCGGGAATTTAAGTACTCTGCAAGGGTCACTGGCTCATGTTCATACCGCTCAAAGACCTCAACCCGCGACGATCGTTCCCTTTCGTAAATACGGCCCTCATTCTGGTCAACGTCGCGGCCTTCCTCTACCAAGCCCAGCTTCCTGTTCAGGCCCGGAACGTTTTTGTTCTGGCCAATGCGACCATACCGGCGCGATTCTCTTCCGCACTTTCAGGACACTCGAGCCTGGAACTTGCCTTTCTGGGCCTGCTGACCAGTATGTTTTTGCATTCAGGGATCGCCCATATTGCAGGCAACATGCTTTTTCTATGGATCTTCGGGGACAACGTCGAGGACTATTTCGGGCACATTGCGTATCTCGTCTTCTACCTGGCGTGCGGGCTGGTAGCGGCCCTGCTGCACGTATTTTTTAATTTTAATTCCATGCTTCCGGCCTTGGGAGCTAGCGGCGCCATTTCCGGAGTGATGGGAGCGTACGCGCTACTGTACCCGCGGGCTCGAGTCCTTACTCTCGTATTTGTTTTCCTGCTGCCTCTTCCCGCTCTCTTGATTTTGGGGCTGTGGTTCGCCATGCAGTTCCTTGAAGGCATCAACGCGCTGGGGTCCAGTGCGGCCGGTGGCGTCGCCTGGTGGGCACACGTGGGAGGCTTCCTGACCGGACTGTTCATAACAATGATCAGCCGCGGGAGCAGTCGGGCGCGGGACTTTGGTTTTGGCAGTTAAAGCTTCACTTTACCTGCGCGGAAGTTATCCGGGGGACAGAGATTTGTGTGTCGGGCGGGCAGAGGCGAGGCCGCCTTGCGCATCAATCCGGATTACACTCCCAGAATAAGAGCGGTCCTTGATCCACCAGCACTAGACCGCTCTTGACCACAAACAAAAGAGCAGCCACAAGGCGAATGAGCCCGTAACTCGCGCTTGTGAAATTGCCCGGCGCGGCCCCGGGCGACCCGGGCGCAGGACTCTATATATAAGGCATGCAGGAGTCGAGCGACGCCTACTCCCCGGCGGCAGCAGTTCGCTAGGAAAGTGAACGCGGGGGGAAAGGCCATTGGCGAGGGTGACCGAGGGCGAGGCTGGAAATCGCCACGAAATAAAAATCCGGCACGCCAGCGAGATAGGCAGGTGGTCCCGGTGATGGTTCGAACCAGCAGCCCGCGTCAGCCTAAGCCAGCCGATCCTTTTTCACGGTGAGCTTCTCGATTCGGTCAAGGCGAGGTGCAAAGCCAATTCCCGGTTCCGTCGGCACGGAAATTGTTCCATTCGAGGAGACGACCACTTCAGGTTCAATAAGGTCCTCGTCCCAATAGCGTTTGCTGGCGGCTACATCCCCGGGCAATGTGAAGTTGGGAAGTGTCGACAGAGCAATGTTATGAGCGCGGCCAATCCCGGACTCCAGCATTCCACCACACCAGACCGGCAAGCCGTTTTTCTGGCAGAGATCATGGATTCGCCGCGCCACGGTATGCCCGCCGACACGGCCCATCTTTATATTGATAATTTTGCAGGCACCATAGGCAATGGCCGCTTCGGCATGCTCGTAGGCATGGATGCACTCATCAAGGCAGATCGGTGTGCTCAGTTTTTTCTGTAACTCAATGTGAGCAAAAAGATCATCCCAGCCGAGGGGCTGTTCGATCATCATCAGGTAGTAATTGTCCAGCTGTTTGAGAACAGGCCAGTCGTCCATGTGGTAGGACGAGTTGGCATCAACCATTAGTTTAACTTCCGGAAATTCCTCGCGGATTCGCTTGACCTGCTGCAGCTCCTTTCCGGGCTTAATCTTGATCTTTATGCGCTGGTATCCCGCCTGCATTTCGGTATCGACAGCGCGCACCAGGTCTTCAAGCGATTCTTTAATTCCGACGGACACACCGGAGGCGATTTCGTGTCGCGTGCCACCGAGCAGTTTCCAAAGCGGGATGCCCTTAAGTTTTGCTTCAGCATCCCACACGGCAGCTTCAAGTCCTGCTTTAGCCATATTGTGGCCGCGAATCGAGGAGAGAAGCTCCCAAACCTCGGCCGCCGATGCAAATTCCTGGCCCTTGAGCAAAGGCCAGATATGGTCGCAAAGGACGTGCCAAGCGGTCTCGACCGTTTCAGGACTATAGGTAGGAGTTTCTCCGGCGACGCACTCGCCCCAGCCGATGACGCCGTCAACGTTTGCTTCGATCAGCACGATGCGGCGCACATTGGTGACCTCGACGCTGGTCTCAAATGGAGTGCGCAGCTTCAGGGGGACTTCTCGGAGCGTGAATTCTCGGATGCGCATCGATTGTGCCTTCTTCCCTATTGGTCGGTTTCCGCTGCTGGTCGTAGTAGATAGGCGGGCGCTTGTCCTGCCGAGCGAACGCCTGTGGCAATGTACCCACGGGAGAACCAGGATTTGAACTCTTCGCGAATTGTCAGTTGCAGTGCTGCGAGCTTTGCCGGGTCTTCACTTTTCCAGGTATTCAATTCCGGAGGCAGTTCGATCGTGGCCCTGCCCGGCGCGGGGTCCTGCCGTTTATCCGCAATGGCATCAACTACGCGATGCGAGTCCAGGTACCACTCGGCAACGAGACGGTCGGTTGGAATGTCGCGGTGGAGGGGGCTGGTGGTGACCCCATAAAGATTGGGCAGGTAGCGGCGGCAGACAGCGCCCAACCGGTTGAGATTAAAGTGCGCATTGCGCATTTCAAAAGGGTCGAAGGTCCATTCGACTCGGCGAATTCCTCGCGATAATGCTTCGTCCCGCTGGAACAGCTTCAGGGAGCGCCCCACGCCGCGATCACGATAGCCGTCCTTGACTCCGGTCATGTGCGAATGCAAATACGGAGTTCGGTCTCGCACGCCGGCCAGAGCCAGAGTGTAGCCGACGAGTTTTTCGCCATCGAAAGCGCCGAGCACCTGCCCCCCGGTATTGGCGGCCACAACGAAGAGCGTTGCAGGTTCTATTTCGAGATCGGACTCGCCCCAGATTTCGCGCTGGAGCTCGACACAGGCGTGGAAGTCGTCAAGCGAATCGCACTTTCGAACGGCAATGGCCCTGGTCATTGCTGTCCCCGTGGCGCTTCTGCCCGCCCACGGCCGGCGCGAATTTTGGCTTGGTTCCAGAGCTCTTCCATCTCGGCGCGAGGCACATCTGCCAAAGGGCGGCCCGTCTGTTCTGCGGCGCGCTCCATCCACCGGAACCGTTCGCCGAATTTTGCATTGGCGCGTTTCAAAGCGATTTCCGGGTCGATCTTCAGAAAACGAGCGACGTTAGCTGCGGCGAACAAGAGATCGCCGAGCTCTTCTTCGGTCTCTTTGCGGTTCCCTGACTGCAAAGCGCCCTGCAATTCGGCGGACTCCTCATGCATTTTCGCAATGATGCCGCCGAGGTTGTCCCAATCGAAGCCAATGCGGGCCGCCCGGCGAGTCAATTGATAGGCTTCCAGGGCGGCGGGAATTCCCTTCGGTATGCCGTCCAGCAGGGATTCTGTCTTCGCCGTAGAACCCCTGGTGGCGGATGAATTCCCTGCCGTATTGCGCCGTTCTTCTTTTTTGATCTGTTCCCAGTTCCGCAAGACTTCCGCGGTGTTTTTGGCCTTCTTGCCGCCAAATACGTGAGGGTGGCGACGCACCATTTTGTCGTGAATTTCGCGGATTACATCGCCGATGTCGAAGCGCTTCTGTTCCCGGGCAATTTCCGAGTGAAACACAATTTGCAGAAGGAGGTCCCCCATCTCCTCGGCAAATTTGGCGTCGTCGCCGCTTTCCAGGGCATCCAACACCTCATAGGCTTCCTCAAGCAGATAGGTTCGCAGCGTGGCGTGCGTCTGTTCGCGGTCCCAGGGGCAACCGGCTGGCGCGCGCAGACGCCGTTGGACCGCGACCAACTTCTCGAACCAGGCTCCGGGGGTGAGCGCCGGTGCACCAGATGATTTCAGGCGTTTGCCGCCCCGAGCCGGGTTCTTCTTCAGTTTCCTTTTTAACGGAGCCATGTCAGTTGGAATCCTGGAGTGTAACAAACGCTACACTTTACGGCCGTCGGGCGGCTTTGACAAGCGGGTTCCGGGGCCCTGGGCGGTACGCCAAGCGATTCTTTCGCGCGGGCCCCAGTGAGAGCGGCTGAACTGTGCAAAACCGGCACCCGTGTTAAACTTACAGCGATATATTAGAAATCGAGGATCGTCCCTTGGCAGAGACTAAACAGGAAGATTCGTTTCGCGTCATAGACCGGCGCCCATTTACCGCAGAAGGCGAAATGCGGAGAGAGGTTGTCGAAGAAGCAGAGCGCGAGGCGCGCCGGGAGGCGGCACTCCATCCGGTGGCTCCGACACTGGCCGCCGCGCCGGTCGTCGAATCCGAGTTGCCGGCAGCCGACGCGCCAAAGAAGTCCCCCGCGTTTGAGAACTTAATTCGCATGATTGGCAGCAATGCGGCGATGGTTCTCGGCGGATACACGGACCCGCGCACCGGACAGCCCATGATTGACCCGGATGCCGCCCGTGAGTTGATTGACATGCTGGATGCCCTGCATGAAAAAACCAAAGGGAATCTCGCGCCTGAAGAAGATGATTTGCTGCTCGACCTTCTCGGCAAGCTACGGATGACGTATCTCGAGATTAACCAGGCGCTGGCGGCTCAAGCGGCCAAACAGGCTCAAGGCAAAGCGCGTTAGCAATTAACCTGAGCTGCGCGCCGGCGCTTCGGCCGCAGCGAAAAAGCTTTCTTACCATGTCTTCTTCTCCGCTCAAAATTACCGTTTTAGGTTCAGGTACCTCGATGGGAGTTCCCACTCTTGGATGCCACTGTCGGGTATGCTCTTCCCGAGATCCCCGCGACAACCGGCTGCGTCCGTCCATATTGATTTCGCGGGACGGGCAAAATGTGGTTATCGATACGACGCCGGACTTTCGCCAGCAGGGTTTGCGGGTGGGGCTCGATCGTCTTGACGCAGTTTTGCTGACCCATGCTCATGCCGATCACATTTTGGGTTTTGATGACATCCGGCCGTTCAACATCCGGCAGGAATCGGCTCTGCCGGTGTACGGCAATGCGGAAACCTTTCAGGTCCTGCGTCAGGCCTTCGCTTATGTCTTCGACGGACGGCCCACGCTGAGCACGATTCCGAGCGTAGTCCTGCAGGAAGTGGTGGGGCCGTTTGAGCTGCTCGGCGTAGCTTTCACGCCCATTCCGATGAAGCACGGGGATCTGAACGTGTTCGGCTATCGTTTTGGCAATGCAGCTTATCTTACGGATTTCAACGAGCTCCCGGCTTCTTCGCGCGCGTTGTTACAGGGTCTGGATGTTCTGATTCTGGACGCCTTGCGCGATATTCCTCACCCGATGCACCAGACCGTTGAACAGGCTTTGACCCTGGTAGGCGAACTAAAACCGCGGGAGGCCTGGTTTACGCACGTGGCGCACGATTTATCGCACGAAGAAACGAATCAGAGGTTGGTGAATTTGGGTTTTCACAATGTTCATCTGGCCTACGATGGCCTGGAGCTGGAAGTTCCCGTGAATTCAGCTCCGCCATCCGGCAACGAAAACAAATCGTGTGAAGTGCGCGTCGGTGGGTCGGCTGTGACGACTCTCGTGCAGTGCGATTCGCCTGCCGAGTGGAAATCTCGTTTCGGAGCGACCGGGCGCGGCAGCGCGCTGACCATCGGGAATTTCGACGGCATCCACCTCGGCCATCAGCAAATTCTTCGCTCCGTGGTGGAGCGCGCTCGCCAATTGAATGCGGTGTCTACGGCGCTGACCTTTGACCCTTCTCCGCGAAAAATCTTGCGACCGGAAACAGCGCCTTTGCGGCTGTCAACGAATGTCCAGCGCGTCGAGTGGTTTAGTACGTTGCAACTGCAATCGGCAATTGTGATGCCCTTCACGCATGAGCTGGCTCGAATGTCGCCCGACGAATTCATCGAAAGGATCCTAGTTCAGGAACTGGGAGCGCGCACCGTGCTGGTTGGGGAAAATTTCCATTTCGGGCATAAGCAGGCGGGCAATGCACGGGTACTGGCCGAACTCGGCAAAAAGTTCCAGTTTGAGGTGGCGGTGATACCGCCCGTGTACTATCGAGGCGAAGTCGTGTCCAGCACCATTATTCGCCGGGAAGTCGCCGAAGGCGATGTTTCCCATGCCAACCGGCTGCTGGGACGGCCCTTTGTGCTGTGCGGTGAAGTTGTTTCTGGAACGGGTACGGGCCGCCGGTTTACCTTTCCAACGCTGAACCTCGCGCCCGATCAAGAACTTCTCCCCGCTCGCGGAGTGTACATTACGCGCACTCGCCTTAATGGAGAAGGCCGGTGCCACCGATCTGTAACCAATATTGGGATGCGGCCCACTTTTAACGGATCGACGCTGAGCGTTGAAACGCATCTGCTGGATGTCACGCCGGAAGTCCCGCCGGAGCGAATTGAAGTCTATTTTTGGAAGCGGTTGCGAAATGAAAAAAAGTTCAGCGGGCCTGAGGAACTTCGCCAGCAAATTGCCCGCGACATCGCTGCTGCGAATAAATTCTTCTCCCGGCTGCGGACTCTGCGGGCCCACCGCCAACCCGCCTGAAGACTGCCTAGCTGCGATGCTTTCTGGGCAGTGCTGTGCTGCCGATTCTGTCCGGTTCCGTCATCAAAGCGTCCCATATCCGCACAATTCACTCGGTTCCCGCGTGCGCCTGCCTTGTCAACATTGTTTCCTTTCAGCGAGATACGCCCGCCAGGGATTCGGTCGGCACATTGCCCCTGGTATGGCTGGATTGTTTCCGGGGAGAACCGCATGGAGAGTGTCTGGCTGGATATTCGTTATGCAATTCGCGCCCTCCACAAGTCGCCGTGGTTCGCCGCGCTGGCCATTGTCACGCTGGCCATCGGTATCGCCGTCAATACGGCGATCTTCAGTGTCGTAAATGGATTGCTGCTCCGGCCCTTCCCGGCCCCCGATCCGGAGCAATTGGTTGTTGTGAGCCTCCAGCAGGTCGGCGACCCGGCGCTGCAGAGTTTTTCCTATCCGGACTACTCGGACTTGCGGGATCGCGCCTCTTCCTCCCTTGAGTTGGCGGCCCATCGCATTACTCTGTCCGGCCTCAAGGCCGACAACTGGGGCGACCACTGCATCGTCACTCGCGTCACAGGAAACTATTTTTCCATGCTGGGCATTCAACCCGCGCTCGGAAGACTCATCCTGCCCTCAGAAGGCAGGACACCGGCTGCTGATCCGGTTGTTGTTCTTGGTTATTCCTACTGGCAGAAGAAATTCTCCGGAGGCAAAGATGTGCTTGGAAAACTCGTGCAGATCAGCGGACACCCCATGACCATCGTGGGAGTTGCTCCCAAAGGATTTATCGGAACGTATTCCATGGTGAATTCTGATCTGTATGTGCCCTTGAGCGCCGACATCTCCGCAAAAACGGAGAAAACCATCGAAGATACCTGGACCCGTCGGGATGAGCGCTCACTTTCCGTGATGGGCCGCCTCAAGCCGGGGACGACTCTTAAAGACTCGCAAAATGCCTTGAATGTCGTGGTCCGAGGTATTGCCGCCGAACACCCAGATACCGACAAGGGGATAGGCGTGCTGGTTTTGCCAGAAAGGCGCGGACGTCCCGAACCCGATGCGTCAAACACCATCGGAACCATCGCCGACGTGTTCATGCTTCTGGCGGCACTGGTGCTTCTCGTGGCCTGCTTCAATGTTACAAATGTTCTGCTGGTGCGGGCCACGGCCCGGCAACGTGAAATGGCGATTCGCGCCGCATTGGGAGCCGGCCGCGCACGCCTTATCCGGCAGTATTTGACGGAGAGTTTGCTGCTGGCATTTCTCGGAGCTGCCTGCGGGCTTCTGCTCTCTACGTGGGCTACCCAGTATCTAAGTTCGATTCCGCTCGGAACCGACCTGCCGATTCAATTGAACTTCGCGCCTGACGCGCGGGTGTACTCGTTTGCCCTGGCAGCCGCGTTGCTAACCGGAATTATCGTTGGAGTCTTCCCCGCCCTGCGCGCCGCAGGACGCGACGTGCGCTCCGAGCTTCACGAAGGTGGAAGGGGTTCCTCAAGCGGTCGCCGGCGGCAGGTCGCGCGCAGTTCTCTGGTTGTCGCCCAAGTTGCGGGTTCTCTCGTGCTGCTCATCGTCGCGGGACTTTTCCTTCGCAGCCTAGCGAAGGCGCAAACAATTTATCTCGGATTTGATCCCAGCCACGTTCTCGATTTCTCGGTCGATGTGCAACAGGTGGGCTACGATGAAGCGCAAGGGCGCACATTTTACAGGGACCTGGAGTCGCGCCTCGGCGCTCTGCCCGGGGTGGTCTCCGTATCGCAAGCGTTTTCCGTTCCGCTCGGAATCATGAGCACGTTTGACCCGGTCATTGCCGAAGGTCATCCTGTCGAAGCAGGAAAACAGCCGCCCAGCGTCCAGTACAACATGGTTACAGCGGGGTATTTCGCTACGTTGCGGATTCCGCTGCTCCGCGGACGGGCGTTTGGCGGCGCTGACAACGAAAACGCTCCCCGCGTCGCCATCATCAACCAAACCATGGCGCGAAAATTCTGGCCGGGAGAGGATGCCCTTGGCAAACGGTTCACGTTCAAGAGCGCTTCCGGTCCGCTAACCCTGGTCGTCGGCGTCGCTCAGGATGGAAAATATAAATCGCTCACAGAGGACCCGCAGCCACAATTCTTCATTCCAGCGGAACAAGCGTATGAGCCGCTGCGCACCTTCCACATCAGGACAACGGTGCCTCCGGAAAGCCTCGCCGTCCCAGTACAAGCGGCAGTGCGTGAGATGGCTCCCACGCTGCCGGTTTCCGAAATGCAGACAATGGACCAAGCGCTGCAAGGTTTCAACGGCTACCTGTTCTACCGGCTCGGAGCACAACTCAGCGCAACGATGGGATTGCTCGGGCTGACGCTGGCGGTGGTGGGCGTGTACAGCGTGGCGTCCTACGCCGCTTCGCAGCGAACGCACGAAATAGGGATTCGCATGGCGATTGGGGCCACGCCCGGAGATATTCTTCGAATGGTTCTCCGGCAAGGCGTCGGAGTCGTCACACTCGGCCTGGTCGTAGGACTCGCTGCGGCTTTTTCCGGAACCCGGCTGCTGGCAGATTTGTTTTACGGTGTGGCGCCGAGTGATCCGCTCACGTACGCCGCAGTGGCCATCCTGTTGCTCGGTGTAGCTCTGCTGGCTTGCTGGATTCCTGCTCGGCGCGCCACTCGAGTCAGTCCGCTCGCGGCACTGCGGTTTGAATAAGCAGAACTTGCTTCTGGAATATTACGACTTGGCAGGCGGCTGGCATTCGGCGCAATAGCCGCCGACTTCTGTGCGCGATATCGTGACGGTCATATTGAAATCGCGCGCAATTTGCTCTTTGAGCTGCTCGTAAAGACGGCTCTCAAACTCCCGGACCTTGCCACACTTCAGACACGCGACATGGATATGATCGCGCGGGCCGTGCGTTTCATAATAGTGGCGGTCGCCACGCAAATGGAGCAGGTCCAACTCGTCGATCAGCCCTTGTTTTTTTAACAGGTCAATTGTGCGATAGACCGTGACCAGGTGCACATCAGAATCCACCTTCTGTGCCCGCTCCAAGATCTGGTCCACATCAAGATGCTGTTCGGCCGCATCCATCACCTGAAGAATCGCGCGGCGTTGCCTGGTCAGACGAATGCCGCGCTCCGACAGGGTTTGCTGGAGATTTCCGGTAGCATCCGCGGCATTGATGCGCTCACCGACCGAAGCGCGATGGGTAGGCGATACGGCCATTCGTTCTCGTTCCCTTCGGGCACAGACCGATGGATTATCCGCGGGTCGGAAGCAGCCTGGCAACGTCATAGTACATAACGACGGAAAAGAGCACAAACAAGAAGACCAAGCCGACCTGAACGAAGCGCTCTTTAAAGGCCAGGCTCAGGTCGCGGCGCAGTATGCCTTCGATCGCGAGCAGAAGTATGTGGCCGCCATCCAGAATCGGAATCGGCAGAAGGTTCAGAATGCCGAGGTTCAAGCTAATGATGGCCATCAGGTTGATGACGGCAAAAGCTCCCGCCTGCACCGCTTGCCCGGACATGTTGGCAATTCCCACAGGACCGAGCAATTGCTTGACGGATTGCTGGCCGGAAAACAACTTGCCGACAACGCCCAGCAGTTTCGTCATTCCGTAGGCGGTCCCCAGTGTGGCGTTTTTCAAGGATTCGCCAACGCCCATTTTCTTGTAAGAGAACTGATCCTCGGGCGCGACGCCTAACCGAAACGCGACTTTCCCGTCTTCATCGGCCAGTGATTCAGGGCTCAACTTGAGGGTGATCAATTGTCCGTTGCGCTGTACGACCGTAGTTAAGGGGGTGCCGTCGGAATTTAAAATGAACTCGCGAAAGTCCGGAAACGTCGTGATTTCCTTACCATTCACCGAAATAATGCGATCATGCAGCTTCATTCCGGCGCGCATAGCGCCCAACCCTGGGCTCATTTGGCCGATCACCGGCTCGATCGGAACATAGCGACCGGGCGCATCGGCTTCGGCGAGTTGCTTGCCGGTAACCTGCACGGTATGCGTGAGGCCCTGGCGCTCGACCGTGAGGCGGACAGTATCTTCGGCGCGAACTTTGTTAATTTCCTTTGCGACGCGTTCCCAAGTGGCTGTCGGTACCCCGTTTACTTCGACAAGTTTGTCACCCTTGGCCACGTCAAGTTTCGCCAACGGATCTTTTACAGACATCGAAGCGATCACCGGAGCGCTGTCATAATATGTCGGATACGGATCGCCTTTGATGATGTAGAAGCCACCCAGAAGAATGATCGGCATGACCAGGTGGACGGCCGGCCCGGCCAGAGAAATCAAAGCCCGTTGCCAGCGCGGCTTGCTCATTACTTCATCGGAAGCGCCGGTCGGAGCAACGCTGCTCGAATCAACTTCGGAGAGATCTTGTCCCGCCATGCGCACATAACCGCCAAGCGGCAGCGCGCTCAGGCGCCAATCGGTCTGGCCCCACCTCCAGCCAAACAACCGCGGTCCGAAGCCAATCGAGAAAACGTCCACGCGCACACCAAACAGGCGGGCGACGACGAAGTGGCCCCATTCATGAACCAGGACCATCACTCCCAGCACCAGCGCCATTCCAATCAGCCAATACATAGTGAGTTTGCTTCCTTCCGTGGCGCGGTCGACTCCCGACTGCGCTCGAATCTTATTATCACGCCACTGCGGCTGTAATTGCCAGCTTGCTGACTTCTTCCTGTGCCAAACGGCGCGCTTCGAGGTCGGCGGCCAGCACATCATCGAGTGTGGCAAAGCGCGTGCGTGGCATTCGTCCCAGTACCCGCTCCACGACCTCGGCAATTCCGAGAAACGGCAACTTCCGTCCGAGGAAAGCGGCTACGGCCACTTCATCGGCCGCATTTAAAGCGCACGGAAGCGCTCCGCCCTTTTTCATGGCCTCACGCGCAAGTCGTAAGCAGGGAAAGCGTCGGGTGGAGACTTTCGCAAAATCCAGACGCTTTAATTTTGACCAGTCCAAGGCTATCTGATTGGATGCTGCGCGTTCTGGATAGGTTAGCGCGTACTGAATCGGCATGCGCATGTCGGTCGGCCCGAGTTGCGCCAGAATCGACCCGTCAACAAATTCGACCATGGAATGAATCGTCGACTGGGGATGAATGACCACGTCGATCTGATCCGGGCGGACTCCGAAAAGCCAGCGCGCTTCAATCACTTCGAAGCCCTTGTTCATCATCGTCGCCGAATCGATGGTGATGCGATTACCCATCTTCCAGTTGGGATGGGCCAGGGCCTGCTCCGGATTCACCGTTTCCAGCGTCTTCAACGGTGTGTTGCGGAACGGTCCGCCGGACGCCGTCAGAACGAGTCGCCGGACTTCGCCGTGGGTGCCGCCGCGCAGGCATTGGTGAACGGCGTTGTGTTCACTGTCGACCGGCAGAAGCTCCTGCCCGGCAGTTTTCGCAGCGGCCATTACCAGTTCGCCCGCGGCCACCAGTACTTCTTTGTTGGAGAGCGCGACCGTTTTTCCCAGTTTAACGGCTTCATAGGTCGCTGCCAGTCCTACAACGCCAACGGCTGCCGAAATCACAAGGTCCGCTTTGCCGTGCGTGCCCACGGCCAGCATTCCTTCCGCTCCGTGGTGGACCGAAGGCAAAGACGCCAGGCCTTTGGCGCGCAGCAGCACGACGAGTTGATCGGCCTTTTGGGCATCGCCAACGGAGACGACTTCGGGCTTGTGGCGCTCGATTTGCCCGGCAAGCTCTTCCAGATTGGCTCCCGCCGCCAGTCCGACAACCTTGAACCGGTCGCTGAACGCTTCGACGACAGAAAGGCTTTGCCGCCCAATCGAACCCGTTGAACCCAAAATCGATAAGTGTTTTACCAATCTATTCTCTTCTGACGGGATTCGCCGCTCCGTCCGCCCGGATACCAGGATGTGGGAATTTCTGAAAATGCTACGAACGCGGCGCGCAAACCAGAATCCAATAGTACCAGACAACCGGAATCGCCAGAATCAAGGCATCGATGCGGTCGAGCACGCCGCCATGCCCGGGCAGCAGGCGTCCGGAGTCTTTGATGCCGGCGCTGCGCTTGTAGGCCGACTCCACCAGATCACCGGCTTGTCCCGCCACGTTCCCTACGGCAGCCATGGCCAGCAAGTGCGGCAGCGAAACAGGCAAGAACCGGGTAAAGGCGACGCCCACCAGCAAGGAGCCAATGAAACTCCCTGCCGCGCCTTCCCAGGTTTTCTTAGGGCTTAAATTGGGCGCAAACGGGTGCCTTCCGATGGCCCGTCCAACGAAATAGGCGACGGTGTCCGCGGCCCACGTAATCATCAGCGCGAACAGCAGCAGACGTGGACCCGGCGTCCCCTGCCCATGGAGTCGCACCGCGTAGCTCAGCGGAAACGCGACAAGCAGCAGTCCACTGGCGCTGATGCCGGCCGCCGGCAGAGTTTCCACCAGCGGGCGCTTGGTAAAGAGAATGATGGCGGTCATGCCCAGGACAAAAACAAAGAAGCCGTCTTCGGCGCGCGGGAAGAAATGCGCCAGCAGCCAGGACAATTTCTGCGGATAGACAATGCCGCCGAATTCTCCCCAGCGCACGACAGTGGTGAGCCACTGGAGATACAGAATCAGCAAAGCGCACGTGGCCGTCCAGAAGCGGTACGCCCGGTGGCCGATCGCTTCACCCAGACCGAAATATTCAAACAACGATAGCAATGTAATCGCGGCCAGGCCCAGCGTCACAACGCCAGTAGAGCCCCACAGCACTAGTCCCACCACGAGTGGAATCAGCACGACCGCAGTCGCTACGCGTTTCCCTGTCATAGAGCGAAAATCCCTCCCGGGAAAAACCTCAAGCATCATCGCATGATTTGGATAGCAAATTCCTGCGGAGGCGGGCGGAGGCCCGGCCAAATGCAGCCAGCCTCGCGCGAACGAAGAGAACTGTTATTGCCCAGCGGCGCGCGAAGGCTTTTCCTGCGGAGGCGACCCTTCGCGAATGCCGCCGTAGCGACGTTCGCGGCTTTGAAATTCCAGAAGGGCTTCCAGCAAACGAGCGCGATTGAAATCCGGCCACAGGGTTTCGGTGACAAAGATTTCCGCGTAGGCGATTTGCCACAAAAGAAAATTGCTGATGCGCATTTCGCCGCTCGTGCGTATCAGCAAATCGGGATCGGGCAATCCCTCGGTGTACAACTGCTCGGAAATCTGCGCTTCGGTGATCGCTTCAGGCGACCCATGGCCGTTGCGCTTGGCAAGAATGGCGTTCAGGGCGTCCACAATTTCCGCTCGCCCGCCATAGTTCAGGGCCACGCTCAGTTCCATGCCCTTGTTGGCCGCCGTGCGCTCGACGGCTTCGGCCACGTCCCGGCGCACCCCTTCCGGCAGCTCCTGCAAGCGCCCCAGGAAGCGCATCCGAATATTGTTTTTCTGGATAAGCGGCATTTCCTTGCGCAGGTATTCACGCAAGAGCTGCATCAGAAAGTCGGTTTCCGTTTTTGGCCGGCGCCAGTTTTCGACAGAAAATGCGTAAAGAGTCAGGGCTTCGATGTTTAGCCGCGCGCAGGTTTCGATTGTGGTCCGGGCGGTTTTGGTGCCGGAACGGTGGCCTGCAATTCGCGGCAAGTGTCGCTTTTGCGCCCATCGCCCGTTGCCATCCATGATCACCGCTACATGGCGCGGCAGGCGAGAGAAGTCCAGTCTCGCCAGCAGACCGGCTTCTTCGGCAGTGACGGGGCCTAGCGCTTCGGGAGCGGCGAGGTGCAACATTGTGGATGTATCGTTCTGCGGCACGCGAGTCCTGCGGGCTTTAGGGCAATTCTTCTTTACGCCACAAAGTTAACATGCTAGTTGGCGGTCACGCAATGGCGAGTGCTCAGGTTTGCATTACGGCGTCGGCGAACTTTGGAAGAGCGCACTGTAAGCGACAAACACCGTCAGAACGATCATCGCAATCGCGGTGATCCAGGCCACAATGTTGAACGTGACCGTATTTACGTACTCCCCCATCAGGTCTTTGCGATTCACCAGCAGCAAGATAAAAATGACCACAAAGGGAAGCCAGATGCCGTTGCCCACCTGCGAGAAGATCAGAATCTTCCAAAGCGGCGCCCGCGGCAGGAGAACAACGCCCGCTCCGACGACGATGAGCACCGTGTAGAGACTGTAGAAAATGCGCGCTTCTTTGAACTTGTTGTCGATTCCTGCTTCAAATCCCAATCCTTCGCAAATCACATGCGCGGTCGACAGGGGCAGAATCGAAGCCGCAAAAAGTGAGGCGTTCAGCAGTCCGAAAGCGAACAAATATCCGGCCCACGGCCCGGCAAGGGGAATCAATGCTTTTGCCGCGTCGCGGGCTTCGGTAATATCGACCATTCCCTTAGCGTAAAGCGTGGCCGCTGTGCACACGATGATGAAAAATACGATCACCATGCAACTGATGCTGCCCAGCAGGACATCAGCGCGCGCCTGCGGATATTGCCGAGCACTGACTTTTTTCTCCACAAAACCGGCTTGCAGGTAAAAGAACTGCCACGGGGCAATCGTCGTGCCCACCAGGCCGGTAAGCATCACCAGATAGCTGGAATCGAAGTGCACGCTGGGAATTACGGTCATCTTGGCAGCCAAAAGCCAGTCGGGTTTTGCCATGATCGCCGAGACGATGTACGTCACATAAAAACCGCAAGCCACAAAAAAAATGACTTCCACCTGGCGGTACGTCCCGCGCAGCACCAGGATCCAGACCAGAAATGCGGCAATGGGAACTGCGATATATTTGCTGACGTGAAAAATCTCCATGGCCGCTGCCACACCGGCAAACTCGGCCACCACGTTGGCCAGATCGACCAAAAAACCGGTCACCATCACAAAAAATGTCGAACGAAATCCGAATTCCTCCCGAATCAAGTCGGAAAGGCCCTTGCCGGTGATCACGCCCATGCGCGCGCACATCTCTTCGGTCACATACAGCGCAATCGTCATCGGAATCAGCGACCACAGCAGCGCGTAACCGTAATGCGCGCCAGCCTGCGTGTAGGTGGAAATTCCGCCGGCGTCATTGTCGACGTTGGAGGTAATGAGACCCGGGCCCACCACCGCCAGCAGTAGCGTCAACCGTTTGCGCAACCCGCGAATGCTCTTCAGCAGGTCGCCGCCCCGTTGTCGCGGGCCTTCGAGCAGTTGCGATATGGAACTCCAGTTCATTCCAGTCCTGTCCCTTAACCGGCAAAATAGACGCTACTATTTCTTTACGAGTCGTGACACTACGTCATCCACGGCAATGGTCCCAATGGGACGATTTTCCTTGTCGATCACCGTCAGTGTGCGCAAGTTGTATTTGTCAAAAAGCTCGAATACATCGTTTTCCTCGGCATCGGCTGGAACACTGAGCAACGGCTCGGTTTTTAGCTCGGTCATCTTCTGTTCGGACATCGCCAGAAGCAAACGCGCTACCGGGACTGTGCCGGTATACTCCGCTCCGGCATCGAGCAGCACGATGGTATCCAGTTGATCAAAATTCAAATCCTGGTCGCGCATCCACGCGAGAACCTCATCACGTCCCGAGGCTTCGCCGACGAAGACGAAATCGGGATTCATCATGCCGCCTGCCGTGGCTTCGTCAAAGGCCAGCAACTCACGGACTTCGTCGGCTTCTTGCCCGGGCATCTCTTCCAGCAGTTCTTCGGACGTTTCCGCGGGCAAATCCGCGAGCAGGTCCGCAGCCGCATCGGGCGCCATTTCTTCGAGAATGTCCGCCGCTTTTTCGGGATCCAGCTTTTCAACAATCTGCGTCGTCAGCCGTTCGTCTAGTTCCGCCAGAACCGCACCGGCGGTCTCTTCATCCAGTGAGGCAATGATTCCCTGCCGCTCGGCAGCCGACAGGTGTTCCATGATTTCGGCCAGGTCGGCCGGGTGCAAATCTTCCAGTTTCTCGTGCGTAATTCGCAGCTTCACTCTCCGCAGAGGATCGGGCTCCACGAGGTTTACAAACTCCCAACGAATCGTGCTCTGCGGCAGCCTGCTCTGCAGCTTGCGGATCATCCCCGGCGAAACGACCCCTTGCAGCAGGCGGCGCACCGCTCCGGGCAGCCCTACATCGACCTGCGTCAAGCGCAGCTCCATATTTCCGTTGGTGCGCTGTTCTGTTAAATCCACGTCGTTGACGCGAACCACTTTGCGGCCGAGCGTGTCGATGATCTGCTGGTCCAGCAAATCCTTGCGAACCGCCAGCAGCGATTCATTTGGCTCGTAAAGTTGCAGGGCCCGTTCGCTCACGTTCAAGCGCATGGTTCCAGGTTCAACCGAAGCCACCTGGTCGTGTCTGGCCAGCAATGGTTGAAATCTGCCTCGAGACAACAAGAAATGCGATACGCGGTTGGCGGCCTCGGCGGGTTCGATAAAAAATTCCCGTACCCGTCCGACAAAATTGCCCTGTGCGTCATAAGCGTTGGAACCCATCAGCTCCGTTGCGTACAAGTCCATAGACGACTCCTAATTCTGCAGCTTGCCAATCTGCCAGGAAAAAGAAAAAACCCGCGAACCGAAAGACTCGGCAGCGGGCAAGTGCCTCATACGGATGGACTTACCGTTAACCCGCTGAGAATCCTCCCCACCCGACCGCGGCCGCCAGACTGGGCGTCCCGCGCGACTCTCGCCATAGCTGCTGGACGCGAGTCACCGTTCCGTCACGCTTCCCCGGTAAAGGAACGGATCCAGGTTCGAGTTCGTTGCTGACGCGCATCAAGAAAAACTCGCTCCAATAAAACTCGCTCCAATAAAACTCGTCCTACTTCACGCCGACGGTGAAAAATTCAAAATACAAAATCATTGATAAGCTGGCTACGATGTATTGTCAAGAAAAAAGGACGCTTAAGCGGGCCCGCTGCAAGGGAATCTATTTTTTGCTTGGTTTGCGCTTTTCAAACACCATGTCGGTCGGTTGTTCGCCGCGTCTGCGGCAGTCCTCTATGTACAGGGTCAAGTAATTTCGCAGGACATAGTCCCGGCGCGAATATCCAAATTCCTGAGCTGCCCGATCAATGGCAGTGCCCGGCCCTTCCAGCTCGACAAACGTGCCAATCGGGGTCTCATCGAACTCAATCAGTAGACCCGCGGCCCAGCGCTTCGACGCCGGCAGCTTGTATGTAGTTCTGTATTTTTCGTAGCGAAACCACCCGCGCATGCCCAAGCCCTCGAATATCTTGGTCAAGACCGCGCCATCGGCCACTTCCACCTCAATCTCTTCGCGAACCTTGTGATGTCCCGGGGCCACCCCTTCGGTGAGTCCGGCAGTTCCTGCGATCGGCCGTTTAAAGGTCAAAACCACCCGTGGAGGTTTCGCGACCCTGGCTTTTGCGACTTTCTCCGGTGTTTCGGTCCGAATCCGCAGCAATTGCGCGTGCTTGGCCAGCCCGCCTTCCGGCGTATCAAAGATAAGATTTTCTTCATGCACGCGCGCAACCCCCGCAATCGCCGAAACGGCACCGAGCCTTTTCAGCAAGCGGGTGAAAGCCTTCGTATCGCGAATCCGCAGCTTGATTTCCGTTTCTTCCGCCATGCGATCTCCATGGTCGCCCGCCGCGCTTTCGCCGGCTGCCGACCTACGCTAGTATAGCGGACGCAGCTGAACACACTTGCCGGCGCCCTACTCCGCCGCGCTGCAACGGAGATGACTGCTGAGAATGGACGCCAAAACTGGTACCGCGCTTCCTGTGCGTGAACCCTTAGAAAATGCCGCAGCGCACCCGCCGCTCCCGCGGCGCGAGCCCGTCGAATCCATCGTTCATGGCGATCGCCGCATCGACCACTACGCCTGGCTCCGGGAGAAGTCCAATCCGGAAGTCCTGGCCTATCTTAACGGCGAGAACGCTTATACCGACTTGGTGCTGCAGCCGACCGAAGCGTTTCAAGAAACTCTTTACCAGGAAATGCTCGGACGCATTTTGCAGACGGACCTTTCGGTTCCCTATCGTCAGGGCGGCTATCTTTATTTCACGCGAACGGCGGAGGGACAGCAGTATCCGGTCCACTTCAGGCGTCGGCCGGAGGCCGGCTCGCCCGACGAACTGCTGCTTGATCTTAATACGCTCGCCGCAGGCCACTCCTTTTTTGCTCTCGATTCGTTCGAGCTTAGTGACAGTGACCGGTTCCTCGCGTATTCAACCGACACCACCGGCTTTCGTCAATACACCCTGCAAATCAAGGATCTCGAAGCCGGGTCCGTTCTCGGGGAACGCCTGGACCGCGTTACCAGCGTAGCCTGGGGTGCGGACAACAAAACCCTCTTCTACACCGTCGAGGACCAGGTCACAAAACGCTCCCACCGCCTTTTCCGGCATGTACTTGGTTCGCGCGAGCCGGATGAACTAGTGATGGAAGAGCCGGACGAGCGGTTCCGTTTGCACCTCGAGCGCACCCGCAGCGGCGTCTTTCTCTTGCTCACGATCGTCAGCCACACCACCAGCGAGATTCATTTTCTTGCGGCGAACGAGCCTGCCGGTAAATTCAAATGTATCGCCGCGCGCGAGGACGCGCACGAGTATTACGCCGACCACCATCCGGGACCGGAAGGTGACGCCTCGGGCGGCGTCTTCTATATTCGAACAAATTCCGGCGGTCGTACGTTTTGCCTGATGGTGGCGCCGGTGGCCGAACCGGACCGCAAGTTCTGGCGCGAGATGGTCCCGAACCGGCCCGCGGTCATGCTGGCCTCGGTCGATGCATTCAAAGACCACTTGGTTCTGTTGGAACGGGAAGGTGGCCTGCCGTTTCTGCGAATCGCGAGCTTGCCGGCAACGCCGCAGGGCGTTCCGGCGGCGTCGCACCGAATCGAATTTAGCGAGCCCGCCTACAATGCTTCCCTGGGGGCCAACCGCGAGTTCGCTACCGATCAAGTGCGTTACGAATATCAATCGTTTGTGACCCCGCGTTCGGTGTTCGACTATAACGTTCGCAGCCGAGAACGAATCTTGCGCAAGCAGCAACCCGTCCTCGGCGGTTACAACCCGGCGGAATATGCCTCGGAGCGCCTCCACGCCGTGGCCGCCGATGGCACCAAGATACCCGTATCCGTAGTCCACCGCCGCGACGCAGCACTTGATGGCTCGGCCCCAGTTCTGCTTTACGGCTATGGAAGCTACGGCATCTCCATCCCGGTAAACTTCAGTTCCAATCGCCTGAGTCTGCTGGACCGCGGGGTAATCTACGCGGTAGCGCACATTCGCGGGGGCGGTGAACTCGGCAAGCCTTGGCATGACGCAGGCCGCATGCAGCAGAAGATGAACACCTTCACCGACTTCATCGCGGCCGCCGAATATCTGATCGCCGAAAAGTATACGTCCCCCGACCGGCTCGTCGTCGAAGGCGGAAGTGCCGGCGGATTGCTCATGGGCGCTGTGACCAACCTGCGACCGGATCTTTTTCGCGCGGTCATCAGCCACGTACCTTTTGTCGATGTGCTCAACACCATGCTGGATGCGTCGCTACCGTTGACGGTCGGTGAATACGAGGAATGGGGCAATCCACAAAATGCCGCCGACTATTTCCTGATGAAGTCCTATTGCCCATACACAAATCTCCGGCGCACGGAATATCCTGCCCTCCTGGTGAAGACGGGTCTAAACGACAGCCAGGTCATGTATTGGGAACCTGCAAAGTACGTAGCCAAGTTGCGCACCTTGAAGACCGACGCCCGTCCACTGCTTTTTAAGGTAAACATGGGCGCAGGACACGGTGGCGCGTCCGGCCGCTACGACTACTTGCGCGAAATCGCCCTGGACTACGCTTTCCTGCTATCGCAATTAGGCATTTCGCGGTAACCGCCCGCAAAAGGAAACGCCAGAAAAATGGCCAGCGAAGGCGGTCTGTCCGGTCGCATCCGCGCGACTCCGGGTGCAGCCACGCAGTTGACGGAAGCCGATTCCTGATATCTGATCTAGATAACAAATGAGCGAGCCAACAACACCTTTAATGCAGCAGTATCAGGCCATCAAGACGCGCTACCCGCACGCCTTGTTGCTTTTTCGTCTGGGGGATTTTTACGAGCTTTTCTACGAAGACGCCATCACCGCCGCCCGTGAGTTGCAAATCACCTTGACCTCGCGCAATCGCGAAAAAGGCCAGCCCATTCCGATGTGCGGGGTGCCCTATCATGCCGCGGATGGCTACATCGCGCGTCTCATTCGCGCGGGATTCAAAATTGCCATCTGCGAACAAATGGAACAGCCCGGCCCCGGCAAAAAGTTAGTTCGCCGCGAAGTGGTGCGCGTCATCACTCCGGGCACCGCCACCGATGTGGCCTTGCTCGATGCCCGAGAAAATAATTTTCTCGCCAGTGTCGCCAAGCACTCTTCCGGTTCGCCGATCGGACTGGCCTACGTCGATCTTTCGACGGGCGAATTTCAGTCCACAGAATTCATGGGCCCGCGCGCCGATGAAGCGCTCCGTGATGAGCTTCAGCTCTTGCATCCGCGCGAGACGCTACTTCCCCGCCCTCAGCAACTTTTTGAAACCGCGAAAACTTCGCTGCTCGAAGGAGTGGGCGGCGTTGAATCACGCCTTGAAGACTGGATTTTTCAGCGGGATTATGGCGAGCGCCTTCTCCGTGAACAATTCGGGGTAGCCGAACTGACCGGCTTCGGCCTGGACGACCATCCGCAAGCTTTGGCGGCCGCTGGCGCCATCGTCCACTATCTTCGCGAAAACGCCGCGCGGGGCGATGACGCCCCAAGCGTCGATGCGTTGCGGCATCTCGACCGTGCGCGGTACTACGAACAACACAATTCCCTGGTTCTCGATCCGGTCTCCGTTCGCAACCTTGAACTGGTCGCCCCCATCTTCACCGAGGAAGGCCAGCGCTCGGGCCCGACCACGGTCATCGCGGCACTCGACGTCACGGTTACCGGCATGGGTGCCCGGCTCCTTCGCTCATGGCTGCTGCGGCCGCTGCTTGATCGTGACGTCATTGAATCTCGCCTCGGAGCGGTAAGCCATCTCGTTCAGCAAACCGTTGTCCGCGGCGAAATTCGCAAAGAGTTAAAAGGGATTCTTGATCTTGAACGCTTGACCAGCCGCATCACGCTCGGCCTTGCGACACCGCGCGAGCTGGTGGCCTTGCGCAAATCCCTTGCCCAATTGCCGGTTCTGAAAAATTTTCTGACTCCGCCACCTGCCGGTGGCAGCGATCTCTTGCGACAGCTGCACCAGGAGATTGACGAACTCAGCGACGTCCGCGAACGTCTCGAGCGCGCTATCGCCGACGAGCCTCCCGCTCTCGCCACCGATCCCGGCATGATTCGTTCCGGCTACCACGGGGAACTCGACGAACTCCGGAATCTCAGCCAGCACAGCAAACAGATCATCGCCGCGATGGAGGAACGGGAACGCAAACGCACGGGCATTCATTCGCTCAAAATTCGCTTCAACAATATTTTTGGGTATTACATCGAAATTTCCAAAGCCAACCTGCACCTGGCTCCAGCCAACTACGAACGCAAACAAACCCTGGTGAATGCCGAACGCTTCACCTGCCCCGAACTGCAGGATTACGAGCGAAAAATTCTTGCCGCCGATGAGCGCATTATCGAAATCGAACGCCAGCTCTTCGTCGAAGTTCGTTCCGGGGTCGCCATGCAAGCGACGCGCCTCCGGAACACGGCCGCTGCTGTCGCTCAATTGGATGTGCTGACGGCTTTTGCAAAACTCGCCGCTGATCGCGGCTACGCCCGCCCGGAATTCAATTCGACCGGAGAACTTCTGATCATCGGCGGACGCCATCCGGTCATCGAGGAGCTGCTCCGCCAAAAGGGCGAGCGCTTCGTACCCAACGACCTGTTCTTTGAGTCCGGCCGCCAGCAGCTGCTGCTCATCACCGGCCCCAACATGGGCGGCAAATCCACGTACCTGCGGCAATCCGCGCTGATCGTATTAATGGCGCAAATGGGCTGCTTCGTTCCCGCGCGCCAAGCCAAACTACCGATTACCGACCGCATCTTCACCCGTATCGGCGCCAGTGACAATCTGGCCCGCGGGCGCTCCACATTCCTGGTGGAAATGAGTGAAGTCGCCACGATCCTGAATCACGCCACGCCCGCCAGCCTCGTTCTGCTTGATGAAGTCGGCCGCGGCACGGCCACTTTCGACGGTCTCTCCATTGCCTGGGCGGTCGTCGAACATCTGCAAAAACACACGCGAGCCCGCACCCTGTTTGCTACCCACTACCACGAATTAACCGAACTCGCCGATCTGCTGCCGGCCGTAAAAAACATCCACGTCTCCGTAAAGGAAACGCCCGACGAAATCATCTTCCTCCGCCGCGTCGAACCTGGCAGCGCCAGCAAAAGCTACGGCATCGAAGTTGCCCGCCTCGCAGGCCTCCCCAAAAGCGTAGTCGAACGAGCCCGCGAAGTCCTCAAGAAACATGAACAGAGCGAACACGAACTCAGCGAAACGCTGACTCCCGGCTCAAACCACGCGCACAACAACGGCCACCAGCAGGTGCTGTTCACCGCGCTTGACCGAGAAATCCTGGACAAACTCCGCGACGCGGACCTCGACCAACTCAAGCCCATCGACGCCCTAAATCTGCTCTTGGAACTAAAAAAGCAAATCCAATAGCATTCACGAACACTCTCGCCGCGTTTTTCTGGGTCCCCTGCGGCCTCTGTGTTAAAACACTTTCTGACCCTCAATGACCGCGAAACCGATGCTCGTCCTTGGTTTGATGTCCGGCACCTCCGCCGACGGCATCGATATCGCGCTGGCGCAAATCTCCGGTGCCCCGCCAAAGCTGAAAGCCAAGCTTCTCAAGCACACATCTGTGAAATTTCCTCCGGCCGTCAGAAAAGAAATTCTCCGCCTTGGCGAGCAAAACCAAACGACCGCTGGCGATCTCAGCCAACTGAATTTTCGCCTGGGGGCGATTTATGCGGACGCGGTTCTCGGAGCTTGCCGACAATTTCGTGTCGCGCCCGAGCGCCTCAGCCTCGTCGGCAACCACGGCCAAACGATCTTCCACCAGGGCCGGCCGGTCAAATATTTGGGCCGTCTGACAGCTTCCACCCTGCAAATCGGCGAGCCCTCGGTTATTGCCGCCCGCACTGGCCTCACCACCATCTCCGACTTCCGGCCCGCGGACATCGCTCAAGGCGGTCAAGGCGCCCCGCTCGTTCCCTACGCGGATTATCTTCTCTATCGCCATTCCCGGCTAGGCCGCATTTCCCTGAATCTCGGCGGCATCGCCAACATCACGGTAATTCCGGCCGGCGCCCAGCCGGCCGCCGTATTCGCCTTCGACACCGGCCCCGCCAACATGCTCATTGACGCCCTGGTTTCGCGTTTCACCCATGGCCGCGAGCGTTTCGATCGAGACGCGAGGCTGGCCCTGAGCGGTCGCTCCCTGCCCGCCTTGCTCGACGACTTGATGCGAGACCCATACTTACGGCTTGCGCCGCCTAAAAGTACCGGCCGCGAATACTACGGGCACGACTTTCTGGAAAAAGTATTGCGTTGCGGCCGCCGGTACAAGGCCAAGCCACGCGACCTGATCCGCGCCGCAACAATTTTCACCGCGCTCTCCATTGCCGATGCGCTGCACCGCTTCGTCATTCCCAGGACCAAGATCCACCAGCTCATTGTCTCCGGCGGTGGCGCCCACAACCCCCTGATCATGGCCCAGCTAGCGGCGGCGCTGCCGCACCTTGAAATTTCGCCGTCAACGGATTTCGGCGTTCCCGAAGATGCCAAAGAAGCTTTCGCGTTTGCCCTCATGGCCTATGAGACCTATCACCAGCGCCCTGCCAATCTGCCCTCCGCCACCGGCGCGAGACGCCCGGCCGTCCTGGGACGAATTTCCTATGCCCCACCACGATAATTTTGAGGCCTCAGGTCGGTTGCAACGGGGTGTTCCCGCTGGCAAATTTTATCGCTTCTTTTTCCTGCTGCTGTCCGCACTCTCTATTGTCGGATGTTCCCGGCAATCGCAGCACGATCCAAATTCGCTCGTCGTCCTGATTGAATCCTCGCCCACCAACCTCGACCCGCGCTACGCCACCGACGCGCAATCGCAACGCCTCGACGGCCTCCTGTTCAGCAGTCTTGTCGCCCGCGATGACCAGATGGTGCTCCACGGCGAACTTGCCGAATCCTGGGAAACTCCCGATCCCAAAACCTACATTTTCCATCTTCGCCACGACGTAAAGTTTCACGACGGTACGCCCCTCACATCCCGCGACGTGAAATTCACGATGGACTCCATTCTCAATCCCGCCACGCGGTCTCCCAAGCGGGGCGGCTTCCCCATGCTGCTCGCAACCGAAGCCCCCGACCCCGCGACCGTCATATTCCGCCTCAAAGAGCCGTATGCATCGTTTCTCTGGAGTCTTGCGCGCCCGGCCATCGGCATTCTGCCCGCAGGCGCCGCTGCTGACTTCGCGCAGCACCCGGTCGGCTCCGGTCCGTTCCGTTTTGTT
>DATHFT010000061.1:0-15281 GCA_035317965.1 Saccharimonadales bacterium (SeqCode) | reverse complement strand
CCATGTTCCCGCCATAGCCGCCGGAATCTCCCGTCCCCGGAGCGGCCGCGGCCGGCGGGGGCGCCGTCGCCACGCACCCGAGCATGGGGCGCAGCGGCACAGAATAATTCTTCAAATGCTCGGTCGGCTTTTCCACTGTGGCCACCCCGCGCGTCGTATCTATGTGCCATCGCACACTTTTCCCCGCATCCTTCATTTTCACGGCCCACTCGGTGTCCACTCCGCGCGGAACGATATCGTCATCACTCACTGCCCAACCGCGGTTCAGGCGCAGCCGCGTCAGATGCACCACGAGCGTGTCGCCCGGATCCGCTCCGTCCACAAAAAACGGCCCGGTTTGCGGATTCCCTCCCAACACCCTTGTCACTCCTTTTTCATCCGTTCCCCCCGCATCGACCGTCGTTGTATGGATCGTGTCTCCCGGCGCAACGTGCAGCACGGGTTCGTTCAACGCTGAGAATTGCCGGTAGA
The DNA here is from genome assembly GCA_035317965.1 of Saccharimonadales bacterium (SeqCode). Lineage (GTDB taxonomy): Bacteria > Acidobacteriota > Terriglobia > Acidiferrales > UBA7541 > Acidiferrum. The sequence goes on along the minus strand of DATHFT010000061.1, from coordinate 14,810 downwards.
ACTTCACCGGGGTGAACTCATGCCGTTGCGGCGCCCCTGCTTTCCGCACAGTGGCCCTGGTCGCAGTAAACGAATGAGTGTCTGGATGCTCGGGGTCGTCCGCACCTTTGTGCACAATTGTTCCGGAAATTACGCCATCTTTGATCGTCGACGTGCATTCCTCCGTTCCCTGTTCGTCCTTTGCAACGAAATGCACCGCGTTTCCAGTGACGGTCCCCTCCAGCTTGTCCCCGCCAAACTTCCCCGTGAGCCGTCCGCCTTCGTCGTTGAGCTCAAACTGAAAATAAAGCGGCGTCCCATAGTAGTCGGCCTTCATGGTCCACCTACCCGTCAGCCCGCCGTTCGCACCAGCAGGCGTTTGCTGCGCGGCTGCGCGCAACCCCGCCAATGACACGATCCCCACCACCAAGAGCAACGCGACCAATATTCTGCGCATTTTGCACACCTCGAGTCCGAGATTTACTGGATCACTCACTGAGGAGACGAGCGAAACGGGGCAAAAGTTTCCCGCACCGGCCCCAAGTCCAGTCGAACGAGGCTCCATGCGGGACTGCGTCGTGGCGCAGGAATCGGTGGTCGCTGAGGGTAGGTTTTATTCGCCGGGCCAGTGGGAAAGCCACTCGCGGCAGCCGGGACGGGGATCGGTGGCCATGTGTGGTGCGGGGAAGGTTTCAGCGTCGGCATGACTTAGGAGATTTCGATCGCTGAGATCGTAGAGTTCGATGGTGATCGAACCATAGGTTGCCGAAGGAAACGAAAGCAAATCCGTCCTTTTTCCAATCGTGCCGAGGTAGTTGAGGATGGCGGCCCGCGCAAAGCGAAATGGGCGGCTGCCTCCGGTGATGATCCACAAGCGGGGAGCGCCGCGAAAGCGATCGATATCCTTGAGGTAGGGGCGTGTTTCGTTTCGGTCGCAGATGCTCTCGGTCCAATCGCTGCGCTGCAGTCCGAAGCGCGGGCCGTAAAACCGGACTCCGACGCTCGGAAGAGGAAAGACATAGACGACGTCGCCCGGGCGCCGATTCTTCTGCAGGTAGCCTAGAAAATCCTTGTGATGTTCGATTTCGTACGGCGGCGGAGCTTCGGCCAAAGCGATAACGGGCGGTACGAGGAGGGCAGCGATAAGAATCGCTCCAACAACTCCGCCGCTCGGATGAAGGGAGCTAGCTGTGGCGCGCATCCATTCAACGCCCGCAGCGACAGCGAGAAGCGCGGCCGGAATTAACCAGAGTGCCAGACGCCCGCGCAATGGATACTGCTGCGCGACTGCAGCGACGATTGCAAGCGTGAACTGAGACAGCAGAAAAAGAGCGCGCGAACGGCTGTGCCGCCACAGGGCCATGACTCCCAGCAGTGCGAAGATTACAAAAACAACCGGCCAGCGATAACGGAGCAGCGTGACATCAGAAAACAGCGACGTGAGGCTTTCCCAAAACCAGCGGAGAGCCGACATTCCCCGGAAAGGGAGCGGAAGGAAACCGCCAGCCCAGAAATCGTCCATGAAGGTGCGAGTCGAGGGCGTCATGCTGCGAATGCCGATGATGACGGCGACAATCGATGCCGCGGCCCACAAAGGCACGGTCGTGAGCAGTGCCCGCAGAGCGTTCCGGTCTCTGGACAGGAGCCAGTCCACGGCGAATGCGAGTCCGAGGCCAGCCATTACGAGGACGGAGGCTTGCGAAAAACTGATGACCGCGAATCCTGCGAGACCGAATAGAATCAGGCGTTTTGTCGTGGCGGGACCGTCGCGCAAGTTGCACGCAATCAACATGAGCACAACGGCGGCCAGCACATCCAACTCGTACTGCTTTACGACCACCGCGTAGCGAATAAACGGGAATCCGATTGCGAAGGCGAACAGTGCAACGGCCGGTCCTGCGCCGGTGAGAGTACGTTCGGCCAGACGGCGGAACAGAAGCAGACTGAGGATGGCGCACAGAAAAGGAAAGAGTCTTAGTGCGAATTCATTGTGTCCGAACATTGTGACAGCGCAGCGTTCGACGAGCAGAAATCCCAGCGGCGCAACCTGGTCGAGAGCCAGTGGCCGGGTAAGCAGATCGACGAGCGGGAGATTCAGGATGTTGTGGGACAGAAGAATTTCGTCCAGATAAAGAGCGGTGTCAGCCAGGTACGCCCAAAGGCGGAGGATCACGCTGACGAGCACCAGCACAGTGAGAGTCCGCGGAGCGGTGAGTCCGCGATAGAGGGAACTGTCTACTGGGCTTGCGACCGACGCAGTTGCTGCGTGTTCTCTTGCAGGAAACGAATTGGACATATGACTGTTGGGAGAACTATAGCAAAAGAAGGGCGAGTGTAAACGAAGGTTTGCCCACGCATCGATGCCATGTCCGGTAGCCGGCTTCGCCTTACCAGTCGCCGAAGCCGGCATCCAGATCGCTTCGTGAAGAGCTCATGCTGTTGCCCCTGCTGGGGACGCTGCTTCTGTACGACGGAGGGTTCCTGGCAAGCGGACGGCAACCAGGATCAGCCAGGCGAATCCCACGAACCTCGTTACGGGGATTGCCAGGTTTGCGGGATAGGCGATCAGACTCAAAAAAGACAGTTCGCCGGCCACGGCGACGACCATTCCCAGTACGACCAACCAGCGCGGCAACAAGCCAGCAAAGTGGCTGGTAACGGAGACGCCAGCAGCGAGAAGCCCAAAGGCCACTGCGAAACCAGCGCCACCGAACAAGAACGACACGAAGTACAGAACCCGCGTAGCCACGAGCGATGCCGACACCTCGGGCACCGAAAGCACCCAGGTGCACAAGCCGGAGATGGCGATCGCTCCCGAAGCGGCAAGTCCGCCGACGAGCGCGATGTTCGTTCCCGCGGCACGCACGCCGAGATAATGCAGTCGGCTAACAACCGTGGCGGCGTAGATGGCCAGTGGCACTGCGGAGCCGAAGAAGAAGAACGCGCTCAGTTTGACTGCGAACGAGTTCGCAGCAAAAAAGGCCCGCGCGGCTTCGGCATCGCCGAAGGGAGTAACGAACGACGGGCCATGGCGCAGCAGAAACGCAGAAGCGATACTAGCGACGAACAGCAGGGTGTGAACAATGGCAATCGGCAAAAGTAGAGGCCCGGCAAATCGCGTGGGAGAAGTTGGTTTCATAATGTAATCGTTTATAGACTAAACGATTAAAAAATGCAACTATATTTCATGCAAAGGACAAAAGCCCCATTGGCCTTCCTGCTCGCCCAAGTAGGCGCGCATGCAGCCATGCGCTTCGGCGAGCGGATCGCCCGCCTCAATTTCACACCGCCTGACGCCGGGATCCTCGGCATGCTAGGGGCCTCCGGCGGGATCAGTCAGCAGGATCTGTCGACAAGACTCGGCATCCATCCCAGTCGCCTGGTGGCGATACTCGACGCGCTCGAGGAACGACGGCTGGTCGAACGCCGACCACATACCGATGATCGCCGACAATATGCACTGCATCTGACCGGGAAAGGCCAGGAGATGCTCGGCGAGATCGGCCGCATCGGTCGCGAACACAAAGAATCGCTATGCGCCTCGTTGACGGCTGGCGAACGTGAACAGCTTGGCGAGCTGCTTCTGAAGATCGCGACCGAGCAGGGACTTTCTCCCGGCGTTCACCCGGGATATCGGCGCATGAGACCCGCCACGAAGGAAGCCAAAGCCTGATGATTCGGTCCTTGTTCGTGAGAATTGCGCCCGAGTGACGCGCTAGCCGTGACCGTTGGATTCCTGGCGGGATGCTGACTTCCCAAAGTACAGCGGCACTTCCCAGCAACTCAGGAATTGCTTCCGCCCTTGGTCATGTACAATCGGCTGTCGAAGCGTCCATCTTCAAAAACCGTTGCAACAGTGAGATGTCGCCATTTCTCAGCCTCGCTCGCACGGGCGGCCTCTGCTTGTTTGACTCGTTTTTCTGCATCGACACCAAGAATCAGCCGCACCGGCACGTCGTCGCTGTTCGCCAGTTGCACAATTACGTTCGCGATCTTTCGCGGATCGCCTTCTGCACGCCCTTCGAGTCCTCGCAATATCTTGTGCATCGCACCGACCGAGGCCTCGTAGTCCGGCAGCAGGTCCGGCATCTTCTCGCCCGCGCGCCGCGCCCAGTTGGTGCGAATGCCTCCCGGCTCGAGCGTGCACACCTTGACTCCGAAGGGCGCGACTTCCATCGCCAGCGAATCGGTGAAACCGCCGACGGCCCACTTCGCCGCGTGATACGGAGTATTGCCAGGAACCGCGATGCGACCACCGACCGAAGACACCTGAAAGATGTGGCCGCTCTTCTGCTTGCGCATCACCGAGACGGCGGCACGTGTGGTGTACACCACTCCGTAAAAGCATGTGTCCACCACGGCCTGGAAATCCTCCGCGCTCATTTGCTCGAACGGCGCAATCTGCCCGTAACCAGCATTGTTGACGAGCACGTCCAGGCGCCCGAAGGTGTTCACCGCAGCCTGCACCGCGGCCTGGGCTGCGGCCTCATCGCGCACTTCCAGCGTGACGGGCTTCACCCTCTCGCCGTACTGCGCCACCAGAGACGCCAGCTCTTCAGTCCGACGCGCTCCAGCGACCACGCTGTCCCCGGCGGCCAGCGCCGCTTCGGCGATGTCCCGTCCCAATCCGTTGCCACTTCCCGTAATCAACCAGACCTTAGACATAAAACCTCCGTTCTCTTTCTTCGCTAGACCGTGGACGCTTAGACTCGGCCAGCCGGTCTCGTGAGTGATTCTATTGTGAGTACTCACTCATTCATTCATGAGATGCAACAACCCGTTATTTCGTTATGCCCGCCCAGAACATTTGAAAGCCGCTATCCCGGTATTGTTTCGCTTTGGATCGGTTCAACACCGTAAGGTCTATCGTCGCCTCTACCATGGCTGCCAGCGACTTCGAGATCAGTTCCACCGGAACATCACTCCGAAAGACCCGCTGCTCAATCGCGTCACGAATCATGATTTGGAACTCGGCGAACGGCGCGCTGCCGGCGTCTCTGGACTCTTTGGTGAGCACCTCCGACACCGTTAGTTGCGCCAACACCTTGCGCTGCTTGGGATTCGCAACCCCCCAATTCACGCGGCGATCCCAAACGTGCCGCAGCCTGATAGCAACTTTCTTCTTCCGGGGGAAATCCGACATCATGGCGTCTGCGAGTTCCAGCTTGATTTCCTGGTAGAGGGCATTGATCAGCTCATCTTTGGTCTGGAAGTAGGTAAACAGAGTTCCTTCGGCGACGCCAGCTTGTCTTGATATCTCCGACGTTGGGGAAGCGGTAAGACCGCGCTCCGCAAATAGGCGGGTGGCGGCCTCGAGGATCGCATGTCGTTTGTCTTCGCTCTTAGGACGCGCCACTGAGTTTCTCTATTACCGAGTGAATACTCAATTATACATAAGAAGTATGGCGACGGCAAGCGCGGGCGGCGGAGTGGTCCGCCTTCGGGAGTTAATCTGCGATTTGAGCCGCGTACGCTCTTGCGGCAAAAGCGGCGATATTTCGAAGGGCGTGGCGACTCTTGCCGGCTTTAGCCGCCATCCTGATTCCAGCAAGCGTGCTCTCAAAGAAGTCCGCCATGCTGTCCAAATTGGCACCAGCGCGAATTTCTCTCTGTTTTTTTGCTCTCGTGAGCACGCGCATCAGGGTCTGACGCTGCCGCCGTGCGGCATTGCGTGTGATACGCGTTACCTCGGCATCGCGCTGACCGAATTCGCTGATGGCGTTGAGCCCCATGCAGCCTTCTGCGCTGGACAGCTCTTTCCGTCGAGCGAAACTCACCAGCGCGCTTTGCACGGCGGCGACGGCCGAGCCAGGTCTTTCCAATTCCACGTTGATGGAATGAACGCTCTCTGTGACGTACAACTCCAAGGCTTGCAAAAACAGCGCCCGCTTGTCGCCGAACGTGTCATACATGCTCTGCCGCCCGACTTCCATGACCCGCATCAAGTCATCGGTGGAGGTGGCGGCAAAGCCTTGCTGAGCGAAAAGGCGTATCGCCTTCCGCAGCGCTTTGTCCTGATCAAACTCCTTCGGTCGCGCCATGTGCCTGTTCTCTTTCGAAGTCTCGGTCCGATTATGCGACGTATCCGCCGTCGATGGTAAGGCTGGCTCCGGTGATGAAGCCCGCTTCTTCCGACGCGAGGTAAGAGACGAAGCTGGCGACCTCCGATACGTCACCCATTCGTTGCAAAGGAATGAGCGTCTTAACCAACTCGGCGTGCGCTGAACTCATATCGGTGGCCGTCGGTCCCGGTTGAACATTGTTGACCGTGATAGCGCGCGGGGCCAGATCGATTGCTGCGCCGCGAACAAGTCCTACGAGCGCAGCCTTGGTCATGCTGTAGACACTTGCTCCAGGGAAGGCGGTGCGGATGGCGGTGTTGCTGCCGATGATAACGATCCGGCCGCCATCGTTCATTTCTCGGGCGGCTGCCTGAATACCGACGAAGGCGGCACGGACGTTGATGGCCACCATGCGGTCAAAGTCTTCAAGAGCATAAGTGTCGATGGTGCCCCTGGTGAGAACGCCCGCGTTGCTGACGAAGATGTCAAGAGTGCCGAAGGCTTCTGCAGCTCTGGCCACCGCCCCCCGCAGCTCTTCGGCCGAGCTGCTGTCGGCCTGGAGGGATAGCGCTTGGCCTCCTGCGGATTCGATTTCGCGAACAAGCTCGAGGGCCTTTACTGGAGAGCTGGAATAAGTGAAAGCCACGGACGCGCCTTCGGCCGCGAGTCGGCGGACGATGCCTGCTCCGATGCCTCTTGAACCACCCGTGACCAGAGCTACTTTGCCTTGCAACGATTTTGCCTGCATATGTCACCAAAATCCTTTCAGTCACCTATTATGCCCATTCTGGATTATTTTGTCCAGAATGACGGTTCAACGGAACAGTTTTCCGGGACACCCGACTCGATCGTTTTCCTTGTCGCTTTGGTTCAGGCAGCGGGTTTAACGACAACGTAAAACGCTTGACGCGCCGACGCCGAGGAACTTAGGCGCCGCGGCTATGCACTCCGTCCTTACTCGAAGGCCAGGCGTGGCTACGCCGAGGTCCCGCTCTGCGTCGACGGCACACAGCTGGAACGACCGGTGGCGTGAAGCGACCGGTGGCGGGACGGATGGTCCCGTAAACAGGGTCTAACGCACAGAGGCATTTCGACATCCAATGTTCAGGCGACGGAGGTCACTCGGATGCGAACGGAAGGAGCGGCCGAACGGTCCCGGCTTTCCGTGGCCGCACGATACGAATCGCTTGTCGGCGTATCGAACGCCATCGGAACGCAGCGAGATCCAAAGAATCTGTTTAGCGCGCTGGTGCGGGAACTACACCGGGTCGTACCGTTTCACTATATCGGTGTGGCCATTCGTGACGAGAAATCGAATACATTTCACCGGCAGCTGGTCGACGCCGAGACAGAAGCCTTCATACCTCCGAGCTCGGAACTGACCATGGAGGAATCCGATGCCTGGTGGGTCTATGAGAACCAGGAGCCACTGGTCACTTCGCTGCAGCCAAACCAGGCTCCTTCCGGCAAATTCCAGGAAATTCTGCAGAAGCGCGAAATCCGCTCTGTGTGCACTCTGCCCTTAACCACCGCGCACAGCAAAGTCGGAACGCTCACCTTTGCCAGCAAAGATCCGGATCTCTATACCGCCGACGAAGTTCATTTTCTTTCCGTGGTGGCTGAACAGATTGCTCTCGCATTCGACAATGCGTTGCATTTTGACGCCTCGCAAGCCTGGCAGCAGCAGCTGGTGAAACGCAACGAGCGTCTCGGACTGCTCCTTGAATTGACCAATCATGTGGTTTCAAATCTCGAATTCCGGGATCTTCTCCGAGCCGTAGTGGCGAGCACTCGCCGAGTCATGGGCTGCGATGGCGTCGGCATTACTCTTCCCGATACCGACAACACACACCTGCGCATCTACGCCCTGGATTTTCCCTTCAGCGTCGAATCGATCCACGAGGAGAGCCGTGTCCCCATTGGCGAAGATATCTCGGGAGTGGTCTTTCGCACGGGCAAACCCTGGTGCGGGAGCGTCCAGGAGGCGAGGCGTCTTGGCCTGAAGGACACCGCGCAGGCCGAAGCCGGAACCGTTTCGATCCTTCCACTTGTCAGTCGAAGCCGCGTTCTGGGGATATTCGGTGCGGTCAAATATCAGGACGCTGCTTTCACCAGCGACGATATCGAGTTTCTGACCCAAATCGCCAACCAGGTTGCCATTGCCGTAGAGAATGCCTGTGCCTTTGGGGAGATTCGAGATCTGAAAGAGAAGCTGGCCCAGGAAAAACTCTATCTCGAAGATGAAATCCGCAGCGAGATGAATTTCGCGCAAATCGTCGGCAAAAGCGCCTCCCTGCGCCGGGTGTTGAAGCAAGTGGAGACGGTCGCTCCGACGGACTCAACCGTGCTCATTTACGGAGATACGGGTACAGGAAAGGAACTTATTGCGCGAGCCATTCATGATTTAAGCCCGCGGCGTTCAAAGCCATTCGTCAAGCTCAATTGCGCGGCGATTCCGACCGGCTTGCTCGAGAGTGAGCTGTTCGGGCATGAAAAAGGCGCATTCACAGGGGCCATCGCGCAACGCATCGGCCGGTTCGAAGTCGCCCATGGCGGCACCATTTTTCTGGACGAAATAGGCGAAGTCCCTCTTGAATTGCAGACCAAACTGCTCCGCGTGCTGCAGGAGAGGGAGTTCGAGCGCCTGGGAAGTTCGCGCACGCTGCGCACCGATGCCCGTTTGATTGCCGCTACGAACCGCGATCTGGAAACGATGGTCAGCGAGCAGAAGTTCCGATCCGATCTCTTCTTTCGCTTGAATGTTTTTCCCCTCCACGTCCCGGCTCTGCGGGAACGCAAGGGGGATATTCCGCTTCTGGTGCGGCACTTCACGCAGCAGTTTTGCCGGCGCATGAACAAGATGATTGAGACGGTTCCGTCTGCGGCCATGGATGCCCTGAACCGCTATCATTGGCCGGGGAACATACGGGAACTGCAGAATGTGATTGAGCGCGCGGTCATCATCTCGACAGGTCCCACCCTAACGATCGATGTGAGCGATCTCAAATTTCCCAAGGCCGGCCAGGCGCCGGAAGAAACGGCTTCTCGGAAATCGCCAACCAATGGCGGACTCCAAGACGTTCTGGAACAGTCCGAACGTCACCAGATTCTCAAAGCCCTGGAGCAGTGCAACTGGGTGGTGGCGGGCCCGAAAGGTGCAGCCGCACATCTGCGGATGAAGCGCTCTACTTTGCAGCAGAGAATTCGCAAACTCGGAATCGCGCGCAGCTCCGCGTAACCGATCGGCAATGCACTTACACTTCGTCTAATTCCGAGACAGTCTCTTTTGCCCAACCTTTTTCCTGTGTGCCATGAAACGGGCACGGTGCCCGAAATCCGGCAGTGCCACGCTGGCACCGGGATCTGAGGTACGCTCTCGCTTGGCCCGCCACCTCAGATAAATCAGTAAGTTCCGCGATCTTCAACCCCTCCTGGCTTTGGCCCCTGTGGTGCATTTCTCGTGCACGTGAGCATCCGATGAGCACTGCCACAGCTGCTGGCTTGGGAGAGGAAATCTGGCAGCCCAAAAGCAACCCCTGGGTCATTGCGATTGCGGTTTCGCTGGCGGCGTTCATGGAGGTGCTCGATACCAGCATCGCGAATGTGGCCCTGCCCCACATTGCCGGGAATCTGGGCGCGAGCAACGACGAGAGCACCTGGGTGTTGACCAGCTATCTGGTCTCTAACGCAATCGTTCTGCCTATCAGTGGATGGCTCGTCGCGCTGCTGGGACGAAAACGGTTTTTCTTGACCTGCATCATATTTTTCACAGTCAGTTCCTTTCTGTGCGGGATCGCGCCCAACCTTGGGCTTCTTCTCCTGTTTCGCGTGTTGCAAGGCGCATTCGGCGGAGGATTGCAGCCGATGGCGCAGGCCATCCTCGGCGATACCTTCCCTCCCGAGAAGCGCGGGCTGGCCTTTGCACTGTACGGAATCACCGCCATCTGCGCTCCGGCCATTGGTCCTACACTCGGAGGCTGGATCACGGACAACTATTCTTGGCGCTGGATTTTTTACATCAACGTCCCAGTCGGCGCTCTGGCACTCGCACTGGTCTATCGGCTTGTTGAAGATCCGCCGTACCTGGCACGTCTCGGAAAGCGGCGCTCCGGCTTCGACTTCATCGGATTTTCGCTCCTGACCATTGGAGTCGGTGCCTTGCAGATCGCCCTCGACAAGGGGCAGGAAGACGATTGGTTCGGATCTGCTTTCATTACGACTTTGGTTGTGATTGCTGCGGTGGGTCTGGTCGCCCTGGTCGTTTGGGAATGGTTTCAGAAAGAACCCATCGTTGACGTGCGCTTGTTCAAAGTCCCCAATGTTGCGGCAAGCAACCTGATGTTCCTGATGCTGGGAATGGCGCTGTTCAGTTCTACGGTACTCATGCCGCAACTCCTGCAGACCCTTATGGGCTACACGGCACAAAAGGCAGGGATGGTGCTTTCAGCTGGCGCGCTTGTGGTGCTGGTGGTGCTCCCCCTGGTCGGCAAACTCACCACGCGATTCCAGGCTCGTTATCTCCTCGCCTTTGGCTGGATAACTCTGGCGGCGAGCATGTACATATCGTGCAAACAAATCGATCTGCTTATGAGTTTCCGCTCGGCCACCGTATTACGTGTGTGGCAGTACGTTCCCGTGGCCTTTTTGTTCGTCCCGCTGACGCTTGCCGGATATGTCGGCCTGCCTGCGGGAAAAACCAATGCCGCCGCCGGGCTCATGAATTTCATGCGCAACATCGGGCAGAGCGTTGGGACCTCCGCTGTGACCACGCTCATTGCTCGACGCAGTCAGTATCATCAATCCGTGCTGGCAGGTTATACGGCTTCCACTCGGTTTCACGACGCTACTGCGGCGCTCGCGATGCGCCTGACGACCGCCGGCTTGAGCGTGCGTGCCGCTCAGCAACAGGCACTGTCCCGGATGTACGCCCTGGTACAGTCCCAGGCCGCCATTCTCTCCTACGTTGAAGTGTATTGGCTGCTGTCGATTGCATCGGCAATTATGTTTGTCGCCTCATTTCTGCTGAAAAGAAATGAACCAGGCAAGGGCGGGAATGTCTCGGTGCACTAGAACTTGAATAAACCGGAACTGCCATTACCCGGGACCCGTTCGCTCTCGGAAAGAACCGCCGCGCTCGACACCCGCGAGAGAGAATTCGCAAACCCGGACTCGCCCGCCGCTCCGCCCAGCTGGCCGCAGTGCATTTACGCTCCGCCTGACGCCAGGACGTTCTCTCCCGCCCCCCGCACTTTTCCAGTGCCGTGAAACGGGCACGCTACCGCAAATGCGGCAGTGCCGCGCCTGGCACCGTGATTCGAAAAATCCTCTCTGTCTGGACATCTCACAACAAATCAACGGGTTCGGCGAACCCGGAGACCGTCCGTTCTTTGGCCTTCCTCCTGCATTTCTCCGGTGTGAGGCGTTGGCCATGAATGGCATGCGAAACCTGAACCCGGCGACAGACCCTCAATCGCGGTTTTCAAGAAAACGCTCCGGCAGTTTGGTCCTGGAAGTCGACTCCTGGACGCCCAGCAAGATTCCCGCGATCTCGCCGCTCGTGGACCGCTTGATGAGTCTGATTAAACGATCCGAGTGTGTTCCGGGTGCGGAGTTCGATGTCGAGTTGGCACTCCGGGAAGCGCTGGAAAATGCAGTCGTCCACGGCAACCAGGAAGATCCAGACAAAAAAGTACACGTCCGCTGCCGCTGCCAGCCCGGCAAGGAAATATCCATCGTTGTGACGGACGAGGGTCAAGGCTTCGACTTCAAAAGGATAGCCGGTAGCAGCATCACAACGGATCCCGATTCCGAACACGGGCGCGGCATCCAGCTGATGAAAGCGTACATGGACGACGTGAACTTTGAACGAGGCGGGTCGCAAGTCCATATGCGCAAGCAAGCGCGAAACACGTCCCGTTCGTGAAGGCCAGGGCCTGCCGAAACGTTCGAAATTGAAGGGCAACCGGTTGATGGTCGAAGGGACACCTCCGGTCGACGAAACACGAGTCATGGGAATGCTACGAATCACAATCGCCGAAACGCTCACCGAGCAGAAGTGGACGCTGGAGGGCCGGCTCGTTCAGCCGTGGATCTCGGAACTGAAGTCCACTTGGACGAAAACCGAAACCGCTCGCCGGGAACGTAAGTGCGTGGTGGACCTTACGGGCGTGACCTTCATCGACAAGAGCGGGGAGAAGGCGCTCACGGAGTTGTTCCGAGAAGGGGCGGAACTCATCGCGACCGGTATTTACACCCGGCACGTCGTGCACAACATCGAGAGGAAAAAGTCGAATCGTCAGCTGTGAGGAACGACCGGTTTGAATTGCCTGAAAGGAGCAACCGCATGGACGCGCAAAACTTTAAAAATGGGAACGGGAGAGCAACGGGCTGGGCGGGCGAGCGATTCGCGATCCCGGGAGAGGAACATGAGTTTCTCCTCGCTGCAAAACGTGGAGATTCGGCTGCGTTCGAGACGCTTTGCCGACAGTCCGCAAGCAAGGTCTTCCACGTGGCATGGCGAATGATGCGGAACAACGAGGACGCGGAAGATGTGGTGCAGGAGTCATTTCAACGGGCCTTGGTTCATTTCAAAAGCTTCAACGGCGATTCCCGGTTTTCGACCTGGCTGTCCCAAATTGCCATCAACACCGGCCTGATGAAACTGCGCAAGAAACGCCGGTTGTGGGAAGTCTCGCTGGATGAATCGGCCGAAACCGAAGAGCCGTCGGCCCGGATCGAGATCGAAGACCAGGGCCCGAATCCCGAACAGCTCTATGCACAAGAGGAAAGACATCGAATTCTGACCGAAGCCATGAAGGAGCTGACGCCGGGAATGCGAAAAGCAATGGAGTTGCGTGAGCTTGACGAGCGATCGATCAAGGAGACCGCTCGCATCATGGGAATTTCCGTAAGCGCGGTAAAGGCTCGAGTGTTTCATGGGCGAAAGAAATTGCGCGAGCGACTGAATCACTTTGCCGGGTCAGCCTCGAGGTCCGGAAAGGACGCTGCACGAGCGATCAGCAACACGAGACATCTTTCCCAGGATCAGCTCGCCTGCAACGCCTGTGGTTAGAGCAGTGGCGATGGGAGGCCTTCATCATGGCTCTTTTATTTGCCGCAGTATTGGCGATTTTGGGATTCCTGTGTTTCGCCGGCTCGGATGGATTTGCCGGCCCCAGGCAGCGTCGCTGACTCGAGTGCCTGAGAAGTGCATTTTCTCGGGAGACCAGCAAATTCAACCTGTGAAACAAAGGAGCCGGGGATGACATTGCAAGACAACAAAAGTGGGATTTTGCAGCTTCACGCAAACACGGCTCGCTCGCGCTCCAACGAGCGTTCTGAAAACCGCGCAGCAAATTACGACGAGGTCAGCCGACGCGCGTACGAACTCTATCTAGAGCGCGGCGGCCTCCCCGGCAAAGAGCTCGAGGACTGGCTCCAGGCCGAACACGAAATCGAAAGCGCGGCGCACGTCACGCGAGCCACGATAGGAGAAAAGCACAGACCGTGATATTTCAAACTTTCCCGTTATCTCCTACCCCCAGGCGCCGCACTCAGCCAGCTCTCATCCTGATGCTGGCCCTCGGCATTTCTGCCTCGGGGTGCAACAAGAGTCAGGCCACAACTGCGACGTCGATGCCGGAGGTCGCGGTGGCCACAGTAGACGTGCGCGATGTCCCCATGTACAGCGAATGGGTGGCGACCTTGGACGGCTACGTCAACGCTGAAATCCGGCCCCAAGTCTCAGGCTACATCGTCAGGCAAAACTACACCGAAGGTTCGCTCGTCCACAAAGGCCAGGTGCTCTTTGAAATAGATCCGAGGCCCTTTGAGGCGGCACTCGATCGCGCCAAAGGCGACCTGGCGCAAGCACAAGCGCAACTTGGCAAGAGCACTCTCGACGTGGAGCGGGACACGCCACTTGCCGAAGCCCGGGCCATCGCCAAGAGTCAATTAGATAACGAAGTTCAAGCCAAGCTTGGCGCACAGGCCGCGGTTGAATCGGCCAAGGCAGCGGTCGAGCAGGCGGACCTCAACCTGGAGTGGACCAAAGTCATCTCGCTCGTTGATGGCATCGCGGGGATCGCACAAGTCCAGATCGGCAACCTGGTCGGGCCCAGCGCCATTTTGACATCCGTTTCGCAAGTGGATCCCATCAAAGCTTTTTTCCCGATTACCGAACACGAGTATCTCGTCGCGCAGCGCAAGGGCAATACCGGTTCCGGCAAACACCCCATCAGTTTCTTCGGAAACTCGCTGCAACTGATGCTGACCGACGGCAGTATCTACCCGCAAAAAGGCCGAATCCTGCTCGCCGACCGGCAGGTGGATCCCGGCACCGGCACCATTCGCATTATTGCTGCCTTTCCTAATCCCGGCAACGTCCTGCGCCCCGGCCAGTACGGACGTGTGCGCGTTGAAACCAGCATGAAAAAGGACGCTCTGCTGCTGCCGCAGAGTGCCGTTGCAAATTTGCAGGGAAGCTATCAAGTGGCGATTGTCGGCAGCGATCACAAAGTGAGCATGCGCACCGTGAAACCCGGCGCAACGATCGGGACGATGTGGGTGATTGACGAGGGCCTCAAGCCGGGCGAGCAGGTGGTCGTCGGAGGACTGCAACAGATCCGCGAAGGAACTCTCGTCGAGCCCAAGCTCGTGCCTCTTTCCCCGGAAGGAAACTGAACGATGTCGAAATTCTTTATCAACCGTCCGATCGTGGCGATGGTCATCGCCATTCTCATGGTGATTGTGGGCGCGGTCACCATCGCG
>DATHFT010000060.1:0-49950 GCA_035317965.1 Saccharimonadales bacterium (SeqCode) | reverse complement strand
GCCGCAGTTCTGTGGCGGCGGTGGCGCTTGGCTGCTTTGTTCAGCGTTTGTCCGCTCCTGGTCTCGATGATGGCAGCGATTGCCCACCAATATCCCTTTCGCGGACGCCTTATACTCTGCCTGCTCCCTCCCGTCATACTGCTATTGGGTGCCGGCATGGACTGGCTTATGTACCAGGTGAGTCGTCTGCATCCTGCACTCGGCTGGATAGTAGTGGTCGCACTTTTAACGCCTCCGGTCATGGCGATTCTAGCGAGTCCGCCACCCTACGACATTGAGCATCACCGGACTCTGCTTGCCTATTTACAACGCAACCGCCAGCCGGGAGATGCCATTTACGTCTTTCCCCTGCAGCGCATTGGAACGCAATACTACGGGCCCCGCTTCGGCCTGTTGCCGACAGACTGGGTGACCGGAATTTGTGAACGCGACGATACCCGACGCTACATCCAGGATGTTGATCGTTTTCGCGGAGTGCCGCGTTTGTGGGTCCTTTCGTCGGGGGTTCGTCCTTTTCGCACGGCTCGTTCTGCGATCCAAAAATATTTAGAAACGATTGGAATCAGAAAAGATTCCATGTCTTTCTCATCGCTCTCGATGGGTTCCGTTGGACTTGAACTGTACGACTTGAGTGATCCAGCCCGCCTCAAGGCGGCGACGTCGGATACGTTCCCCGTGCCGCCGATGCCCACTGACCCGCGCCCGGGATGCCGCGACTGGGTAAAACCTGAGCCTGTCGGGCAACCACAACACTAGTTACAAGTCGCGGGGTTGCTCACGCGCGAACTGGGTATGATAAATTTGTCGCTGGTTGACAGGCTTTAACAGTTTCATTTCTCGTGACACCCGTATCGATCGAATTTCCGGAAGGTTTTCATGAGACTTACGCTCCGTGGCATCACATTTTTTCTGGTGTGGGCGCTTTTTGCCGGCCCCGCTCTATGCGCAAATGCGCCGGAGCCTTTGCGTGTGGTCATTGTTGGGCTGGTTCACGGTCACGTGGAAGGGTTTCTGTCCAGTTCCGCGCATCGGTCAGACATACGCATCGACGGAGTGAGCGATCCGGATCGCAGTCTGTTCGATCGCTATGCGGCAAAATTCGGACTGGATTCCCGTCTCTATCACGCCGATAGCGAAGAAATGCTCCGCACCGTCAAGCCGCAAGCGGCCTTGGTTTATTCGAGCACCTTCGATCACACCCGAATTGTCGAGATTTGCGCCAAGTATCACATCGCGGTCATGATGGAAAAGCCGCTCGCTACGACCCTTCTAGACGCCCGCGCGATTGAACGCGCGGCACACGATGGCCAGATCCAAGTGCTTGTGAATTATGAAACTTCCTGGTATCCGAACAATCACGCCCTGTTTGATTTGGTGCACGCTGGTGACATTGGAGATGTGCGAAAAGCCGTGGTGCACGATGGCCATGAGGGGCCCAAGGAGATTGGCGTCAGCGCGGAATTCCTGAGGTGGCTTACAGACCCGAAACTCAACGGGGCCGGCGCGCTGTTTGATTTTGGCTGCTACGGAGCCGACCTGATGACCTGGCTGATGGACGGCCAAAGGCCAACGTCGGTGACCGCTGTAACGCAACGGATCAAGCCCGACATCTATCCAAACGTCGACGATGAAGCGACGATCGTTCTCACCTATCCGAAGGCGCAAGCGATTCTGCAAGCGTCCTGGAATTGGCCGTTCAGTCGTAAGGACATGGAGGTTTACGGTCGGACCGGATACGCCATCACGGTTGGGCCGGATGAGCTGAAAGTTCGCCGCCGGAACGAAGTGCATGAACAGACTGTGACGGCGCCCAAAATAGCGCCTCCGTATGGCGATTCACTCAGCTACTTACGCGCTGTCGTCGTCGATGGAGCCAAGCCGGACGGCCTGTCCTCGCTCGAGACCAACATCATCGTGACGGAAATCCTGGACGCCGCCCGGCAATCCGCCGCAACGGGCAAGACCGTAAACCTGAAGCCCTAGCAGCTGCAAAATAAAGCACCTGAAAATTGAACGAGCGGACTGGCTTTTCCTCGACTCGTGCCTGTTTGGGGCTGAGAAACGGGAGGGGGTGTAAATCCAGTATTCCGCCCTTTCTTGACGCTGATGAATCGCACCTGCTATCGTGGAGGATTAACTTGGTAGCAGTGTGCCTACTGTGCGCCAGAGCTCCTGTGGAGGGAGCGCTTTCGTCTCATGGGTCTAACTAAACTCGTTGTTCGGGGCGCGCGCCAGCACAATCTCAAGAACATTAGCGTTGAAATCCCGCGCAATACGCTTACGGTCATTACCGGCCTCTCTGGTTCGGGTAAATCCTCGCTGGCCTTTGACACCATTTATGCTGAAGGCCAACGCCGCTATGTTGAGTCGCTTTCCGCCTATGCCCGGCAGTTCCTCGATCAAATGGAGCGTCCTGACGTCGATGTAATTGAAGGACTTTCTCCGGCCATTGCCATCGAGCAGAAAACCACCACGCGCTCTCCGCGTTCCACAGTAGGTACGATCACCGAAATTTACGACTATCTCCGCGTCATTTATGCGTCTGTGGGTACCCCTCATTGCCCCAACTGCGGCAAGCCCATCACGCGCCAATCCAGTGAGCAGATTGTGCAGTCCATCATTCACGGCGAGCTCTGCCAGACGGATGACCGCATCATGATCCTCGCGCCGATTGTCCGCGGACGAAAGGGAGCCTACCGCAAAGAACTGGAAAAATTCGCGCAAGACGGCTACGTCCGCGCTCGCATCAACGGCGAACTGGTCCCGCTCGATGACCTTCCAGTCATCGACAAGCGCAAAAATCACACCATAGAAATCGTCATAGATCGCCTGCTGCTAAAGCAGGGAATTCACGAGCGCCTTGAGCAGTCCATTGCCACCGCTCTGAAAATTGCCAACGGGCTCGTGACGGTTGCCATCGTCGGCGGCAAAGAACATGTTTTCTCGGAAAAATTAGCTTGCCCGGACTGCGGGATTTCCGTTCCGCAACTAGAACCTCGCTCCTTCAGTTTCAATTCGCCTTACGGTGCATGCCCGGCCTGCAACGGCCTCGGCTCAAAGTATGATTTCGATCCCGCCAAAGTGGTCACCGATTGGACCCGCCCTCTGTTTGACGGCGGCCTCGGCCCCGGTTCGGGTTCTGCAATCCTGAAACGCACCATGGAACTGGCCGCTTACGCCCACGGCTTCGATCTCGAAACGCCTTTTGAGAAACTTCCGGCCAAAGTGCAGAATATGCTTTTGTATGGATACCCTCCGACCAACTCCGTGAATGGCGAAGCCGTCGCACTTGCCAAAAAAGCGAAAAGCGAGAAGGGATTTCGCTTCCAGGGCATTCTTAAATTTCTCGAACGAAATTTCGAAGAATCCAACTCCGATTCCTACCGCGAGTGGATCACGCAATACATGTCCGCCACGCAGTGCAGCGTTTGCCACGGCAAGCGCCTGCGTCCTGAATCGCTGGCTGTAAAACTTGCAAACTGCTCCATTGCCGACTTCACGGCATTTTCTCTGACCGCTGCCCGGCCTGCCGTGGACAAAATGCTTTCCCACCTTACGGCGCGCCAAAAAGAAGTCGCCGCCCGCCCTCTTGAAGAAGTTGGCGAACGCCTCGATTTTCTCCTGGCCGTCGGTCTCGGTTATCTCAGTCTGGATCGCTCGGCCGCCACTCTTTCCGGCGGCGAAGCGCAACGTATCCGCCTCGCCACGCAAATCGGCTCGCGACTCCGCGGGGTTCTCTATGTTCTCGATGAACCCAGCATTGGCCTGCACGCACGCGACAATGACCGCCTTCTCAGCTCTCTCGAGCAACTCCGTAATCTCGGCAACACCGTTCTCGTCGTCGAACATGACGAAGACACCATCCGCCGCGCTGACTTTGTTGTTGATCTCGGTCCTGGCGCAGGCGAGGCCGGCGGTTATCTCGTCGCGCAAGGCAAGCCGGCACAAATCGAAGCCACGCCTGGTTCCCTAACCGGACAATACCTTTCCGGCGCGGCACAAATTGCCGTCCCGGAAAAACGCCGTAGTCCGAACGGGAAATCCATTCAAGTTCTTGGCGCGACCGCCAACAACTTGAAAGATGTCGACGTTTCGATTCCTCTCGGGCTGCTAACCGTCGTCACTGGCGTCTCCGGGTCCGGCAAATCCACACTGGTCAATGACATTCTCTATCGCGCCCTGGCGCAAAAGTTATACCGATCCATGGAAATGCCCGCAGCCCACCGCGAAATTCTCGGTGCCGAGCATATCGACAAAGTGATCGAGATCGATCAAGCCCCTATCGGCCGGACTCCGCGCTCCAATCCCGCGACGTATACCGGCGTGTTCGCGCCCATCCGTGATCTTTTCGCCATGTTGCCCGAGTCCCGCGAGCGCGGCTACCGTCCCGGACGCTTCAGCTTCAACGTCAAAGGCGGGCGTTGTGAAGCCTGCCAGGGCGACGGCCTTCGCCGCATCGAAATGAATTTTCTCCCTGACGTTTACGTCATGTGCGAAGTCTGCCGCGGCCGCCGCTATAATTCCGAGACCCTCGCTGTGCGCTACAAGGGTCATTCCATCAGCGATGTCCTGAATCTCCCGTCCAGTGAAGCGCTCAAGCTCCTGGAGAATATTCCGCAAATTCAACAAAAACTTGCAACACTCGTTGAAGTTGGCCTCGGCTATGTCACGCTCGGACAATCCGCCACAACTCTCTCTGGCGGCGAAGCCCAGCGCATCAAACTCGCTCGCGAACTCTCCAAGCGGCAAACCGGTCGCACTCTCTACATTCTCGACGAACCCACCACCGGCCTGCATTTCGATGACGTAAGGAAACTTCTCGACGTTCTTCAGCGCCTGACCGATCTCGGCAACACCGTACTGATCATCGAGCACAACCTCGATGTCATCAAACAAGCAGACTGGCTCATCGATCTCGGTCCGGAAGGCGGCGATGGCGGAGGCCGCATCGTCGCCCAAGGCACTCCGGAACAAGTCGCGCGCACAAAAAAATCCTACACCGGCCAGGCCTTGGCAAAAACCCGTGGATTCCAGGTCCCCGCTAACGGCCATCACAATGGACACGCGAACGGCGCAAGCAACTCAAATTTGGCAACCATAAATCAAAATTCCACAAAGTGAAGGCTGTCGACTGGAACAAACCATGAGTTTTCGAGAAGACAATTCGCTGGATTCCGCAAATCAGAATCCCGATTCGCCGTTAGGGGAAAATCATCCAGAAAACAGTGCTTCCCCGGCCCCTGCCGCAGCGCCTGTCGCCACAGGGCTTTCCGGTGATCGAGTCCGGGTTTCCGACATCCCCTATGCCCAGCGCCCGGATGTTCCCGAAGACCTCCGGATTACTTGGTCCTGGGTCCATCTCATCTTTCTGGTGATCTTCAGTGTCCTGGCTTTGGTGGTTGTCCAAACCATTCTATCGATCCATTACGCTCCCCATGAGCAGCTCTCCGCGAAAGAATTACAGCAATTTCTCCTGGGCCTTCCCCAGTTCGTGGTCATTACCACAGTGGCGCTTTTCGGGGCGGTGTTCTTGTTTTTCTACGTCACCCTTTCCGTCCTGCCGGGCCAGCCTTTCTGGGCAACTCTGGGCTGGCGGAAGTTGCGCCCGCCCGGCGCGCCGTTCTTCGCGAGAGCTTGGATTTTCGTGGTCCTCGGAGCAATTTTGTCCCTCTTCGTTACGCTGGTTGGCTCGCAAGTGCACACTCCGGAGGACATGCCGGTCGAAGCGCTAATGAAAACTCGCACCGGCTTCATTCTGATGATGGGCATGGCCGTCGCCGTCGCGCCGCTGGTCGAAGAGACTCTGTTCCGCGGTTATTTGTATCCGCTCCTGGTGCGTCTGGTCTCTAGCTCCGCCGTGCGTTTCGGCGCGGCCCCGGCCAGTGCCACTCGCGCGGGCATCGCGATCAGCATCGTCACGACCGGCGTGCTTTTCGGTTTGTTGCACGGCGGACAGTTGTCTTGGACGTGGGGAATCGTTTCTTTGCTCATTTTTGTCGGAATTACTTTCACGTACGTGCGAGCGCGCACCGGCACGGTCGTCGCCAGTTTTCTTATGCATTTAGGCTACAACTCGCTGATCGCCATCTTGTCGCTGTTTCAAATGCACGCTCCATGAAATCCCGCCTCACGAGGAAACGGCCGGGATGGCGGTGGCGTTGATTGGCCCGGTTCATCAACTGCTCTACAATAAAAGTTTGCGAGGATAATCCCAAAATGTACGTAGCGCAGCCTATTGAATGGACCGATCGCGGCGTTGTCATGCTCGATCAGCGCCGCCTGCCCGCCGAAGAAATCAGTTGCACCTACACCGACTACCGCGAAGTGGCCAAAGCCATCACCGAAATGGTTATCCGGGGAGCCCCGGCCATAGGAGTGGCCGCAGCCATGGGCGTCGCGCTAGGGGTTCTGCATTCGAGTGCGCCATCCGCCGAAGCTCTCCGCAAGGAATATCAGGAAATAAGCGACACACTGGCTAAAACCCGCCCAACGGCCGTTGATCTTTTCTGGGCGCTTGAACGCATGCAATCCCGCTTCGCCGAACTCGTGTCGCAGTCCGGCGACATCACGAAAATCAAAGCTGCCATGGTCGAAGAAGCAAAGCTGGTACACCAGGAAAAAAAGTCCACCGATGAAGCCATCGGCGCATTCGGCGCGGAATTCATGCCGCAGGACGGCCAAGTCATGACCCAGTGCAACGCCGGCGCCCTCGCCACCGGAGGAATCGGCACCGCTCTCGGAGTCCTCCGCGTAGCCTACGAGCAAGGGAAAAAAATCCACGTTCTCGTTCCAGAAACGCGACCCTATCTCCAGGGCGCCAGACTTACCGCCTGGGAGCTCCACAAAGGGGGCATTCCCCTCACGCTGATTACCGACAACATGGTCGGCCATTTTCTAAAGACGGGAAAAGTGAAGGCGATTGTCACTGGCGCCGACCGTATCGCCGCCAACGGAGATACCGCCAACAAGATCGGCACCTATCAAATCGCCGTGCTCGCCAAGGAAAACAACGTCCCTTTTTACATCGCCGCGCCCATCTCGACGTTCGATCTCAGCATTCCGGGCGGCGACGAAATCCCCATCGAAGAGCGCTCTGCCGCCGAAGTCACGCATTTCCAGGGCGTCCGCATTGCTCCTGACGTGCACGCCGCGCACCCGGCGTTCGACGTCACTCCGGCGCGCTATATCGCTGCCATTTTCACCGAACGCGGCGTCGCCCGGGCGCCCTACACCGCAACGCTGCGAGCGCTTGCCAACAAGAAATAACTAGCTGACGCGCAACGCTTCCATCGGATCGATCTCGGAAGCCCGCCGTGCCGGCAAATATCCCGCCAGCGCCGCGACCGCCGTCAGGACGATCAACATTCCCGCGAAAGTATACGGATCGGTCGACGTGACGCCGAACAGCAAGCTGTTCAGCGTCTGCACCAGCACGGCCGACGCCGTAACTCCGATCAGAATTCCCAGCGCAGCCAGCCCCAGTGTATTGACCAGGATGGCTTTCCGCACAACCTCGCGCGAGGCACCGAGAGCCATGCGAATTCCAATCTCCTGAGTTCGTTGGCTCACGTTATAGGAAATCACCGCGTAAATTCCGAGCGACGCCAGGATCAAGGCAAATACTGCAAAGCCGCCCAGCAAAATCACCACAAAGCGCCGTGGCGAAACCGACTTGTCCACCAGCGACTGAATGGTTCGAATCTGTGCCGCCGGCAAATCGGGCGCAATTGGTTTCATCGCTTCGCGCAACCTTCCAGCAAGCTCCGCGGTTGCCATCGATGAGCGCACCACCAGATCGACCGACCCATAGTCATTGGTCTGGCGCATCGGCAGATACATTTCTGATCCGCCCGCCACCTCCAGCGCCAGGTGCCGTACGTCGCCTACGACACCCACAACGCGCCGTCCGCCATCCTGAGTCACCATTTGTCCAATCGGATCTTGTCCCGGCCACAATCGTTTTGCCAGTGTTTCATTGACGATAATGACTTGATCGCTCTTCGGCAAATCCCGCTCGGTAAAATCACGTCCCGCGCGCAAAGGAATTCCCAACGCCCGAAAATACCCGTCACTGACGATGCGTACAAAGGCGCTTGGATATTCTCCCGCTTTGTATGTCACACCTTTTGCGGCTACGCCCCAGGTGCGATTGTGACCCAGCGGCAAAGCGTCGGAAATTCCCGCAGCATCAACTCCCGGAACGTCTTTCACGCGCCGCAGAGCTTCTGTAAAATATTCATTTTTCATCTCTTGCGTCGTGTATTGCGCGCCCGGATCAATCCTCAGCGTTGCTGCTCGCTCCGGATGAAATCCCAGGTTCACGTCCAGGACCCGCATGAAACTGTGGATCAGTAGCCCGGCTCCCACCAGCAGCACGCACGCCAGCGCAATTTCTGAAACCACCAGAGCGCTGCGAATCCAAGCGTGACCTTTACCCACACTGGATCCGCGATTCGCGTCTTTTAAAGAATCGTGCAGCGTCACGCCCGGAATCTGCATTGCCGGCACGAGCCCAAAAAGCACGCCGGTGAAGATGGTCACGAACAAAGCGAATAAAATCGCGCTTCCGTCCAGGTGTACCGTGTCCAGCAAAGGAATGCTGACTCCGGTCATGTGGGCGAGCACCCGTGTCCCGATAAACGCCAGCGCTAGTCCCACCACCCCGCCGCAAGCGGACAGGAACAAACTTTCCGTCAGTGTCTGCCGAATCAACCGGCCTTTGCTGGCCCCGAGTGCCGACCGGATGGCAATCTCCTTTTGCCGGGCTGCGCCGCGGGCCATCAGCAAGTTCGAAAGATTGGCGCACACGATTAACATCACCACTCCCACCGCGCAAGCCAGGACAATCAGAGCGGAACGAATCCGCGAACTCACATATTGCGAAAGCATCGTAAGCTTCGGCCCAAAGGAATTCCTCTCGGGATGATCTTTTTCAATTTGTTTGGAGATCACATCGGATTCAGCCTGCGCGGCCTGCGTGCTTACACCGGGCTTCAGACGCCCGATCATCGCCATGGTATTTCCCCAGCGGTTGGTTTCCTCGCTCAAAGGAAATGGCGAAAACACGTCTACGTGCGTCCCCGGTGCGAACACGGTCCCAAAATCAAATGACGCCGGCAGAATGCCCACCACCGTCGTGGGCTGGTCGTTGATCGTCAGCGCCTTTCCCACCAGGCTGGGGTCGGACGCAAATCGCCGCTTCCATATTCCGTGCGTCAGTAAAACCACATTCGGTCCATTCCACTTGCATTCGTCCGCACTAAACAGCCGGCCGCGTTCTGGTTCGATGCCCATCAACGGAAAGAAATTTTGCGATACCGGAACATTCGTCAATCTCTCCGGCTCTCCGGTCCCTGTCAATTTAGCGTCGCCAACTCCATAAAACGCCATGAAACCAGCGACATCGCTGAAGGAATGATTGCGCTCGCGAAAATCGACCAAATGCCCCACCTGAATCGTCCGCCCGGACAGATCGTTTCCTTCTTTGTCTGCTTCGTTCGCCATCCACACAATTTCCCCCGGATCGCGAAAGGGCAGTGGTTGAATCAAAAGTGTATTCACCACGCTGTAAATCGTGCAGCAAGCCCCGATTCCCAAGCCGACAATCAAGATGGCAAACGTTGTAAATCCCGCATCGCGTCGCAGGGTGCGAAACGTATAGCGCAGGTCTTGCCGCAACGTTTCCAGAAATGGCAGCCCGCGCGTATCGCGATGCAACTCCTTGGTTGCTTCCACTCCGCCCAATTTGATGTGTGCCACCCGCCGGGCCTCCTCCGGGGTCATCCCGGACCTGATATTTTCTTCCGTCAGTAATTCCAAATGAGCGGCAAGTTCACTGCCGAAATCCTCATCCAAGTCCGATTTCTGAAACGCCGCCGCGAAACGATTTGCCAAGACGCGCAGCCAGCTCATGACCGGCTTTCTCCCTCAGCCACGGGCTGAAAAAATCGCGCCACCACCGTTGCCAGCAGTCCCCACTGCCGGGCTTCGACCGCCAGCTGGCGTTTGCCGCTTCTGGTAATGCTGTAAAACTTGGCCTTGCGGTTGTTGTCCGACGTACCCCATTCCGCCGCTATCGACCCGCGCTGTTGCAGCCGCACGAGCGACGCATAGATCGTGCCTTGGTTCATTAGCAGCAGGTCGCCGCTGACCTGCTCAATGCGCCTGGCGATCCCATATCCGTGCAAAGGTCCCATATTTTCAAGGGTTTGCAGGACCAAGAGGTCCAAGGTACCCTGCAGCAAGTCAAGTTTTTGGTCGCCCATAGTGCTCCCTGTGCGGACGCCACAGGACGGAACCTCTCTCCTGTGGCATGTCCACATAAACGTATTGACGACGGAAAAGTTCCCTCGGTCTTGTCAATTATTCAAAACTTTTTGGGAGGGAGGCGGCACTCAGCCCCCCAAAGAAAAGGGGCGAGCCCGAGTAGCCCGCCCCTGCCGTTGCTCGTTGGCCGTCCAGCGCTTCTCCTGCAGGCCGGATGTGCGCTTTCCTACATCCGGGGAAAATTCGGAGCCGCCTTCACTTCCAGAATCTGCTCGGTGTGGCGCCGGGTGTGCGCCGCCACGAGCAATATCCATTGATATCCGTCGAGGGGCCCGAACACCGGATGATCCTGAAAATGATCCCGCAAATCATCTTGCGTGGTCTTCACATACTCGACCATCCGGTCATAGGCAGTGTCGTAGTGTTTCAGGGTCTCCGCCGGAGTGCCAAATTTCTTTGTAGGCACCAAAACTTCCGGCGCTTTGAACTTATGGCTGCGGTCCGGAGTCATCGTCAATACCGTTTCGTCTTTGCCCTTCACCGCCTCCCGTTTAGCGGGCTCCGCCGGGCTCTTGATCAAATTACCGGTGACCACTCCATAGATCAGATCCTGGCTGAGCGCAACGTGCTCCACGCATTCCGCTACCGACCAACGATCCGGCCCCGGCTTGAAATTCCATTGCGCGTCCGAGAGGCCGGCCGACGATTCCAAAAATGCTTTCTTCGATTCCTGTAATTCGGCAACGGCCTTGTCGCGTTCCGCCCGCGTTAACGTCCCGGTGGTCTGCGCCGCGAAAAGTGCGGCCACTAGTAACAGAACAGATTTCATGTTTTCTCCTTGCGCCAACTGGTCTAGTGCTACTTTCGTACGTAGGTAACGTCTTCGGTAAACGTGTCCTTCTGGTTTTTTCTGAACGTCCAAAGTGTCTTCAAATGATTGTTGTCCGTGAAAGTATATACGGCGTGATCCATGTGGCCATCGTCGGCGCTCTTCAGATTCGTCGCGCCCGTGAATTCAAATTTCATGGTGTTGGTTTCCGGTGAATACACGCCCGTCATCGACGGCTGATTTCCCGCCATGCAATAGTGCGTCATTCGCAGCCGATCGCCATCCAGGTAATACATGGTCACCATCTCGACCGTCGTCCCCCGCTCCAGCATGCGAAATGTTTCGATCACCGTAGTGCCATTTGCCGTCAACCGGATATCCATCGTCGCCTTGCTTTCTGCTGCAGGCTGGGCCTCCCAGTGACCCACAAGCGACTTCAATTTCTCAAATCCCGCTACCTCGGTGCCGGCCGCCCCGGCTCCGGGCACCGCTCCCAGCAGCAAAGCAGCCGCAACAGTCAGTAGTAAATCTCGCCCCAGAGTTTTCATCGAATCCTCCATGAATAATTTTCCGACTTTCCCGAGATCTGCGAATTGCAGGGCCCGAAAAATGGCAAAGAGCTATTGCGAAGCAGCGGTAAGTTCTCTCCGCCGGCCATATCGCTGTGTCACGAATCCCACGATCGCTCCCAGCAACATTCCCGGCAGCAAGATGTCCCAGAGGAGAGCGGGTCCGGCGTGCAGAACCACCAGATAGCTCAGCACGCCCGCGATCACGACGCCTGCTGCGATCCCCAGAACGAGCGAGTGAACTCGTTCGGCTACCCATCCGATAACCAGCCCGCTCAGCAATCCTTTTCCGAGCGACACTGTCACAACTTCGAACATCTGAGGCGCCAGGCTCGGTTCGAAGAATCCAGACAAGCCGTCGAGCAGCCCTAGAACAGTTCCGAGCGAAAGCCCCAATAACGGTTTTGAAATCGACACACCCATAGGCAGCCGGACCTCCTGTCCCGCAACTCCTTAGCGGTCCGGTTATCGTGCGTTCGCGTCTGCCTGCATCAGGCCGAAGAGATTTCCCTCAGTGTCCTCGCAGTGCGCGAAGTACCCTACGGTTGGAATGGAGGCTTTTTCCACGACCACCTTGCCGCCGGCATTTTTCACGGCTTCCATTGCCGAGTCGAGCGACTCCACTCCGACCGTATTCGTCACCGGTCCCGGTCTCTTCATGAGTCCGCCATCGATTCCGGGCCCGTCTTTTCCGGTCGTTACCATCCAATACTCCAGCGGGCCGGCCCACTTCTCAATCTTCCAATCGAACACTTTCCGGTAAAACTGCGCGGCCCGCTCCGGATCGCTGATCGGTATTTCAAAATGAATCACCCTCGCCATGGCTTCTCTCCTTCACAAAGTTTTCGATTTGTTGCTGCAGCCCATCAGCTGACGGCGGGCGGCGCTGCGCTTACCGCGTCGCCACGACCGGGCTTGCTCCATACTGTTGCGTGGCGTAGCCCACAATCATCCCCACGATGCTGCCCGGCAATATGATTTCGAAATAGTACCCGTGCTGCATATGGGCCACGAGAAAGGCGAGAAATGCTCCTACCCCGAGCCCAAACAGAATTCCGAGCGGCACAGACTTCACTTTGCGGGCGAACATTCCTGCTGCCACGCCCGCAATCAACCCTTTGACGGCAGAACCAATCATGATCCCGACGATCTCCGGTCGCACGGCAGGTGTAAACCAAGCCGTCGCCCCGTCCAAGGCTCCCAGAACGGCCCCCAGTAGCAGGCCCAACACGATTTTATTCATCGCTTCGCTCCTGTCTTCGAGTTCCTGTAGTCCCTTACAACGTTTCCCCAATATCCTTTAATTTATTTTCGAAAAAACAAGATGAGCGCGATGCGCATCGCCAGGTACGCCGCCATCAGCAAAATGAAGAACCGGTACCGGCGGTAAAATCGGACCATGCGGTCCAGGATGGTCTCAGCGCGTGCGCTGACCGCCAGGCCATCCAAAAATCGCGACACATCCATCCCCAACTCCGGCACGCCGGGGTAGCGGTCCTCGGGTTTGTCGGCCGTCGCCTTGGCGCAGATCGCTTCAAGTGCCCGGTCGATGCGCTGCCCGCGGGGACCGGCAGGCTCAGAAACGACGAAGCGCAGCAATACTCCGAGCGAGTAAACATCGCTGCGTCCATCCAACCGGCCCAGGTCTCCGCCCGCTTGCTCTGGAGACATATAGCCCGGAGTTCCGAGTACGGTCCCGTGTCCGGTCCGCACGGTTTCACCCGTTTCGGCTGATTTCTGGACGGGCAAAGCCGCGAGGGCCGGACCGTTTAAATGAACAACATCACGTGCCCCCTCCCGGCCCGCGCCCGCAAACACCTTCGCCAGTCCCCAATCCATCACGAGCACTTCCCCAAACGAACCCACCATCACGTTCGCCGGCTTTAGATCCCGGTGCAGTATCCCGCGCGCATGCGCAAATCCTACCGCCTCGCAAATCCGCAAAAAAAGCCGCAACCGGTCCGGCACGGAAGCTACGTGCGCAATGTGCTCATCGAGTCGCCGGCCTTCCACGAATTTCATGGTGTAGAAAACGCGTCCATCGTCGAGTGTCCCGACATCATGCACCGGCACAATTCCTGGATGCTCCAGTCGCGCCAGCACGCGCGCTTCATGCAGCAGGCGCTGCGCCAGGTCGCGGTCCGTGCCGGTCGGGTCCAGCACTTTGAGCGCTACCCGGCGGTGCAACCGTTCATCCTCGGCGGCGTACACCACGCCCATGCCGCCGCGGGCCACCCGCTCGAGTAATTTGTAATGGGTCCCTAGGAGGTTGGGCTCTTCTGAGGTTTCACGCAGCTTCTCAACGGCCTTGTCAGAAAGCGGCTTCATCCCGCTTCCCACCCAAAAATCAACCGCGCTTCATGCTGAAACTCCTGTTTAGTGCCGCAAATCTCCCGCAAGCGTTCAAGCGCAATCCTCCGAAATTCCGTCCGCGCCCAAGCCAGCGCATTGGTAACATCCGTCACGGCAATTCCATATTCGAGCGCCAGCAGGGTGTAGGACGTTTTCTCGCCGCCTTCGAGATCATAGGCTTCGAATAATAAGAAGGAACGCTCCCTACCGATTTCCGCACATTTCGTTCGTAAGTCCTCGACGGCCAGCGTAAATAAACTGCGAATCCACTCTTTCTCAAAGAACTGCTCGAGCGATTCCGGCGAAGCGAGCGAGCCGGGGTCGATCGTCGAGGCCCTCAATTCCTGCTCAGCGCCCGCAAAATCCAGGGCCAAATGCTCGACCCCGCCGGCGCGCTTCTGCCGGTTGCCCGCTTTGTCTTCATTCTTGATGAAGTTGTCGATGCAGGCGCGCAGATAGGTCCGCAGCCGGCTTTTATCCGGCTCATACCTGGCGAGAAGATCGCGTTCCAGCAGCCCGACAAAAAATCCCTGTGTCAGGTCCTGCGCATCCCAGGCCGGGCGATTCCATTTCATGCGGATGTATTTGTAAACCGGCCGCCAGTACGCCTCGCACACCCGTTCGAGCGCTTGTGCGCGCTCCTCCGCATCGATGCTTTTGACAGCATCGATTACCGATCGCCGGGTGGCAGGGAACCGGTCTCCGCCAGGATTTGCTGGCCCATCACCAGACATCGCAACACCGCCAGGGACTTGGTTAGTTGTCCTGAGGAAGTCTATGCAGCGCTTCGCAGACTGACAAGGGAGTTTATTCGTAACGGAGGGCTTCTACCGGATCCAGACGGGCGGCCTTCCAGGCGGGGTACACCCCAAAGACAATCCCGATCAGCGCGCACATGAGCAAAGCCGTCGCAATCCAAAAAAAAGAAAGGACTGCCGGCATATGGATTCCATATTTCAGCAGGAGAGAGATGGCCGATCCGAAAATCACGCCGATGACTCCGCCAACCGCGCTGAGCGTCACGGCCTCAATCAGAAATTGCACCAGAATATTATTCTTCTTTGCGCCGATCGCCTTCCGTACTCCAATTTCCCGCGTTCGCTCGGTAACACTCACCAGCATGATATTCATTACGCCGATGCCCCCTACCAGCAGTCCCACCGAGGCTACGGCAAACATCAGGATAAAAATCAGCCCGCTAATCTTGTTCCATAAGTCCAGAAAGTAGTCCGAAGTGAACAACGCGAAATCATCTGGTTTTTCACTGGTCAGCCGCCGCTTTCGCCGCAGCACGTCCCGCGTCTCTTCGACGGCTTCAGCGACTACGCTCGGGTCTTTGGCCTTCACGAAAAGGACGTAATCCTTCTGATTGGGGTACAACTTCCGCAACGTGGTCACCGGCATGATGGCGATATTGTCTTCCGGATTGGCCCCGCCGGAGATTCCTTGTCGGCGTTTTTCAAAGGCCCCAATCACCGTAAAAAGCTGCCCATCAATCGTCACTTCCTGCCCGATCGAATTGGCCGCGGATTCCGGAAACAACGTTCGCGTGGTATCAAAGCCGAGCATCACCACGGGCGCCCGGTGCTCGGTATCGGTCTCATTGAAGGCCCGCCCAAAGGCCAGCTTCAGGTCAAAAATCTCGGTAATCGACGGCGAATTTCCCTGCAGGATCACGTTTTTCGAACGGAATGCGCCGCGCCGGACATCGGCCGTCCCCGATCCGAATTGCGGCATGAATATGCGCATCGACGGCGACGCCGCAGCAACATGAGGCATTCTCGCGATGTCTTCGGCCCATTCCGGCTGCAATTCCTTGCGGTTAAACCAATCGCTCGGCGGCCGCGACAGCGAAGCCCACGGAAACCGGTAGGCGATAATCGTGTCCGATCCCAAATCGCGAATCCCGCCCAGTACGTTGTCATTCAGCCCGTTGATCACCGACGTGACGGTAATCACGGTCGTAATCCCGATCACAATCCCCAATATGGTCAGCGCCGAGCGCAGCGGGTTTTTCCGCAGGGTATCCAGAGCGAGCAATACTTCTTCACGAAATTTCAGCGCGCTTCCCGTTCGCGTCAGCCCGCGCAGCGGCAGCGACCTTATCTGCGGCAGCGCTTTGTCGATAGTTGCCATCTAGAGTTATTCCGACCGCAATGCTTCGACCGGATCGAGCTTCGCCGCTTTCGAAGCCGGGTACGTGCCAAAGAACAGCCCCACGCTCAAAGCCACGAGTAGTCCACCAATCACCGACCACAGCTGCACGGCACTGGGAAGCGGAGAAATCCAGGAAACCAGCTTGGCCACCAGAACTCCCAGAACAACTCCGATGGCCCCGCCAATGACGGAAATCGTCGAAGATTCGATCAGAAATTGTTTCAGAATATCCCCGCGCCTGGCTCCCAGCGCTTTTCGAATTCCAATCTCCCGCGTCCGCTCGGTAACACTCACCAGCATGATATTCATGATCACGATTCCGCCCACCACCAGCGAAATCGAAGCAATGGCAATCGTCACCAGAAAAAACGATCCGCTGATGTCTTTCCACAACGACAAAAACGAATCGCTCGTCTCCACAGCAAAATCATCCTTGGCCCCATATCCCAGATGATGCCGCCCGCGCATGATCTGCCGGACTTCGTCAACAGTCGCTTGAATCTTCCCGGCCGAAGCCGCCCGCACCGTCACCCGCAAGGAATCCGTCTGATTTCCAGAATTCTTTTTGTAGCTGGTGAGGGGAAGAATGACCCAGTTGTCGAGTGAAGTGCCGAGCGTCGACCCTTCCTTCTTTCCTATTCCGATCACCTCGCAGGGCGTGTTATTCCAGCGAATCTCCTTGCCAATGGGATCGACCCCCGGAATGAGGTTGTCGACGAGATCCATCCCGATGACACACACAGGAGCAGCGCCACGCAGGTCCGCTTCGGTAATATGCCGCCCTTCGACCAAGTCGACGTCATACAGCTCGGCCATTTGCGGGGTCCAGGCGCGCAGGTTGGTGTCCTTCAGCGAGTTCATGCCGCTCTTCGCTTCAATGCGCCCACCCTGCGAGGCACCCACCTCCTTGCAAGACCGGCACAGCTCGCGAATCGCCTCATAGTCGTCGAGCGTAATAATCTTCCGTTTCTGAAATTCCAGAAAGTCGTCCACATTGGTAATGATCGAAGGCTGCTTTGACACGCCAAAGACGTCGGCGCCCAAATTAAAGACCTTGGTGGCCACGTACTGATTGGCCCCATTGATCAGGCTCACCACCGTAATCACGGCGGACACACCAATCACCACCCCAATCAGCGTCAGGACACTCCGCAGCTTGTGGGCCCAGAGACTGGAGCTGGCAACAGCTACCGCCTCAGTAAATGACATCGTGGAGGTGCGTGGCATCCGAGAACCGCCGATTGGGCCTCATCCTAGCATACGTAGTTCGGCGGGCAGGAATAACGTTGCGCGAGAGGAAAAACAGCTGAAGTGTAGCTGAGCGGGGGCTCGATGCGTCCTCATCTTGGGCCATTCCAAAGGCCCTGGTAGGGGCCAGGGACGCCTAGTTGGGTCTGATCGCGTAATTTGCTTCAAAAGGGCGATTTATTCTAAATTCCATATTCTATATGTATGATGGAACTAAAGCGTCGATAAAGCGGCTGAATGTTACTGTTACATTGCATGTATGTTGCAGAATACAGGCATGTTAATGATATTTATTTTTTCCAGTAAAGAGCCTATCACTGGACTAAAGATTGCATACTCCTAGGGTATCCATCAGTAAAAGATACCCTTGGACCAGTTCTGGTTTGTAAATTTAGGAGGATTTCGTGAAACAAGGCTCTGCAAAGCTTTTTGTTCTATTTAGCTTTCTTTTGCTCGTGTTGGCGGCTATTCAGCCCCCTTCGGCAAACGCCCAGGCAATTAGCGGTGACCTGGTAGGAACCATCCTCGACAAAACGGGCGCGGCCGTGCCAAACGCGACCGTCGAGGCGGTCAACGTGGGAACGAACGTAAAATATTCCACGGTAGCTGGTGACTCCGGCGAATATCGCATCAATAACTTGCCGGCCGGTATCTATAATATCTCCGCCTTTTCGCCAAATTTTGCGACCACGACGGTCAATGGCTACCGCGTAGAACTCAATAAGACGAATAGCCAGACCATTACCCTGGAAATCAAAGGCGCGGTCACGTCCGTTGAAGTGTCTGGCGTTGCGGCAACCCTGGATACTTCGACAGCGCAGCTGCAGAGCACCTTTGAAGGTAAAGAACTCGGCGATTTGCCTTCGGCATCGTCAGGTGCCGGTGTCTTGAATCTTTCTCTTCTTAGTTCCGGAGTTGCCAGCAGCGGTGGCGTCGGCGCAGGAGATGGTCCTTCGGTCGGCGGTCAGCGTCCCCGCAACAATAACTTCACAATCGAAGGCGTGGACAACAACAACAAGGGTGTAACTGGTCCGTTGGTCAAAGTTCCTAACGATGCAGTCGCGGAATTCTCGCTCCTCCAGAACAATTTCTCCCCGGAATTCGGCCACTCTTCTGGCGGTCAGTTCAACACTGTCGTCAAGAGCGGCACCAACGATTTCCACGGCATGGCGTACATCTACAACGAGAATAAGAACTACAATGCCCTCGATACACAGCAACTATTGGCCGGGTTTGATTCAGTTCCTCGCTTTGACCAAAACCGCATTGGCGGTCAGCTCGGCGGTCCGGTTCTGAAGAACAAAGTGTTCTTTTTCGTGAATTATGAATATGAGCCGCTTGGCCAGGTTGGCAACGGCGGTGGAGTCTGCGCACCCACGGCTGCATCCATTGCCGTAATTAATGCAGCTCCCGGAGTTTCGGCCACAAACCTCGCAGTGTTTAACCAATATGTTCAGCCGGGGACCATCCCGACGGCCAGTTGCGAGCCGATAACGGGATTTGGTGCACCCCTCGAGACCCAAGGCATTGCCATCGTGGCGCCGAATTTCAACAACAGCAAATTCCTCACCACCAGCATGGATTACAACATTTCCAGCAAGGATCAACTGCGCGGGCGCTACATTTACAACAGCGTCGTCGGCATCGACACCGCGGCGAACATTCCTGAGTTTTTTACTCCGTTCCCGAACAAATTCCACCTCATCACCATCAATGAATACCACACGTTTAGCCCGACGGTTACCAACGAGTTCCGCCTTGGTTACAACCGCTTCACGCAAACGGTGGATGCTGGAAACTTCACCTTTCCCGGTCTCGACATGTTTCCCAATCTTACGATCGACGATCTGAACTTCCTTCAAATCGGTCCGGACGGCAACGCTCCGCAATTCACGATTCAGAATACCTATCAAATTGACGACGCGGTTACCTGGACCCGGGGTAAGCACACTCTTAAGTTCGGTATCGAAGGGCGCAAATCCATTTCACCGCAGAGCTTTACACAGCGCGTGCGGGGAGACTATGAATATGGCACCCTGTCGGGCTTTCTATCGGACGATGCTCCAGACATATTCGCAGAACGCAGCAACGGCAATACCATTTTCTATGGCGACCAGTCTTCGATCTACTGGTACGTCAACGACAACTGGCGTATTCGTCGCAACCTGACAATTAATCTCGGTTTGCGCTATGAATACACCACGATTCCTTTCACGCTCCGCCGGCAAAGCCTGAACTCCGATGCGAGCGTGCCGGGCTTGATTGACATTTCAGAGCCACGCGCAGCCAAGAATAACTGGGGCCCCCGCGTGGGCTTTGCCTATTCGCCTGGTGCAAGCGGACGCACCTCCATCCGCGGAGGTTTTGGTATCGCGTATGACGTCCTTTACGACAACCTCGGTTTGCTCTCGCTGCCTCCTCAGCTAGGTTCCACCAATGATTGCGATTCAACGGGTGGGGGCTATCCTTGCCCGGCTGGGTTCTTGGCCAGTGGCGGCATTCTGCCGGGTTCCGGTGGTCTCAATACCTTCCCCGACGTTATTTCTCAACGGGAAGCAACGGCGGCCTACGTCCCAGTCGACCAGAAGACTCCAAAGTCTCTGGACTGGACCTTGGGAGTTCAGCATACCTTCTTGAACGATTTCACCGTGGAAGTTCGCTATGTGGGTACGCGTGGCATCCATTTGCCGACTCAGATCCAGCTGAACAAACAGTCAGTTGTGACCCCGTCCTTCTTTCTGCCGACCTACACCTCGATGCCCGATCAGGGGACAATTGATTCGCTCACCACGACGTTGGCACAATTCAATGCAGTCAAGAACGCGGGGGGCAACTACGTCCCGGCTTACTTTGATGCTGGTTTTGATGGTGCAACCGTCACTTCCTACCAGCCCTTCGGCTCGTCCACCTATCACGGGCTCGCGACCCAGGTTACCAAGCGCATGAGCCATGGCTTGCAATTTGTTGCTGCCTATACCTACAGCCATAACATTGACAATGCCACTGCTGATGTTTTCAGCACGGTTCTGTCTCCTCGCCGCGCTCAGGACTCGCAGAACATTTCCGCGGATCGGTCCAATTCCATTCTCGACCACCGCCATCGCTTGACTCTCTCCCTTATCTATGACGTTCCCTTCTTTAAGAACGGCAATAGGTTCCTGAAGAACACCCTTGGCAACTGGGAATTTGCTCCCATCTATACCTACCAGTCGGGCCAGTGGGTAACCGCGCAGAGCGCCGTCGATTCGAACGGAAACGGTGACGCAGCGCCTGATCGCACCATCTGGAATGCAAGCGGCAAGGCGGGGACAGGCACTGGCGTGAACCCCATTTGCACGAGTGCCATGCCTGCTTTCGGCGTATGCGGAGAAAACGACTTTGATCCCGACAACGGTGCTCCCGGAACGGACAATTTCGATTCCACCCCGTACGTGGTTGGCTACGTTGCGCAGAACGGAAACGCCCGCTACATCCAAGCCGGCGTCGGAGCCCTCGCCAACGTTGGACGCAACACGCTCCAGCTACAGGCCATCAATAACATCGACCTGACGGCCGTGAAGCGCTTCAACATCACCGAGCGGTTCAAGGTTGAATTCCAGGCGCAGTTCTTCAACCTCTTCAACCATCCGCAATACATCGGCGGATTCTTGAATGACATTACGTCACTGGGCTTCACGGGTTCCGAGCGCAATGTGCTCACACCTTCAAGCTCGGATTTCAACAACCCCTCCACGCAATTTGCCAGCAACGCCCGCGTAATACAGTTGGCGTTGAAGTTCAGCTTCTAAACGATCCAGCCTTTTCGTTGGTTTACTAACGAGAAGTTGAAAAAGGCGTTCCGCTAAACCGGGACGCCTTTTTGTTTTATAATTTGATACACCTTTGATACCAGCTGAGTTGTCGGATGCAAAAGTACGTCGTCTAAGTTCGAAAAGCGCAATTCGTAGAAGGCGAGTACCGTAGTTCGATTGTTTGAAAGCGAAGGCCCATGCTCTTTAAGGTGAGATTGCACAGTTCAGTTTGGACAATTGCCGCGGTATTCACAATGCTAGTTCCGTTGACTCCCGCTACTTCGGCACAATCCGTGGGGGCCCTCCAGTCGGATCGTTACTTCACGGAGTCCGGAATTTCAAGTGCCCCGTCGGCAAGCGTCTACGTAAGCGTTCGCGAGTCGACGGGGCTTCCGGTCGACAAGAATGCAACCGTGAAACTGCTTTGCCCTCTTGCCGGAATAAATCTAAACGGGCCCACGCAAGGAACAGCTGCGCAGGTCCAGTTCAACAACATTCCCGTGGGCGACTGCAACATAGAAGTCAGCGCCGCAGGCTACCGGACGGCGAAAGATCGTACCGAGGTTCTACAATCCTCAACAAATCACATTCAATACGTTTTCATCTACCTGCATCCTGAATCAGAAAGCGCCACGGCTGCATTACGTCCCCCTGCCGTTCCCCTTGGCCTTCTCAAGGAAATGGACAAGGCCATTGAGGCCCTGCAAAAGAAGAAAATCGACGACGCGCGGAAGCATCTCGATAAAGCAGCCCGCCTGTCTCCAAGCAACCCGGATGTTGCCTATCTTCAGGGCACAATGGAATTGGACCAACACAATCTCCCGGCCGCCGAGCAATATTTTCAGAAGGCGGTGAACTCTCCTCGGGCCTCCGAACGGGCCCTTCTCGGCTTGGGTTATGCACAACTTCAGTCAAATCAGCCGGGGGACGCCGCACAAACTCTGGAAAAGGCCCTGCAGCTCAACACCACCTCGGAGCGCGGCCATCTTTTGCTGGCCAACGCTTATGCGCAATTGCAGGAATATTCCAAAGCTCGCGAACACGCACAGCGCGCCGCCGCTTTCAATTCAGAAAACGCCGCCTCCGCCCGGACACTTCTTGCGCAAATCCTGGCCGCGGAAGGGAATCGCGAAGGCGCAAAACTTGAATATCAGGCCATTTCCCACGATTTCCCGAACTCTCCTTCAGCTGTCGCAGCCAAGAATGGTATGGAAGGCCTTGCGAGCACGAGCGCTCCTTCGGAAACAAGTGTCTCGGCGATTCCCAAGATTGAGAATTCCGTCCTTGCCCCCGTTTCGGCCGCTTCGGTATCCACCTGGGCGCCTCCCAACGTCGATACGGACGTTCCGGGCGTCGCGAAGGACGTGACCTGCTCGGCCGAGGACATCGTCGAACGCACCAGCAAGAACACCGTTCATCAACTTGAGAATCTGGAAAAATTTCTTGCCACTGAACACATTCAGCATGAAGAGATCAACTCCCGGGGCGAAGTTTCACAGGTCCGCGAAAAAGACTTTTCGTATATGGTTTTTATTGATCACGACAAGGACGGATTGGTCTTTCTTAACGAAAACCGCAACGGAGGTACCGGCACTGATTCCTTTCCCACCTCGCTGGCAACGGTCGGACTGGTGAGTCTCGGCGTCGACGTGTTTCATCCCGGTTTTTCCAAGGCGCTGGATTTCAAGTGTGAGGGATTAGGGCAATGGCGAGGCATGGCGGCATGGGTTCTGCACTTCGAGCAGCGCCCCAATGTGAAGTCGTATCTGCGTTTGTGGGAAACCAGAACTCGTACCGTTGAAATCCCGCTCAAGGGGCGCGTGTGGGTCGCCGCCAGCAGCTACGATGTCTTGCACGTGGAATCCGATCTCCGCGAGCCCATGAAGGAACTCGAGCTGACCCGCGATCACCTGGCCATCGACTATGGACCGGTCGCGTTCAACGGTGGCAAAACAGAGCTTTGGTTGCCCTGGTACGCCGACATGTACCTCGAACTCCACGGCAAGCGGTATCACCACAATCACACTCTCAGCAATTTCAGCCTTTTCGGCGTCGACACGGACTCAAAAATTGGCCTTCCCAAAGGCTATGTTCCGCCGCCTGACGTACAGAATCAGGAACATCCTCAACCGCCTCCTTCGAACTAGAATAACTGGGGTATGTGAAGTGCCTGTTCATAGTCTTGGGGATGGCTGAAGTACCACCAGGTTTCTTGCACGATCCTTCACTTTGTTGCCGAGGCGTAACATTATTCCCTTTGTTGTCAATAACGTACGCAAATGACTGTTTTTCTGTCAGACAATTCCCCAAGGAGCCCCTCCCGCCGGGAGGGCCCTTTTAGGCCTAACCCTATTCCCTGGTAATGCCAGTGCTGACGCGCCCAGCAGGTGGTTTCCCCTCGACCGTGCAACTTTCGGTACCCGCAATTTCGCGTACGTACCCAGAGAAACGTGCTCCGAAATCATCGCTTCAAGAAGTTAAGCCTGGCTCCGATAAATTTCAAAAAATATATATAAATTCATATATCAATTCATAAAAGCACAGGAACAGGCGGCACGCGGCAGTCTGTGTTGTGTATATATATGAAAATAAAATGATTATTTGCAAACTGAATTGGTCCATGATTTGCTCGCGTATTTCTAAATTCCGTGTAAGTTGCTGTTTCCTCCGTTAGATTTAGTTGAATTTTATCTTCAGTTTCCAGAATTTCAGGTGCCTAAGAACATTTAGGGGGAGAACTCAGAAAATGCGTAAAGCGATTGTAGCTATGCTTGTGGTCATGCTACTCAGCGCAGGTCAGGTATTTGCGCAGAGACTTACGGGCGGTTTGACAGTTCAAGTCACAGATCCCAGCGGAAAAGCTGTTTCAGAAGTAAGAGCCGCTATTTTGAGTAAAGACCGCGGCAACAAGCTTGAGGTGATGAGTAACGAGCAAGGTGTAATCGTTGTTCCCGATTTGGCTGTCGGCGAATATGAAGTCACTCTTCAACACGAGGGTTTTCGCACAGTAACGGCAAATCTCACAGTTCGTGTGGGTGTCAACACTTCAATCGACATGAGATTGGAACTCGGTGCGGTCGCATCGACTGTCACAGTTGAAGTCAACCAGATCACAGTCGACACGGACAAATCCGTTGTGCAGAACACAGTTCAATCTAAAGAAATTGAGCAACTTCCTCTGAATGGTCGCAATTTCTTGGACCTCGCTCAGTTGGCTCCTGGAGTACAAGTTGTTGATGGCGGTAGTTTTGACCCCACCAAGAATCAATTCACAGGTGTTTCCGTTGGTGGCCGCTCCGGTCGTAGCACGCGTATCCAGGTTGACGGCGTTGACATCACTGACGAAACCGTTGGCACCACCGTCATGAACATCACCAACGAATCGATCGATGAGTTTGGCATTTCGCAATCATCTCTCGACGTCAGCACGGACCTCACTTCAACAGGCGCAGTCAACATTCTTACCAAGAGCGGCACAAACACGTTTCATGGAAGTGGTTTTGGTTATTGGCGAAGGTCTGAATTTGCTGCCAATAACGGCCCCTTGGATATCGAAAATCCCGATAAACCGCCCTTTTCACGTGACAACTATGGCGGCAACTTGGGAGGACCACTTGTCAAAAACAAACTCTTTGCGTTCTTGGCCTATGAACGCCAAAAGCAGCAGGGTGCTATTACAGCTTCAGTTCCAAACGCAGTTTTTCCTGACTTCGTTGGTTCCTACGGAGCTCCCGAAGATGAGCATATGGCCAACGCTCGGTTGGACTACAACCTGACCAATAACCAGCACCTGTTCTACAAATACACACATGATGACAATTTTGGTGTTACCGGTTTTGGCGGGGTAGGTTTTTCGGCTTTTGCCAACAAGAATAGCGCCAACGCCCACGTAATCGGATGGGACTATACAAAGGGATCTTGGACCAACACTATTCGCGGTAGCTTTGTTAAATTCGTGAACGGTATCGTCGATGCTAATTCGGCCGCCGGAACTCCACAACCCCCTCAGCCGGTTCAGATCAACGTTACGGGCCTTGGCGGCTTTGTTTACGGCCCCAATGCAAACGCCCCACAGGCTACCTTTCAACAGAATAAGCAGATTAAGTACGACGCAAGCTGGACTCACGGCAAACACACCATTCAATTCGGAGTTGCTTACAATCGAATTGACGAAGCGGGTTTCGCCTCGTTCTTTGGTCTCGGCCCGCGTCTGTCCTCTCCCCTCAGCCAGGGTGTTGCAACAGTTCCCTATAACTCTCTGGGAGCTGCAGATCCCCTGAACTACAAGTTCAGCTTTGCTCTCATCGGCAACGGTCTCGGTTACGGCAGCGAAACTCCCGTTTTAGGTCTCCCTGCGGGAGGTTTTATCAACAACCGCCTGGGCGTCTATCTCCACGATACATGGCGTGTTTCTCATAACCTCACCTTCAACGGTGGCTTGCGCTATGACTTGGACACCGGTTTGTCAAACCATGATTTGGACCGCGCTCCTGGCATCGGTGCATTTGATCCGGAACTTGGCGGTCGTCCTCGCAACGACAACTTCCGCCTTGCTCCCCAAGCTGGCTTTGCTTGGAACGTAAACGGAGACGGCAAAACAATTATTCGTGGGGGCGGCGGCATTTATTATGAAACCAACATCTTCAACAATATTCTGTTCGACCGCACGGTGAATTTGCCTCCCGGCCTCGGCAACGCAACTCCGCAGGTGGGTGTGGGCGGTAGCGCATTTCTTATTAGCCCGATTGATGGATCCAGTATCTGGAATCCGACAACGGACTGCCCCAATGTTCAGCCGGGTACATCCACTCCTAATAGCTGCATCGGCGCGGCTCTAGGCAACGTCATTCCCTTTGTCGTTGCAGCCGAAAATACATTCATTGCTCAAAGTGCTCAGCTTGCAGCAAACTGGCCGGCACCAAACTCTCCTCTTCAATTCGACATCGATAAGGGAGTCGTTTCAGGATCGATCCTTGATCCCAATTACAAATCTCCGTATGGCGCGCAAATTAACATTGGCGTCCAGAGACAGATTAAGCCGGGCTTGGTCTTGAGCGCCGATTACGTTTTGAATCGCGGCGTTCACTTCCTTACAACCGTAGACCGCAACAGGGTTGGTGCCGCGAACACCCTGAATGTCGGTTTGGCACAAGCTGCAATTTCTCGAACCTTGGGCGATTGCGGTGTCGTATCTATTGCCGCTTCGTTAATCAACTGCCCGAATTTTCAGGATCCCGCACAGCCGGGCCTCTTAGTCCCCGCAACGATTGACGATTATGCTAACGAAGGTCTGAGCGGATCCGGACCGGGTTACGACGGATATGCCTTCGGCGGTAGCAATATTAACTACCGCAACATGTTTGTTTCAGAGCCTGTTGGTGTTTCGCGCTATCAGGGGCTTCAGGTTGCCTTGACTGGCAAAGTTGGAACTTGGGGACCATTCCGCAACGTTACAACAAACGTTGCTTATGCTCTCTCACGTTTTAGCGCTTCGGCCGGCGACCAGGACTTCTTATCAAGCGCCGTTAACAACGACAATCCTTCTCAATTTTATGGTCCTTCCGGAGAAGACCGGCTCCACAACCTTGCCGTTTCTATGATTATGGACCTCCCTGCGCATTTCCGTCTTGCCACCACATCGTATTTTCGGACCAACCAGCCGTCAGATGTCCTCCTCCAAGCCAATGGAACACTTGCAGATGTGTTTACCTCAGACTTGAATGGTGATGGTACGACTGGCGATCCACTTCCCGGAACTAATCGAGGATCGTTTGACCGGGGCGTCAGTGTGACTGGTTTGAACCAGTTGATATCCAATTTTAACAACACCTTCACGGGGCAGTTGACTCCTGCTGGTCAGGCACTTGTTGATGCGGGCCTGTTCACCTCGGATCAATTGAAGGGCCTTGGTGGTGTGGTTACGGGTTATCAGACTGATCCAGATACAAACATAATTTTGAAAGATCCAGTTACGGGTTTCGCTCTGCCTGCTGGGCTTTCTACTGTTCCGACCAATCAGAAGAACAACCCACTCTTCTATACCACTGACGTGCGGCTTAGCTGGATTTGGAGATTTCACGAGCGGTTCTCGATTGAGCCTAGCGTTGATTGCTTCAATATTTTTAACAAAACCAATACAGAAGGTCCGCTCGAAGGCCTCCTCTCCGGTGGAGATGGCAGCATCAGTGGCACAACTTCTTATTTCACGCGTGTAGGCGCCGGTTCGGGTTCATTCTCGAGCGGCCAACCTCGTGCATTCCAGTTCGGCATCCGCGTTTCTTTCTAACGCGAGGCGAACAAACCTCTAGCGAGAGAAGGGGACGGCTCAAGTCGTCCCTTCTCATTTAGTACGCCGCGCATGCTCGACAGCCGGGGTGTAAGTCCTCTTCACAACCTGATATTTCAAAAATTCGCGCGCTCTTTGCCCATTGGCGACAGGGGCACGCGATTCCTGAACTGTCCTGGGGAGACAGCTACGACTTGGGATGTCGGATGCGCTCACCGAGCGAGCGCGAACGCTGCCGCGCTATTTCAACGAAATGGGAGTCGCCCGCAATTTGATCCAGAAGGGGAAGTAGGCGCTGAGGTTCGGGCAGCAAGTTGTGGTTGAAATCGGATTCCAGTTGCAGCAACGCATCGTTGATTCCCAGCCGGTCATACTTCATGCGCCTGGAAATCAGCGCCACGTGACCTTGCTGCCGCGCCAGGCCCTCAAAAATCTGCAGCAATTGATTGGCTGGCGAATTTAACGTGTAGTTGAATTTTGCTTCATGCGATTCCGCACCGTTTTCCCAGCGAAACGTTTTCTCGCCAAGATTGGCAATCTTGCGATGTACATCCAAATCCTGCCCCTGAAAATGTTTCAATTCGGCAGCCAGCTGAAACATTTTCGCGCGCAGAGGAGCGCTTACTTCAAATGGCAGGGCGCCCGCATCTTCATCCAGCTGCCGGATTTCGTAAGTCGCGGAATCCGTATTCTCCTGGACTGCGATTTCAATGAACTCCGGCACGCTCGATTTAAAAACGCGACGGTAAATGATTTTCGCATGAGCCGGTGCCGGAGAAACTGCGGCCGGAGAGAGGGCTACGACGGGATTTGGCCGAACGGTTGAGAACGTTGTCGCAGAACCAAGCAGAAAGACAAACGCAGCGGGAAGAAAATTGCGAGCGCCAAACATAGTCATCGTGTCGATACGATGCGCGTCACGCTTCCGCGCGTTGTAACGTGTGTCGCTCCTTGAGTTGTGGCTTGCCTCGGGCCCACGATTTTCGCGGCAATCTTTGGTGGGGCTTCGCGAGTTGCCCGGGAACTCACAACTGGCAAATTGAATCGCCGTCGCGCCTGCTCTGCCTGCAAGTGGCAGAGAGCCACTGCTAGGGCGTCGGCTGCGTCGGAAGGTTCCGGCATCTCGGCCATCGATAGCAGCGCGCGCACCATGGTCTGGATCTGTCGTTTATCCGCGTGGCCGTGCCCCGCCACCGATGCCTTGATTTCCCGCGGGGCATAACTGTGCACTGCCACGCCATGCTGCGCCGCAGCCAACAAAACCACGCCGCGAACTTCGGCCAAACGCAAGGCGGTTCGCATATTCAGCGCCGTAAAAATATTCTCAACGGCCATGGCGTCCGGCGAAAATTCAACAATCAGTCGGCAGAGAAGCTCATGAATATC
Organism: Saccharimonadales bacterium (SeqCode); assembly: GCA_035317965.1. GTDB lineage: Bacteria > Acidobacteriota > Terriglobia > Acidiferrales > UBA7541 > Acidiferrum. Next base: position 21,066 of record DATHFT010000060.1, on the reverse strand, counting down.
CTGCAGGGCGGCGCCGGAGAAATCCTTCTGCCGTTTCGCGGTGACCTTAAACGCCCCGTAATGAAGCATTCTGCAGTTGCGGCCATTGCTTTCCACAATGCCATAGCCGGTCGGCCCGGCCGCCGCGGGGTCGATTCCCAGGACGCGAAACCAGCCGCTTTTTTCCATCGTTCCGCTCATCGCCCCTCAGTGTACCTTGTCGCAGCGCCACTTGCAGCAGCTTCAACTATTTTTGTGTTCCTGCCGCAGAAATAAAAAGGCCACCGCGACTCGCGGTGGCCCCGAGAAAGTTCCGGCCCGGAAAAGCAAAGGTCACTAGTTTGCGCCGACGGCCGCCTGGATCTCCGACTCATCGATGTCGAAGTTTGCATACACATGCTGTACGTCGTCATGTTCTTCCAGCGCCTCCACCAGCCGCACCATCTGGGTGGCCTGCGTGCCGGTCAACTTGATGTAATTCTGCGGCACCATGGCCAGCTCAGCCGATGTCGGCGCGATTCCCGCTTTCGCCAGCGCTTCTTTTACTTTTTCCAGCGCTTCGGGCGGCGTGGTGATGTACCAGGCAGAGCCATCATCTTTTAAATCTTCTCCACCCGCTTCGAGCACGATGTCTAATAGTTTGTCTTCTTCCGCGGCTTCCTTGGCGACAGAAATTTCACCTTTGCGGCTGAACATCCATCCCACCGCTCCGTTTTCCGCCAGGTTGCCGCCATTCTTGCTCAACAGGTGGCGGAATTCACCGACCACACGATTGCGATTCGTCGTCACCACCAGAATCAGCAAACCAACGCCGCCTGGCCCATATCCTTCAAACTGGGCTTCTTCGTATGTTTCGCCTTCGAGCTGCCCTGTGCCGCGCAGGATCGCGCGCTCCACGTTTTCGCCAGGCATGTTCGCGCCCTTGGCCGCCAAAATAGCGGTACGAAGGCGCGGATTGGAATTTGGATCGCCGCCGCCGATGCGCGCAGCAATGCTGATCTCGCGGATGATTCGCGTAAATACGCGCCCTCGCTTGGCGTCCGTAGCGCCCTTCTTATGCTTGATTGTTGCCCACTTTGAATGCCCGGACATAAAACACCCTCTTCGCTTTGCCTGAAATTTTGCGCGATCAGCCGGAACTGGGGAACGGACCGCTTCGCGATCATACCCTACGGGGACCTACGGTCGACCGCATACCCCTGCGGAACCCGCCTATTTTAGCACAGGGACTCTAGGGCGCGGAACCAGAAGGACGCCGGCCTCGGGACCCGTGCGGGCCCGTCCGGCGAGGGTTAGCGCGTGACTATGGACCGTTTCCGGCGCTTTTCCCGAGGGCCTCCGCGTATTGGGTGGCGATGGCTTTCCATGAGAAATAGCGCTCCTGCGCCTGGCGGCTGCGCTCGGCCAATTCAACCCGGTACGCTCGGTCGCTCAAGACGCGAAGCAAAGTCGGCCCAAACAGGCCGTGGTCTCCGTCAGGAACCAGCGCCAGGCCGGCTTCGGTGAGCGGGGGACCCGTTTCCCAACCGGCGCGCCCGACGACCGGTAATCCGCAGGCGATCCCGGCAATGGCACTGCCGCGTCGCGTCGAAACCGGGCCACGCGCAAAAAGCAGCACATCACAGGAACCCAGAACTTGCACCACCTCTTCCGGCTTGAGGAGTCCCAGGATGTCGACTTGGACCGGTGTGCCGGCGAGTAACTCGCGGACCTGCTTGCCGCTGGTGTCCGAGTTGCGACCCAAAATGGTGAGCCGCAACGGGCTGGTTTGCGCGACCGCGTAGCGCAGGGCGTCGGCGATCAATCGCACTTCTTCGGCTCCGGCAGCACCATCCGACAAGGAGAAAACTCCAATGGTGGGCGGTTGTCCTGGCAACTTTTCTTTGGACCACGCCTTTTCCGGCGACGGGAGATTGGCCCCTACCGGGATGAAACAGGCATTTCGGGTTGCCGGCGGAACGAGCGGATTTTGCATTGGTGGAACATTGAAAATTGCCAAATCGGCCAATTTCATTATTTTCCGCATCGTGTAAATTTGCACGCGGCGCCGGATCCTGTCGACCAGGCGGTGACCCGGATACGGCTCGGAATCGTGGAAAACAACGGCACAGTTTCCTCCGTTCGCTTTCAGACGCCGAATCACTTTGAGAACGTTTAGCGGAAAACCTCGGCGCGACCAGGTCAGAGCCGTGTACTGAACCAGGAACCATGCGCCGCGCGCCGTTTTTGAGAATTCATCTAGCTCGCGAAGCGCGGCGGGCCACCCAATCTCGGGCCAGCGAATGCGCGTAATTTCAAAGGAAAATCCGTGGAAAGGCAATTCCGAGCCCAAGTATTCACAATACTCTTCGACCGCGTCTGTTGGACTGTCCCGCCAGCCGAGAACTGCGATGCAGCGCAAGTTTTCTTTAACGACTGCCATGTGGGAGATGTTTCTCCGATCGCCGCCAAGCGGAAAGGAAAATCTCTATTTCTGTTTGCCCAGAGTAACATGGAGGCCGAGCCAGATCACGATCGCGGCAGCCACAGGAGCGCAGCGGATGTCGAGAGGCCGTACGCGGAATTTGTGCGTGCTAGAATGCGCGAGCAGGCCGTTGCTGGTTGCATGAATCTGGCCCGAGGACAAGCACGACACTGTTGACATCCCTTAGCGTAGAAAGCCGCTTAATTGCGAGAGCCGAAAGAAGCCGTGGATCAGGTTAACCTAGCCACTCCTGCCCCTTCCGCTTTTTCTTTCAAGTGGCATCCGGCGCAACTGAATCCGACCGCTTCGGCTCATCTTGATTTGGTGCGAGCGGTGGCGGCCTGGGCTGTGATGTGGGGACACCTGCGTGGTCTGTTTTTCGTGGATTACCATGACCTTCCGGCTCCCGGGAGGTTGTTAGGGCTGGTCTACTTCCTGACAGGATTTGGCCATCAAGCAGTGATGGTTTTCTTTATTTTAAGCGGATTCCTGATTTCCACTTCTGTTTTCAAAATGCTGGCGACAGAAAGCTGGTCGTGGACGGAATATATAATCAGCAGGGCGGCCAGGTTGTACGTAGTCCTAATTCCGGGGCTGCTGCTGGGATTGCTCTGGGACGCAGTTGGGAGCCACGCGTTTGCCCTGTCCGGGCTTTACTCGCAGCCATTGCGTGGATTCGGTTCCTCCATCGCTCGCGACAACCTGACGGTTGGCAATTTTTTCGGCAACCTGTTTTTTCTGCAAACCATCCGCTGCCGAACGTTTGGTTCCAATGGACCGCTGTGGAGTCTGGCCAATGAATTTTGGTACTACGTGCTGTTTCCCCTGGTGCTATTTGCCGCCCTCGCCTGGATGAAACGCTCCATTCGGACGGCGGCACTGCTCTCCCTGTTCGCGCTTGCCGTGTCCTGGTTTGTCGGGAACGCTATACTGCTGGGTTTTTTTATCTGGTTAACGGGCACGTTGCTGGTCGTGGCCCACAAAGAACTAAAGTTGCCGACAGCCGCCTGGAGGGCACTGGCCATCGCTGCGTCCTCCGTGTTCCTGGCAATTTGTCTTTATACGGCGCGCATGGGCCAGTGGGGCGAGACGCGTAGTGACCTGGCTGTGGGAGCGGGCTTTGCCCTGTTTCTCTATGGTCTGCTGCAATTGGATTGGACTTCCCGCGCCGGCGCGTATCCGCGGATTACCCACACTTTCGCAGCATTCTCCTACAGTCTGTACGTCCTGCATTTCCCCCTGTTGCTTTTTCTTCGAGCGTGGATAACGCCGGACAGAAGATGGCAACCCGATCTCCCGCATCTCGTGTGGGGACTGCTACTCGGCGGTCTGGTCATACTTTTTGCCTGGGCGGTTTCCCTCTGCACCGAGAATCGAACGAGCGTTGTGCGAAACTGGTTGCGAGCCAGGGTCGGGCGCCGTCAGTTCTGAACCACGCCAGTCGGCGGTTGGCGTAATATAGACATACCCGCCGCACACGATATTGCCAGTGAGAAAGGTAGAATTCTGAATGGTGGCTTCGGCTTCCATACTCCCGAGCGCTCCGCGAAATCGTTTGCCGGTCAGCCTGGCCCTGACTTTCGGCAACGCGGTGGTTTTGCGTCTGCCCGGGACAATTTTTGCCATCTCTAGTGTCTCCAGGGCACTCTCGTGAACGGCGCAGTCGGTACGGCGGGAACAAGCCTGCGCCGTAGTCCCATCATGGCTTTGGGATTCTTCCTTTTTGTAATTTTAGTCGCCTATCAGACTTCCCAATACATTATCAATGACGATGTTCCGGGACTGGCCTATGTTGCGCTGGCCTTTATTGGAGCAGTGGTGGCGATCGCCATTCTCAACAATTGGCGGAATGGAATTTATTTTTTCTTGGTTTGGCTTCTCTTTGAAGATTTTGCCCGTAAATTTCTTGGCAATAACATGGCCATCTTTTTTGCCAAGGACGCGCTTGCACTCCTGGTGTATCTATCGTTTTTTATCGCCTACCGGCAGAAGACGGTAGAAACATTTAAAGTGCCTTTCCGTATTCCGCTCCTGCTGCTCCTGTGGTTTGGCGCAATCCAAATATTCAATCCGGCGTCCCCCAGCATATTTTATGGCCTGCTCGGCATGAAATTATATTTCTACTATGTGCCGCTCCTGTTTATTGGCTTTGCTCTTTTTCGAAGTGAGAAAGATCTGCGGCGGTTCTTTTTTCTGAACTTGATTGTAGCCCTGGTTATCCTATCGCTGGGAATCGCGCAATCGATTCTGGGCCATACTTTCTTGAACCCGCAGGTGATCAACGAGGACATTCGAGAGCTCAGCTCCAACTACCGCGTGGCCCCGATTTCGGGCACCATCGTTTATCGGCCAAATTCCGTGTTTGTCAGCACCGGACGATACACCAATTTTATTTTGTTGATGTGGGTTCTTTCGCTTGGATTCAGCGGATATCTTCTGCTTCGACACAAGCGTGGCCGCGCTCTCGCTTTCGTGGCGCTGGCATTTACGGCAGCCGGCGGTGCGCTGACGGCGTCGCGTTCCGCTTTCATGCTCTTACCAATCAACGGCATCGTCACAAGCGCCGCATTTCTGTGGGGCGCGCCCTGGCGTCGCGGCGAAGTGATGCGGGTCTTGCGTGGAATTCAGCGGGTCGTGCTGGGCATGGTGGTCGCCGGCGTTGCCCTTTTAGCGCTCTTTCCCGATGCCATTCTTGGCCGGGTGGCTGTCTACAGTGAAACTCTTTTGCCGAGCAGTTCGGCCACCCAGTTAGGCGAACGGACCTGGAACTATCCGTTCGGGAATTTCATAGGGGCCTTTTACTATGAACGCTGGCCTTATGGCTATGGTATAGGCACGGCGTCTCTCGGAGTGCAGTACGTGGCTCGGTTCTTTCACACCAAGGCGCCGACAGCCGGGACCGAGAGCGGCTTTGGAACGCTGGTCGTTGAAATGGGAATCGTGGGTCTGCTGCTGTGGATCATTTTAGCCACATCGATTTGTGTTTCCGCCTGGAAAATCACCCGCAAACTGAAGGGAACGCCCTGGTTTCCGCTGGCCTTTGTCATCACCTGGTACGCGTTTCTCCTGCTGTTTGCCGAAATGTATCTGGGGATCCAGCCTTATCAAGATTTCGTCCTGAACGCCTATCTCTGGTTGTCGCTCGGAATCCTGTTCCGTCTGCCCAGTCTCGCCCTGTCTTCGCAGTTCGCCATTGATGCCACTCCCGCCCAAACTTCACGGCCTGGAATGCGCTGACTTGCGTATCGCTGTTGTATCGCCGTTTGTGGACCGACAGCACGGAACCGAACGTGCTCTGGCAGAACTCCTCGAGCGGTTGGCGCGCGATTATAAATGTGAAATTCATCTTTACTCCCAGCGAGTCGCCGATATCTCGCTCGCCACTGAATCCAGCAACCCGTCGACAGAAGCCGGTGGGATCTTCTGGCACAAGGTGCCGCGCGTGCCCGGCCCGCATATCGTGCAATTCTATTTCTGGTTTCATCTGAACCGCTGGCGGCGGCGGACTTCCGGCGGTGCCTTTGATCTTGTGCTTTCTCCCGGAATTAATTGCAGCGATGCGGATGTTGTGATCGTGCATGCTCTTTTTCACCGGCTGCAGGAACTTTCCGGCGAAGGACAGAAGAGCCTCGCTCAGAATGCCGGACGTCTGCGAAGGGCGCACCGCAAGATCTATTACGCTCTTCTCGTAAAGCTTGAAAAACGGATCTACCAGAGCCCGCAGACCGCCCTGGCTGCCGTGTCACAACGCACGGCAGATCTGCTGGTGCGCTATTTCCAGAGAAACGATGTTCGTGTCACGCCGAACGGAGTGGACAGCACGAGCTTTTCGATCGCTGCGCGTTTGCAGCGGCGAACGGAAAGCCGCAAACGTAGGAAGTTCGGCGGCGAGGATTTTGTGCTGCTGCTCATAGGGAATGACTGGAAAAACAAAGGTCTGGCCGCCGTCTTACAGGCGATGGCCGGCTTGCAAGCGAAGTCCCTGCGCCTGCTGGTTGTAGGCGACGATAGCCAGGACTTATTCCGCGCACTGGCCGAAAGTCTGGGCATTTCCTCCGCGTGCACATGGGAAACGTCGAGCGCTGACGTGCTGGATTGCTATGCGGCGGCCGATCTCTACCTCAGTCCGAGCCATGAAGATTCCTTTGGACTGCCTGTTGCAGAGGCCATGGCCTGCGGTCTTCCGGTCATCACCTCGGCGCTGGCCGGCGTTTCCGGTTTAATACACGACGGTCGCGACGGATTCGTACTGCGTGATCCGAACGATGTTGGATCGCTGTCGAAGCTGATTCGCATGTTGAGCGAGCACCGGGAACTTTGTGAACGCGTGGGAAGCGCCGCTTCGGCCGGCATGCGAGAGTGGACTTGGGATCGTCACGCCGCTCTGGTCTGGGATTTACTGAAGGACACGGCGAAGGCCAAAAAAGCGCGCTAGCGCGGATCTTGTCTGAAAACTATTTCCTGGTGCGCGCGGCCACTGCTTTCCGGGTCGCTCCAAGAGTAAAGGCCAGGGACTCCTCGGGGATGCTGTTGACGAAGGGGCCGATCATCCAGCCGAGGCCGGCCGGAATGTCGCGGGTAAGCGAGACCACTTCACTTTGCACGTAGACGCCGCCGTCGCGCTCTTCCATGCGCCACCAGGTTTCCATGCGCCACATGAAGCCGTTGTCAGTGCCGGGTGTTTTCTCGCGCTCATCGCTTTTGCCGGCGTTCTCCACTTCGGAGATGCGTACGGCGCTGCTGCGGCTGTGGGCGCGCCGCCCGGAGTCGCGGAAGTATTGAACTTCATGCTCGGTATTAAGGACGACTGTAATCACTTTGTGGCGGCGGAATCGCAAGAAAACCCGGAAGTGCTCGCCATCGCGCGATTCGGTTTCGGAGCGCTCCACGTCGGGAGCGTAATAAGTGGAGTGCTGGTTGTAGTCTTCCAGGATCGCGAGCACATCGGCAAGTTTTGCCGAAGGGATAAATACAACCCCTTCCCAGTGATGAATCATTCCGCCGGGGCAAACAATGGGTCGCGTGTTTTCGCGCGTTTCCGTTTTTCGCAACCTTATCTCGCCGCGCCTCAGCGCGTCGTAGGCCGAGGTGCGCTCAGGCGACGGCAATTGGTCGATCCACAGCAAGTCTGCGCCTCGGCTGAGCTCAGCTTCGTTGCGCTCGTCGGTCAACTGCACGTAGGTCTGGAAGGCGCCGGACGCTTCTGGTTTAAGAGTGAGTACCGGAGGATCCGCCGCAAACAGTCGACTCCCAGCCGCCGTCTGGCAGAGCAGGAGAACGAGCAGAAGCCGCCCGGCAGGTCCCGCTACGGCGGCGCGTAATTGCGTCACGTGTCGTTTTCTTCCTTCGCTCATTCTCGCCGTTTGATTCGCTAAACCAATTTAAATGAATTTCTTACCGAGATCGCTCGCCTCGTCCCCCTGTGTGGGATGCACGAACGGGACCGGTCGGGCCAACCACCACGAAAGGTTCAACAGGCGGGGGACATTTATATATATAGATGTAGGTGAGTGCTGCCGGGCTGCAGGAAGAGCGGAACAGGTGCCAAAGAGAATGGCGGGTTGGGTAGCTCGCACACGACCCCTTGCGGAGCCGCTGTCCCCGCGCGGCCCCCAACCCGTTCTTAAGAGACTACAGATCAGCTCTGTGTCTCTCAATGGGCCGCTAGAGCCAATTTACAGGGTACGCGGGTCTTAGTACTGTGTGGCCCAGGTGCACAGAGCACGTTGCGCACGTATATATAAGATAACAAGCACATTAGTTCGAAATTCCAGGGAACCGATTGGGCCACGAAACTGGCGGTACTACGGCCTTTTTTGCCCGCGCGCGGCGATTACGGCTTGACCGGCGCCGCGCCGAAAGCCTTGGGCATTTCCTTGGCGTAAATGAGGTGCAGCGTAATGGTTTTCGTTTTTCCGGAACGGACGGCAACGTTCTTTTCCCATTCTGAAAAAACTCCTCGGGCCGAAGCCCGCAGGTCGTAGTTGTCGCTGCGCAGTTTGCGGATGGTGAAGCGCCCACGCGCATCAGTGTGAACGGCGTGCGGAGCCGTTCCGCCACCCGACTGGTAGGTTACAGCGGCCCTGGCCACCGGCTTATCGTCTGGACCGAGTACGACTCCGCTGAGAATGCCGGTGCCTCGCTGCGGCGCGGCGAGAGCGCTCGACGCCGCGAGGAACGCTAGGGACATTACGAGAAGCGAGAGCAAGCTGCGTTTCATGTTAGAAATCCTCTGCCAAGACTCGTTCGGCTCCTAGTTTAGAACGCAGCCGGGTTCGCAACCGAATCTCTTTCAAGCGTGTGCTTCCCGGTAACCTGCCGTAGCGAGCCGGCGAGTTTCCCGCACGAATCCGCGGGTGCCCCCGTCGCGGTATTTTGCCGCAGGTAAATTTTGAACAGGATTACGCGCGCCGGCCCGGCTCGAGAGGAAAGTGGGCGGCGTGCAGGGGATTGCCCGGGTATGGAATACTTGAGTTCAGCTGCCGTTCAGGAGTTCCGATGCCGCGTTACTTGACGCAACACACACTTGCTTGTCTGACTCGCCAGGGCGCGGAACTTCTTGCGCAGCGCATGCAAGGGGGAGGCCCGGCCAGAGCCGAACGCGTTTATGTGAATATGCTGGAAGGCAAGATGATTGCGGAGTTTCGGGCCGAGTCCCGCGAGGTGCTGGAGGGCTGGCTCAAGGCAGAAGGAATGCACTATGACTGGGCCGTGCGCATTGAGTGGGAAATGCAGAACGGACGGCTCGAGTCGGCGGATTGACTTCGCTGGGCGACAAAATGGAACGGGTTTATGGCTGACTATGCGCATCCTGAAGTGCTGGTGACCACCGAATGGGTCTCCGCCCACGGCCGCGATCCTGGCCTTCGCGTTGTGGAAGTCGACGTGGATACCACGGGTTACGATCAAGGCCACGTGGAAGGTTCGGTTCCGTGGAATTGGCAAACGGAATTGCAGGACGCGATTCGCCGCGACCTGGCAGGGCCGAAAGCCTTTGCGGATCTGCTGGGGACCTCTGGGATTGCTCCGGACACGACGGTGGTGCTTTACGGCGACAACAACAACTGGTTCGCGGCCTGGGCCTTCTGGCAATTGAAATACTACGGTCATGAAAAAGTTTTGCTCATGAACGGCGGGCGCAAGAAGTGGCTGGCGGAAAAGCGTCCGGTGACGCGGGAGAGGCCCGCGGTTGCGGCGGCCACGTACACCGTGAAGAGTGTAAACGCCGCGCTGCGCGCCAAGCGCGATGAAGTGCTGGCCGCGGCGGAACCGACGTCGGGAGCCCAGTTTGTCGATGTGCGTTCGGTTGACGAATTTACGGGGAAAATCATGGCGCCTCCGGGCATGACGGAGACGGCGCAACGCGCCGGGCACATTCCAGGCGCCGTGAATATTCCGTGGTCGCAGGCCGTGAACGAAGATGGCACGTTTAAGCCGTTCGACGCTTTAGAGGAGATTTACGGATCGCCAGGCATTCGTCGTGGGGGGCCCGTCATCGCCTACTGTCGCATCGGCGAACGCAGCTCGCACAGCTGGTTTGTGCTCAAATATTTATTGGGCATCAAAGACGTACGCAATTACGACGGCTCCTGGACGGAATGGGGAAATTTGATCGGGGTGCCCATCGAGCGGGAAGCGTCGGCGGCCGCGGCCTGAGGCGCAGCTCCTCGGGAATCGGTTTGCCGCAAAACCACTCTGCTCGCATACCGGGGTTACTGTATTACCCTCCCTGCTAATGAGTCTTTCTTATCTCAAGTGCGAGGCGAAATCCGTACTAACATGGTTGCTCGTCAGCAAAACGTGTCACTCGTGTTTTTCGGGGAGAGATGGACCCGCGCACCAATCGTCGGAACATGGGATCCATTGAAGCGCAGGTGAGTGCGCCTGCCTGCGCGATGCGTTTTAACTCCCGCCATATACTTTTTGCCCTTTCTGTATTCCTGATTTATTACCTTTTGAATCTGCCGGAAGTCATCGTCATTTCCAACTTGGGAATGACCGTGTGGTATCCGGCGGTAGGCCTCGTCCTGGCGGTTCTGCTGGGAGTCAGTCCCTGGTATTTTTTCGTGCTGATGGCTGCGGATATGCTGACGACAGCGCTTATCTACCATCAACCGCTGGTCTCCTGGAGCGTCCTTTTCTCGCCGCCTGTCAGCGCCGGATCCTATGCTCTGGCTGCCTATTTCCTGCGAACCTCTTTGCATATCGACCTGAAGCTCAGCAGGCGACTTGATATTCTCCGCTACCTCATCGCGACCCTGATTGGCGCTCTGGGCGCAACGTTTGGAGGAGTTGTTTCTCTCGCCGCCGACAAATCCATCCCCTGGAGCCAGTTCTGGCCGACCATCCTCACCTGGTATGCCGGCGACGCCATCTCGCTGCTTAGCTTTGCGCCGTTCCTGCTGATTTTCGTCCTTCCCAGTGTGCGGAGATGGCTGAGCGCTCCGGACCATGATTCGGAACTCGCCGAAGTCGTGCGGCCCGACAGCACGCCTCCGGTGACCATGGCGGATCTGTTTGAAGCTGTAGGGCAGGCATCCAGCATCGTCCTGGTTTTGTGGATCATGTTCGGCCCCAAGTGGAGCGAAGGCCAATATTTCTATTTGGCTTTCATACCGATTGTCTGGATTGCGATGCGGCATGGCATCAAGCGAGTCGTTGTCGGACTTTTGGGAATGCATTTCGGAATTGTTTTTGCCCTGGGGACCATCGCCCGCGGTCCGGTAAAGCCGGTGAAAATAGAAGTGCTCATGCTCGTGGTTTCGGCAACGGGTTTGGTTATCGGCGCCGCGGTCACCGAACGAAAACGAATTGCCAACGATCTCGAGGACCATACGCGGTTCCTGAATTCGCTGATTGAAAACAGCCCGATGGGCATTGTGATTCATGACCTGGAGGGCCGCGTCCAGCTCTATAACGACGCGTTCTCGCAACTATTCCTTTTAGGACAGGAGGATATCACCGGGCAACTCCTCGATTCGCTGATTTCCTCTCCGGACCAGGAGCTGGAAGTGAAGGATGTCACCAGCCAGCTGGTTTCCGGCAAGCCGGTTCACACGACCGCGCGCAAAACGCGCCGCGACGGAACCATTCTCGATTTGGAAATTAACGCGGTGGCCATTGTCAGGGATGGGCAAACCAACGGCGCGTATGTCATCTACCGGGATATTTCCGAGCAAGTGCGGGCCACGGCTGTTGGCAAAGAGCATGCCGAAGCCCTCAATGTGTGGGTGAACGAACTGCAGCTTCGTACGCTGCAAATGACGCTCCTTAACGACATGGCCGGGCTGCTGCAATGCGCGGCAAGCACCGAAGAAGCGTTTGGCGTGGTAGCGCAAGCGGCCCGCAACCTGTTTGTGGTCTCCACCAGCGGCGGTCTGTTTATTTTCAAGTCTTCCCGCAATTTGCTCGAAATATCCACTACTTGGGGCAAGGGCTACGCCTCGGAACAAATGTTTGCTCCGGATGGTTGTTGGGCGCTGCGCCGCGGACAGGCGCACTGGAGCGAGTTTCCCGGTGGTAGCGCGGTTTGTCCGCATCTGCGAAACGCGATTCCGGCAAGCTATCTGTGTGTCCCCATGGTGGCACAGGGAGAGACGGTGGGAGTTCTGCACATCCAGTACGATCGCAGCGCCAGCAACAAGGGCATCGAAGCGTTTGAAACGCTGCAGGATTCGCAGCAGCGCCTGGCCATCGCCGTTGCCGGACAGGTCGCGCTCTCACTGGCCAGCCTGCGCTTGCGTGAGACTTTGCGCGACCAGTCCATCCGCGATCCCCTTACCGGGCTTTTCAACCGGCGCTTCATGCAGGAATCGCTCGACCGCGAACTGCAGCGGGCGCGCCGGAAGAATCGTCCGCTGGCCATCATTTTTCTGGACTTGGATCATTTCAAACGATTCAACGATGTTTTTGGTCATGATGCCGGCGACGTCGTCTTAAAAGCCATGGCCGAGCTGTTTGGCAACCATTTCCGGGGAGAAGATGTAATCTGCCGTTACGGCGGGGAAGAATTCGCCATGATTCTTCCGGAATCTTCAGCGAGCGATGCCGCCTCGCGCGCCGACGAATTGCGCCAGGCTGCCAAAGCTCTGAAAGTTCAATACAAAGGGATGACCCTTGAACCGGTAACGCTTTCCATTGGTATCGCGGCATTCCCAGAACATGCTCCCAATGGAGAAGAGCTGCTGCAGATCGCCGACAAGTGTTTGTATGTATCGAAAGCCAAAGGGCGCGATCGCATAACCGTAGCCGTTCGGTCGGCCAACTCACTGGCGGACACTTCATCCTAGGCCCGGCGTCCGACCCGGGGAATTGAGCGTTTTCGCTACGTGCCGTCCCAAAATCGGTCAGGTCCCTTTTTGTGAACCTTCGCTGCCTCGTCTCTTAGCTTATTATTTTCAATCGTTTACCGGTGGCGAGCGTGTGGAGTTCCGCCTGCCCTTTCCTCTGGCGATGAGTGCATCGCCTGCGACCGCAAAGACCCAAGCCGCCAGCCCGCCGGGACCCGCCCCGGTGCGCGAGCGCGATCTCGTGGCGGCACGCGCCGGAGACCGGGATGCCATGATCCGGCTCATCGCTCCGTACTCCAGCAGCCTTTACGGGGTGGCCCTGCGCATGACCCACAGTCCTGTCGATGCCGAGGATGTGCGCCAGGAGACCTTTGTGAAGGTGTTCCTGAGGATGGGACAGTTCACGGGAAATCCCGCCGCCGAGCACGATGACTTGCGGGCCTGGATTTCTCGTATCGCCGTAAATTCATCCATCGATTTGATCCGCCGTCGTCGCGAATCGAAACACGTTTCGCTCGAAGAGCCCGCCGGAAGTCCCGGAGAAACACTCAGCGGGCAGCTCAAGTCCCGCGCCGAAAATCCAGAAGAGCGCTTCGCGCGGCGACAAACGCGTTTGCTATTCGCGCAAGCCATCCGCCGGCTGGCGCCGGAGCTGCGCCAGGTCTGTCTGCTGCGCGACGTTCTTCAGTATTCGACTCAGGAAGTGGCGGATCGGCTGGGAATATCGACTCTGGCGGTGCGGTTGCGCCTGTTCCGCGCGCACGGCAAATTGCGTGAAACACTGAACGCCAAGGAAAAGTCCGCTGCCCTCCGCAAACAACAGGCGGCGCGCAACGCCGGAGGGACCAGTTCTGCAGCGGCGCGGAACGAGAGATTTCTCTCCCTGCAGGCCGTCACGCAATGCGCTTGCGGTGACTAGAAAAAATCGCGCGACCCTCGATTCCGACCTCAATCACAGACGAGAAAATTTACGGCTTGCCAGCTTTGTGGCCGAGGATTTGATCGGGGTCCCGGGCCACTTTGGTGAATCCGGCAGGCGGCGCGAACAGGCCCTCGTCCAGGGCGGAGTCCGAGAACGAGTTCACTTCAATGGTCATTTCAATGAGCGCGCCTGGAGTCGACGGCGGCGGCGGATTCTGCGAATTGGCGTTGGCGCTCGCTTCGGCTGCATCATCTTTTTTCTTCTTCTTGCCGAAAAGACCCCCGAGTCCTTTGACGACCGCTTCCGATGTGCTGGTGGGAACGGAGGAAGCACTCGACGAGGAGCTGCTGCTGGGCGCCTGCGAACTGGTGGTCGCGGCGGCCGTGTCGCCCTGCTGACCGACCATGCTCATCGACATATATTGCAACAGGGGCAGACCCTTGTAAGCGGACTGATTTTTTTGCACTTCGGCCATCCCTTGCGAGACTTGCGGGTTGATGGAAACGTTGGACGGCGGAACCCAATTGATTTCCTTGGCCATGCGAACGTAGAACTCGCCGATTTCCTTGTAACCCGGGACCGTCGGCGCAACCCAGGAATCGATGCTGGTGGACATGGTGCCGCTGACCGGGCCCGCCGGCTGCGCGGAAGCCGAAGTGTCCTGGGCTTCGATTTCCATATCAATCTGCATTTTCAGTTCGTTGGTTTGCTGGCCCATGATTTCGCGCGTCTCTTTGGTGGGCGTGACGTAGACTTTGGCCTTCATATTGGTTTTGACGTCTTTTTGCTGGGCTTTCTGCTTGGCCATTTCGTCCTGCATCTGCTTCTGGGCCTTTTCGATAGCCGCTTTCATTTCCTCAAAGGTGACTTCTGAGTAGGTGCGCTTCTGCGGATCGATGAACACCATTTTGCGCCCGTCGAGATCAATGATTTCAAAAGTGCCGTCGGAGCGGTCGGTGCGCAGCTTGCTGCCCCGGACGTAGTGTGTGGTAACGATCGGTTTCATTGCGGCCGAAGCTTGTTTGCTGAACATGCCCACGGTTTTCATCATGGACTTCAGTGAGCCACCGGTTATTTTCGATGTATCGGTGTATTTGAAATCGGCACGCACCGGGGCCGTTCCAAAAATCAACGTCAATCCGAGCCCACACGCAATCGCTGCTTTCATTGCTTCCTCCACCTGCCGTTGGACATGCCCTGAATTTGTGACGGTTGGCTGAAAATCGTTTCCAAGTTCCTGCTGAGTTTGATTATTCCTCACAAAGCGCGGTTTGCGCAGCACAAACTTTGCCGAAGTCACGATAGAGGCAACCGAACCGCCAGCGCGCGCGGGTTAGCGCAATTGCCCGGGTAAAACGCCTTTTTTGCGCGCTTCATCGAGAAGCGCATCGATCTTTGCCCAGGTTTCCTTCTTCTGCTCTCCGAGCTTTTTGATCTGCTGGTCGACCGGCTCGGTGTTGTAACCCTTGTGCAACTGTCGTCCGAGGTTGGTTCCCGGCTCGCCGGAGTTAAAATTCTTCAGCTCAACGAGTTGCTTGTCCGCGTCCACCAGTTGGGCGTTCAGTTTGGCGAGCTGTTTTTTGACGTTGGCGACATAGGTCGGGTCCGCCGGACGATCGTCTTTGCTGCGCGCCGGGCCTTTCGCGTCGCCCACGACGGAAACCGTTCCGCTGGCTTGTGCGAGATTGTCATTGGTCCAAACTTTTTTGGGTTTGGCGTCTCCTGGGGCTGGCGCGGCGCCGGATTGCTTGGCCGTTTGCGGCGAGCCCCGGTCTTGGCCGGCACACGGCCCGGGAAGAACCAGGAAACTTAGCGTAGCCACCGCAACGCCTAGCAGAGGAAGACGACGAATTGCAGGGAGCATGAAGACCTCGAGTGTTCCGACGTTTTAACTCGGTGTGGGTTTCCGAAGCTCTAGTATGGGCGGAAAACTCTAGCGATCGGCAACACTCGGCGAGGATTTGCCCAATTCAGCACGGATGGCCGAAAGGGCCTCGGCTGGCTGGCCGATATAGCGGTATTTGGTGAAGAAGGTTCGCTCATGGATGGAAAATGGCACGAAAAACTTCCGTCCATCAAAATCGTATTGTGAATACGTGGGTAGCCAGATGCCCGGAGCCATCGGGTAGCATTCCTCCATGAAGCGGCTGCCTTTATAGACCTTGGCGAGAAAGAGGCCCACCGAGATGTCGTCCGTTACTTCGCCCTCGATGCGCGCCAGCTGCCCGCTGGGCTCATCGATCCATACCGTGCCGCGCACCTTGGTATAAACAGCGGAGCTGCGCGTCGTTGGTTTGAATTTTGGATTGGGCTCCATGCCGTATTTCAGCAGGGTATGAGCGCCTCGCTCCTCGGTTCCAAGAAAGGTGAAAATAAACGCCTCGCCCGCCGCTTCAATCAGCGCGTCGCGCTCTTTCCTTTTTTTGGCTACTTTCTCGTAGGCTTCCTGCTGCGCGCGGCCTCGCTCGACGGCCCACACCAGTGATTTTTCCAGTTTTGCGATCTCGGCGCGGTAGGCCACCGCATCGGTCGGCTCGCCAGCCGGACCGAGCGCAATGTGCGCGACACCGGTACCGGCCGGGATGACGCGGGAGATCTTCGTTTGAGCCGCTTGGGGATCGCTTCCGGTCTTGCGATTTTCCACACGCTCGATGCGCTCGTAAAGATTCAGCGCATCATCGGTTTTCTTTTGATTGGCAATGACCCGCTCAAAAACAACGCTCCCCGGCCTTGCGGTCCCGACCGGCGGGCGGTCTTGCGGGGCGGCCGAAGGCGTAACGCAAAGGAGAGCGCCACACACGGCCAGGCAGGAATGTCTGGCGGCCGACCGTTTCAGGATCCTGCGGGCGTTCTCCATTTCTCGTTTGATTCCGGTGCCGGGGCCGGTGTTGCACCAAAACCACACCTCTCGCCCGGCACCTCCAGAACGCCGGGCGACTTGATGTAACCTGCACAAAATAAATAGTTTGCTGCCAAGCGTCGGTACCCTCACTGGCGGCCAGGAACAAGTTTTAACCGGCGTTGATGCCGGGCCCCCCGGTTCGCACTACAATAGTCCTGCCATTCCGCGTCCTGGCTGGGCGCGTCAAGTGAAAGCAAACCGGGTCGCCGCACGTCTTATATATAGTCAGGAACGAAACCGCGGGTGAGTTCGTATTCATTGTGCAGGGTTGGAGGTTGGTTTGGGTGTCTCTCGGACAAGTGAATTGCGTGGCCTGCCGGAGCTGGCGGTTGGAGCGGCTGCGGCGCGGGCCAAGCTCGGACGATTCCGCCGCGGACTCGTTACGCTGACAGAAACCGTTCGGCAAGCGCTCGACTCCCTGCGGGCGCACAAGCTGCGCAGCTTTTTGACTTTGCTGGGCGTGATTTTGGCCGTGGCCACACTCGTCACGGTCATGAGTGTCGTCGCCGGAATGAACTCCTACGTAGCCGACCGCGTCGCCAATCTGGGCGCGAATGTTTTTATCGTCGATCGTTTTGGAATTATTACCAGTCAGGACGCCTTCATTAAAGCGCAAAAGCGGCCGCTCATTACCTATGAGGACTATGAACGGCTGCGCGACAACATGAAGACCGCCAAAGAAGTCGCCGCCGATGACGATCGCAGCGTACAGGTACGTTCTGGAAACACAAAAATGGACGGTACCGCCGTTCGCGGAGTGACCCCGAATTATGCCGCGGTACGCAACATCAATGTGGCGCAGGGCCGCTTTATTACCGAAGCCGACGATACGCATCGCTCGCAAGTGGTGTTTATCGGCGCCGATGTGGCCAAGAAATTTTTCCCGAGTGTCGATCCCATCGGGCGGATGATTAACGCGGAAACCCACAGCTACCAGGTCGTCGGCGTGGCCGAAGCGATCGGGTCCGCCTTCGGGCAGTCGCAGGACAACTTCATCATCATGCCGCTGGGCACCTACATCAAGGAATGGCACCGGCAAAGAGATTGGCTGGGCATTTTTGTGCAGGCGCCCAATGCCGAAATGATGCAGGCGTCGCAAGACGAAGCGCGCATGCTGATGCGGGCCTGGCGCCACCTGCCGTATGAAGCGCCCGATAATTTCGCAATATTGGGTTCGGACTCCATCATGGCGCTGTGGCACGACCTGACGGGAAATCTGGAATTTGTAGCGATCATGCTGGTGAGCGTGTTTCTGGTGGTTGGCGGCATTGTGATTATGAACATCATGCTGGCCAGCGTGACAGAAAGAACCCGAGAGATCGGACTGCGGCGCTCGCTCGGCGCCCGCAAGAAGCACATCCTGCTGCAGTTCATGACCGAGTCGTCGATTCTGGCGGCGAGCGGCGGCATGATCGGAATCATGCTGGCCTTTGGCGTGGTATGGCTCGGCAGAACTTTGACCGCGATGCCGATGGAAACGTCGGTCGGCGCCATCATTACTTCGCTCGTGGTATCGACCGCGGTGGGGCTTTTCTTCGGAATTTATCCGGCCATGCAGGCAGCGAAACTCGATCCAATTGAAGCGCTACGCGCAGACGGTTGAGGCACTGAATTGGCACAAGCACACGGCGAGAACCTGAAGCAAGCGCTCGATACCCTGCGCGCGCACAAAGTGCGCAGCGCGCTGACCGTATTCGGAGTGGTGCTGGGCGTCAGCGTCATCATGCTGGTGGCCGCCCTGATCACGGGGTTTGACCAGACCGTGCAGGAACAGATCAAGCAGTTTGGCGCGGATACCGCCTTTGTTTCCAAGTGGGATCAGGGAATGCACAATGGCGGCGATCAATCGGATGAGCGGCTGCGCAAGCCGCTCACTCTCGACGATGCCATTGCCCTGCAGGAATCCTGCCCGGCCATCAAGAATGTAACGGCATTCCTGCAAACGGGGTGGCGGCAGCCGCACACCATCCGGACCAAAGCCGGCGAGGTCTCGGCAATCGACTTTCGCGGAGTGCAACCGAATTTCGGCCAGGTGTATGCCAATGCGTCCACCCTCGAAGGGCGATTTATCAGCGAAGGCGACGACCTGCATCGCGAAAAAGTGGTGATGCTTGGAGAGAATGTGGCGCCGGTGCTGTTTCCGCAGGGTGGCGCGGTCGGAAAATATGTGATGATCGATGGCGCCGAATTCATGGTCATTGGCGTCGTGGAAAAGCCCAAGGGCGGAATGGGCATGGGCGATGAGGACCGGCGAGTTCTGATTCCGTATAACACCTTTCGCAGAACGTATGCCGAGGCCGATGAAGTGGGCATCCGGTTTCAGGCCTACCCCAATATGCTGAATCAGTCGGTCGATCAAGCGCGCGAATTGCTCGAACGCCGAAGAAAAGTGCCGTACGGCGGTAAAGACAATTTTTCCATCGGGACAGCCGAACAGCAGGTGGAAGAATTCCACAACATCATGCGCATGGTGGTGGTGGCCACCGTGGTGTTGAGTTCGATCGGGTTGCTGATCGGCGGCGTGGGCGTGATGAACATCATGCTGGTGAGCGTGACCGAGCGCACGCGGGAAATCGGCGTTCGCAAGGCCATCGGGGCCAAGAGCAAGGATATTACGTGGCAATTCTTGCTGGAAGCGATGACCCTGACCGGTACGGGCGGCATCTTGGCGCTGGTTCTCGTCAATGGACTGGTTCTTTTGATCAAACTGACGCTGAAGTGGCCCGGATCGGTTCCGTTGTGGGCTACCGCGTGCGGAATTACCGTGAGCGTCTGTATCGGTTTGATTTTCGGCGTGTGGCCGGCCATGAAGGCCGCCAAGCTCGATCCTGTTGAAGCGCTCCGCTACGAATAAATCACGGCGCGGTCAAGCCACAAAGCGAACCCATAAAAACAGCGGCCGGACGACGACCGGAAGCAAAGGTTCGTGGCTATTTTCTGAAGCAATGACGTTCTAAGCAGAACGCAGCAGACGCGCGGCGCGGTGCCGCAGCCCTACAGGTTGGGGAGTCACTTGCGTCGGAGGTTTGCGACGCGCCAGAGGGTAGAGAGCTTCCGCCAGAGATTCAGCGCTGGCCGTTCTGGCACTCGGTTCTTTGGCCAGGCACATTCCGATCGCTTCATCGAGCGCTTTTGGCAGCGAAGGATTGGCCTGGGTCGCTGGCAGCGGCGTCGAGGAAAGCACCCGCCCGCAAACTCCTTGCAGTGAATCGGCGTCGAACGGCCGGTTTCCGGTGACCATTTCATAGAGAACTACGCCGAGTGAGAAAATGTCGGAGCGGCTGTCCTGCGCTTTGCCCAAAATCTGTTCCGGGCACCAGTAGGCAGGCGTGCCGAGCAGGGGGCTGTCGGCGGTATCGCGGGCGGCCAGGCGCGCCATGCCGAAGTCCATGAGCTTCACGCGATTTTCGTCGGTAATAAAAATGTTGGCGGGTTTCACGTCGCCATGAATCACGCCTTTGCGGTGCGCGGTGTGCAGAGCTACGGCGACCTGGGCGACCAGCGCGCAGGCGCGCGGGAACGGAACACTTCCTTTGTCCAAAATGCGATCGAGAGCCTGGCCCTCCAGATATTCCATGACGAGGTACGGCGTAGAAGTCGCTTCTTCGATGCCCATATCGTGAAGAGTAATGATCGAGGGGTGCGAAAGCTGCCCAACGACGCGCGCTTCCTGCAGGAAACGCTGCCGGGCGTCTCCGCGGGCCAGTTCAGAGGAAAACAGCTTTATGGCGACGGTTCGGCCGATCATTGGATCGTGCGCGCGCATGACGCGGGCGTTGGCGCCGGTGCCGATAAGATCGAGAATTTGATAACGGCCGACTTGCATGGGGGACCTTTCCTGCAAACGAAACATCGCTGGTAGGGGAAGAGTAGCGGACCGGACTTGTTCTGCTGAATGAAGCAACCGTCCTGATCTCGAGGGTACCAAAGTACTAAGGCCTGCCGTCGCGTGTCTCGTGCCAAGGACGGCGACCCGCAGAACGCGCGAGGCCATGCGCGGCGCCCGCGTGACGGAGGGAAGGAAAAAGCGGGACGGGGTCGAGTGCGAGCGGCCGGTTTTTTTGCCAAGACGATCGCAACGAAAACGCCTTTTCGGATACGAGCGGACGGGAAAAATTTGCGACCCAGCAGGCGCGTCCTCCGGAGCGCGCCAGAGTGCCGGATTTTTTCCGGCATCTCGCGGGGCGGGAACGCGAAAATTGTCGCGGCTGCGCTTGTGCCGAAACGCAAATTTTTTCCGGGCAGGGAGTTCCTGAAACGGGATGGCCAGTGGAAAACAGAAAAATTTCTGCGCCAGCAAGTCGTTCAGAATCAGAAAACCCACCACTACTAATGGGCGCACTGTGTATTGTTCGACGACATTTAGCGTTTTCCTCTTGACAGGAAAATTGCATCCGTTGATACTTCGATTCCAGATTCGGGGGACGTGGAAGCGCCAGACGGACCGAGTCGGGGAAGTAAAATTGGTCCGTGTGAACCCACGAAGCCGGCCCGGGTTCCAAGCGAAAAA
>DATHFT010000059.1:0-6904 GCA_035317965.1 Saccharimonadales bacterium (SeqCode) | reverse complement strand
CGGTACGCGTCGGCGGCGGACAATTCTTCCAACGGGAAATCGTCGGAATTGGCCGCACCCTGTCGGGAACTGCGCCCTTTGTGATCAATGCGCAGGACGTCCGCACCCTGCAAACCGCGACTCCGCTCGCCAATCCGTCTGTTTCGCCCAACGCAGCCAAAGACCCGCGAGCCATTGCCCCCAACAGCTGGCAGTGGAACGTGTCGGTTGAACGTGAGCTCTTCCGCAACGCCGCGTTGCAGTTGGGTTACGTCGGCAATACCGGTATCCACCTGACTTCAATGGCGGATTTGAATTCCATTCCCTCTGAATTCTGGAACGAAACGGCGTTTCTGAATGGAAGCGCGCTCAATTCATTCCGCCCAGCGGGTAACTTCGGCACCATCGGGCTATTCGATCGCGCTGGACACTCAACCTACCATTCCTTGCAAGCTCTGTTCCGTGCGCGGACCGGAAACTTTTCAAATTTCCAGGTCTCCTACACCTATTCGCACTCCATTGCTGACGTCGAACTGGACAATTCGTCTGGCGGACTGAACCAGGAAGCGTTTACCGACCCGACCAACACCGGCATCGACAAGGGCAACACCAACATCAACCGGCCGCACATTTTTGTGGCTAACGAAGTTTTCTACCTGCCAAAGCTTGCCAACAAGGGAGCCTTTGTTGAAAAGACCCTGGGTGGATGGGAACTCAACAGCATCATCACCGTCACCTCCGGAGCATCGCTCAGCGTATTCTCAAACGGCGCGAGCGGAGCGAACGGCAGCACCCTGAACTCCCTCACCGGCACCGGCTTTGGCAACAACCAGCGTCCGAATGTCACCGGAGTCGGTTGCAATGACGGAGAAAACGGCAAACAGATACTGAATCCAGCGGCCTTTACATTTGTCGGCTATACGCTCGGCACCATCGGTAATGCGCCCCGCGGGTACTGCCGTGGTCCGAACAACCGCAACGTGGACGTGCAGCTGGCCAAGAACTGGTCCTTCCGGGAGCGTTTCCGCCTGAAATTCAGCATGGACTTCTTCAACCTGTTCAACCATGCGAACTTCGTCGGCACCCAACTCCAAGCGAGCGGCTTCAATGCGCAAAACCTGGTCTGCGGCGCAACCGCTTGCAGCCCGACGAACAACGTAGTGACGGACTACAATACCGGCGCAAACGCCAACTTCGGTCAGGCCGTGGCCGTGCACAACGGGCGCGAACTTCAGTACACCCTGAGGTTCTCGTTCTAGGCCGAGCAAGGTAAACAGGTACAGCGGCGGGGCTTGTAAATCCGAGCCCCGCCGCTTATCGTTTGGGAGAAGGTTTTTCATCGGATTGTGACCCTCTTGCACTTTTCCTTTTCCAGCACGCTGACAATTCGGACGGGACCGCAAAAACGCGCAGTGGGCCTGGTCGCCGGTGCGCTGGCTCTATTGGGCTTTGCTTCCGGGGCTTGCGCCCAATCACAAACCAGCAAAAAGGCAACTGCGAAGACTGGCGCCGTCGCCACCAGCCCGGCCGAGACCGAACTGCAGACAAGGCTCGCAGCGGCGCAAACGGCGAAGCAGTCGGGCGACCCTGCCGCCATCGAGCAGGCCAACGAACATTTGATCGCGCTGGCGCTCCGGGAAATGGCGCATTTGCGTCTGGTCGAGGCGGTTTACCCGCAGGCGATTGAGCTGTACCGGCAATCGCTCGGATTTGAAAATCTTGCCGACAGCCGGGTGGACCTGGCCATTGCGGCTCTCGGCGCCAATCGGCTGGACGAAGCGCTGGCGGAGTCCGGCAAGGCCCTGCTCGGGGCTCCGGATAACGCCCGGGCTTACGGTGTGCGCGGCCGCGCGTGGATTGGAAAAGAGGAATACGCGAAGGCGGCCGGCGACCTGGCAGAATCAGCGAAGCGCAATCCGGACCTCGAGACATCCTATTTAGAGGGAATCTGTTTGCTGCGAACGCGGAGCGAACGGGACCGGAAACTCGCCGAAGCGGCGTTTGCCGAGATTGTCCGAGTGAATGGCGACAGTGGTTCGCTGCATGTGCTGTTTGGCAGGGCTTATCGCGACGCCGATGACATGCCGACGGCGATCCGGGAATTCCGGCGGGCGGTTGAACTGGATACGCGTACACCGCACGCGCATTATTTCCTCGGACTCGCGCAACTCGCCGTAAATGAATGGAAGTCTACGCCGGAGGTAAAAACAGAGTTCGCCAAAGAACTCGAGTTTTATCCGCGCGACTATCTTGCCAACTATATGACCGGTTTTCTCGCTTCAGGCGATCGCGATTACGCGACTTCGACGAAGTATCTGAAAATTGCGACGGACGTAAATCCGAATTGGCCGGAGCCGTGGCTGTATCTGGGCTTGAATGCGTACTCGCAGAATGACGCGAAGCGGGCCGAAGAGTGCTTTCGGCGAGCCATAACGCTTACCGGAACCGATGAAGCCCGGTCCAATTATCAGATACGCAGGGCTTACGTGAGTCTCGGACGGATTCTGGCGAACTCGGGACGGGCGGACGAGAGCCAGACGTATCTGGCCAAGGCGCGCGAGCTGCAGAACAAGACCATGGAACAAAGCCAGCAAAATATCGCTTCGATGGTCGAAGCAAGCGGAGGAGCGGGCACCGGCGCTGCCATTGTTCCGCTCAATAAAGCGCGGGAGTCGGAAGCGGCGCCGCTAGTTACCGCCGACGCGGACCCGTTTGCCAGACTGGACGCGACGACATTTGCCGGAACGAACTTGACGGAGAAACAGAAAGCGTACGCAGAAGCGCAGGAAAACCGGCTCCGCACGGTCTTGGGACTGAGCTACAACGATCTGGCAACCTCCAAAGCGGTTCGCAAACTCTACCAGGCGGCGCTCGGCGACTATCAAGAAGCCGAGCGCTGGGACCCGAAACTCCCCGGCCTGCAAAAAAACCTCGGGCTTTCGGCGTTTAAGCTCGGCAATTACCCCGAAGCGATCCGCGGCCTTTCCGCCGAATTGCAGGCAAATCCCGAGGCTCCGTCCGTGCGAGCCATACTGGGCATGGCCTATTTCGGGAGCGATAAGTTTTCAAGTGCGGCGGCGACGTTTGCTCCACTCGGCGAGCCGGGAATGCGGGATCCCACCGTTGGCTACGCCTGGGCCAGCTCGCTCGCCAAGCTGAATGAACTCGACCGGGCAACCAAAGTCCTCAAGACGTTTGCGGCCGGCGCACTGCCGAATGATGTGTTGCTGCTTGTGGGGCAACTGTGGATTGAGATCGGCGATTACGCACGGGCGGTTGCGGCGCTCGACAGGATTTTGCAAGCGGATGAACATTTCCCGAAGGCCCATTACTTTGCCGGCAAGGCATACCTGCGCTGGGAACACTTTGATGAGGCCGCGAAGGAGCTGAACGCCGAGCTCGCGCTCGTTCCCGAAGACACCGACGCAAAATATACACTCGGGTTTGTTTATTTGAAGCAGAGGAAGTCGGGCGAAGCGGAGGAACTCTTTCGGCAGGTGATTGCGCTCGAACCCGGCCACGTCAATGCCCAGTATGAACTGGGGAAAATGTTGCTCGACCGCGGGAAGCTACCGGAAGCTACCGCCCATCTCGAGGTGGCGGCGCGCCTGAGTCCGGAGACCGACTATGTGCACTACCAGTTGCAGGCGGCCTACCGGAAAGGCGCAAGAACCGAAGATGCGGACCGGGAGCTTGAAATCTACAAACGGATCAAAGCCAAAGCCCGCGACCGGGCGGTTCCGCCAGGGGACTCGCATTGAAACCGAGAGGCCCGGCGGAATGCCAATTGAACCTGAATAGCGGCCGTACCCCCGCGACGGTCGCGCTGGCGATCTTCCTCTGTTCGGCGCTGCTCTACGGGCAGGGGCACCCGCAGGCGCCGCCGCCTCCGCCGGGCGTGAAAGCCAATAAGTGCGCGGCGGGCACGGCGATTCCGCAACTCGAAGACATCACGGCAAAAACGGGAATCACCTTCAAGCACACGGCTGACCCATCGAAGAAATACATTGTGGAATCCATGAGCGGCGGGGTGATCTTGATTGACTATGACCGCGACGGTTGGCCCGATATTTATTTCACGAATGCGCCCACGGTCGAGATGGCCATCAAGGGGGAAAAGAGTTTTGGGATTCTGTACCACAACAATCACGACGGTACCTTCAGCGACGCTACAGCCAGAGCGAAATTGAGTACTCCGTGTTTTGCGATGGGTGGGGCGGTGGGCGACTACGACAACGACGGCTGGCCGGACCTGTATGTGACTTGTCTCGGCGGAAATATTCTGTACCACAACAACGGAGACGGCTCGTTTACCGATGTGTCGGCGAAGGCCGGAGTGGCGGACGGAAGGTGGTCCGCGGGAGCCGCGTTCGGAGACTATGACGGCGACGGTTTTGTCGATTTGATGGTCACCAACTACGTGGATTTTCGCCTGAATGATTTGCCGGGATTCGGAAAATCGCCGAATTGCAAGTATCGCGGGATTGACGTGCAGTGCGGGCCGCGCGGCCTGAAAGGCGCGGGCGATACGCTATTTCACAACAAGGGCGATGGAACGTTTGAAGATGTTTCACGGAAAGCCGGAGTCAGCGATCCGAACGGCTACTACGGCATGGGCGTGGTTTGGGCCGACTTCAATAATACCGGCCGGCCGGATATCTACATTGCGAACGATTCCACGCCAAAGTTTCTGTATAAGAACGAAGGTAACGGCGTCTTCAAGGATATCGGCCTGGAATCGGGGACGGCAGTCAGTGAGGACGGTTCGGAGCAGGCCTCGATGGGGATTGCCATTGGCGATTATCTGCATACCGGACGCCCGTCGCTGTATGTGACAAATTTTGAGGATGAGTACGATCTGCTGTACCGCAACGACGGGAATTGGAATTTCACCGATGTTTCCTACCCGTCGGGAGTGGCATTGCCGTCCTTGCGCTGGGTGAAATGGGGAACAGCGTTTGTGGATCTGGATAACGATGGCTGGCTGGACCTGATCGCGGTGGGTGGCCACGTGTACCCGCAGGTGGCCACGCTGCCTTCGGGTGGCGGATACCGCCAGCCGAAATTGCTGCACATGAACCAGAAGAATGGGAATTTCTGTGACGCGAGCGATATGGCGGGGCCCGCGCTGGCCGAGAAGCGGGTGTCGCGGGGACTGGCGGTGGGCGATTTATTTAACGACGGGAACATGGATGTGGTCATCGGCGACATAGACGGAGCTCCCATGATTCTGAAGAATCACGGAATTCCCGGACGACACTGGGTAAGTTTTGAGCTGACCGGGACGAAAAGCAACCGGCTGGCCCTCAATGCGCGAATCAAGATTACCTCGGGCGGGATGACGCAGACCGAGGAGATTCACAGTGGCGGAAGCTATTTGTCGCAAAATGACCTGCGAGTGCACTTCGGAGTAGGAGCGGCGAAGAAAATTGACAGTGTCGAGGTTCGTTGGCCTTCAGGGCTCGTGGACACGTTCCGGGATGTGGAAGTCGATCAGTTTTATTCTGTTCTCGAGTGCCAGGGCGTAGCCTCGAAAGATAATCTTTGCGTTTCGATCAGGAAAAAACTTCCAGCCGCCTTTTAGCGACGCTTTTCGCTAGCGGGACCCGTCTGACCATGTCCCACGATTATCCCTTGGCGAGTTCCTTGATTTGCTTTGCCAGTTTTTCAATCTGCTGAGCCTTCTTGACGACCGAGACCGAAAGCACCGACGCAGAGTCGGTCTTCTGGATTTGTTCCCGGAGCTCAGAAACCATGCCAAATAGTTTCTCAATGTCGGTTCGTACGTCTGCTTGTTTCTGCTGATCCAGTTTCTTTTTGTCGGGTGGAATTATGTCCGGTCCGCTGAGACCCGGAGGGTAGTTCGGGTTTGGTGCGTGCGGAGAGGGCAGGGGTTGCGGAGTTTGCCCTGCCGGAGCAGCGAAGGCTGACAACACGGGATAAATGGCCAGAATGCCTACGATCCGACCGAGGCCGGAAAATAGAGAACGCCGTGATTGGGACATGAATCCTCCACCTGTTCTGAGCGGTAAAAGCGGGGGGCGATAACGCCGATTCTACACCCGGCTTTTGTCAAACGCCAGAATTACAAAATGGAGATTAGGGCCTATTTTGCTGGCGATTTCTCGTATCCCGGGCCGTAGATTACTTTGCCAGGGCGGGCGCCCGTGTGCTTGCCGTGGTCGACGACGACCTGGCCGTTTACGAGCACGTAATCGATCCCTGTGGGCGTCAGGTCGGGTTGCTCGTAGGTCGAGCGGTCCTGGATGGTCGCGTAGTCGAAGACGACCACGTCGGCGGCGAGGCCTTCGCGGATGACGCCGCGGTCGGCGAGGCGGAGGCGCATGGCGGGCCAACTGGTCATTTTGCGGATAGCGTCTTCAAGCGTAAGGGTGTGCGTTTCCCGGACGTAGCGCGCGATGACCCGGGGGAAATTTCCGTAGCTGCGCGGATGCGGGAGGCCGAGAGCGTCGTCGCCACCGGGAGTGAGAGCGGTGCCGGCGTCCGAGCCGATGCTGGTCCACGGAAATCTCAAAGCGGTCTCGATGTCCTGTTCGCTCATCATGTGATAGATGGCGGTGACGCGGCCGGTCGAACCTTGGGCGACGAGATCGAAGGCTGTGTCTTCCGGAGATTTGTTCATCTCTTTGGCAATTTGCGTGATGGTTCGCCCGTTGTACTTGGCATTGTCCGGATTGGCGGCGTTGACGAGAACGACGCCGTCCCAGCCGCCAGCGGCTTCGATGATGTTCCACCAGCCGGGTGAGCCAGTTTTCAGTTCCTTTTTCAAACGAATGCGAATTTCGGGATCGCCGAGGCGTTTGACGAGAGCTTCGTGTCCGCCCTCGTGTGCCCAGGAGGGGATTGTGGCTTCAAGACCGGTACCGCCGGCGGTGTAGACGTAGAGATCGGCGGCCACATCGAG
>DATHFT010000058.1:0-5734 GCA_035317965.1 Saccharimonadales bacterium (SeqCode) | reverse complement strand
GACCTGTCGATTGAAGAAGGCGCGCGCACGACACGCCTCATTCTTCGCCAGGGTACGGCTTCGTTTTCCGTAGCTTCCGCCAAAGGTGATTATTTCAGCGTGACCGGGGGCGACTTCACCGCCGAAGTGACCGGACGCGCTGCTTTCCGGGTCGACAATTTCGACGACGGCAGCTCCGTTGACGTCTCGAAAGGCCACATCACCGTCGCCCACAAGAAAGCCTCGACTCCGCTCGACAAAGGCCAAGCGCTTTCCATGGCTGCCGGCCAGGACTCCGTCCAGGTTTCGCAGGCCAACGTGCCGGATGATTTTGATCGCTGGGCCTCTGGCCGCGTGGACTCCGTCACAACCGCCACCAACGCGTCGATGCGCTACGCCAATTCTCCTTACTACTCTTCCGGCTTTGGTGATCTCTACACCTACGGCTCGTGGTTTTCTGCGGGCGGGTATGGTTACGGCTGGCGCCCGTATGGCGTCGGACTCGGCTGGTCGCCTTTTGACAACGGTGGATGGGGATTTGACCCGACGCTCGGCTGGTCCTTTTTTGGTTCAGCGCCCTGGGGTTGGTTGCCCTATCACTATGGGAGCTGGATTTTTGATCCAGGCGTCGGCTGGGCTTGGCTGCCTGGTGGTTTCGGATATGGCGGCTACGGCAGCTGGCGGGGCGCAACGGGAACTTGGATGCGCTCAAGAAACGGCGGGCTCGGCGTGGTCCCGGTTCATCCTCTTGACGCGCGCGGCAAAACGCCAATCAATATGACCCACGGGGTAATGCCTGTCCGCAACGGAGGACTGGGCGTCGCAACTCCGGTAGGCGCAGAAGACAAATGGAAAGTCGTAAAGTCGGCTCCGCGTGAATCTTTGAAAAGCAACCTCACCGCCGCAACCGCTCCTACGCGAGTAACGCGCAGCGTCGCGGCAGGCAACACGCCGGCTGGCCGCTATGCCAAGGGCCCGCTTGCAGCGTCCGGAGCTTCGAGTGTAGCCGGGAAAAGGACCGTCAGTGTCGGCGCCGCTCCGTCGCGTGCCCCGGCAACACCGTCGGCACGAGCAACGGCGCCACCGCGCCGCTCCATCACTCCGCCGTCGGTTCCGCGCTCGACAACTGCGGTGCGCGGCGGCTCGAGCGGCGCCTCAGGGGGCAATTCCGGCAGTGGCCGCGGCTTCCCGTCCGGCGCCTCCTCTCGTCCTTCTTCTCCGTCCACCGGGTCAGCTCCCCGCGGATCGTCCGGTTCCGGCGGCCGACCACACTAGTCAATCGATCTAGCCAGAAACAAAAGGCGACTCCACAGCGGGAGTCGCTTTTTTGTTTTTGCAGACAAAACCAAGGCACCGGAAAATTCAGAACAAACGGGAGATGGAACGGAAGGCAGGGAGAATAAAGCTCACACCGGCTTGGAAGGTTTGCCCTTGAACTTGACGACCTGGACGGTTGCCGGATCATAGAACAGGGTTACTTTGTCGCCGTACTGGTAGCCACCCTTGTCGACGATCGTTTGCATCTTTGCCGAAGCATCTTTGGTAAGGGTGAAGGTTTGAATGGCCATGTCGTTTCCTTTGGCCTTCAGGGTGATCTGCGCGACGTTGCCGTTCAGATACGTTCCTTCAAATTTCGCGAGTCCGCTCGGCTTCGGCTTCACCGCGTTGATGATAATGGGCACAGCGGTATCCAGAATGATGGGCGTTATGACAGGGTCCTGCGCCGCCGCCGGGAAGGAGAAAAATCCCGCCGAGAAAATAACGCTGGCCAGAATCCGTCCGCCGAATTTGAAGCTCATCTTCATTCGCTGTCATCCGTTGCAATTCGCAGAGACTTCAAAAATCGCAAATCCTGTGGGGTCATCGTCAATTTCGCCACGGGTTTTTTTTCTGATTCTTCCCCGAAAGATTCCTGATCCACTTGAATCCGCAGCGACTCGAGAAAACGCCGGTCCTGCGTCGTCAAACTCGATTCCACCGCCGATGCGTCACGCCGCGCCAAGCCAATCGTCGCGTCCAGCTTTAGTACGATATCGAAGCCATGTGCGCGCACTCCTGCTATCGCTCCGGTGATGCGGTCCGATTCCGACACTGTATCGTTGATCGCATGCCCCAATTCACGCAGCAGGTTTTTCAGGTGATCGTCGAGTTGCAAGGTTGGTTCTCCCCTACCTCTTTTGCCATTCTAGGCCTGCGTTTCTCTGGATACAAGAGACCTTCCGTTCGTTTGTCTCCAATCCGTTCATAGGCCCTTGGGACAGGTTTTTGCTGGCGTCTTGCCTGGTTCGGCGGCAGCCGCCGCGTCCCTTTTCCCGAAACCACGGGTCTTTGCGATATCATGAAGTCCGTGCCGCCCACTGCCAATTCCGCTCCTGAACTCCGCGGATTCCCGCGTTTTTGGCGGGCTCTCAAGCAGCTTGGTCTTGAAATCGTTGCGGCCTTGTTCGCCATTCTGGCCCTGGCCTGGATCAACGCCGCGTTCCGCTCCTGGACCCGCGACGTGGCTCATTGGCTTATCGGGACGGCCCTGGGCGTCGCCGTTTTGTTCATGAGTTTCGCTGTAACCACGTTTCGCCGATCGCGCAGACTCTAGAGGAGCCGTCCACAGCCGCCTGCCCATCCAATGTCTGAACCCAAGTCCAACACCCCTCCGTCCGGTGAACGCAAAGAAGGTTTCACTACGCTTTCCGGCATCCCCGTCGATCGCCTTTACACCGAAGAAAATCTCCGCGACTGGGATCCCCTGTCCGCTCTCAGCTTCCCCGGCGAATTTCCCTATACCCGCGGCATCTATCCCACCATGTACCGCGGCCGCCTCTGGACCATGCGCCAGTACGCCGGCTTCGGCAGCGCCAGTGAATCCAACCAGCGCTACCGCTACCTGCTCAGCAAAGGGCAATCCGGCCTCTCGGTGGCCTTCGATCTTCCCACGCAAATCGGAATGGACTCGGACTCGCCACTCGCTGCTGGCGAAGTCGGCAAGGTTGGCGTGGCCATCGACTCACTCGAAGACATGGAAACTCTTTTCGACAACATTCCGCTTGAACGAGTCTCCACCTCCATGACCATCAACTCCACCGCCGCCATCCTCCTCTGCCTGTACGTGGCCGTCGCCAGAAAGCAGGGCGCCAGTCTGGCAAGACTTTCCGGCACCGTGCAAAACGATATCCTCAAGGAATACATCGCGCGCGGCACCTACATCTATCCGGTCCGCCCCGCGATGCGCATCGTCACCGACATTTTCGCCTGGTGCCGCAACGAACTTCCCAAGTGGAACACCATCTCCATCTCCGGCTATCACATCCGCGAAGCCGGCTCGACCGCCATCCAGGAAGTGGCCTTCACCCTGGCCGACGGCATCGCCTACGTCGAGTCCGCTCTCGATGCCGGTCTTCCGGTCGACGATTTCGCGCCGCAACTCTCCTTTTTCTTCAATGCGCACAGCGATCTCCTTGAAGAAATCGCCAAATACCGGGCCGCCCGCCGCCTCTGGGCCAAAATCATGCGGAACCGTTTCGCCGCCAAAGATCAGCGCTCGCTCGTTCTCCGCTTTCACGCGCAAACAGCCGGCTCCTCGCTAACCGCGCAGCAACCAGAAAATAATATTGTCCGCGTCGCGATCCAAGCGCTGGCCGCCGTCCTCGGCGGCTGCCAATCGCTGCACACCAATTCGCTGGACGAAGCGCTCGCACTCCCTACAGAAGACTCCGCGCTAATCGCCCTGCGCACCCAACAAATCATCGCCAACGAAACCGGCGTCACCAACACCATCGACCCCGTCGCTGGTTCCTATGCGATCGAATCGCTCACCAATGAAATCGAAGCAGGCGCCGTCGCCTACATCGAGAAAATCGATGCCATGGGAGGCATGCTCAAAGCGGTCGAGTCCGGGTTCGTCCAGGGAGAAATTCAAAAAGCCGCCTACGACTTCCAGCGCGCCGTCGAGAAGAAAGAGCAAATCGTGGTCGGCGTAAACGACTTCATCGCCGAAGAAGAACGCGGAGTCCCCACGCTCCGCATCGAACCCGAAATCGAACGCTCCCAAGTTGCGCGCCTCCAGGCTCTCCGCGCAAAACGCAACAACCTGCAAGTGCAAGCCGCCCTTGCCGAACTCGAACGCCGCGCGGCAACCACAGAAAACCTTCTCCCCGCCATCCTGACTGCCGTAGAACACTATGCTACGGTCGGCGAAATCTCCGACGCCCTCCGCCACATCTTCGGCGAATACCAGGAATCCGTCACAATCTAGATCCTTGTTTTGCCGGAGCCGGGCGGTAGGGAGATGGCTGCGCGTCTAGCGCGCACCCGGAGGCCCGGCCTAAAATGGACCGGCGAGAAGGGACCAGGCATGACCGACTGGAAACTTAAAAAACGCGCGCTGCACTTCGAGATTCCCTATCCCCCACCCGTAACGACTGCCGCCCAGGCGGTTCGCTTCATCGATCACGTCGGGTTTTGCGCGCTGTTCCCGGTAAAAACAGTGGCGCTGGCATCCCTGTACTACGCAGCGGCAAAACAACCCGGCGCCCACTGGGACCGCTACGCGCAACTGATCTGGAAATGGAAAGACCAGCTGCCGGAAAAACGCCAGGCTTTTTACGGAAAATATTTCAAGGGCCGCGGCACATTCATCTCTCTCGAGCACTTGCCCATTTTCTGGCTATGAACGACTCCGCTATTCCCCCTGGCGAAGCCGAAGATTTCTACGCCGCGGGCCGCGTCTCCCGTGACGCGCTCGAACTCTGGCAATCCCTCGCAAGACTCGGCCCCATGCCCACCCTCGAACTTCGCCACGCCTGCAAAATGGAAACGCAGGCCGGCAACAAACGCTTCAAGAAAGCGATCCTGGAACTCCAGAAACTCCTGATCGTCACCCACTCCGGCGCCGAGCAAGAAACCGAATCCTGGGCCTCCAACCGCTTCGACCTCGTCGCCCGCCGCTTCCCCCGGCAATTCGCCCGGGCCGCGACTATTTCGTGTGACCAGGCCCGCACGGCGCTAGCCCAAAAATACGTCGGGCTGTATCCGGGAGCCGCTCCTGCCCACATTGCGCGCCTTTTTACGTGGACAAAACCTCAAGCCCTAGCCGCGCTTTCCTTGTAGTATTCTGTTGCTGATCTGAACCCGGCAGGCCACGTCGTTTCACTTAGGGCTGGAGTTTCCACTCTGGCGTAGTGCGTATTTTTTCGGGCTGACCCGGAGGAATTGCAGTTCCCTATTGTCACTACCCTGCGAATGGCCTTATGAAACTCATACTCGCTTCCACGTCCCCGCGCCGCGCTGATATTTTGCACGCTGCCGGATACTCGTTCACCGTGCTTTCCTCAGCCGTCGACGAGACTCCTTTCTCCGGCGAATCTCCACACGATCATGTCCAGCGTCTGGCCGAAGCCAAAGCCGAACTGGTCGTCGGCCGGGCTGTTGGTCCCGCTGTGATCATCGCCGCCGACACCGTCGTCTGCCTCGAAGGCCGTATCATTGGCAAACCACGTACCTCGGACGACGCGCGTCAAATCCTTGAACAACTTTCCGGCCGCTCGCACACAGTTCTCACCGGCGTCAGCCTGGTTCGCCTGCCCGACGGCGAACGCCGCACGTTCGTTGAATCCACCACCGTCCACTTCGTGCGCCTGGCGTCTGATGAAATCTACAACTACATCTCCATTGACGAACCATCCGACAAAGCCGGCGCCTACGCGATTCAAGGTCGCGCCAGCCGCTACATTTCCCGCATCGAAGGCTGCTACTTCAACGT
>DATHFT010000057.1:0-14195 GCA_035317965.1 Saccharimonadales bacterium (SeqCode) | reverse complement strand
ACGACATCAACATCAAGAACAAGGTGTACTTCACATATTCTTCGCGGCAGAATATTCGAACTTCCGTATTTCCGACTTGGACTGATCCCTCAGGCTCGGGACGAAATCAGGTCTTTACAACCCACTACATAAGGACAGGGTGGGACTTTGTGATCACACCATCCCTGCTCAGTCACTTGAGTCTTGGTTACAATCGCACCAACAGCGTCAACGTAGCCAAATCAGTGTCCGGCGTGGATTGGAATTCGCAACTGGGCTTGCTGGGGCTCCCGCCCACTGACAACGGCACGTATCCGGCCATTGGCTTTGGAGGAGGTACGAACACCCCCACGGGCCAGGGAGACTCGGTCAATGGCGACACGATTGACAACGGCTATCGCGTGAATTACGACCTGAACTGGGTAAAAGGCAAGCACAACATCAAAGCAGGGTTCGACTACCGGCTGCAGATTTATGATCCCATTACCCTCAACAACAACACCGGGACTTGGGACTTTTCCAATCAGCAGACCGCAGGTGTAAACACGGGCATTGGCGCCGGGACCGGGAGCGCAACGGCAAGCTTGTTACTGGGACTGGTTCGCGATGCAAACGCTATTACTTACGCGGGGCAACCGAAGTACGTCTCTCCGTACTACGGCATCTTCGTGCAAGACAGCTACAAGATAACTCCGACGCTCGTGATCAACTACGGACTGCGATGGGACGTCGATTTTCCCCGCCGGGAAGTTAACGGCAACGTTTCTAACATTGATTTAGCAGCGGCCAACCCGGGTGCTGGCGGAATTCCCGGAGCGCTGGTATTTGCTGGAGCCGGGACCGGACGCAATGGAAATGTGAATGAGCGTTGGGCGGACACGTGGTTCAAGGATTTTGGACCGCGTGTTGGATTCGCCTGGTCTCCCGCCAGATTCAACAGCAAAACGGTACTGCGCGGCGGTTTTGGGATTATCTATGGTCCGCTCATCTATGCAGATTTTGGTGGCTTCAACCGCGCCGGGTTCCAAGCCAATCCAGGGATCTCGACTCTGGATGGATTCAATCCAGCTTTTACAATTGCGTCCGGTTTCCCCGCTTTTGCCCCTCCACCCAACCTGGATCCATCGCAGTTGAATTTTACCGGACCCCAGTATGTAGATCCCAGCTATGGACGTCCGGGAATGATTGAGAACTGGAGCTTGGAAGTGCAACATGAGCTCTTGCCCGACTTGATCCTGGACGTCGCTTACGTTGGGCAGCACTCTACCCATCTCCGTACAAACTTCGATGCGGTGAACTCACTGCGTCCGAACTTTTTGGGCTTGGGCAACCTGCTGAATGCTTCTATTTCATCTCCGGAGGCGCAAGCAGCCGGAATCAACCCCCCTTATTCGACCTTTCCTTCCAACGCTATCGTTGCACAAGCACTCGTTCCGTTTCCGCAGTACTTCGGATTCAACACGGACGGAGCGCTGGAAAATCTTGGACAATCCACATACAACGCCCTGCAGACGTCGGTCCGTCGTCGCTTCCGCAACGGGCTAACATTAATGGCGTCCTACACATGGTCGAAAACCCTTACCGATGCCGATGCGGCGCTTCCGTTTTTCGCCACGCTGCATGGCGGTGGTAGCGCTCAGAATCCGTTTGATCTGAGGGGTGAGAAAGCCATCAGCAACCAGGACGTTCCCCACGCGCTGGTGCTCAGTTATGTCTATGACCTTCCGGTTGGAAAAGGAAAACGATTCCTCGATAAAGGCGGAGTCTTAAACAGAGTCGTAGGCGGCTGGCAGATTGGAGGGATCCAGCGGTATCAGAGCGGACAGCCTCTTTCGTTCTGCTGCGCAACGGGTGCGCCGGCTTTTGCCGGTGCGTTCCGGTATGATCAAGTCGCGGGGCAGCAGATCTTCAGCCAACAATATCTTAGCGGGCACTTCGACCCGGAACACGACCCGCTCTTTAACACCAATGCGTTTTCCGATCCCAATGCCGGCGTTGCCTCAAGCTCGGCTCCTTTCGTTTTCGGAACAATGTCAAGAACCATCGGCAGCGTACGAATGTTTAAGTACGACAGCGAGGATTTCAGCCTGACAAAACGAACCCAAATCAAAGAAAACGTAAACCTGCTGTTCCGTGCCACCGCAACCGATGCTTTCAACCGCCACGTGTTCAATCGGCCGTTCAACTTAAATCCCGCTCCGACGAATCCAAACCCGCAAGGCGATTGCAAAGGCCAGTCGGTGAACGTCTTTGGATGCCTTGATACCAGTAGCACGGTGCTGGGACCCAGAATCATACAGTTGGAGCTAAGGCTCGAATTCTAACCACCCCGGAGTGCAAAGCGGAGTACCAGGACTCAAGCTTCCTGACACTCCGCTTTTCCTTTGGTAAGAACGTTCACAGGCGTCGCGCCAATTATGGGGCTTCTTTCGTCGTGTTATTCTGCAACCATAAGTCCGATGCAAAAACTCTGGTTCATGTGCTTATCCGCTGTCTGGTTCCTCAATCCCACCGCGTATCCCCAAGGGGCTAAAGCCCTTGTACAAGAGCCAGCCGCTACAAATCGAGGCCGCTATCGTGACGCGACCCGTGAACTTGGAGTGAACTTTCTCCATAAAGCTTCACCAACTTCCCGGAAATACCTTCTTGAAACGATGGGTTCGGGGGTTGCGGTATTCGACTTTGACAATGACGGACGGTTGGATATTTTCCTGACCAATGGCGCGCCCATCAGTGATCCTTCGCCGGCCGGAACAATTCCTCGCAAAACGGGGCCGGAATATTGGAACCGGTTGTACCGCCAGAAGTCTGACGGAACGTTCGAGGACGTGACGGAAAAGGCCGGAGTTGCAGGAAGTTTTTACTCTACCGGAGTAGCCGTGGGAGATTTCGACAACGACGGCTACGAGGATTTGTTTGTCGCAGGTTACGGTCGCAACACGCTCTACCACAACAACGGCAATGGAACGTTTACCGACGTCACCGAAAGTGCGGGCGTGGCGGGATCGGGATGGGCCACCAGCGCGGCATGGGTGGACTACGACAATGATGGACGCCTGGATTTGGTCGTGGCGCGCTATATGGAATGGGATTTTTCCGAAGTCTACTGTGGCGAGCGCAAGGAAGGGTTTCGTTCCTATTGCCATCCCGATCTTTTCAAACCGGCAACACCGCTCCTGTATCACAACGAAGGCCATGGCAGATTCAAGGAAGTTTCCGTGCCAGCCGGGCTGAGCAAACCCGGCAAAGGGCTGGGTGTCGCTGTTGCTGACTACGACCGAGATGGTTGGATGGACGTTTTGATTGCCAACGACGCCGTTCCCCAGACACTCTTTCACAACAAGGGGAATGGCACGTTTGAAGAAATTGGGATGACGTCGGGGCTGGCTCTGGATGGCGATGGAGCTACATTTTCCGGAATGGGTGTGGATTTTGGCGACTATGACAATGATGGCTGGCCGGACGTAATGATCACCGACTTGGCGAACCAAAAATACGCGCTCTTTTTAAACGGCAAGGATGGCAGCTTCAGTTACTCCAGTACGGCGACGGGTGTCTCCGCGGCAACTTTGCTGCACTCTGGATGGGGAACGAAATTTCTGGACTTCGACAACGATGGATGGCAAGACCTCATGATTGCGCAGGGTCACGTCATGGACAATATTGAAACCACGCAGCCTCACTTGCATTACCGTGAGTCGCCGTTGCTCTTGCGCAATCTGGGAGGTAGAAAGTTTACTGATGTATCGAGCACGTCTGGCAGCCCATTTGCGGAACGATGGGTTGGGCGAGGCTTGGCTGTGGGGGACTTGAACAACGACGGGCGGCTCGACGTGGTGGTCACGTCGAGCAATGGACCGGCCTGGATATTGCTAAACGAAACTCCTGCCAAGAATCACTGGATCAGTTTTGATTTGGAAGGGGTCAAGAGCAACCGTGACGCGATTGGCGCGAACATCAGAATCTTGACAGCGGCCGGCTCGCAATCCACCACGGTTACCACTGCCGGGAGCTACCAATCGTCCAGCGCGCGGCGAGTTCATTTTGGTCTGGGGGACGAACGAACCGTTCAGCAAATTGAGATTCGTTGGCCCAGTGGCGTCGTCCAGAGCTTGACGGGTGTGCCGGCGGACCAGAACGTCAAAGTGCGAGAAACGGCAAGCAGCCCAAAACAATAGTGGACGGATCTTGCAAGTGCCCAAACAAAACTTTACGGCGCGCGATTTGAGCAGGGCATACCTTGCGGCACAAAGCGCCGTAAAGGCGCAGCGGAGAATTTTCCGGTACCTTGGCTGGATTTTTCTGCTGCTGACTCCAATTTCTGTCGCGGCCGGCCAAAACCAGAAAACCTCCGCCGATGGCAGCCACCTGCGATCGGCAGCGCAATTTCTGGTCCGAGGCGATCTGCCTCGTGCTGAAGAAGAAGTGCAGGCAGCGCTTGCCGCCAGTCCGCAAGATTACCGGGCGCTGAATTTGCTCGGCATCATCCGCGCACAACAACATCGTTCAGAGGAAGCCGAGAGCATCTTTCGCCAAGTTGTGACGATCGCACCCGACTATGCCGGGGTACACGTCAGTCTTGGACTGCTGTACATGGAGACGAACCGCAAGGAACAGGCGATCGACGAACTGGAGCTGGCCCTGAAATTTGAACCTGGCAGGCAGGATGCAGCCAAACCGCTTTTGGGTCTGCTACAGGAGCAAGCAAAACTCGCTCTGCGAGAGGGCAGCTTTGAAAAGTCTCTGTCGATACTGATTCGTGCCAGAAAAATTGCCCCGAATAATCCGGAGCTGAATTATGAATTCGGGATGGTGGCATTACGGATGTCTTTGTTTGAGGACGCCAGGGCCGCCTTCGAACAAGTGGCGAACGCCGAGCCTGCCAACGCCAATGCTATCTATGGGCTAGCGCGCGCCCAAATGGGTCTGGCGAGGATTCCTGTCGCCCGCGAACTGCTGGAAAAATATGTTCAGCTGCGTCCAACCGATCCAACCGGACATTTTGGGCTGGGGCTGGTACTGCACATGCTCGCGATGCCAGACGAGGCGCGCAAGCAATTCGAACGATCGATCGAGCTGCAACCGGAGCAGACCGAAGCATATGTACAGATGGGATTTATGGACCTGGAAGCAAATGAACTGGACCGGGCTGCCGGGCAGTTCGGCGCCACGCTTCGCCGGGCGCCGCAAAATGTAGGTGCACTGCTGGGCATGGGCCGGATTCAGTTTCAGCGTAAAGAGTATTCAAAAGCCGCGGAATTCCTCGAGTCCGCCCTGGCACGGGACGCCTCGATTAGAGAAGCACATTATTATTTGGGACTCACCTACGCTCGATTGGGCAGATCCCGGGAATCCAGCGAGCAAATGGCTATGGCCACCACGCTCGAACGCACGGATCTTGACCGGCAACGGATCATCATGAAGCTTCTCGATCCTGCCGAAGCCGAGGCCTTGGAAAAGAACCAGCCATAGGTTCGGTCGGAGCTCAGGCGAGCTGAATTTTCAGCGCCGTTACCGAAGCTGGAGGGAATTCAACCACCAGATTCCCGCCATCGACGTTCAGCGCTTTGCTTTGAGGAGCGACTACATTTTTTTGCTCGAATGAATTGTGAGCGTGGATATCCCTGTGTGTAAGGTAGACCATGCTGGCACTCCTGGCGGTCGCGCCGCGCAGCGATATTTCTGAAAGACGCGGATCGCTCGTGCTGGGGTTGACTGCGGTGATCGTTAATTCTTTATCGCGCACCGAAGCCGAACCCTGCAATCCCCAGAAGGAAGCGTCTTTGCTGTCGCGATCGTAGTGTAAGGTGGGCGTAGAAAAGATGGACCGCAGAGCGCTGCCGCCCTGATGGCCTGCATAGAGCTCGAATACCCGACCGACCGGAGTAACGACGAATTTGTCTTCATGCGCAAGGTACAAGCTATTTAGACAGTTCACCAATTGCGCGCAGTTGGCCATCGCCACCTTTTCCGGATGACGATTGAAAATATCCAGAGTCATGCCACTCACCACGGCGTCACGAAGAGTGGGAATCTGTTCCAGAATGTTGCCTGGAGTCGCTTCACCTCCCGGCCTATACCACGGGCCCCACTCATCCACGATTAATTTGATCCGGTGGTTGTGATCAATTTCACTCAGAACTTGCCAATGGCCGGTGATAAGCCCTTCCATGCGTTGGCCTTCGCGCAGCAATTCATACCAATCCACAGGTTCAAACTTCAGCGCGTCGCCCTTGGCGGCTATCCAATCCTGGGTTTTTCCTCTGGCCATGTTCCAGGCGTAGTGGTGCAACGCCATCCCGTAAATGCGCCGCAACTCGCCCGGACCTTTCTTTACGATTTCCGTCAGAAATTCGCGCGTCCAATTCCAATCGTCGGTATTGGGCCCCGAAGCGATTAGGCGTAACTCGTCGCCGTAGGTGGGAAGCCAGGTGGAATACCGCCGGAACTCCACGGCATATTCCTGCGCAGTGAAATTACCGCCGCATCCCCAAGATTCGTTTCCAACGCCCCAGTATTTCACTTTGAAGGGATCGGCATATCCAGCCGCGGCACGGGTGTCGGCTAGAGTTGTGCTGCCTTCGGGAGAATTGCAGTAGTCCACCCATTGGTAGAATGCAGATGCCGGAAGGCTTCGTACATTTGCAGCCAGATAGGGCTCTGCGCCAATCAACTTGCAAAAATGCACAAATTCGTTGGTTCCCACAGTATTGGGGTCGTAGCGATGGCTGGCCGGCGCTTTATCGGATTCCACATTGGCCCAGAAATTTACGCGCCGGGGCCGTTTTTCGGCGGGCCCGATTCCGTCCCGCCAGTCATAACTATCGGCGAAACAGCCGCCCGGATAACGGATCACCGGCGCTTTAATCTTGCGCATGTGCTCGATCAGTTCGGCGCGCAGCCCATCGGTGTTCGGAACCTTCGATTTTTCTCCGACCCAAATGCCGTCATACAGCACACCGCCCAAATTTTCCGCAAAGTGACCGTAGATGTTCGGGGAAATCGTGCCCAGGGGTTCGTCGAACAAGACTTCGATTCTCGAATCCGCCGCCGGCGCAGCTGCAGCCTTCCAGGGGGCCTTTGCGGAAAGCAAGAATGCGGTGGTGCCCAGCGCTCCTTTATGCAGGAAATCCCGGCGTTTCATTGGTTCATCCTCCGCAAATGGTTCTGCATCCGGGCGACTGTCGTGCGATCCGAAAACGTCATCTCCGGGCGCCTAGACCTCAATTTTTTTCTGAAACGCTGTCTCCCGCAACAGCCGCGTGCGGCCATCCGCCGGTCCAGGTCAGTGTTGAAATCTGCAGGGAAGGAATTCCGGTTTGGCCGTCGTACGCGTGGAAAACGATGATGTCCCCCGCTCCCTGCAGCAAGACGGATTCGCCACCCGGTCCTATCCATTTATGATTCGCCTTCAAAAAGGGTACGGCTGCGCCGTCCAGCATTTTCTTGCCGTCCGCATCGAGGTAAGGCCCCGTCACATTTGCCGAACGTCCGACCATGGTTCTGTATGTACTCCGGGTCCCACGGCAGCACAAATCAAAGGAGACAAATAAGTAGTAGAAGTCTGCGTGACGAACGATGAAAGGAGCTTCTATCGCCTGATAATCGGGGGGCAAGCCGGGCTTGGCAGGATCGTAGTTTGGCGGCCGATACCGAGATGCCAGCGAATACACCTTCGTATCGTCGGCCGCCAGTTTGCCCGTTTTGCGGTCCAGTTTCCGCATCTTGATTCCGCTCCAGAAACTTCCAAACGAAAGCCATGCTTGTCCCCGCTCATCAAGAACCAGGTTGGGATCGATGGCGTTAAAGTCATCCTCTGCGTGCGACACTAGCACCAGCCCTTCGTCAATCCATTTATAATCTGGACTCCCGGGATCAAGCGTCTTGTTGGTGAGGAGCGCAATTCCCGAAGTATTCCGTCCAAAAACCGAATACGCGTAATAGAGATGAAACTTGCCATCGAAGTAGGAAATATCGGGAGCCCACAACTCCTTGGTGGTCGGGCTGGCTTTTTTGATCCACTCCGGCGTATCGGAAAAGACATATCCGCAAGCTTTCCAGTGGGTAAGGTCTTCCGAACAGCGAATCGGGAACTGTTCAGAAGTCTTCGAATTTGGAGGAGTCGTTGAGAAGACATACCACGTGTCGCGCTCTTTGATGATGGAAGGATCGTGGGTGGTCGCAACGTCGCCGTCGACAGCAAGGGCCTTGGGCTCGTCGGCAGGATTCGGCTGGGCTGCGACCGGATGCCCAACCAGAGCCACCGGGATCAGGAAAATTGCCAAGGATATAGCAAATCGCCGCATACAGTAGAGCCTCCCGGTGCAGCCTAGATATACACCGAGTAAACGTTTTCCTCAAGGAAAAAAGCCGCTTTTGCCGGACTTTGGACCGTTTGCCGCCAGGGTCCCGGCGCGCGAACGACGGATCGCCCGAACGCGGCAATTCATTCCCGCAGATTACACACTCCACTGAATGACGGTGTAGGAGCGTGCTGGCACCTCGAATTTCGTGTGCCCACCACTGGTTACCGGCTTTCCCAGTTCCTGTGGCGCCACTTTCTGCGGCGCAGCGAAACTATTGAAAGCTTTCAGGTCCGTTCCCGTTAATACCGTCGATTTCAAAACTGCCGAGGGTGGCGTACCTTGCCACACCACATCGACCTCATGAGCTTTCGTGAGGTCGCGGTTCAATATGAACACGGCCACCTTGCCGTCCTTCTTTGAATAGGTTCCCGTCACATCCAGATACGGCACTTCGCCTATGCCAGGAACTTCATACCGGGGAGAGTCCGAGAGAAGATTCAGCACTGCTCCTTGGGCCAT
This sequence comes from Saccharimonadales bacterium (SeqCode), assembly GCA_035317965.1. Lineage (GTDB taxonomy): Bacteria > Acidobacteriota > Terriglobia > Acidiferrales > UBA7541 > Acidiferrum. Next base: position 5,391 of record DATHFT010000057.1, on the reverse strand, counting down.
CTGAATTCCCCAACTGTAAGGATAGAAAATTGTTTGACGGAATAGCCCGTTTGCGTTGGTCATGATCGGGGCAATCACGTTTACCAGTTGCGCTAGACAGGCCAGCTTCACGCGGTCTGCATTTCGCAGCAGGGTATTCATGATTCCGCCCACGAGCAGAGCGTCTTCCAAATTGTAAACTTCTTCGAGCAAATGGGGGGCGTCCTGTCGATGGCCATTTACAGCATCGCCGGTGCGCGCCCGGTACCAGACATTCCACTCGTCGAACGAAAGCCAGAGTTTTTTCGCGGAGCGCTTTCGTCCGCGCACCTCGTCGCAAACTGCAGCCGTCTCGACAATTTGACGATCCATCGTCAGGTTCATAGCCAGATACTTCGAGCTGTCTCCTCCGGTTTCCTCCTGCGTATTTCCTATATAACGGTGCAAAGAAAGCGCATCCACATAGTCGTAGCACTGCTCGAGAACCTGACGATCCCATTCCAGATACGTCGGCATGAAAATACCGCTGGAGCCACAAGCCACCAGTTGCAATGTGGGGTCCACGTAACGCATTTGGCGGGCCGCATCTGCTGCTTTAAGCCCATACTCGGTCGCAGTCATGTGGCCGATTTGCCAGGGACCATCCATTTCGTTGCCCAAACACCAGTGCTTTACATTGTAGGGATCAGCGATTCCATGCTTCCGTCGCAAGTCGCTCCATTGCGTGCCTTTTTCCACGTTGCAATATTCAACCAGTGCCGCCGCTTGTTCTGGCGTTCCGGTTCCGAGATTGAGTCCCATCAGGGGCAGCGTGCCCGCCTGCTTGCACCAATCCATGAATTCGTTGGTCCCAAATTGATTGGAGTTGAGGGAGTTCCAGGCCTTGTCCAGAACCTTCGGGCGATCCTGCTTTGGGCCAACTCCGTCGAGCCAGTTATATCCGGAAACAAAATTCCCACCGGGATAGCGAATAATCGGAACGCCCAGTGTGCGGATCTCGTCCAGCACATCCTTCCGGAATCCTTTGGAGTCCGCAAACTTGGAAGAGGGGTCGTAGATGCCTTCATAGATGGCTCTTCCCAAATGCTCGAGAAAGGAACCAAAGAGATTGGGATCGACTGGTGCTATGGTCCGGCGCGTATCCAAATAGACCGTTGAGACCGCATTTGAATTTGCAATCGGAGTTTGCGCACCCAGCAATTTGCCGAAGAGGAGTTCGGACGAGCAGGCTGCACCTGCCACGAGCGATTGCTGCAGGAAGCGTCGACGTGCGACTGAGGGCATAGGAAAACCTCCAAGCTAGGGAGTTTGCGGCTGTGATGGGAAAGAAGGATAGCACGACACGGACTTTTGTGAAAACGATTGCTGGATGTGGCGCAATACCAATCTGGGGCCAATCGGCTCGAAAGAGCAGGGTGCCTGTAAGCTTTGGCTGTAGTGGAGTTCAAGAATCTAGCGGGAATACGGATGAAACATAGCGCTCATTCGATTTCCAAGTTCCACCTCTGTTGCTCATTAAAGCCAGGGCTTCTGTCCTTGATTGCCGAGCAGGGAAATTGTTTGAGAAAACGTTTGCTCAGATTATCACAATTCAAAATCTACGCCCCACAAGCCTCGGGCCGAAAAAGGTTCCCGGCCGTTCAAGTGGCACGCGTCGCTAAAAGCAGGAAAGGCTAAAAGACGGCTCAACACAAAAAGCTAAATACAGTACAGCACAATAAGCTAAGCCGAGGACATTGGCCGTGGCCAAGCCGTCAGAAAAACTCGCGCAGTCCCTTTGTCAGTTTGAATCACAAGTTTCGGCCGCCGACATGGCCTGCTCCGAATCCAGGTCATCTTTGTCGTCGCGTATGCTGGGCTGAATGACGTCGATGTCCAAGTCAAAATAGCGGCATACGGCCCGCCGTGATCGATTCAGAATCCGGAGATTGACGGCAGGATCCTGTGGGGGAGAAAAGCTTAGCAAGTCGAGGCCGCGGGTATCGAGAACAATACACTGGTTCACGTACTTGTCCATTACCTGGCTTTCACCGCTGCCAACCAGTCCGTGAGACAACATTTGAGCGGTAAGATCGAAAACGGATTCGATTTTGGGTGCCGCATCAATCTCCAGCCGCAAACCGAGGGTTCTCGGCGTCGGTTTTCCCGGTGTCTTGCTGGATTTTTGCGCAGCAGTTGCGGGTTGTTTCTCAGAGGGAGGATTGCTATCCAGCTCCCGAAACGGAAGATTGTTCCAGACTCCCCCATCTACGTAAACGCCACAGGGAGGATCTTTTTTGTCATCTCTTCGCCTTAGAACGTAGGGCTTGAAGACCCAAGGCAGACCCATGGAGATTCTCACGGCGTCCGCCACCGGAAAGCGCGGTGTATCATTTCTCGAAAATAACTGAGTCTTGCCTGAACGCAGATTCGTCCCTGTGAACAACAACTCTTTATGGAAAATTTCCCAGTGTTGCTGGAAGTTTATGTTGCTGTAGGAAGATGGCAGCCCTCCTTTCTTCTTCGCCACAGCCTGCCTGAGCAGTGATTCGAACAAGATTCGGGCCGCTTGGCCGGAAAATAAGCCCATATCGTTTGGCAAGTACGCCAGATAGTAGTAGAAGTTCTTTTTGTCGAGTATGACCTTTGCCGCGGCTGGCAATTTGCCTTCAATAGACTGCAGATTTCGCAGGGCTTGCGATAGCTGTTGAGCAACAAGCGCATAAGCCCGGGCATCGAAAGCAACCAGCGATCGTATGTTGTCTGCAGTGCTGTTCTCCGTCATCTGATTTAGCATTTTCAGGTAGTCACCGCTGATAAATGCTTGCTCGGCAGGAGAGTCTTCGGTGACCTCCTCACCGGAAGTCCCCACTTGCGGTCGAATCCGCGGCTTCGGAGGATCATAGAATGAGTCAAAGTCGGTGTCCTTCAGGAAGGCACTCAGCGATTTGAAGTCGTAACCGATTGACAGTAAGAAGGCCGTGATCGCGCCCGCGGACGCTCCCGCAAAGCCTTTCACGCGATCCATTACGCTGCGGCCGTCTTTGCCTTTGATTTTTTCAAGGATGTCAATGGCGCCCAGGTAGGCGAATCCTTTGCCGCCGCCGCCCTCAAGCGCCAGGTACTCTATGTCTTCGGCCGTTAGTTTGCGTGCCTCAGACTGTTCCGGCTGGGGTTTTGCTGCTGCTGACGAGGGCTTTGGCGTAGTCATGGGCTAACTCCCAGGTCCCTCGGGCCAAACTTGGCGAACATAGGTGAGCTATGCATTTTCAAATCGGAACTAGGGAGTGAGCGGCTCGTTAGAGTTAACAGAATCCGCCGACTCACGGTCCCGGCGGCGCTGGAATGACTGTTGTGTTGGCAGCCTGGCCCGGCGGCGCATCAAGGACCGGGTGCGGGTTAATTTTCGGCAGTGTGCTGTCATTGTCCAGCCAGACCAGGGTTGTGGGCAGTCGCACTTCCCAGCTCCTGCGCTTTTCCCCGTCATCCGGTGGCAATTGTTGAGCCATAATCTCCGCGGCGACCGACAAGTAGTCCGGATCATTGACCGTTGGTACGGGTCCGCCCCCCCACAAAACTCCGAAATCAACGTAGGCGCAAACTTGATTTTCAAACTTGGGCCGGGCCGGCACGACAACTCGGGCTGATCCACTGCGTACGAAACGAGCAAAGTCCTCATCGGCCCCCGTCACGTCAGCCAGCTCTGGCCAGCGTTCATACTTTCCCCAGAAATAGGGATAAAGCACGTAGGTGAGGTTTTCCCACTCGAATGCCTGTTCTATGAACTGAATTTCTTCGGCAGTGGTGATGGCCGAGTCCAGGTTCACCTCGGGCGGTTGCCCATTGGCCACAAGCTTCATGGCATTGCGGCCTTTGAAGTTGTCGCCGGTGAGCATTTCGATCACGCCGCGCTTCAACTCTTCGAGTATCACTTCCTTGTTCCGTGCCGGTGAGTCGCCTTTAATTTCCACGCCCGCACCTGTGGCTTGCGCCGCTTGCTCATCTGCTCGCTGGCGCTTAAGGGCCCAGTACGCTTGTGAAACGAGTTCGTACGTCTGCTGCTGCCACTGAAGCACGGCCACGCTGTTGTCCGCCAGCACACAATCGAGCGTGACGTGCAAGCGACACTCCTTGGATGTCGTTACCCGAGCAGTGACCGGCACCACACCAGTTACAGGATCGTTGCTAGGATATGCGGTAGACGCGACAGCTCCGCTAAATCTCCACGTCTTTGGAGAAGGGCCGTTCAGAGTAAAATTTTGATCGCGCAGGTCCGACCACACGTCGATGGTGCCCGGTCCCTGACGAGTGAGCCGGACTGCTTGCAATCCCACGGTAACGTCTATGTCAGGCTGGTAATAAACAGGAGTCGCGTTCGATAGCAGCGCAATCACGTTCGCGGCATAGGCAGCCGCTCCCCACGCCAGTAATCGATAGCCAGCTGGGATTGCGACGCCAGGTTGGGTCGAGTCACCGCCTCCGGGCGCAATCAAGTCGAAATACGTCTTGTCAACAAGGGAGTCGTCGGTTGTTACCGTGGATCCAAAATTTCCGCCTCCACCTCCGCCACTGGGAACGGCCTCTTTGAGTTCCAAGAAGGTGCTGATCTTCACCCGGTCAGCTGGAGGCGGCAGCGCACCCGTGACGTTGTACTGGGCGACCCACCACTGATACGTATCTTTGGTGATATCTGTGGCGAGCAGCGGCGAGGTCTTTTCTTGCAGGTCCGTGATTGGTGTGTAGCCTTTCGTGGCATCGCGCCGGACCAAGTCAACTGGTTCCGGCGTCAGAAACTCTCCCCGGGGCTGCTTCCGGCGCCAGGTGAGGTAGGCGGCCGGTTCGGGAATTTCGAACTCCAACAAGAGCCGATGCGGGTAGCGAAACAATTGCAGGCGCTGGACCTTGTCAACCCACCGGTATATACCCACGACGCTCTGCCCGGATTTGTTGTCCAAGGCGTGCTTGTTCTCCTCGGTGGTCCGTTGCAGCGACCGCGTCGTCCGCGATGTCTTGACCTGTTGCTCCACGCGCTTGACGGCACGCGTGACCATTTCGTGGGACTGCTGGAAGGCATGGTCCTCGGCGTTTTTTTGAGAATAATCGAAGCTGCCGCCCACCGAGGCCGAGATTTGCATCGAGCCATACGAGGCCTGCACATCCACTTGGGCGGCGACATGCACCGCCAGGTCAGTTTCTGACTGCGCATGCTGCTGCAACTCCATGCGGTCGGTGGTTTGCGAGTCGTGCTCCTCTGTATCGGTGGTCTCGCTTTCGACAACCGTCGTGACCTCGGTCTCGGATAGAGTGCTTAGGGTTCGCTTCTTGGACTCGTACGGCAAGACGTTTTCAATATGCGCGATCTCACCGGCTTCATACCGGTTCCATTCATCGCGCACGACATACAAGTCCGCAAAACCGTAGCGCCGCGCCAGT
>DATHFT010000056.1:0-15615 GCA_035317965.1 Saccharimonadales bacterium (SeqCode) | reverse complement strand
ATCGTTCTGCTGAACGTTCAGGCAGAAAAACAGTTCGGATACAGCCGCGATGAACTCGTCGGCCAGCGGGTCACGAATATCATCCCTGAAGGTTTCGCAGAACGGCTGATCGCGGATGGTACCCGCAGCGCTGCCGAAGCGCTGGCACAACAGATCGGAACCGGGATCGAGCTCACGGGACGACAAAAGGATGGAAGCGAGTTTCCCATCGAGATCATGCTGAGTCCGCTGGAGAGTGCCGAAGGCATCCTGGTCACGGCAGCGATCCGCAACATCACCGAACGCAAGCAGTCCGAGGAACATCTGGTGAAGACGGTGCGGGAACTGAAACGTTCCAATGACGAACTACAGCAATTTGCCTATGTCGCATCCCACGATCTCCAGGAGCCGTTGCGTATGGTGGCCAGCTATACCCAACTCCTGGCCCAGCGTTACAAAGGGCGTCTGGACTCCGACGCGGATGAGTTCATCACGTATGCGGTAGACGGGTCCACTCGCATGCAGGGGTTGATCCAGGATCTGCTGACCTATTCACGGGCAGGGACAAATGGAAAGGCGCTTCGGGCGATTTCCGGTGAAACCGCCCTCAACGAGGCCCTGGCCAGCTTGCGAGCAACGATTGAGGAGAGCGGCGCGATTGTGACTCACGACCCGTTGCCGACGATCACCACGGACGGTACACAATTGGCCCAGGTATTTCAGAACCTGGTGGGGAACGCAATCAAATATCACGGCGCACAAACGCCTCAGGTCCATGTCTCTGCCGCGAAAAACGGCGGCGGCGAATGGATCTTTTCAGTGCGCGACAATGGCATGGGAATTGACCCGCAGTACTTTGACCGGATCTTTGTCCTCTTCCAGAGATTGCACGGACCAACAAAGTTCAAGGGCACCGGCATCGGATTGGCCATTTGCAAGAAAATGCTGGACGGGCTTGGCGGTAGGATCTGGGTCGAGTCGCAACCCGAAAAGGGCTCAACCTTCTACTTCACTGTGCCGGAAAGAAATGGGAACTAATGGAATCCATTGGAAATGGCGCAGCACCGATTGAAGTTCTGCTGGTGGAGGACAATCCCGGCGACGTCCGGCTCACCCGCGAAGCGTTCAAGGACGCCAAGGTGCATATCAACTTGCACGTCGCGTCGGATGGCGCAGAAGCAATGTCTTTTCTGGGGCGCCAAGGCGATTACGCCCATGTTCCTCGTCCGGATCTGATCTTGCTTGATCTGAACCTACCCAAGAAAGACGGCCGAGAAGTTCTGGGGGAAATCAAGGCGAGTCCGGCACTGATGAGCATTCCCGTTGTAATCTTGACTACCTCTGCCTCCGAGGCGGATATTCTGCGCAGCTACAAGCTCCACGCGAACTGTTACATTACAAAGCCAGTGGGACTCGGCGGCTTCCTGGAAGTCATAAAAAGCATCGACAGTTTTTGGTTATCCGTGGTCAAGTTGCCGCGCGAAGAACACTCTTGAAAGAAAAGACGCTCCAAGTCCTTCTGGTGGAAGATAACGCGGGAGACGCTCGCCTGCTCCGGGAGATGTTTAACAAAGAAAAAGCGGATAGTTTTGAATTGACGCATCTCCTGCGAATGAGTGAAGCCGTCGTGCACCTGGAGAAGGGCGGCGTAGATATCGTCCTCCTCGACATGGGATTGCCGGACGGGCATGGTCTCGAGACCGTCCGGCGCGCGCGCGCTGCAGCTCCCACCGTCCCGCTGATAATTTTGACAGGCCTCGATGACGAAGCGCTTGCCGCCAATGCAATGAAAGAGGGCGCGCAGGATTATCTGATCAAAGGGCAAATCGAAAATCGCGCACTGCCCCGAGTGCTTCGGCATGCCATAGAGCGCCACCGCATGCAAACCGAGACTGCCGCGCTTCTGGCTCACCAGATGCAGTTCAAAGACGAGTTCCTGTCGCATGTCTCCCACGAACTGCGGTCCCCACTGACCGCCATCTACCAGTTTGTAACCATACTCAGCGACAGGTTAGCGGGAGAGTTGAATTCAGAACAGTTGGAATACCTGGGCATCATTCATAAAAACGTTAAGCAGCTGCAATCCATGATTAATGATTTGCTGGAAGTCACTGGCGTTCAAGCCGGAAAGCTTACCATTGAGTTGCAATGCACTTCGGCTTCCGAGGCGATTGCTTATGCCATAAATACCTTACAAGGCGCGGCCATAGCGAAGGAAATTACCCTTTCTTCCGAGTTGGAGGAACTCCTTCCTGCACTTTGTGCTGATCCTATGCGCCTTCGGCAAATTCTTATCATCCTGATTGACAACGCTATCAAGTTCACTCCGACAAACGGACTTGTTCAGATCACGGCCCGGATCCAACAGGACAATCAGAATCTTTTGGAACTGAAAATCTCGGACTCCGGCTGCGGGATAAGGCCGGACATGACGGAAAGAATATTCGAACGCCTGTTCCAGACTTCCGATCCTTCTGTGGCCGGGCGAAAGGGACTGGGCTTGGGCTTGTACATATGCAAGGAACTGGTTGCGCGGCAGGGCGGGGAGATTTGGGCCAAAAGTGAATTGGGACAAGGCGCTGTTTTTACATTGACCCTGCCTGTCTTTTCCCTATCAAATTTGATTGCTCCTGCACTCGGGAAAAAAAGCCTCCCAAATCGTGCGGTTACCGTGGTGGTAACGGAAATTGGCTCACCAACTGGCTGGCTGTCCGATGAAGTGCGCTCAGAGCAATCTCACGTTGTTCGTACACTTTTGCAACGATGTCTCCATTCCGATTTCGACGTGCTTTTACCAAAAATGGGATCCACAGGGGCTGTAGAGCTTTTTTTCATTGTTGCCGTTACCGATGCGATTGGCGGAGAAGCGATTTCGAATCGAATCCGGGAACAATTGAACTCTAGCGAACCAATTCAGGAGGCAGGATTAGTTCTTGCGATTTCTCACAAAACGCTGGTCGCAGCTAGGCGAAAAACGTACGAAACGATGAATGACTTTTTGGAAAATACGGCTACCGATATTCGAGAGCTAGTGAACCAGGAAATTTCAGAGAGGATGGCGGCTAATGAGCAATAAGAAAATTTTAATTGTGGAGGACGACCCGGACGTACGTCAGGGCATGTATATACGCCTCAAGGCGAATAACTACGATGTCTCCTTCGCGGCGGATGCTTTGACCAGCCTCGCGCAGGCCAGGAAACACGAGCCAGATTTGATTATTCTGGATCTTGGTCTTCCCGCAGGCGATGGCTTTGTGGTAATGGAACGTCTCAAGAACGTTCCCTCGCTGGCGGTCATCCCCATCATTGTAGTATCGGGCCGAGACGGACACACAAATCAGGTTCGTGCGACCAAGGCAGGGGCCAAGGCTTTTCTGCAAAAGCCAGTGGACAATGCCGAACTCTTGGCCGTAATCAAGCAAGCGTTGGGGGAATCCAACTTGCCGGCAAAGGCCGTAGTGCATGATGTGGGCTCACTCTAGGCGGACCACACCCGAATCGTCGGTTCACCAGCGACCGTGTGGATTCCATACGGAGAAATTGTGTGTTCGGCAAGAAGTTGTAGGCTGTTCGGGCGGTCGCCGCCCAACTTTCGGGGGCAGATTGTCACTATCCGATGAGGCCCGACTTCCGGTGATTACGTTCGTCTGGACTCGGCACATCCGAGAAACAGGAAGCATCAATCTAGAAGCTGCGGCAGGATTTGCTTTGCCGAAGTCAAGACTGGCTCGCGAAATTCTTCAGTGACACTTAGGCGTCCATCGGGTTCGCTTCCGTCCATCCTAAAGAGTGGCCGAAATTCTTGAACGGCCGCGTTGTTGCTGCACCATAGTCCGTAAAGGCTGCGGTACGCCTCCTATGCGTCGGCCTTGCCCGCAACCAAGTTTTGCAGCAACTCCCTAACTGCTCGCCTGCTGGCGAGCCTGCGAAGTTCGACTTTTGAAACAGGCGACACGGCAGCTCCATATGGACGATGGGCGCCCTACGCACTCGGAGACTTAGTTCGGTTCGCCAGCAAAGCCAGCCTCTGTTCATGATTCATGGGCTCCCAGGGGACAAGTTTCTCGGCAAGCACATCCATTCTGCGCAGGAGAGTCAACTCAATGAAAAGCCGCATAAAATCCATGTCCTGAAAGACCAAGGAGCCGGCCGTTCTCATCTTGTCGCGAATGCGCTCGAGATGGGCTGGCATCTCGGTCCAGTGCAGGCCAGAACGGTGGTGATGACAGAGGTGGTAACCTTCGTTCATGAAATTCACGTCGTCAATGACGGTCACGGTATTCACAAAATAATCCTCGGGGCGAGCTGGGTCACAAAAAGCGTGCTGGACCCATGAGGTGATGGCCATGATGAAGTTCATGGAGAGAAGAGGAATGAGCACGTACAGGATCCCAATTCTCCAATCGTAGAGAAAGACAGCTCCAAAATAGACGAGGTACCGCAGAATCCCCCCTAACATTCGTTTTTGGTTCCTTGCATCGCCCCTGGCCTTAAAGTAGGCATAGGGAACGAGCCCCAGCGTCGTCCAGATGTTGTCTGAAAGATACCAAAGGAAATGCAGTCGACTGGTTCGATCGTAGCCGCTGGTAGCGACAGTGTCCTCGGGTCCGCCGTTCTCTTTGTGGTGGAGACGGACATGAACGGTTCGACCCAGTTCTGGAAGGTCTCCATACAGATATCCGAGAAAGAATTCGACGTAGCGGCCGAAGACCTTATCGTATTTCTCCGAGAAGTACCCTTGCGGGCGGTGCGCCTCCATGTGTTTGGCGCTGAACATCCGGACCGACCGCTGAAACTTGGGACCGAACAGGGAAAGATAGAAAGCGATCACGAGCAGAAGGCGAGGCTTCAGTAAGAAGAGTTGGATCACGAAAATGGGAACCGCGGTAAGACTGACGGAAACCATGACGCGTAACGCTGGGGTATCTCGGGAGTCCCGGAGAACTTGTTGCCCGAGGCGGTCGAGGAATCGGTCGTAGGCGCGAGAGAGAAATCGATAGCCGTCGCGCAGGGGACGAACCCTTTCCAGAAGCGCGGCCGCACCATAGCATCCGAAAGAAAGCAGGCCCACAAGCGATGCGGCAACCATGCTGGCCAAAGCGAGGGGCACTGCCAAGCACCGAACCAGGAGTTGCGGGATGGCGCGAGGCCCGAGCGCACCCCAATACGTCTTTGAACGAGCGTCTTTGCGCACGTCACTCAAATCCGTTGCCGTTAACTTGCCGACAAATTGCATGTTCGTTCTTTATACTAGATGACGGGCTGCGTCCGCTGTCAAACGCAAAACGATTGTAGTCCCCAGGAAAGCAAAGTTCCAGTGCCGGACGCTTGTGCCTACACGCTGGGTGCTGCTCGACCGCGATGCAAACATTGATTCTGGCCCTTATTTTTGCATTCCCAGCCAGCTTTTTCTTCTCGACAACTTGCAACGATCGAACTCTTGCATTCTGGGGCTCTCTCTAACAAAATTGTAATCGTTCATTAATATTCCGTTCACTATTTACACCATCTCGCGTGGCGGATTTTGACCGAATTTTCGCCACGCCAAAGGCTGAGGTATGTTTACCGACAAGCAAAATAACACCGAACTAAATGAAAATCGAAAATGGAGGGATGCCGCGGCCGCCGTACTATTCTGGTTGGTCCCGGCGCTGTTTGCCCTGCACGTCAAATACTCCCTGCTCGACGATGGACGCGGCTTTCGCCTGGCCGCCCGAGCAATGGGCCGCCTGGAAAAATCGTTGCCGGGGGCTATCGGGTCTTACGATTTTGGACTCAGTTTTTGGGAACAACTGTCTTTTTTTCGGATGGACGCTCTCGTGATGTTCGTTTTGGTTCCGCTGGCTTTGTGGGTCTTGTGCCGCTACCTGCCTGCCGCGTTGCGAACATGGACTGTCGGGTTCTTGAGCGCCGCGACCTTCTTCCTGTTGTACATCCAGATGCGCTCCATGCACGTGATGGGGCGCTGGCTCTCCTGGCAGATGATCCGCACAGCCGTGAGCTGGGGGTGGGCGCATCCTGAAACAATTACTCAATATCTAAAACTCAAGCATCTGCTGCTGCTTATTGTCGGCCTGGTTGGTTTGCCGTTGGCCTACAAACGGCTGGCCCCGGCCGTTCGCCGCTGGCAATTGCGACGCGATTCGAAGTGGGCCAATCCTCCGGCAGGGTTCTTTCCACTTGTCGCAGCGTGCCTTGTCTGCATCACCATTCCGATCCCGTGGTTGTCTCGGCTGCCGCGATCCATCTATCACGAGAGCATTCTAGTCACTTCCCTGAAGTCGCTGTGGAATACGGGTGCCGTGAACAGCGATGAATTTGCCGGGCTTAGCCGTCAGCAGCTGGTCGACCGCTACCAGCAGATGTCCAGTTCTCCTGCCTACGAGCGGGACCCTGCCTATTTCGGAAAGGCGAAAGGCAGCAACGTGATTCTTTTCGTTCTGGAAACCGCTCCTGAAGCCATTCTGGCCGCCGACGATCCGATGGCCGATCTGCCCAACCTCCGCAGGTTGCGCGCCAAATCATTTGTGCCTCTCGAGCACTACTCCACCTACCCGTTCACCACCCGAGCGCTTTTTTCCGTTCTGACCTCCTGGTATTCGCCGGATTCGGTTCTGGACGCCGTTGAACAGCATCACGATCTGGCCCTTCCGGGAATCGTTCATCAGTTGCGACAAACCGGCCATCAGGCCCGCGTCTACATTCCCCGGCCGTGGAGTGGCGGCAACGACGAAACTACCTTTTTGCAGGCCGGCTTCGAGCAAGTCCTCGCGCCGCCAAAAGTCGTTGACCCTCCCCAGGTCTACCTGCAGCCGTACCATCCAGCCTGGATGAAGGAACGCATTTACCGCGATCAGCTCGCTCTTGAGTTGATGAAGCAGGACATGGAAACCTGGCTTTCGACGGATCAGAAATTCGTGGCCATGTACCTGCCGCAAAGCGGCCATCATCCTTGGCCTGATAGCGAGGAGAATGCCAATGAAACGGACCCAAAAAAACGGGCCCGGGCCATACTCGCCCTGCAGGATCGTTGGCTGGGCGAATTGCTGGCGGTCCTCGAAAAACATCACCAATTGGACAAAACGCTCATTCTGGTCACCGGCGATCATGGCATTCGCAGCCGCCAGGAAGATGAAACATTCGCAGGCGGCATGATTGATGAATACAGCTTCCACGTGCCCCTTTTTCTTTACGCTCCTCAGGTTCTAACCAAGGAAAAAACCTTTCCGTGGATCACGTCTCACATCGATATCTCGCCGACCCTGCTTGATCTTGAAGGCATTGCCTCCGACCGGAACTTTGAGCAAGGTCTCCCCTTCTGGAATCCCGGCCTCGAGGATCGCACCGTGTACCTCATGGCCTTTAACATGTTCGGTTCCGATGGCTATTATTCGCACGGAGAATTTGCCATGCTTAAGCGCATGGATGGCTCGGTCTTTGAAAACAGCGAACCGCACTTCTCGGGCGCGAATTTGGTGAGACCAGGTTCGCCGGAGGCCAAGCGAGTGGCCGGCGATCTGGCCCGCATCGCGGGGTTACAGGAAGTCTGGACTGCCAGCGTCGCGCGTAAACAGAACACCATTAAAAGCCACATGTATTCGGCAAAACCCGCGGACAAGAAATAAGGATCCAAACACACTAATTCTCTTGTGGCGAAATGAAATGGTCAGAAGCGACTGCCGGGTCTGGCGCGATCTGACCAAGGCGCCCGGCAGCGAAATCTTCGGCTGGGAGATCCGAAACGCGCCCTAGGCCCGCGCCCCAAGCTCATCCAGGTTTCTTCACCTACTACGAATTCCGTCGCGTGGAGACGATTCTGGAAGTTGGACATGAGTTCGGGACGACCCCAGCGTGATTCTGGGCAGGGTGGTTCTTTAGTTGGGTGTTTACGTAGACGGCTTCAAGCGTGCGTATTCGGCTTTCGCTTGCTTCAGAACGGGGAGACCGGGATCAGCATCCTTCCAAAGGGTCAGAAAATCCTGGTATGCGCTCTTCGCTTTTGACGTTTCATTGGACATCGCGTACGCCCGGCCCAGTTGCAATTTGGCGAGGCTGGCCATCACAAATGTTGTGGCCGTGCGGTGCTCTAAGACTTTCTGAAACTCGACGGTCGCTGCGGGCCCCTGGTGCGCCAGCATCAGCGCTTCGCCGCGAAGAAAAGGCGGAAGCAGGACACCAAGCGGTCCTACTCCAGCGCCCAACTCGTAAGGAGCCGTCAACTGCAGGTATTGTACGGCGGCGACGCCGTCGCCACGCTTCAGCTGGATGGCAGCTCGAATCGAGGGCAACCAGTAGGACTGCAAGAGCGTATTCAAGGAATTGTCGCGATCCAGCTGATTCGCAATCGTCGTCGCACGAGCTTGTTTCCCAGCCCGTGCGAACGTCAGAGCAGCGACTATCTGCGTGTACTGATTTGGAGCCAGAGCGATAGCAGCCTCGCTGGCCTTGACGGCTTCCTGAAAATTGCCAATCTCTGCTTCGCACAGAGCGTCTTGTCCTAGCCAAAAAGCCGCTGTGTCTTTCGAACCATTCCGAACGGCGGAGTCCACCGCCCTCCGGAACAAGGCCCGCGCCTTTGCGATGTGTCCCTGTGACGCTTCGAAATCGGCCTGACCAACCAGAAAAATGTCCTCCACACCCGGCTTACTCATCCCCCACGACAACTCGCGTTCCTCGCTGGCCGTATCTCCTCGGAAGAAGGCAATCTGCTGGAGCAATTGGTGCAGCGTTACGTCGTCTAAGTTGCGGGCAAATGCCGCTTGTACACTGGCGGTGGCTTCATCGAGGCGGTTCAAATAGATGTTCGCGACAGCGATATTTTCATAGATCAAAACTCCGTTTGGCTCCACGCGCAAGGCGTCGCGATGTTGTGCCAGACCTTTCTCATAGCTTCCCATGGACAGGTAAATGTTCCCCGAGTTCGTTCGCGGCGTCGGATCGGACGGATATTCCTCCCTCCATTGCTGGTAAACAAGGAGCGCTTTATTGAGTTCACCGGTAACATCGATATAGTAGTGTCCCAAAATGTAGAATCTCTCACGTTCGCAAACGCGTTCGCGCAGTTCATACGCCTTCGATATGCTTTCGGCTGCCAAAGCGGGGTTCTCGAGATTTCTGTAAACCGTTCCTAAAGAAACGTAAGCGCTGGCAAATTTTGGATCCAACTCCAGCGCCCGCTTGAGATACGGAAGCGCTTCGACTTCTCCTTTTGTGTTCCATGTTTTCAATCCTTGACTGTAGGCCCTCAAGGCTTCGAGCGAAGAAGTCGTCGCTTCCGTCAGTGGCACGTCGAATTTTTGGACAGTCGACAGGGACTCGCCAAGTTCCCCGCGAAGTTTTGTCGCAGCACTGCCGAGTGCGGGCAGAACTTGTTCTTTACTTGATGCGGTTACCTGTTCTTGCGCCAGGGTATCCCCGCTGCGGCAGTTCACCGCCTTTAGTCCCAATACATACTCCGTCCCTAAACTCCCAATTGCTCCGGCTATGTAAGCTTTGCTGCCCGCCCGCTGACAAATTTCATTGGCCACGGCGGGGGTGATCGCGACAGTCGGTTCGCGGGTCATCAGTTTCAGGGTCTTGGCGATTTTGCTTTCCGGAAGGATGTTCAGGAACGGCGACTGGCGCAGCGAAACGGTGAGCGCTTCTTTTAGCGTTTCATCGAAGATAGGATCGCCCGTTGAGTTGGAGAAATCCCCGAGCATGACTGTGTCTTCGGCCGTCAGCCGGTTTGCACGGGAGTGCGTCCGGTGGCCGATGGCGGCAATCAAAGCGGCGGCGGCGAGGGCAATGAAAATGGCCAGGACCGCGACGGGCCACCTGCGTTTGCCAAGCGAACTTGCGCTCGGCGTAGCCGTTACCGTCGGAGCCGGCCTCGTTTCCCGGCCTCCACCGGTAGGTTCTGAGGTCGGAGGTTCGTCGCCTGGAGTGATTCCTGCGATCGGAGCAATGAAGCGGTAGCCCCTTCCGCTCACCGTCTGGACAAAGCGAGGCTGGTCGGGATCGTCCTTCAGAGATTGGCGGATCTTGCGGATCGCAGAATTGATGCTGGCGTCGGTATCGAGAAAGACATCTTTGCCCCAAATCTTCTCCATGATCTGGTCGCGCGTAACCAGTTCTCCGCGATGCTCGACCAGCAGGACCAGCAGGTCCATGGGTATGCGTTCCAGTTTGAGCACGCGCCCAGCCCTACGCAGTTCATAGGCGCGCAGGTCGAGTTCGAAGTCCTCCCCAAGGCGGACTCGATCGGCAAATGGGACGTGTCTTGAAACCACGGGCAGCAACCTCGAACCGTGGCCACATTCTATTCGATTTTTTGTGACGTGGAGCAATCTTAATTGTTTTCTATCGATTGCGGCGTCAGAAAATCTCTAGAAAATCGTCATCTCCGCGCCATTGCCAGAATTCGGGACTTCCAGCACCCTCGGCGCACGCTCAGATCATTGAACAGCGACTTCACAGATCGAGGCTCGGATGAGAATAGTCTTAGCCGAACAACCGCAGCGCGAAGCTCTCGGGTTGACTGGGAAGCTTGAGGGGTTTCTGCTGACCCGGCCGGAGACGCCCATTCTTGCTGTCGATTTGGACGTGATCGAAGCCCGGTATCACGAATTACGCGCTTGCTTTCCCCGGGAGTCCGTTTATTACGCGGTGAAAGCCAATCCGGCTCCGCAAGTCGTAGGAGTCCTCGAAACACTGGGCGCCAGCTTCGACGTTGCCAGCCGCTTCGAACTGGAAATGTGTCTTGCTCTTGGCGCCTGTCCCTCCCGCTTGTCCTACGGAAACACCATCAAGAAGGCGGCCGACATCGCCTATGCGTTTGCCTGTGGCGTTCGCCGATTTGCATTCGATAGCGAAGCCGAACTGCGCAAGCTGGCGATCCACGCTCCTTCCTCAGACGTCATGTGCAGGTTGCAGACGACGGGTGAGAATGCCAGCTGGCCGCTTTCGAAAAAATTCGGTTGTGATCTGGAGATGGTTGCTGAGCTCCTCCTGCTGGCTCGCGGGCTTGGATTGCGACCGGTCGGTCTGGCGTTTCATGTCGGATCGCAACAGACCGACCCTACTCAGTGGAGAAAACCGTTACTTGAAACGGCGGGACTGTTCCGAAGACTCGGCCATGAAGGCCTCGCCCTGGACACCGTAAACATCGGAGGCGGGTTCTCCGTTCCCTATGAAACAACCGTCCCCCCGCTCTGGCGCTTTGCTGAAGCGATTGAAGAGTCACTCGGCGAGGCGTTTGGCGGCTCGCGGCCAGAGGTAATGCTGGAGCCTGGCCGGTCTCTCGTGGCAGAAGCCGGAGTGATTCAGACCGAGGTTGTACTTGTCGCGCAGAAATCACGCTCCGATCGCACCCGTTGGGTTTATCTCGATGTCGGGAAGTTTGGCGGCTTGGCAGAAACGCTGGGCGAAAGCATCAAGTACCGGCTCCGGACTGCGCGCACTGGCCCACCGGGCCCGATCGTGCTCGCCGGGCCAACCTGCGACAGCGCGGACATCCTCTATGAAAAATCTGGCTACCACTTGCCACTCGACCTCGAATGCGGCGATCGCATTGAGATTGTGAATACCGGCGCCTACTCGAGCAGTTATGCCTCGGTGAACTTCAATGGGTTTCCTCCGTTGAGGACGATTTGTCTATGAGCGCTCGGGTCACCGGCGGCGGGGCCGCGCGCCAGGGAGAATGCAAATGTTCACCGTGTTGACTTGTTTGGCTGCTCTTTTGTTCGCGATCGGCGGATATTTCATGAAGGCCTCTGCCGGCTTAACGGAGTTCCGCCCCACTCTGCTTGTATTTGCCTTTTTCATCTCGGGCGCGAGCTTGCAGACCATCGCCATGCGCGGTCACCAGATGGTCATCACCTACATCGTGGTTCTGGGCCTGGAAGCCATCTCCGCCTATTCCTTGGGTGTGTTTTTCCTGAAAGAAGGCAGTTCGGTCGCGCGCCTCGCTGGAGTCGCTTTGGTTCTGGCTGGGATCGTGGTGCTGCGAAGCGGCAAATCGTAGGTCAGCGCCGGAACGACCGCAAATCTTAGGGAGCGTTGACCATGAAAATCGAGACACCAGCAAAAGAGTCGCGAGCGATCCAATCGGTCGCCACGGAAAATACAGAGCCGACCCAGCCGGCTCACGCGCCAGCTGCGATGCGACTGAGGTACTCACCGCGCGGCAATGTCGTTTATTCGTTCCTCCTGGCGCTGGAGTGGTGCAGGAGCAAATTGCGCTCTCTTTTCGGCAGAAAGGCGCCATCGGGCTGGCAAGGTTCAGACCCTGCGTTTCGTGACGGCAAATTCCGGCAGAACCAGCGGGTCACCGTGCTTTTGTGCTTACTCCTCTTGACCAGCCTGGGGGGACTGGCTGTGGCGCACAACCGCAATCAATTCGTGCCGCGCTATCAGGAATTCTCAGATCCGGTGGGGCGCTTTGCCAACTTCAACGTGGGCGGTCCAACGGACATGACCAACAACGCCTTCTTTGAAGACTTGGGTACGAATGGCCGTCGCTGCGTCACGTGCCACCAGGCGAGCGACGCATGGTCGGTTACGCCCGCACACATTCGAGACCGCTTCAATGCCACGCATGGAACGGATCCGATTTTCAGGAGCATTGATGGCTCCGGCTGTCCAACACAAGATGTTTCAACCGAAAGGGCGCGCCGCGCCGCCTACAGCCTGCTTTTAACCAAAGGGCTCATCCGCATCGAACAACAGGTTCCCACGAACGCGGAGTTTACGATCCTCAACAACGACAATCCGTACGGTTGTACCAGCACGAGTGTGATTTCCGTCTATCGACGGCCGCTTCCGACCACCAACATTCCGTACCTGAGCACAGTCATGTGGGACGGACGCGAAACCTTCAAAGACGCCGGGGGCAATTTTCAGCCGATCCATTTTGATCTCGCGCAGCAGGCCGCAGACGCGACCATGATCCACGCGCAAGGGCCGCCTCCCACTGCGGAACAGGTGCAAGAAATCATCGACTTTGAAACCAGGATTTTCACCGCGCAGACGCGAGACGAAGAAGCGGGCGATCTCGGCGACGACGGCGCGAAGGGTGGGCCGCATCCGCTTGCCAACCAGGAATTCTTCATCGGGATCAATGATCCGCTGGGACTCAATCCCACCGGTGCCGTTTTTTCACCAACTATCTTTAGCCTCTACGACGAGTGGGCTCACACGGACGACCGTCGATACGACGAGCACACGAGGGCCCGGCGGGCGGTGGCGCGCGGACAAAAACTTTTCAATACCCTGCCGATTCCGATTACTGGTGTCGCGGGCCTGAACGACGTGCTGAAAGTAGATACGATCAACGGCTTCTGCGGTACCTGCCACGATTCACCGAACGTCGGTGATCACTCCGTGCCTGCGCCACTCAATATTGGCCTCGTTGACGCTGCACGCCGGAGCCCCGATCTCCCGCTGATTACCTTGATGTGCAACGCGACGGGAGTCGTGACTCAGGTGTCTGACATCGGTCGCGCGATGGTGACCGGGAAGTGCGCTGACATCGGCAAATTCAAAGGTCCCATCCTGCGCGGTCTCGCTGGCCGAGCGCCCTATTTCCACAACGGCTCGGCAGCGACGCTTGAAGAAGCCTTGGATTTCTACAACACACGGTTTGCCTTGCACTTGTCGCAACGAGACAAAGACGATCTCGTCGCCTTCCTCAAAACGCTCTAGTCTTTCAATGCGAGTTGTCCCACACAAACCAGATGCGGGCAAAAAGACAAATTCAGATCCGCGTAATACCTTTGTTTTGTTGGAATTACTGGTGAACCGGGGAGGACTCGAACCTCCAACCCGTTGATTAAGAGTCAACTGCTCTACCATTGAGCTACCGGTCCACAGTTTTAGAATTCTACCTAAGATTCGAATTTTTGTCGAACACCTGTGCTTGCCGGCGAGACTGGCTTCTGCGGCGCGGACTATTTGCCTCGCAGTGTGGCTGTCAAACCTTTTGCCACTTCTTTGGCACGGGACAGGTCATCGGGCGGAAAAGAAATCGCCGAGACTCGTTGATGGCCGCCGCCGCCGAATTTTTCTGCCAGGGTGGCCAGATTTTGGTCGGCGGTCGATTGGTTCCACGGGTTGGTGCCGAGGGAGACTTTGGCGCGCACCGGAGTAGAGATCACGCTGACAGAATAAACGCACTCCGGATGCAGCAAATAGGGGATAAATTTGTTGTAGCCCTCGATGTCGATATCGCTGACGTCGAAGAAAATGACGCCGTCGCGGGCTTCGCTGCGCTCACGAATAATGTCCATGGATTTGCGGTGGCGCTCAAGGAGTGGTGCGAGATGTTGCGCAACCAGCGGCAATTTGATCATTTCCGGCAAGGAGCGGTAGGCCAGTTCCGGAATGATGCGGGCGGGCAGACCTTCTTCCGGTGCAGCCTCAATGACCAAAGCAAGCTGTGTCGCCGGTTCTTGGAGCGCCACCGCGGATTCCGCCGTTGGATATTGCGCACCATCGATGATGTCGCCCCAATGGATCAGATCGGCGAGTGGCGTGGTGTCAAATCCGAATTTTTCCTTTGCCACGGTGGCAATGAGCTTGGTGCAGGATTTGTAGTCCGGCTCATAAAACTTGTGCGGCCCGGGGTGCGTACGAAAGTGTTCGGCGTCAGCGGGCGTGAGGAAGGCGCTCTGGTGGTGGTCAAACCACCAGGTGACTTTGGGCGAATTGGAATATTTAAAGTCGACGATGACGTTCTCATCGCCGTCGAACAGACCAGGTTCCCAGGGTTGGGCGGCGCGGTGAGTCATCCCGCTGAAACCAAATTCGGCGGCTTCGTCAAATCGTTCGCGGTAGAAGCGATAGAAAAGTGCAGCCGAAGCGGTGCCGTCGAAACAGCGGTCGTGGTAGCAGAGCCGGACGCGGGTCATAGGTTCGAGCGAGTGAGCCTTTCGTTCTGTATGCGCCCTGGGCAGGCGTTGCTAAAGCATTAAAGGGTGCGGTCAGCGGAAATAGAAGTCAAGCGGAAAGGTCTTCTGGTTGAAATCTGAATACGCAAAGAAAAAACGCCGCCCCCCACGGGGGAGGGCGGCGGAGCTGAACCGTTTCTCGGCTGCAATCGAATCTATTTGTTGAGCATTCCCTCAACCAAATTGCCGATGAGAGGCAACTTGAATTTCTCATGCTGATAGGCTTTATACATGCAAAAGATGAAGGTCAGAAGAAAAGCGAGCCCAATCAGCGGGAACAGGAAAAAACTGAGAAACCCAATCGGGAAATGCATGGCCGCTGTGATGGCCGTCAGAATGAAGGAAAAAATCAAATACCCGATCCAAACGGGTATGAACAGCAGCGAGAGGGCTAGGGATTGGGCTCCATGAAACCGCACAAAGGGGCGCTTATCAATGAGCAGGAAAATCAAGCCCCCGACCCAGCCGAACAGATAGCAAAGCAATCCCGCAACGTTTTCTTCCAGGCCCCCCGAAGCTGAATCGGTTGTCCCGGTCGGCACCACTGGGGCACTCGCCGCCCCGGCGCCTTGTGCTGCACCGCACTTCGGGCAAAACCCCGCTTCGCCAATTTCCTGCCCACAAGCTTTGCAAAATGCCATCTTCATTCCTCCACTGGTAGGACGTTGCGGCGGAGGTTAGCAAAAAGGCGCTGCTGGCGCAATGCTTA
>DATHFT010000055.1:0-21909 GCA_035317965.1 Saccharimonadales bacterium (SeqCode) | reverse complement strand
CGGCGACGATTTATTCCCGCTCCTAAGTGGCGCTGCTGCGGCCGCTGAACAGGTGCACCAGGAAGAAAACCACGGCAAGAACGAGCAGAACGTGAATGAAGGCTGCGGTGACGTGAAATACGGTAAAGCCCAAAAGCCACGCAATAATTAAGATCGCTGCGAGTATTCGTAACACAAGTGCCTCCTCAGGTCGGTTGCAATTGCTGACAAAGCGATATTAATCCGCGACAGAAACGATTCCATTGGGACAATCCGCTAAATGTGGGCGGAGAACGCTGTAGCCGTGTGGAGAAGTGCTGTGCGCGGCCGTGGCTGGCAGCTGGCTCAATTGTTGCGCCGGGCCAGGAACGAGGAGACTTCGGATTCGACAGAGAACGGCGACCCGGAGTCGGATTCGAAACGGGCTCCGAGCGAGTAGGCATTCACTTCGAGCGGGATGGCGTCATAGCCGCCGCCGGCGAGGAATCCTTGAACGTAGAGATTGGCGAAGCTGCGGACAGTTCCGAGCTGGCGGTACTGTTCGACATGGACGAGTTCGTGGAAGAGCAGCTCGGACGACAACGGCTGGTGGGAGACGATGACCTGATGGAACGTGACGGCGGCCATTTGTGCGAAGTCTGGGAGATTCTTGAAGCCGAACATTCTAAGCATGGTGTAGAAGCCCGGATTTTCGATGCGTTCGCCACTCAGGGTGAGGGTGCGGACGGATTCAAGGAGATCTTCGCGGAAGAAATGTTTCATGGCGGATTTTTGGTCGGGAGTGAGACTCGCGGCTCGGTCAAGGAAGTGCGCTTGCTGTTTGGTGATGTATTCGGAGACGAAGGCCGAAGCCATTTCGATCTGTTGGGCGGAGAGTTGGACAGGCATGGATTGGTAGGGTAGCGGGGAATAGGGAGGCGAGCAAATTGGACAGGCGGGATCCGTTCGCCGCTACCAGCCCGAGACGCTTGCGCTAACGGGCGGTCCAGCCGCCGTCGATCAGGATGGTGTGGCCGGTAATCAGGGAAGCGGCGGGGCTGGCCAGGAAAATGGCGGCGCCGGCGACTTCCATGGGCTGGCCAATGCGGTGGAGCCCGGCGATGCGTTCAATGACATCGGCGCGGAATACCGGATCGCAGAGAGCGGGATCGGTACCCGGAGTTTCAATAAAAGTGGGAGCGACGGCGTTAACGGTGATGTTGTAGGTGCCCCATTCAACGGCAAGGCATTTGGTGAGATGGGAGACGGCGGCTTTGCTGGCGCAGTAGGCGGATTCGGTCGGAAGCGCGGCGAATCCGGCTTGCGAGCTCATGTTGATGATACGGCCCCCATTTTGGCGAATCATGATTTTGGCGGCTTCCTGGCAGGCGAAAAACGTAGCTTTGAGATTGATGTCGAGGGTTTCGTCGTAGTCGCGTTCGGTCATTTCAAGGGCAGGGGCGCTAACGCCGCCGCCGGCGTTGTTGACAAGGATATCGAGCTTGCCGAAGTGTTGGGCGGTGGTTTGGATGGCGCTGGAAATCTGAGCCAGGTGAGTGACATCCATTTGCAGCCGGAGGACTTTGCGACCGAGGAATTCAATTTCGTGAGCCAGGTCGGCGGCGGAATTTTTGTCGCGCAGGCCGAGAGCGATGTCAGCGCCGGCATTGGCGAAGGCTAGGGCGATAGCGCGCCCCAGCCCGCGGGCGGCTCCGGTGACGAGGGCGACTTGTCCGGTGAGCGTGAAATCTGGGAATTTGTCCATGTACCACCTGTTGAGCGGAATTTTTTCTTGGGGGGCAGGATAACACTTTCCTGAACTGCGGATGCAGGGTGAGTGGGATTTCATGTCGTAAACGAATTCTGTCGCATGCCGAGGTTGCAGGAATCGCGGGAGAACAGGATTTCTGTCGAGGGACAGCTTTGCGACGTTCCAGTAGGTGGGAACTGCTCTGGGCATTGCGGCGAGCCGCGAAACAAGACTAGCGGGCTACGGTGACAGCGACTCCCAGTTCTTTGAGTTTGGCGCGGGCGCGGCGATCTTCTTCAGTGCCCGGATAGCGCTTGATCACTTCGCGGAGTTCGCGAATGGCGGATGTTTTCTGGCCGACCTCAAGCTGCGCCATTCCTTTTTTCAAGTGGGCAGGTGCGAGTTTAAAGCTCTTGGGATAGTTGGAGAGAACTTTGTCGTATTCGTTGACGGCCTGTTCATACTGCTTTTGGGAATAGGCGATTTCGCCGAGATAGAACTGCGCGTTTGAAGCGAGTTCGGTGTCTCCGTAATACTTCAAATAGTCCTGAAATTCGGAACGGGCCAGATCGTATTTACCGCCGGTGATGTCGCGGAGGCCGTTTGAATAAAGAGAGTCGGCGGAGGGGGCTGGACCACCCGGGGCGCTGTTGGAAGCGACAGGAGCTCCACCGCTTGGATTAGCAGCCGCCGGCGGGGCCGAGCCCCCGCTGGTTGCAGGAGCTGAACCGGAGATCTTAGAATCGAGGTTCTGCACTGTGTTTTGCAGGTCGACGAGTTGCTGGTTGAGCTTGCCGAGACGCGATTTGATCTCTTCAAGATTGTCAGACAGACCTTGCACCTGGGTGGACATGGTGTCCAGGCGGGCGCCCGAATTGGCTTGGACGTCCTGAACGGATTTTTGCATCGAGCCGACAGTGCCACCGAGCTTGTTGACGCTGTCCCCGGTCTGTTCAACCAGGGTCTTGAGCACGGTATGGTCCTGCGTCATCTGGTTGGCGAGATCTTTCTGTCCCTGGAGCAGGGTGGTTACGTCGCGCTGGAGCTCGATGATTTCGCGGGCCACGGCATTGACAGGCCGCGGGCCCGCCATGCTGCCTGCGATGGCGCCGGCCATTAGAGCGGCGGTAAATGCTGCAACGTTGCGGTTTCGCATTATGGAAAGCCTCCTCAGTGCTGCGGTGAAAACTGGCAAAGGGTTTTCACAGGTCCAAGCCCTCGTGTTCTTTGCCGCTTACGGCACAACTCGAGTCGTGCCCGTGCAAAAACAAGTCCAAAACAAAAGCAAAGCCTAAAGCGGGCGAAATAAATTCGCCTTTACAAGGTCAAACAAAAGCCGGGCTAAAACAAGTCTACGTCAAAAACGGCGTTGCAAAAAGCAAGGGCGGGATAGAAACCCCGCCCCTGGATTCGCAAACCGGAACAACCTAATTGGACTTGACGAAGTGCCCGCGGCGATTTTGCTGGTAGCAGGCCTCGGAGGTCTCCATGCAGAAAGGCTTTTCTTTGCCGTAGCTGACGGTGTTCAGGCGATCAGCTGCGATGCCCAGAGAGACGAGATACTGCTTGACGGCGCTGGCCCGGCGATCGCCAAGGCCCAAGTTGTATTCCGTCGAGCCGCGCTCATCGCAATGACCTTCGATGGTGACTTTCAGTGTTGGATAGTTGCGAAGGAATTCGGCGGTTTTGCCGAGCGCATCGCGGGCGTCAGTACGGATGTCAGCCTTGTCGAGATCAAAGTAAGCGTCTCGGACTTCGCGGAGGAACAGTTCGTCCGCCGAGGGTTCGTGGGCCGGCGGTTCAGCCGGAGCAGGAGCAGCAACGGTCACGCGGACGGTGCCATCGGAAGAGCCGCCGGGACCTGTAGCGGTGATTGTGTAGCTGGTCGAATCCGCCGGCGTCACTTTGGTGGAACCTTGCGCCGTCACGGCACCGATTTCAGGAGCGATACTCACCGACGTGGCATCGGTCGAACTCCAGGTCAAAGTGCTGGACTCACCTTTGCTGATCGAGGCGGGATTGGCCTGAATGGTAACCGTAGGACGCGCGGCCGCGGGCGGCGGCGCCGCCTGCGCTGGCGGCTGTTTCGCCGGCTTCTTCCCGCAACCAGCGGCCAAAACAGTCGCGGCAAGCGCGGCAACCAAACATCCCTTGTAAAAATTTCGTGAAACTTGAATCATGCGTTTTCTCCTCGACAGTAGAATCCCGTGTTTGCTCCCACCGATTGAAGAATCGTACCACCAGCGGGCTGGGTCCGGGTAATATCTCGTATCACGATATATTATACATTGCGCACAAAAGTCGCACGCGGCAAAAGCCTATTTAGGTGACCAGTTGGGCGATTCATTGTGTCCCGTTGTAGTGAGCTGGTGCGGTTGCGAGCCGTCCGCCAGCATGGTCCAGATTTGACGTGAGCCGCCACGCGTGGATTCGAAGACGATGTGACGCCCATCGGGCGCCCAACTGGGGCGCTCGTTGCGACCGGCATCGCGCGTGAGTTCGACGAGCTGGCGCGACGAGGCGTCCATCACGTAAATGTCATAGTTACCGCTGGGGCGACGCCAACTGAAAGCGAGAAGCTGTCCGTTAGGCGCCCAAGCGGGATCGATCACGTAACCCATGTCCGGCAGGTCCAGCCGGGTTGTGCTGGTGCCGTCGGAATTCATCATGTAGAGCTGCGGGACACCGCCGCGATCGCTGACAAAAGCGACCGTCTGTCCGGTTTTTGGATTCCAGGCCGGAGACATGTTGGCGCCGTTGGAATTGGTGAGGCGCTTCGGACGGCCGCCGTTGACGTCGGTAACGTACAGTTCGGGCCCGCCCTGCATGGAAGAGGAAAAGATGATCTGAGCGCCGTCCGGAGACCATGCCGGAGTGATGTTGGTTCCTCGAAAGCGCGGGAAAGTGACAACTTTTCCGGCGTCGAGAGAATACATGCAGATTTGCGCACTGGTTAAGCCACCCGCTGAGGCAAAGCAGGTAAAAGCAATGCGCGAGGTGTCAGGAGACCAGCGCGGCGTCAGGGAAATGGTACGCAAGGAAGTGAGCGGGTGCTGATTGGCACCGTCGTAGTCCATGGCCCAGATTTCTTTGGTGCCACTGCGGGAACTGACAAAAGCAATCTGCGTTGAAGCGATGCTCGGAAGTCCTCCGGACAGGCGATTGATGATCTCGTCGGCAAACTGATGCGCAAATTTGCGCACTTGGGGATCGGTGGGAGCGCCGCGATAGACCTTGGCGATTACCGGCTGCGCGGATGGATTGTGAACGTCAAAGAGCCACGCGAAGATGGCGACTTCCGAGGAAGATTCGGTGAGATTGCCGAAGGCGACCATGTTGGCGTTGACCGGCTGGTCGGTCCAGGAGAGATTGCGAAGTTCGGAAGGCTGAGAAGGCGGTTGCGGCGGATAGAAGCTGGGGCTGACCAGCTCGATGATGCCGCAAAACTGGAGATCGTCGCGGACAACTTGGGTGAAGAGAGCGGAATGCGCTTTGGCAGAGTCAGCGCGCGAGACAAAGTCGGCTACGGCGACGCGCGGTTTGCCGACGTTGCCGAGACCCGTGCCGGCGCGAAACCAATCCTGTGCCGCTGTGAGGCAGGGAACTAGCAATACCATGGCGCACATGGCCATACCGAAGAATCGTCCGACACCACGGTTCACGAATGCCTCCTGTTTGCGATTGCTGCGATTGCGAATCGGCGTTGAATGCAAATGATAACCATTAACGGGCACCTTGGCGCGGAAAATCAAACATAACGTCAATGCTCGATTGATTGTAGTCCGACGGCAAAGGGGGCAAGGGGTTAGAGCTCATGATGGCACGAAGACCGGAATTGTCCCAAGAAACATTGCCGCTAGACTTGGAAACGTGGACATTTTTCACGCTTCCATCCCGATTGATGGTGAATGAAATCTCGCAATGAAGAACCTGCGAGGCGCGGACGTTGGAATCGATCGAGAGCTTGTCCCAGTTGGGTTCGACCCGGCGAATAACCGACTCGATATACCAACCGTAGCGAGAAGCGAAGTTGCCGCCCCCCTGACCCTGGATGGCGACGCCGTTCGAGGGCGCGCCGGGGTTCTGGGAAAAACCCGTGGGGAGATCGGGATTGCCGCCTTTGCCGTAGGGAACGGCGTTGTCCGGCGGCTTGGTTTTGGGTTCAAACGTTTTCGATTGATGAGTGGGAGGAAGCGGTTTTTCCTTTTCGAATTTTGGAATTTCTTTGGCTTCGGTCTTCGGTTCGGGCGGTTTTGGAGGTTCTTCTTTATTCAGCCCCTTCGTGGGGTCGACGGTCTGGCTGTCGGTGACGACTTGCTCGCGCGGCAAGGAAATTCCCGCGCTGCTGACCAGATTCACTTTGGTATCGCTGCCGGCCTGGCCGCCGTAGCCAGACCATTCGTTTCCGAGCTTTAGATAAGTGCCGGCAGCGACGGCGATGGCCAGAGCGATGTGCAGAGACAGGGAATAGCCCACGAATTTTTGCAGACCAGTTTCTTCGGTGTGGGCGTAGGTCGTTGACATAGTTACTGGGTGCGCGCGCGATTGGAAAGCGGTTCGGTAACAATGCTTATGTTGCTGATGCCGGACTGGCGGAGTTCATCAACAACGGTAGCAAAGCTACCGAAAGGCACACTTTCGTCGCAACGCAAGAAAACTGAATCATTCGGTCCTTTGAGCTGGGCTTTGATTCGAGCCGGGAGCTGGTGAATATTGATGGCGTCGTTACCGAGATAAACCCGCTGGGCTTTGTCGATGGTGACGACCAGCTTTTGTTGGGTAATTTCGCGGATGGTCTTGGTTTTGGGAACGTCAATTTCGATTCCGGACTGCAGAATCGGCGCGGTGATCATGAAGATGATCAGCAAGACGAGAACCACGTCGATGAACGGGACCATGTTGATCTCCGAGAGCGACGTTTGGGTTCGGGACGGTTGCGGCATATGTTCCGGTGCGCTTTAGCTGAACGTCTTTTCAATTTGGCCGGCGACTTCAAGGGCAAATGTGTCCAGCCTTTGGCCCAGGTCGCGAATATTCTGCAGGAATTGATTGTAGAAGATAACCGCCGGAATGGCCGTGACCAGGCCAGCGGCGGTGGTGAACAAGGCTTCGGAAATGCCGGGAGCTACGGCGTGCAGGCTAGCCGCTCCCGCCGTGCCGAGACCGGAAAATGCGTCGATGATGCCCCAGACCGTTCCAAAAAGACCGATGAAGGGCGACACGGAGGCGGTCGTGGCCAGCCAGGACATGCCTTTTTCGACGCGGCGGACTTCCTCGGCGGCGGCGATTTGCATGTTGACGGTGACCGCTGACAGGCTTTTCAGCTTGTTGCTTGAAGAGGTGGTTGTGGGGGTCACCTGACTTTGCAGTTCACGATAGCCAGCCGCATAAACCGAGGCGAAAGGAGATCCGGCCGACGCCAGTGCCTGCGGATTGGCGACTCCGCGAGTGGCGCGGAAAATTCTGAGGAATTGGTCGCTGTCTTTGCGAACGCGGCCAAACGCACCAATCTTTTGAAAAATCATGGCCCAGGAAATTACGGAAAAGACAGCAAGAAGAATCAGGACGCCGCGCGCGACCCAGCCCGTTTGCGCGAGAATGCTGCCAATGTCTGTGAGTAGAAAAATCGAGAGCAAAAAAATAAGGAACCCTCCCTATGGAATTGCGCACCGCAGGCCCGCTAGATGAAAAAATTCTCCGACTTCAAAACCGTAGCACACGCCTGAAGTGGAAGCAACGAAAGGTGTCGGGTCATTGTGTCTTTTCGAAACAGTTTTGTCTGTACAGGGACTTCGGTATGTGCGATATGGGTCACGAAACGCCGCATCCGGTGTGATAAACTGACTTTGAAAATGAGCAAATCGTTTGACATTCGGTTGGAATCGCTCACCGGCGCGGAGGTTGCCGCCGTAAGCTCGGCCAAGGCACGGGCGACCGCCCTTCCATCCGATCTTTACGGTCGAACGTTTTATCTGGAGACCTTCGGCTGCCAGATGAATGATCACGATTCGGAGAAAGTGGCAGGAGTGCTGCTGGGTCGCGGGTATGCACAGGTAGAAACGCCGGAATCGGCCTCGATGATCCTCTATAACACCTGCAGCATCCGGGAAAAGGCAGCGCAGAAAGTGTTTTCGCGGCTGGGGGAATATCGCGAGCAGCAGACTCAGGGAAAGATCATTGGCGTGCTGGGTTGCGTGGCGCAGCAGGAAGGCGAAAAGATATTTACGCGGGCCCCGTGGGTGAGTCTGGTTTGCGGATCGGCAAGTTATAGCAAGTTGCCGGAAATGCTGGACCGGCTGGAAGCAGGGGATTCGCGGGTCACCGGATTGAACAACGACACGGAAGAAACGTTTGAGACCCCGGTGACGCGGCGGGATAATCCGTGGCGCGCGTTTATTACCATCATTGAAGGGTGCGACAAGGCTTGTTCGTATTGCGTGGTGCCGTTTACCCGGGGGCCGGAGCGGAGTCGCTCGAGCGAGTCGGTATTGCAAGAAGCGCGCCAGTTGTCGGCGGCCGGATATTCAGAGATTCAACTGCTCGGCCAGACTGTGAATTCCTATCGGGATCCGAGTGCGCGGCAGATGAAGTTTTCCGAATTGCTCCTGGCCGTGGCCGACGTCGCGGGGATCCGGCGGGTGCGGTTTACCACCTCCCACCCGCGAGAATTCACACAGGACATTGTTGATGCCATTGATGCGCAGCCGAAATTGTGCGATCACGTGCATTTGCCTGTACAGTCGGGATCGAGTTCGCTGCTCAAGGCCATGCAGAGGACGTATTCGCGGGAAGAGTATTTGGAAAAGATTGCGATGATTCGCGGGGCCAAGCGCGCCATTGGATTGACGACCGACATTATTGTCGGATTTCCAGGGGAGACGGACGAGGATTTTCAGGCGACGCTTTCGCTTCTGGACGAAGTGCAATATGAGGGGGTTTTTGCCTTTAAGTATTCGCCGCGACCGAACACGCCTTCTCTGGCGATGAAAGACTCGATTCCGGAAGAAGAGAAGGGCCGGCGGCTGGCGATTTTGCTGGAGCGTCAGAGACAGATCCAGGCGGCGCGCAGTACCGAGCTTGTGGGACAGGACTTCGAAGTGTTCGTGAGCAGCAAATCGCGGAAAGAGAACCAGTGGTCGGGGCATTCTTCTTCGAGCCGGGTATTGAATTTCTCTTCCCAAGAACGCGACCTTCTGGGAAGCTACGTGAAGGTACGGGTGACCGGAGCGGGTCCGACGAGTTTGATCGGCGAACACGTTTCCTAGATACGCAAATCGGGAGGCCTCGATGGAAGTGGAAATGAAGATACGTGGCCTGATGATGGACCCAGTTACCAACATGCCCATCGTGGTATTGAAAGATGTGCAAGGGCAGGCGGTACTGCCGATTTGGGTAGGCGTTTATGAAGCGAACGCGATTGCACTGGAGATTGAGAAAGTGCAGACGCCACGGCCCATGACGCACGATTTGTTGAAAAATGTTTTGATGGGGCTCGACGGCCGGGTTGCCAAGATTGTGGTGAATGAGCTGAAGGACGATACGTTTTACGCGCTGATTTGGGTGGAACGCGACGGGCAGATGATGACCATTGATTCGCGCCCAAGCGACGCGCTGGCGCTGGCGTTGCGGATGGATTGTCCGATATTTGTGGATGAACAGGTCTTGAAGAATTCGAAAGTGTCGGGAGTGCTGTCGGAAAAGACGACCAACGATCAATTGAAGACGTACCTGGAAGGGCTGTCGGACGACGATTTGGGACGATACAAGATGTAATTTGGCGGCTATTGGGAATTAGCGATTGACGAAAGGCAACCCGGCAGGGGTTGCCTTTTTTGTTGGGCCGCGTTTTCTACATAACGCTACGGAGCGCGACCGTTCCCAGCGCAGCGACCGGGAACTTGGACTAGGCGGGATTGAGCTGGCGGACGGTTTTTCGCCAGACGATGAGCAGGACGATGCCGATGAGGATGAGGGCAAGGCTCAGACCAGCCCATAGGCCGAACGCTCCCCAACCTCGGGAGAAACCAAGCCAGTACCCCAGCGGCAAGCCGATGACCCAATAGGCTGTGAAGTGGCAGAGCATGGGAGTGCGGGTGTCACCGGTGCCGCGCAGGGCTCCTGTGGCAACCGTCTGGACTCCATCAAACAACTGAAACGCAGCGCCCGCGGCCAGAAGGAGCGCCGTGCGTTTGATGACGGTCTCATCGGGCGTGTACATCAGCGCAATCCACCTCGGGAACACGAGCAGGGCAATGCTGGCCCCGCCCATGAAGGCGGCCCCGAGGAAGATGGCAGTGTCCCCGGCATCACCAGCTCCGCGCGGGTCTTTCCGGCCAATCGGTTGGCCCACGCGGACGGCAGCGGCTGAAGATATTCCGAGCGGGACCATGTACGTAAAAGCGACGGTGTTGAGAGCGATTTGGTGGCTGGCCAATGCAACAGCGCCGAGTCTGCCGATCAACGCGGTGACAAAAGCAAAGACGCCGACTTCCAGTGTGATTTGCAGCGCTGTGGGAAGGCCCAAGGCGATTAGGCGGCGGATGCGGAGGAAATCGACATGGACTGGAGTCTTGAGGAGTTCGGTGCGGTGGCGGCGGTCGTACCAGAGCAGATACCCCACCAGGACGAGGGCCATGTAGAGACGGGCAACGGCTGTCGACCACCCGGAACCGACGACTCCCATGGCCGGGGCGCCAAATTTCCCGTAAATCAGAACCCAATTGCCAACCAGGTTCACCAGGTTCGCGGTGATCAGAGCGAAGGCCACCGGCTTCACCAGATTCATGGCTTGCAGGGTGCGGCGAACCGCGAAATACAGCAGCAGTGGCAACAGTCCGTAATTGAGGGCCTTCATGTACGGAATGGCGAGAGCGGCTACTTGCGGGTCGACTTCGAGCGCTTTCAGTAGCGGTCCATAAAAATAGACGGGGACCATAAGGAGTGGCGTCATGGCCAGGCTCAGGTAAATGCCGTTGAGCAGTGAGCGATGACAATCCTCGCGCTTTCCCGCGCCGAAGGCCTGGGAGACGAGGGTGTCGAGGCCGATGAGCAGACCGCCGCCGAACAGTGAAAGGACATTGAAGATATTGGAGCTGATACTGACTGCGCCGATGGCGTCAGCGCTATCCGGGAGATGGCCGACCATGACGGTGTCGACGATGGCCATGACCATCCAGCCGAGTTCGGCAAGGACCAGCGGTAGAGCGAGGTGGATGGTGGGACCGAGCTCGGCGCGGAGAGTTTTTATATTAAACATGACGGGGACGATTCGAACGAGTTTAGACGGGGCTGCTCGTCGGACGCAAATTTTTGCGCCGCAAGGCCAGGGTAACTCCTGGTACGTTTCCACCTGGAAGTTATCTTGACCCCAGCGAAGTAGCTTCGTAGCCTTACGTATTGCCGCTTTTGTGTTCCGTCGGTCTGAACTTGCACCAAATTGCGCGGTGGGGAATTGGACTTAGAGGAGACGCTTGTGCCGCTGCTGGACAACGAAAACTTCGATTTGCACATGAAGCATATCCGGGCCGGCGTGCGCCTGAATTCCCGGGCGCCGATTGCGGTCGAATGGGTCGAAGGTGGCAGTAACCTGCGCGCTGAAGGATACACGGTGGATATTAGCCCGAGTGGGTGCCTGGTTGTGGTGCCCCAAGGATTTGCCGTGGGACAAAAGCTGACACTCGTTAATCTGACGAACAGCAATACGTGCAACGCGACACTCGTCTGGCGTGGACATGAGGGACGGACTGGCTGGGAACTGGGGCTGGAGCTTCAGGAACCAAGCCGAGAGTTTTGGGGGTTGGATTTTTAGGAAGAGTCTATATTCCGCCTCGCCGCAAAAAATTCCCACTTACGTTTTCCACTGAGATTTCTTGCCTGGATTTCCACTTTTCCCTTGCCTTGCAATAGGATAGGAACGTAGAGTTAGCAAGGATTTGGGGGAACCTCTGCAAGAATCATCCACACCAAGTATTTCGGTTACCGGGTCGCGGCGGGAACAGCTCACGCCCGCGGGCGGAGGCAGAAACGAATGACTGCCGTAATCACAGTTGCAAACCAAAAAGGTGGCGTCGGAAAGACGACGACTGCTATCAATCTGTCCGCCGGTTTGGCGAACCGCGGCAAACGAACGCTGCTGATCGATTTGGATCCCCAGGCAAATTCGACGATCGCGTTTTTCGATTCGGCTGATGTCGCTACCTCGATGTTCGATATCCTCAGCGATCCGAAAGTCGAGATGAAGAACGTCATAAAGCAGACTAAAGACCCGTTGCTGTATGTCGGGCCGGGTCGTCTGTCTTTGGCGAAACTGGAACAGGTCCTGGCGGGGCAATTTGACGCGCCGTTTAAGTTGAAGGATGCGCTGGCACCGATCCTGAAAGACTTTGACTACATCGTGCTGGATACCCCGCCGTCCTTGGGGATTCTGACGGTCAATGCGATGGTGGCTTCGACTCATTTGCTGGTGCCGATCCAGGCGGCTTACTTTGCCATTGAAGGCACGGACGACTTGCTCGAGACCTACGAGCGGATCCGGGCGCGGCCCAATCCCGCACTGAAAGTGCTCGGAGTCGTCATCACACTATTCGATAAGCGCACAAATATTTCGCGGGACACGCACGGGCAGATTCGCAGCGTGTTCGGCGAAGTGCTATTCAAGACGAAAATCAGCAAGAATGTGCGGCTCGAAGAAAGCCCAGCGTACAAAGAAACTATTTTGACGTTCGCACCGAAATCACCAGGTGCTGTCGAGTATAAGAAACTAGCCGGGGAGGTTATCCAACGTGTCGAAGAGAGTCGGGCTACCAATCACGCTGAAGATGCGGCATGACGCGCACTACGTCGAATCTCTAACAAGCTATAGCGGAGCAGCCGTCGGACGGATGATTCCGGTGGACCAGATCCGGCCGAATCCGGATCAGCCGCGCAAGGCGCTCGGCGATTTGCGGGAGCTGACCGATTCGATCCGCGAGAAAGGCATTCTGGAGCCGCTGCTGGTGCGGTTCGTGCCCCGCGAGGATTGCTTCTACATCATTTCTGGCGAACGAAGATATCATGCATCGCGCGGCGCGGGATTGCGCGAAGTGCCGTGCATTGAGAAAACCG
Source organism: Saccharimonadales bacterium (SeqCode) (assembly GCA_035317965.1). Taxonomy (GTDB): domain Bacteria; phylum Acidobacteriota; class Terriglobia; order Acidiferrales; family UBA7541; genus Acidiferrum. The sequence continues at coordinate 9,098 of DATHFT010000055.1, read as the reverse complement.
CGGATGACGCGGAGACCCTGGAAATTGGACTGATTGAGAATATTCAGCGTAAGGATTTGACGCCATTTGAAGAAGCAGACGGGCTGTACCGGCTGAGCACGCAGTTCGAGTATACCCACGAGGATATCGCGAAAAAAATTGGGCGGGCACGGTCTTCTGTGACTGAGACGCTTTCGCTGCGAAATATTCCCGAGTCGCTTCGGAAGAAATGCGTCGAGAATGGAATAAATTCCAAATCTCTTCTGCTGCAGGTTGCCCGGCAACCTACCGAGAAAAAGATGCTGGAGATGTTCCAGCGTATTTTGCAGGGTGGCCTTACGCGTGATGAAGCGCGCCGGGAGCGCAGGGAAGAGCAAGCCGGCCCGCAGCGTCCGCAACCATTTATTTTCCACTTTGAACCGCCGAATGACTCGTTCAAGTTCCGCATTCAATTCAAGAAGAGTCACGTTTCGCGCGACGAACTGATCGTGACGTTGCGAGAGATACTTTCGCAGCTGGAAGGATCTTCTTCCTCAGAAGCGGATTCGACCGCGGCATGAAATAGTGTCCGTGCATCTGGAAGTCAATGGCGGCGCATTGCGCCGCCATTGGTCTTTTACCCATGATTGAATTCTCCCCGCAGCAAATCAAAATCATTGAGCGGCTCTTCGCTGTGGGTTTTCGGCATGTGGTGATCCCGCCCTATGAAAATGCCCTGTGCATGCGCAAGGGCGAATGCGTCGCGGTGATGACCCCGGTAATGAACGGCGGTTTGAAGCTGCTTGCGCCGTCGGCTTACGTTGTGGATGGAAACTTCAGCGTGCATCTGAAGCGCGCAAGCGGCGATGTGTTCGTTTGGAAGAAAACGGAGCTTTCTGCGACGCCGGAGCGCGTGCGCGAGTTGGAGTCGTTCCGGAAAGAGCTAGATGAAATTCTCGCACTGCCGCCTGCGCAGTAAGCACCCCCTTCATTTGCAAAACGATTCGACTCCCGTCAAAATAAAACTGCGATGATTACCTACGACATTATTTGCATTGGGGCGGGTCCAACCGGCTTAGCAACGGCGATTGAAGCAAAACGGGCGGGAATGCGGCCGCTGGTGATCGACAAAGGCAGTCTGTGCAATTCGATCTTTCACTATCCGGTGAATATGGTGTTCTTCACCACGCCTGAACTGCTGGAGATTGGCGATTTGCCATTGGTGTGTGTCTCAGAAAAGCCCACGCGCGCCGAAGCGTTAAAATATTATCGCAAGGCGGCGGAGCACTACGATCTGGAGTTGCGGCTATTTGAATTGGTCCTTCGTGTGGAAGGGAAGAACGGCGACTTCACGGTTGTAACCAACAACGAGCACGGAGCCGAGCAGCGTTATTTCTCCCGCAAGATCGCGATCGCCACGGGTTATTACGATTTGCCCAACGATCTGGGGGTGCCCGGCGAAAACCTTCCCCACGTGTCGCATTACTACACAGAGCCGCACGAGTTTTGGCACGAAGACGTGGTCGTGATTGGGGGAAAGAACTCGGCAGCCGAGGCTGCTTTGGACCTTTTCCGCAACGGCGCACGAGTCACCTTGGTACACCGCGACAAAGAACTTGGGCAGAGCCTGAAATACTGGGTGAAGCCGGATATCGAGAACCGCATCAAGGCGGAACAGGTTCGCGGACTGCTGGAGACGCGAGTCAAGGAAATTACCAAAAATGAAGTGATCGTGGTCAATGGAAGCGGTGAAAAGCGATTGCCGGCAAAGCAGGTATTTGCCCTCACGGGTTATCACCCGGACTACGCGTTTATCGAGAGCCTGGGCGTAAAGCTGGACAAAGATACGCGACGGCCCGCGATTGATCCCAACAGCCTGGAAAGCAATGTTCCGGGAATACATCTGGCGGGTGTCGTGATTGGTGGTCGATTTACCGGTGACATTTTCATTGAGAACGGGCGTTTTCACGGTAAACAGATCATTGACGCTCTTAAATAAACGAGCTTTGTGTACGCACCTGGTGTGCTCCGGATTTGCCGGACAGGGAAGCGTTTGCTAAACTGCTAGTTTATGGCCTCCATCATTCGCGAAGTCGGTGAAACGTTCAGCACTCTGGCGAAGGGTTTCAGCGTAACCTTCCGCAATATGTTCCGTAAGACGGTGACGGAGAATTATCCGTACGAGAAAGTGCATTTCCAACCGAGATATCGCGGAATTCACGTGCTGCATCGCGACGAAGGTGGGTTAGAGAAGTGCGTGGGCTGCTTTCTGTGTGCCGCAGCATGCCCCGCCAACTGTATCTACATCGAGGCGGCCGAAAATACCGACTCCGACCGCATCTCGGCAGGGGAGCGCTACGCCAGCGTCTACAATATCGACTATTCGCGCTGCATTTTCTGCGGCTACTGCGTCGAAGCGTGCCCGACCGATGCCATCACGCATGGGCACGGCTTTGAACTGGCGACGTACGATATCAATGCGCTGGTCTACCGGAAAGAACAACTTCTGGAAAAAGATTCCAGCACCCCGCAAACGAGCAATCACTAGATTCACATTTTAATATCGGCAAAGCAAAATGGAGCCGGGGTTCTTCCGGCTCCATTTTGCTTTCTTTGGGCGATGAAACGGATGTAGATACGAGTTGCCCGGCCTATTGAACTTTCTCGGATATCCCACTGTGGTGTGGCGAGGCGGGGCCTTGCAGGTTGTTCGCTAAAGGATAAGTCCATCGCCGAGGCGTAGGGGCTTGCCGTGTTCGGTGCTGGCGACCCGCGTGTTGGTCGAGAAGCGATAGAAGTGGTCGAAGCGTTCGCGGGAGGACCAGGGCGGAAGCGTCGCTGCGCGCTGGGCGGTAAACCGTTTTTGGAACCCGACCAGGTCTTCCGCGGTGTGAGGGTCGCGCGGAGGGACAGGACAGCGCGCGCAAGGGTTGCTGCCTTCCAGATTTACCTCGCCAATGCGGAAACGGACTACGCTGCGCTCGTTTTCGCCGAAGAGCTGATCTTCCCAGAATGCCGGGACGCCGGAAATTTCCAGTGTGGCGCGAAAGCGGAGGCGGGCTTCGTCAACCGTGATATTCGGAAACCAATTGCCAACTGCTTCAAGCGATGCGGTGGAAATGATTGTAGGGCCGTTGGCGATGGGGTCATCGGGAAAGCCTTCTGCCGCGTGGCGGACGATGATGGGACGCTCAAAATAATCGGTAAACCATTCGGCGGCCTGGGTGACGTCGCCAGGGAAACGGAATGTTTGCGCCGGGATATTGCGGCGATCGCCCGGGACCGAGAGGGTGACGGCGCCTAGATCCGGCGCATAGATGGCGCGAATGAGATGCATTGCAGCAGTGCGCTTGGCGTTGAGCCACTTGCCGTCGACAGTGAAGAGGGCCCAGGCGCGATCGTACTCGAGTCCGCCGCCAGGACCAATGCGTGACGATTGCACTTCGATTGGATCCAGCGATTTGATGGGATGGAGCTGGATGCGGGAAAGTGCCGGCAATTCGCGCGAGGTCACTCCTGAATCCTAGCAGAAATGGACCTATCGCTTGTTGCAACCGGCGTTTTCGAGGACCCGCGGGCAAGGTTACCCGGCGAAGCGTATCTTCCCAAAAATAACTTTGGACAGGATTGCGCCGCCGACGATGGCGAGCGAAATACTGAGAAGAGTGCCAATCAGAAAATATTCCGCAAAACGTTCGGATTTGAATTCAGGATAACGCGCGATGGATTTGGCGGTGAGGATGAGGCCGACTGTCGCCGGTGATTGCAGAAGCATGGCGGTGATGACCAGAAAGCGTTCGAGCCAGCCGATATAAAGACCTGCGTTGCCGAGCTGTTCGCTGGGCTTGTCGGGAGAATGACTTTTAATCCCTTCGGCGAGCGTGCGAGTCAGAAAACGGACGAGGTAGCCTCCGCCAAAGACGACTGCAACGTATACGACTGGAACCGAGAGAAACTTGTTCGGCAACCATCGGAAGTTGCCGAGCCAGGCAAGGAGAGTGGCGGAATTCACGCCGGGAGTGAGAAGCTCAGCCGCGAGTAAAACCGTAGCCGCGTGCAGAAGTTGGTCGCCGAGGAAAGCGCGTGTGCCGTTGGTGATCCATTCCGCGGCGGTGAAGCGAATTTTGGCGGAGTCGATGAGTAGATGGAAGAGCGTAAGCGCGACAAGTACAGCGTGTGTCCGAATGGAAAAAAACGAACCGGGTACAAAGAACCCGGCGAAAACAACCGCGCACAAATAGTGGATGAGTCCATGTTGCGCGTACGCGGTGATCCGTCCAGCGCGCTTCTGGGCGATGAGGGCGTGCGACTGCAGAACGAAATCGGCGAAGAGATGGCCCAGATATAGCGCGAGGAAGAATCGAAGAAGGGTAGTCATAGGGACGATAGGATTTGCTCAGCGCAACGGGCAATGTTACTTGAAAGCTTCTTTAATCAGAGATTCCGCTCCTTTTACCGTTTCCAGCAGCTGCCAATAATAGCCCCGTTTGAGGTTTCTGGAAACAGTGGAAGCATCAAGAGCGAGCTGCTTGGCAGTTTGCGCAACGCTGGATTCCGGGTGGAGCAGCGCTTTTCCAATGCTTTCCCATTGTTTGGGCGTGATCTGGAGAGCCAGCGTATCGTGCAGGCCATAGACCAGATTAATGGTTTCGTCAAAATACGCGACGGAGGAGTGAAACGCAGTGGCAACGTCGAAGCGAAAGAGCCGGCGCTTCTTTACGTCTTCAATGGCTTGGCGCGCCAATTGGAATGCCGGTCCGCCGAGGCGATTGACTGGAGGCTCGATGCGGTCCGTTATGTCTCCAAATCCGACCCCGATGCGAATGGGAAGTGGTTGCAACGCGGCTCGCAGATCCAGAATGATGGCCGGGGTCGCCGAGAGGCTGGCGGCAACGGTTTGGAATTCGTCTCCAGCCGTGACGGAATAGGGCAGAAGAATGAGTTTCTGCTGCCGATGCCGCCGGGAGATGGCGGCTAGTTTTTCGCTCAGGGTGTTGCGAAAATTCGTCCTGGAGCTGGAGTCCACAATGTCGGCAATCAGGACTGCTTGCGGTTTGGATGGCATAGCAACCTCCCACACATCATAGCACCATGTACAACATCATACAATCTATAACTAATGTATGTAAATATACATTTTGAAAAAACTGTATTTATTTGTACACGGCCTGTCGGACGTACACCTGACGTGTGCAGAACTCGCTCGCTGGGCCGCGTGCCAGAATCGGCCAGAGATCGGCTAACACTGGTCGGCAAGAACGGCGGGCGGGGCGCCGCGAGCCTGCCAGCTACCAATCGCTCAACCAGACAGGACCTCCAGCACCCAGCAAAGACACCGCCGAATCCAGCACCCATCCAAGTCTGTCTTCCTGGCGAAGAACTACGAGCCAAGCCTTGCTGCCAAGGAAACCTTTTCAGGACGAACGGGCCAAAAGATCCAAGACGTAATCCCAGCCCGGAGATACAGCCTTAAACACGCAAGGTAAGCGGCCGCGGTCTATGCGCAGGGCCCATAACAGGAGCAATCGCTGCCGAGGGCCCGCAACGGCTTTTGTGACCTGAAAAGACCTGAAAAGACACGAGAAGACGTCAAGAGCCGAGCCAACGGATTATCCACAGCCGAACCAACAAGCCGGTGAGCGCCTCTTGGTTTGCGTCCTATAAGTTATATTATGTTAACTAGAAAATCTGGCTGAAATCCAGGGCTGTGGAAGCCCTGTGGAATAACGTGCAGGCCGGGGCTTAGACCTTCTTCCCCCTTTACCTGGCGCTTACTTCTTGGGTTGGGCTTTGGCGGATTTTGTTTTTGCGATTTCGTACTGAATGTATTGCTCGATCAAGCGCCCATCGGCTCCGACGATTTTGCGACCGTTGATGAAAATGGTCGGCGTGCTTCCGACGTCGACGGACTGCCCGTTGGCCCGGCTGGCATCAACGGCAGCGCCAGCCTCTTGGCTGGATAGGCATCCCTTAAAGGCTTCCTGATTGAGGCCGGCCCGTCCGGCATACTCATTCATCTTGTCCCAGGCGTTGCTGGCCGAGATCAGGTCCTGGCTGTCGTAGATCAGGTCATACAGCTTCCAGAACGCGGCCGGGTTTCCCTGGTAAGCGCACCGGCCGGCCAAGGCCGCGGTACGGGCCCACGGATGAATCTGCTCAATCGGAAAATCCTTGAAAACAACTTTCACCTGACCTTTGTAGGTCGGCAGCATGTCCCGCAGTCCGTCATGCAGAGTGCGGCAGACGGGACACTCAAAGTCCGAGTATTCAACGATCGTGACCGGGGCATTCGCGTCTCCCATTGCGGGAGCATCTTTAAGATCAATCTTCGCCCGGTTCTCCGCAAGAGGATCCTTTGACAGGTCGGAAATCTCACCCTGGACCAAGTATTTTCCGTCCTTGCTGACGAAGAACTTTACGGTCTGTTTGCTATCGGCAATGGTCACGTCGACATTTGTGGCCTGCAATCCTTCGACACTGGTTTCTGTAAAGGGACCGACAGCAACTTTAACCTCCGGCCCGAACGCGTACAGGTTCCGCAGATAGGCTTCGACGGATTTCTGTGTCTGGGACGGCGCGGCAGCTGGCGCCTGTGCTTGCACGGCGCAAACGACAGACATCGCACTGAAGCTGGCTAGGATCGTCAGGCTGAGTGACTTCTTCACGTACAACCTCGTTTCGCGGACCTGCTCATCGCGGGCTCCGCTAAGGGATAAATTTCTGAACGATGGGAAACGGACGACCGAACCCGAATGCGCGCGAGGTAATCTTCAGCCCCGGCGCCGCTTGCTTGCGCTTGTACTCGTTGCGATCGACCATCATGGCAATGGCGCGAACCATTTCCAAGTCAAAACCATAGTGGTCCGCAATATCCTGGGGACTGCGCAAGTCCTCAATATAGGCTTTTAGAATGCGGTCCAGCACATCATAGGGAGGCAGGCTGTCTTCGTCCCTCTGGTCGGCGCGCAGTTCGGCTGAGGGCGGCTTGTTGATCGTCGACAGGGGAATGACTTCCCTCTCGCGGTTGATCCAGGTGGCCAACTCGTAGACCATCAGCTTGGGCACGTCAGAGATCACCGCAAGTCCCCCCGCCATATCGCCATAGAGCGTGCAGTAACCAACGGCGAGTTCCGATTTGTTGCCGGTGCTCAGAACCATCGATCCAAATTTATTGGAAAGTGCCATCAAATAGTTGCCGCGAATGCGCGCCTGGATATTCTCTTCCGTCACATCGGCGGGCAGTCCTGCGAATACCGGTGCAAGCGACTTGGCATAGGCGTCAAACACCTCGGTGATGGGCAGCGCCTTCAATTCGATGCCAAGACTGCGTGCTACGGCGGCTGCGTCCGTCTTGCTGCCTTCTGAGGAGAAAGGTCCCGGCATGGAAACGCCCAGCACGTTTTGTGCGCCCAGCGCGTCCACGGCAATGGCGGCAACCACAGCGGAGTCGATGCCTCCGCTGAGTCCGACAAGTACCTTCTTGAATCCGCATTTGTTGACGTAATCGCGGGTGCCCATGACCAAACCCTGATAGGCATAGCCAATCTCTTCGCCGTCCTGTTCGTGAACATCGCCTTTTCCTGTGACCGTGTCGAACAGTACGAGGTCTTCCTCAAAGGCCAGCGCTTGCGCTCCCATTTTGCCGTCGCCGGTCACTGCCATGCTGGCGCCATCAAAGATCAGGCTGTCGTTGCCGCCCACCTGATTGACGTAAATGACCGGCTTTTTGTATTGCAGGGCGATGGATCGAAGCATGTCAAACCGCAGGGAACGTTTGTCGATGGTATACGGGGAAGCTGAAATATTGAGCAAGACCGTAGTTCCCTGCCCAAAAATCTCCACAACGGGGTCGCGATCATAGCGACGATTCACCCAGAACGTTTTGTCGTTCCACACATCTTCGCAAATCGTAATGCCCAGTTCTTCTCCATTGAAACCAAACACGGATTGTTTTTCCGCAGGCTGGAAATACCGCGATTCGTCGAACACATCGTAGGTGGGAAGCAGCATCTTGCTTTGCTCAAAAACGATGCGCCCGCCGCAAATCAGCGCCACCTTGTTGGCAATGGATTTACCCGTTCCGTTCTTTACCCGCCCCACGTACCCGACAAGTGAGGGGAGCGGAATTTTGCCTGCCAAACTCTTAAGTTCTTTTTGATTGCGATCGATGAAGGCGGGACGCTCAAGGAGGTCCTGCGGGAAATAACCGCACAGACAGAGCTCGGAAAAAACGGCAAGTTCGGCGCCGCGTTGCTTGGCTTGCGCCGCCATGCTCAGGATGCGAGCCGAATTCCCTGCAAAGTCGCCGACGGTAGGATTAAATTGCGCGAGCGCTATCTTCATTAACAGTGACCGCAAAGCGGTCCGGATGCCCGTGATTTAGAATACGAAGGAGGCGGAAGGATTGCAAATCCCGCAGTGCCTGGGTGTGCTCTGTTTGTTTTCACGGCCTGCCGCCCGTGCGCCGCGGTTTCTGCGCCACCAGGCTGGCAATGGCCTGCTCGGCTCGCAATTCGCGATAAAACACCGTACCCAGCGCTGGAAAAGCGGTACGCAGTTCTCCGGTTTCCAGTAAATAGGCGGGGTTTTTCGGACCTCCCTCTAACTCCAGCTGCGCCCGGGTGAAGGTCTCGAAAACAAGTATGCCGCCAGGTTTCAACGTCTTCTGAATCTCTGAAAACAGGGAACGCTGCAAATATTGAATGCAGACGACAACTGCGAAATAGTCTTGCGGCAGTTCGATCTGCTCCAGATTCGCCTGCAACGTCAGGATGCGTTCGGTCCGGGGAGCGCCCAGCGCAGGAAAATTGCACACCCGGCTGGTACTGAGATTTCGCAACAGCGCGCGCTGCTGCAGCAGATCCAGCGCCACGCCCGAGAAATCAACAGCACTAACGACATGGTGATTGGCAGCCATCAGGAGCGCATGGCGGCCCGTTCCGCATGCCAGGTCCAGCACGGGGCCGGAAGGCAGGATGGGCAATAGCTCTCTGAGAATTGTGGCCGGTTCTGCGGGCGCGTCCGCCGCAATGGCTCGATGTCGCTCGTCCCAATCCGGCTGATTTATAGGCATAAGAAAAGGCCCTCGAACGATGGGTTCAAGGGCCTTAGAACTTCAAGCCGAAGCGCATCAGGCTTCG
>DATHFT010000054.1:0-4655 GCA_035317965.1 Saccharimonadales bacterium (SeqCode) | reverse complement strand
AGGGGGCATGGCGCCGGACTAGCCGAATCGCGCAATGCAGCGTGACGAAATCGCCATGCGGCACCGCCGCAAAATTAATCTTGCATTTGAAGGTAACCGAATGGGTTTCAAGCGCTCTTTATGTACTAGGATCAAAAGAATTGGGGGATCTATTGGCAGACGCTGAAAGCGCGCAAGAACTGGTCACGGCCCTCGTCGCAAGCCATGGAACTCAATTGCGCCGTTTCGTGTTCGCCCGTGCGCGCAATGTCGCCGATGCTCCGGATATCGTGCAAGAGGTGTATTTGCGCATGCTGCGCATTTCTAACACCGAGTCCATCCGCTCTCCCGAAGCTTATCTTTTCACGGTGGCGCAGCACGTCGTTCAGCAACACAGCATGCGCCAGTCGGCGACGCCTTCTACCGTCCAACTAGCGCAATTGCTGAACGAGCCGGCCGCCACCCACGATGCCGACCCTGGCTTGGCTTTGGAGGCGCAACAGTGCCTCGAGGGGATGCAGCTTGCTCTCGAGGAACTCTCGCCAAAAGCGCGCGCAACCTTCATGCTTCATCGGCGCGACGGCCTATCTTTCGACGAAATTGCTGCTCGCCTGGAGACTTCGCGCCCGATGGTGAAGAAATATCTAATGAAAGCCTTGTTGCATTTGCGGCTGCGTCTGCAACAGGCCTGAACAATCATGGAACAACGTATCAAGTTTAATACCCAGATCAACGAAGAGGCCTGTGCGTGGTTCATCGACTGTCGCGCCGGCGACCTCGATGAAGCGGCACGCTATGCATTCGACTCCTGGCTGCGAAAGTCGCCGGAGCACTTGAGTGCCTATTTGGAACTCGCCGCAATATGGAACGAGGGGCCGCTCCTTGATCCGGAGGGTAAGTTTGACCGCGACACACTCATTGCTCAGGCGGCGATGGATCGCGACAACGTGGTTGAATTGACTAATTCTCGCAGCGCTGAGAGCTCTCGACACGACATTACGGCACGAGCAGCACCGGCGTTTTCAAAAAAAGATTCCGAGCTGGCGCATACCCCTGCTCCGAACGAGCAACGCCGACGAGTGCGACGCTGGCGTTTGGCCGCGATCGCAGCTTCGATAGCCTTGATCGCCATTTCTGCGATTCTCTACCTGCAAACTTTTCGAGCGCCCACCTACGCCGCGGCGATCGGTGAACAGCGCTCCCTCACCCTTGCGGACGGATCCACCGTCGAGCTAAATTCGCGATCGAAGATCGTCGTGCGCTACTCAATGCAGGAGCGTCGCGTCGAGCTTCTCCAAGGACAGGCACTATTCCGCGTGACGAAGGATGTCGCACGGCCATTCATTGTGCAGACTGGCGCCACCTTGGTGCGCGCCGTCGGCACGGAGTTCGATGTTTACCAGAAGCGCGAGGACACGGTGGTAACCGTCGTCGAGGGCCGAGTGGCCATCCTGACCAGCCACGCTGGTGCACTCACCGACCATGATGTGCCGACGGCCGCCCTCGGACCACGTCAGTCCAACTTGGAATTTCCGGCAATCGCTCCGGGGCAGATCGGCAACATTGTCGTCGCGGCCGGTGAGCAGCTCACCGTCACCCCCAAAAGCGTTCAAATCGCGGAGCACCCGAACATCGCCAGTGCCACCGCGTGGACTCAGCGGCAACTGGTATTTGAATCCGCCTCGTTGGCCGATGTCGCGGACGAGTTCAACCGTTACAACGAGAGGCAGTTGATTGTTGGGGATCCCAGGCTTGAGACATTTCATGTCAGCGGGGTATTTTCATCGACGGATCCGGCATCGCTAATTCGCTTTCTGCGTGCGCGCCCCGAGCTGCGCATCGTTGAGACAGGATCCCAGATTCGAATCGAGAAAAATACTTCATAAAGAAGCAACCGACCGATCCTTCGAGGCTCATCTCCGGCATGAGACCGTCGCAACGTCAAACTAAGGCTGGATTAGGCCTGATAAGGCGCATGAGTGATCTTGCGTGTCTGAGCATCGGAGCCGCTGCCCTTGGTCTTTGCGTCAGCGACTGGTCCGTGGCCGACGATGTTCATGCCTCCATCAGGAAGCCGACCAACATTCCAGCCCAAGACTTGGGCCCTGCCCTACAAACCCTTGCCAAGGATCGCAAGTTTCAGATCGTTTACGTATCGGAGCAGATTAACGTTTTGCGGACCAAGGGCGCGAGCGGGGAGCTTACGTCGGAGGAGGCGCTGAGGCGGCTGCTCAACGGCACCGGGTTCACATTCAAATACCTGGATGAAAAGACCGTCACGATCGTGCCGGTTGGGACGCATACGGATGCAGCAAAGCCGCCGGCCGCGAGCACGCCGGCCGTACCGGCCCCGGCGGCGGCAGACGACATCCCGCACGAGGGGAAAAGAGGCTTCTGGAATCGACTTCGATTGGCTCAAGTTTCGACCGATCAATCGGTGTCATCCCGACCCGACGGATCCGGCGGTGCCAAGAGCTCGGATGGTTCTGACCAAGAGGCCAAGCTCGAAGAGATCGTCGTCACCGCGACCCGGCAAGCCAGACTCCTTAGTAGCGTGCCGATCAGCGCCAGTGCTTTCTCGCGCAAAAGTTTGGACGCGCAGGACGTCAAGCAAATCGACGACATCGCCATGATCACTCCCGGCGTGACCTTTACCCGAGGCAACAGCGGCAGCACCCAAATAGCCATTCGCGGAATCAGCTCCGATAGCGGGGCATCCACGACAGGCATATACATCGACGATACCCCGATTCAATCTCGCGTCATCGGTTTTTCCAGCACCACCGTGTTTCCGAACGTCTTTGATCTGGAGCGGGTGGAGATTCTGCGTGGGCCGCAGGGCACCCTATTCGGTGCGGGATCCGAAGGCGGGACCGTCAGATTCATTACACCGCAGCCCAGCCTCACCGAATACACCGACTACACCCGGGGCGAGCTCGGGTTCACCGAGCATGGCGATCCTAGCTTCGAGGCACGCTTGGCACTTGGCGGTCCCCTGGTCGAAGAAAAAATTGGCTTTCGCGCCAGCGTGTCGTATCGGCGAGATGGCGGTTATACCAATCGCGTCGAGCGATTTGGCGGCGCTTTGATCGCCAAGGACGATGACTGGCAAGACTCCTACAACGCGCGCTTGGCCCTCGCCTTTGAGCCCGTGGATAACCTGCTCATCACGCCGTCGTTTTATTACCAAAATATCTATATCAACGATTCACAGACGTATTGGGAGTACCTGTCGAATCCCGGCAAAGGGCAGTTCAATAACGGCGCGCCGGTGACCGCGCCCTTCCAAGCAATCAGCTCTCTGCCGGCTCTCAACGTCAGCTACGCCGCCGAGGATTTCTCCATCACCTCCAACACCTCGTTCTACGAGCAAGACAATCGGAATAATCGGGACTTGTCGGCATTGATCCCCAACGATTTGGGAGTCATGCTCAGCCCCACTCACCCGGTTCCGGGGGATCCTGACTATCGCAGTCAAGACCTATTCATCACCTCGCAGAAGGCCTTCACCCAAGAGGTACGCATTCAGTCAAATAATCTCGACTCGCGCTTCACGTGGTTGGCGGGCGTGTTCTACCAGAGTGCGCATCAGTCGTCGGACCAGTATGTGCCGGATACGCCGGCGGCTTTTGACCGCCTCGTCGAGGCTGCACTGGGGGGAACGACCCAGCAAATTTTCGGGATGGGTCTCGCCGACGGCGTCTACAGCTATAGATCCATCATCAATTCCTTCGACAAACAGATCGCCGGCTTCGGCGAGGCCAGCTTCAAAGTCGTCGGCGGTTTCACTTTGACGGCGGGTCTGCGAGTGGAACGATCGACGTTCAGCTTTACGAACAGGAGCGATGGTCCATTCAATGGCGGTCTAACGGTGGTCAATGGCAATGAGTCGGAAACACCGATAGTGCCGAAGTATGGTGCCTCCTACCAGATCAATCCCGACAACTTGGTGTATGCCACGGCCGCCAAGGGTTTCCGAACGGGCGGGGCCAATCCTGCGATTCCGGCGCGTTGCGATGCGGATCTCGCCTCGCTCGGCTACAGCTCCGCACCGGATTCTTATAAATCAGATTCCGTCTGGAGCTATGAGGTCGGGTCCAAAAACCGTTTGATGGGAGGACGCCTGCGGTTGGAATCCAGCATCTTCAATGTGAAGTGGAGCGGGATTCAACAGCAGGTCATTCTCGGTACGGGCTGCGGCTTGAACTTCGTGGCCAACCTGGGTAAGGCCACCAGCAAGGGGTTCGATTTTCAGGGCGAGTTTCTCATTACCAATCACCTCACCACCGGCCTGGCCATAGGCTACAACCATGCGGTCTTCGATCAATCTCTGCTCTCGCCGCCGGATCCGGTGACGGGGATTCGCCCCGTGATCGCGCGCAAGGGAAACTCGTTGGGCGTCAATCCCTGGACGGTCGCAATGAATGCGCAATATGAATTCGTTGCCTGGGGGCGCAATGGATATGCACGCGTCGACGATCAATTCGCGAGCAGACAATCAACCCCGACGGCGGCCGAAGATCCCGGCAATCAAACTTACGTGTCAGGATTGGTAAAGCTGCCGCAGACGAACCTACTTTCGCTTCGGCTCGGTACACGATTCAACAACGGCGTCGATCTTTCGCTCTTCGTTAAGAACGTTCTCGATTCTCATCCTATACTGAGCCGCACCCAGA
>DATHFT010000053.1:0-33392 GCA_035317965.1 Saccharimonadales bacterium (SeqCode) | reverse complement strand
CCGCGATAATACGCTGAATTGTTTCGGTCGCGTCCAGAGTGTGCAACGTTGAGAAAACCAGGTGACCGGTTTCAGCAGCCAGCAATGCGGTCGAAATGGTTTCCAGATCGCGCATTTCGCCGACTAGGATCACGTCGGGGTCTTGACGAAGTGCGGCGCGCAGTGCAGTTGAAAAATTTGCTGTGTCGACTTCGACTTCGCGCTGGTTGATGAAGCTGCGCTTGTCGCGATGCAGAAATTCGATGGGATCTTCAATGGTAATCAGATGGTCGGAGCGGTTGGCGTTGATGCGGTCGATCATCGCGGCCAGGGTGGTGGACTTACCGGAGCCGGTGGTCCCGGTGACGAGAACCAGTCCGCGCTGCTCTTCGCAAATTTTGGAAACCACCGCGGGCAGATTTAGTTCTTCCGCGGTGCGAATCTTGGTGGGAATGACGCGTAAAACCATTCCCACGTTGCCGCGCTGCTGAAATACGTTGACGCGGAATCGTCCCAAGCCGGCGACACCATAGGCCATGTCCAATTCGGCGGTTTCTTTAAATTTCTGTTTCTGGCGGTTGGTCATCATGCTGAACGCCATGGAGAGCATTTCTTCAGGCGTGATACGAGGCACGTCGGTCAACGGTGCCAGTGTGCCGTCAATGCGCAAGTAGGGGTGGTTGCCGACTTTCAGGTGCAAGTCGGACGATTTACTTTCTACGGCGCGGCGTAGAAGATCGTCGATGTTGAGTGCCATGTCGTTCCTAACCCCGCAAGAGTGATGCTATCTTGCGAGGCTAGCACCGGGACAATGGGTGGGCAAGGAATGCGAATTGCCTGGTTGCTGGGTGGTTACCTCGGCCCGGGGACAGGCGGCGTCCGGCGCAGCACATCTGTGCAGGATGATGGGTTAGACGGATTTGCGGAGGAAAATGGAGTCGAACAGTAAGCCGGCCAGGAAGCCGCCAGCCAGAGGGCCGACCCAGTAGACGCCGTGGCCATGCCAGTGGGTGGACGCTAAGGCCGGGCCGATGGCTCGAGCGGGATTGAGAGCGCCGCCTGAAAAGGGCCCGGCGACTACGATACCGAGGAAATAGACCAGGCCGGTGGCGAATCCGGCGTACGAGCCCCGATTCGGATTGGGTTCCTCACCTGGCGTTGATTGCCCCAGAGTGGCGAAGATCACCAGAACCATAAAAAATGTCCCGACCGCTTCGATGGCCATCGAGGCGATGCTTGGAAAGTCCCGTAGAGCATCGAGAGCGCCGCCAGCAACCAGGTGCCAAGGGTCGGCCGGAACGAGAGCTTTCAGCAGGAACGAGGCGGCGACCGCTCCCAAGATTTGCGCGGCCCAATAGCTCAGAGTGTCGATTGTATTCTGGCGCTTGGTGACCCAGAAGCCGATGGTGACGGCGGGGTTGAAGTGGCCACCGGAAACATGGCCGAGGGCGTAGATCATCGTGGCGAGCGCGAGTCCGTGGGCGAGAGCCACGGCTACCAGGACGAAACCGCCTCCCGTTTCGTGGATGCTTTGCAGGGCGCAGGCTGCGCCTTCGCCGAAAAAAACCAGAGCAAAAGTACCGAGAAATTCGGCGGTGAGTTTCTGCGGCATGTTGTACATCCAGGTTCCTCCCGGCCGGGAACGGCCGTTGCGTGCGTGTCGGGTGGGAGATTACGGGAAGCGCACCCGGATGGAGCGAAGTGGATTCTAGCTGGAACGGGGGAGTTGGCGCTAGTCGGGGAGGGAGTTTTTATTGATGAGTAGGGAACAATCGTAGAAGGACGCAATAAAGCAGAAGGGCAATGAAAAAGGATGAGGTCTGAAGAATTTGCACAGAGAACGCAGAGAACCAGAGCGCGGCGGCGGGACCGCTTGCACTGCCGGGTTTAGCCTGGCGAAATAAAACCCGGGGCACGACGCGTCGGGCCCCGGCGATTTAGGAAAACGCGCAGCAGCCTAGCGGGCGGCGGCGACCGGGGCGTTGACTGGGGTGAGCCAGTTGTGGCGGTCGGGTTTGCTGCCGCTGGTTAGGGCGAAGAATTCTTCCTGGATCCGTCTGGTGATGGGCCCGGCGACGCCTTTGCCGATTTGAATATGATCGACAGAGCGGATCGGCGTGACTTCAACCGCCGTGCCGACGAAGAAGAGTTCGTCGACGATATACAGCATTTCGCGGGGGATGACCGCTTCCTTCACAGGAATGTTGAGGTCTTCAGCGATTTTCACAATGGCGTCCCGGGTGATGCCCGGCAGAATGCTGGTCGCCAGCGGCGGCGTGAAGAGCGTGCCCTCGTGCACCAGGAATACGTTCATGCCGGAGCCTTCGCTGACGTGGCCGTGAGTGTCGAGTGCAATGCCCTCGGCGTAGTTGTTGAACTGCGCTTCCATGCGAATTAGCTGCGAGTTCATATAGTTCGCAGCGGCTTTGGACATAGCAGGCAGCGTGTTGGGAGCGATACGCGTCCAGCTGCTGACTCCGATATCGACGCCTTTGGCAAGCGCTTCGGGACCGAGATAGGCGCCCCAGCTCCAGCAGGCCATGTAGATTTCGATTGGAGAATTCAGCGGGTTGACGCCGACTTCGCCGTAGCCGCGGAGGACGATGGGTTTCACATAGCAGGACTTCAAATTATTTTCGCGCACGAGCTCGGTGGCGACGTTGCAGAAATCATCGAGTGAGTAAGGCAGTTCCATGCGATAGATACGTGCCGAGTTGATGAGGCGCTGCATGTGCTCGCGCAGGCGCCAAATGGCGGGGCCTTGCTTGGTTTCATAGCAGCGGATGCCTTCAAAGACGGCGGAGCCGTAGCCGACGACATGGGAGAGGACGTGAAGCTTGGCGTCGTCCCACTTGATCCATTTTCCGTTGTGCCAGATTTTTTCTGTTGCTTGGATTGGCATATGTAGCTCCCTTATTGGCAGTGCCACTCGCGACGTGCAGCTTGGAATTGCAGAATACGGTAGGCGGGACTGAGCGTCAATGGAACGGCTGCTGCGGGGAGCCGGTTGCAAAACCAAATTGGCGCGTCGCTAGGGAACGCCCGGCAATGCTCAATTTTTCTCGGCTGGCCTGGGTGCAGATGGCGGCTCGCCCTGTGGGGCACTGTCTGATTTCCTGTTCAACGAGTCAAACATCGCTTGCGCTTGCGAAAGGGTTTGGTTGGTTTTGACTTCCCAGATGCCGAGAAGCACGAAAGGAATGGCCGTGGCCGCGACAAGAAGTTTGGCGCGGTTGGGAATTTTTGCTTCAGGTTCCCAGCGGAAAAGTTGGGTGGACAGGAAAAAAGTGAGTAAGGCCCAAACGACCAGCGAGGTTATTTCCAACAGCAGATCCCACGGATGGGCGTCTGCGAAAATTCCCCGTTGCAATCCCGTGACGAGGTAGGTGGCGGGGAGAAACAGGCCTACGGCTTGAACCTTGGGGGAGAGGCTGGCCAGGGGAATTGTCGCTCCGGACAGAAAAATGAGCGGAAGCCAGATGAGTTGGTTGAGCACCTGGGTCTCCTGCATGGTGTTGGTCACGCTGGCGACGACGAGTCCCAGAGATCCGAAGGAGATGGTGCCGATGGAAATGAGAAGAAGGGCGGATACGATATCGCCGAAATTTGTGACCTGAAAAATAAAACGAGCGAAAAGCGCCTCGGTGAGTATGGTGGGCAGCGTGAGAACAAAATTAGCAACGATGCTGGACGCCAGCATGTCTGCGGCGGTCACCGGTGTGACGTGGAAACGGCGCAGGATCCCTTGTTCGCGAAATGTGACCAGGGCCGCGCTGAGGCCCCAGAAGCTGCCCATTACCGTCAGACCGAAGACCGGTCCGAGGAAATAGCGGACGACAATGGGATTGCCTTTGGCGAAGACGCCGGAATAGAGGAAGAAAAAGCCGAAGGGCATGATTACGCTGAAGAAGAGAAACATCTTGTTGCGCAACGTGAGTTGAATGCGCATGCGCGTGAGTGTGGCGAAGTTTGTCAATCGCGTAGCCTCCGGCCGGTGAGTTCGATGAACACGTCTTCGAGCGAGGGCGTGGCGATTTCCAGGCTGACGAGTTCGTTGTTCTGCGATTCGAGGTATTTTACGAGGGCGACGATGGCTTGCGGGGGCCGCGGGGAGAGAAGCGCGTACCCGTCGGAGGCCTCGCGGGCTTCTTGCACGCCTTCCAGGCTTTTCAGAGTGTCAAGGGACTCGGGTTTGGAAAGCCGTACAGAGATGCGCGTCATGTTGCCGGAGCGTTCTTTGAGTTCGCGTGGAGTGCCAAGAGCGATTACTTTTCCGTGATCGACGATGGCCACGCGGTCGCACAGGCGCTCGGCTTCTTCGATGTAGTGCGTGGTCATGACGATGGTCTTCCGTTCGGCTTTAAGTTCTTCGATGATGTCGTAAATTTCCCGGCGGACTTGAGGGTCGAGCCCGGCAGTGGGTTCGTCGAAGAACAGGAGTTGCGGATCGTTAACGAGCGCCATGGCGAGAGCCAGACGCTGTTTTTGTCCGCCGGAGAGTTTGCTGTAAAAGGCGTTACGCTTTTCTTCCAGGCCGAAACGCTTCAGTAGCTCTTCTGGGCTGCGGTGCCGTTTGTAAAAGCTCGAGAAAAGTTTCAGCGCTTCCATCACTTTCAGCTTGTCGGGAAGGGACGTGGATTGCAGTGCCGCACCGATTTCGTGTTTGAGTTCTTGCGCGTTGCGCTGCGGATCGAGCCCGCAAACGGAGACGCGGCCGCTGTCAAGAGTCCGCAGGCCTTCGAGAATTTCAACCGTGCTGGTTTTGCCGGCGCCATTGGGGCCGAGCAGACCGAATACTTCGCCTTGCTGCACGTTGAAGCTTACGCCGCGCACGGCGTGCACGTCGCCGTAGCTTTTTACGAGATTTTCAACTTCCAGGATGGAATTTGCCATAGCTCCAGTGCGAGGCCCGTCCGATTCAAAAATGAATGTATAGCATACCGTAATTGCCTGTCGCGATCTTAATCCCGTGCCGGCGGCAGCAGTCGGCCAGGCGCCCCCGCCAGTCCATTCACTTTTTATTACGTTTGGCGGGCTTCCTGGATTTCACGGCAGACTTGGATTTTGGGGTCCAGAGATATTTCGCCAGACGGACGCGATTTTCGGTGACTTCGACGCCTTCGCTTTCGAGGAGTTTTTTCTGAAGTGCAGCGTACGGCTCGCGGATGAGAAGTTTGCCGTTGGCGCCCAAAACGCGATGCCAGGGAATGCCGCGGCCTTTTGGCGTGGCGGCCATTGCGCGACCTGCGCTGCGTGCTCCGCCCGGAACCCGCGAGGCTTTGGCGACCGCCCCATAGGTTAAAACCCGGCCGCGAGGAATTAGTTTCACCACTTCGTAAACGGGATCCCAGGACATGTTGCGGCTATCTCCAATTGATCAAATCGCTTGGGGAATCGTAGAGGGAATTGCGTTGTGACAACAAGAGAAAAATCTTCAAGCCGGGTTTAATCCAATGAAAAGTGAGTTCGACGTTTTCTTGAGCCGACTGATATTGCCGGGCATCCAATGGGGTGGAGGAAGGCGCGATGGAGCCAGTTCATAAATTCGGTAAAGAAATGAAACGCAGCAAAAAAAGTGATAAGCGCCGGTCCCCTATTATGGGTAGCTTTAAATATTACTTTTACGATGCAACCGGTAAAAATTGTTTGCATCAAATCTTGCAGGGTGTAGTGGACGGGAAATACACTACAAAAAGCAGATTGGTTTTGGGGTGAGGTTATGGCTTTTGTTCGCCGCAAAGGAAATACGTTCTATCTGGTGCACAATGTGCGCCGCGGCGAAAAAGTGCAGCAACTGCACCTGGCGCGCCTCGGAGATCGTGCGCGTATCACCGATGCTATCGTGCGAGAAGTCTCCAAAAAACATCCTTTTCTGGAACTCAACTGGCGCGCTCTGCGCGAGCAGCTAAATACTCGAACGGGCCTGGCGGATCCCAATTCTCCGCAGGTGCAAAGGCTGGTCACCACACTCAGGGGTCTCAATCTGGATCTGGCGGACCTCTTCCCACCTCTTCTAAAGATTTCTGAATCGCCGGAAATGGCACGGGAGTTGCTCATACAACTACGACTCCTGCAGTCCACCGTTCAGGTCAAGCTGGATCAATTTGACCGGACGGGGCGATTTGGTGGTGCGACTGCGCTTCGGCGCGGGCGCTAGGAGGCGGTCATGGGCGACAAAATCACGAAGAAGAGCGCGACGGTGGAGATCCTTCCACTGGACCCCGACAAGCGAAGTAGCGATACGCTGGATTTTGCGACCTCACTCCGGTCGAAAATTGTCGGTCAGGAAGAAGGTGTGCGCTCTCTGGTGGATATGTTTCAGGTTTTCAACGCCGGATTGAGCTCGCCCGGACGCCCGGTTGGCAATTTGCTCTTCCTTGGGCCTACGGGGTCCGGCAAGACGCGTCTGGTCGAAGCCGCCGCTGAGATCTTGTTCGGTGACCCTCGCGCTATCGTCAAGGTGGATTGTGCCGAATTTCAGCACTCTCACGAGATTGCCAAACTCATCGGTTCACCCCCGGGATATCTGGGGCATCGCGAAACACATCCTCTGATTACCCAGGAAACTTTGTCCGCAAATCACACGGAAAAGCTGAAACTCAGCTTCCTGCTTTTTGACGAAATTGAGAAAGCTTCTGACGCATTGTGGCAATTACTTCTCGGGATGTTGGACAAAGCGACCCTGACGCTGGGTGACAATCGCAAGGTAGACCTGTCTCATACGGTGATTTTCCTTACGTCCAATCTGGGCGGCGGAGAGATTACCGAACTCATGCAGGGTGGCATCGGCTTCGTCCAACCCACGGACAAGCCCGTGGCAAATCTGGATCAGAAAGTGGAACGCACCGCGATGGAGGCCGCGCGGCGCAAATTCTCTCCAGAATTCATGAACCGCCTCGACAAAATCGTGGTCTTTCACCCTCTGCAGCGCGAACAGCTCGAAGAGGTGCTGGAAATCGAACTGGCCCATGTGCAGCGGCGGGTGCTTGAAACTGCGAAAGGGCAGTTTTTGTTTCGCGTAACCAGTCCGGCACGCAATTTTCTGCTGGAAGAAGGCACCGACCAGCGTTACGGCGCGCGGCATCTGAAACGCGCCATCGAGCGGCACCTGGTCTATCCACTGGCGAACCTGCTGGCAACCGAACAGGTGAGCCTCGGAGATGTGGTTTGCGTTGATTGGAACGGAAATGCGCCGGGCCTCACGTTTGCGCGTGAAAGCGAAGGCGCAATTGTCAGACCGGATCTGGCGTTGGTGGCGGCGGCCCAGGTCGAATCGGAAATTTCTGACGGGCGAACCGTCGATACCCTGGCGGACGCGAGCGCCCTGCGCAAGATCGAGCAAGTTGCCGCGCCAGCGGTTGCGCCCGCTCTTGCCGTGCAAAACCGCCGAACGGGCAAGCGCTAAAAGCGCAAAAGAGCGCTTGGTCCGAGGCTGCCGTCTGCCCGCGCAGTTGCCGCCGCGGCCTAGGCCGCGTGTCCCTGCTTCCCGAAGACGTGCCAGAGGAGCCAGCGTCAACGGCAGTTGGCAAAGGAAGCGCTTTTCCTGATTCCACACTTTCCCTGGTGCAAAAGAATCGAATGGCAGTCCAATTTAATTGCAAATCCCGGCGTGCGCCCATTTTTGTCGTCGATGCGATGACACAAACTGTTTCCGGACTCTCAGTTTGCGCTCGGTTGAAACAGTGTCTCACGCGATGAGACAATCTCCAGAATTATGTAGGCTCTATCCGATTGAATATACAGTACTTGCTGTTTCCACAGGCCGGAAGCAAGATTGGCACGTCCCATGCACTATCTTCAGCATGCGCCGAAATGAGACGCGCTTGGCGTCTGGGGGAAATGCGACGCTAAAGAGGGATAACGCCATGAAAGCAGCCGTCCGGCAAAAGTTAGACCCAAGCATCCGCAGCATGGACACGCGCGAATTCGAAACAGCACTGCGCGCGAAAATTGTCGGCCAGGATGAAGGGGTTCAATCGCTCGTCGACATGTTTCAGGTGTTTTGTGCGGGGTTGAATTCGCCGGGCCGCCCCGTAGGGAATTTGCTGTTCCTGGGGCCGACTGGCTCCGGCAAGACGCGTATCGTGGAAGCGGCCGCGGAAATCCTGTTCGGCGACCCGCGCGCGATCATCAAGGTGGATTGCGCGGAGTTTCAACACTCCCACGAAATTGCGAAGTTGATCGGTTCGCCCCCGGGATATTTGGGGCATCGCGAAACACATCCGCTGATTACGCAGGAAGCACTGGCGGCCTCCCACACCGACAAATTGAAATTGAGCTTTTTGCTGTTCGACGAAATCGAAAAGGCATCCGACTCTTTGTGGCAACTGCTGCTTGGAATGCTAGACAAAGCGACGCTGACACTCGGGGATAACCGCCGTGTCGACCTTTCGCAGACCGTTATCTTCCTGACCTCGAACCTGGGCGGCGGAGAAATCACCGAACTGATGCAGGGCGGAATGGGATTTGTTCAGCCTAAAGATCAGCCGGCCATCGGACTCGAAATCAAGGTTCAACGCACCGCGATTGAAGCGGCACGGCGGAAGTTTTCGCCGGAATTCATGAACCGTCTGGACAAAGTCGTGGTATTCCATCCTTTGCAGCGGTTGCAGCTGGAAACAGTTCTCGAAATCGAACTCGGCCAAGTCCAGCAGCGTGTGCTGGAGACGGCCAAGGGACAGTTTCTGTTCCGCGTCACAGATAACGGCCGCGAGTTCCTTCTGCAAGAAGGAACCGACCAGCGATATGGAGCGCGTCACTTGAAGCGCGCCATTGAGCGCCACATTGTGTATCCCCTGGCAAATCTTCTGGCAACCGAACAAGTCCATCTGGGCGATTTGGTCTGCATCGACTGGAGCAAGGAACAGGACAATCTGACCTTCACGCGCGAAGGCGAGAACCTGGCGATGCCCGCCCGCCGTCCGGATCCCGTCGTTGCCGTGCGCACCACGCAAGCACGCAGCGGCAAGTCGGTTGAACAACCTACTGTTTCGCTGACACCGGAACCAACTCCGCGCATGGCTCGTTAAACTTTCCTATCCCCTCTTTTGGCCCGGGTGCTGTCGCATCCGGGCTTTTTTCTTTTGCGAGGGCCCCGGTGTACAGTATTTGCATACCCTCCAGATTGGATCCGAGGAGGATGCCCATGCGAAAAGTTTCACTACCAAGCATTTTCCGTTCTCCCGCTTCGCAAAAAAGGGCGACTGCTGTGCATCGTGGTGCGAATCGTTTGGCCTTATTCCTCTGCGCGATTCTGCTTTTTTCTCCGGTCCTCCGGGCGCAGCGGACGCAACTGAAAGCTCCCTGGAACACGTTCTCCACCGATACCGACATCAAAGAAGGAAAGCTGCTGGCTTTGCAGGCGCAAAAGCAATACGTAATGTGCAACGAACCGAAGATCGATGCCTACTTGACGCAACTCGGCTTGCGGTTGGCCGCCAAACTGCCCGCGCGCGGAGTGCAATACCCTTGGGAATTTCATTGTGTGAATGACAAGTCCATCAACGCATTTGCGTTGCCGGGAGGGTATGTTTTTGTGAATCGGGGAGCCATCGAAGCCGCGGACAATGAGTCCCAACTCGCCGGCGTAATGGCGCATGAGTTGTCTCACGTGGCCCTGCGGCATGGCACGTCGCAGGCCTCAAAAGCGCAACTGGCACAGGGGGCCGTGGGGATTTTGGGCGGCCTTTTTGGCAACAGCACCAGCGGAACTTTGCTGACACAGGGCGTAGTCGTGGGCGCGGGCTCAGTGTTGTTGCGCTACTCGCGTTCAGCGGAAACTCAAGCAGATGTCATGGGGACGCAGGTCTTGTTTGATACTGGCTACGATCCGCGGGCCATGGCGCAATTTTTTGAGAAATTGCAGGCGGAGACGTCCGGTAAAAATCCACCACAGTTTTTTTCAGACCACCCCAATCCAGACAATCGCTTGGAACGAGTGGATGAAGAAATTGAGAAGCTTGGCGGCGATCCGACAAAGGGAAAACGCGACTCGGCGGAATTCGAAGCCGCCAAACGGCTGGTTATGGCTCTGCCAGTGGTGAAGAAGCCGGTCGTATCTACGACGGCGGGGACGGCTGCACCCGTGGCCGGATCGGTGCCGGCGCCGGTGGCTGCTTCGCCGCACAACGCTGCGTATGAAGCGAATTCCTACGCTTTGAATTACCCGGACAACTGGCGGAAGTATCCCGATCCGAGCGGTGAGGGAATTTCTTTCGCGCCAGAAAATGGGGTTTTGCAGGACAGCAAGGGGAACGGAGCGTTGGCGTATGGGATGATCGTCGGTGTTACCAAGCCGAACGGCGACACCAGCGCTTCCGATGCATTGGATACGGCCACCCAGCAGTTGATCGGCACACTGCAGCAGGCGAATCCTGCCATGAAGATTTCACGGAAGGCCAGTCATGTGCGGCTGAACGGACAGCCCGGGTTGTCTACGTATTTGAGCAACGATTCGCCGGCAGGCGGACAGGAAACGGACTGGCTGATTACGGTGTTGCGGCCGGCGGGATTGTACTATTTCATTTGTGTGGCGCCGCAGAATGTCTACACCGATTACGACAGCACGTTTGCGGCAATTCTCGATAGCGTGCGCTTTCAGAAATAGAAAGGCGCCGATCCGTCAATCGACCGAGCGGCCCCTTGAACCACCAAGAGCACTTGCTAGTTGTCGTCATCGCCCGAGTGCGGTGGCGACTCCGGGGTCAATTCTCTTCGTATCGCGTCAAGTTGATTTGGGTTGTCCAGTGCCAGATCTTTACTGGAGCGGAATTGCATGTCTAATTTGGCGGCGCGCTCGAGAGCCGCGCTTATACTTCCACAAATGTTTTCTGCGCCTACATGGCGCTCAAATTCCGCTTGTTTCATTAGTTCGGCAGGTTGTTGGCGTGCTCCGCACAGCAGCAGCGAGCGGCCGGAGGCGTGCAGCAAATCGGAGAGATCGCGAATCGCGCCCAATCCGGTGGCATCGATGGCGGTCATATTGCGCAAACGGAGGATCACGATCGGCGGAAGTGCGTCGATTTGACTGAGAACCTCGGTGAATTTATCCGTGGCGCCGAAAAGAAATGGCCCATGAATGCGAAAAACGGCGGCATACTCCGGAATATCCTTGCCCTGCAGGATGTGAACCGTGCTGTCAGCGACGTAGTCTTTCGTCACTCGCGTGACGGTAGTGGTTCGCGAAACTTTGCTAATAAATGTTAGCGCCGCGAGGACCATGCCGATTTCCACGGCAAACGTCAGGTCGGTGACTACGGTGAGCGTCATGGTCAGGAGCCAGACGGTGATGTCGGCCTTGCTCAACTTCAAAATTTCCGGAATTTCATGCCACTCGCCCATGTTGTAGGCCACGATTACGAGAATTGCGGCAAGAGCGGCCAGTGGCACATTTTTTACCAGCGGAGCCGCAAACAGGACGATGACCAGGAGCGTGAAGGCATGAATCATTCCGGCCACCGGAGTCTTGGCACCGGACCGCACGTTGGTAGCGGTACGGGCGATCGCGCCCGTCGCGGGCAAACCACCAAACAGCGGGGAGGCAATATTGGCCAGGCCCTGAGCGATCAATTCCACATTGGGATTGTGTTTATCCTGGCTCATGCGATCAGAAACAACCGCGGACATCAGCGACTCGATTGCGCCAAGCAGTGCCACCGTAAGAGCCGGTGACAGCAGTTGCCGCATAAGATCGTAGTGAAAGTGAGGCAGCGCGAGAGTTGGCAACCCACTCGGAATGCCACCGAAGCGCGTGCCAATTGTTTCGATCGGCAAATGAAAAAGGAACATAAGCGCGGTGGCCCCGAAGGTCACCAGAATCGCTCCGGGAATTTTCCGGGCATATTTCAAGCAGAAAACCATGAGCGCAACGGAAAGTACGGAAAGCAGGGTTGCCGGAACGGAAATCGTGCTCCAGGCGTGGGCCAACGCTTTCATCCGGAGAAAGAAATCGCCGGGAACATGGTCCATCTTCAACCCAAAGAAATCCCGAATCTGAGTGCTGGCAATCAGGATGGCGATTCCGTTTGTGAAGCCGATGATTACCGGTCGCGGGAAATATTTCACAGCTGCGCCCATGCCCGTCACGCCAAGCAGCACGAGCAACACTCCGGCCATCATGGTGCAGATGAAGAGCCCTTCGATTCCGTATTTCGCGACGATGCCTGCGACAACGACCACGAACGCGCCGGTGGGCCCGCCAATTTGCGTTTTTGAACCGCCCAGAGCGGAGATCAAAAAACCCGTCACTATGGCGCAATAAATTCCGGTCTGTGGCGAAACACCTGAAGAAATCGCGAACGCCATCGCCAGCGGCAGGGCCACGAGCCCGACGGTGACGCCGGCGATCAGGTCGGAGAAAAACTTGTGGCGGTCGTAGTTGCGCAGGAGCAGTACGGATTTTGGAAGCCAGGCAGCAATGGCAGGCTTCACGGGGCGCCTAAGCACAAACAAAGAATCATGAAACTACTTTAACATCGGGAAAAAAGTGAAAGGTCGGGTTTTGACTTGCTGTGTCCTGAGCGGAACGCGATTTTTGCAGGACGCCTCACGCCGTGGGAATGACCGGCGTTGGCTCAACGCGATGGCGCCGATGTGGCCCCGATGAGCCTGGGGAATCCGCTTCAGGTTTCCAGCGCAGAATCGGTTTTCTGGCTGCTCCCACTTCGTCCAGGCGTCGAACGCGCGTCGAGTGCGGCGCAGTTTTTACCAGCTGCGGAGTGCTGGCAGCTTCTTCGGCGATGGATTTCATGGCATCGATGAACAGGTCGCACTCTTCGCGGGATTCCGATTCGGTCGGCTCGATCATCAGCGCTCCGGGAACGATCAATGGAAATGCCGTTGTGTACGGATGAAAGCCATAGTCAATCAGGCGTTTGGCGATGTCCATGGTGTTGACGCCGTGTTTCTTTTGGATGGCGTCGCTGAAAACGACTTCGTGCATGGAGGGCAGGGAATAGGGCAAATCGTATACCCCTTCCAGATTCTTGCGGATGTAGTTGGCGTTGAGCACTGCGTCTTCTGTAGCTTGGCGAACGCCGGGGCCATAGGCGAGGATGTAGGCAAGCGCGCGAACCAGAAGCCCGAAGTTTCCGGCGAAGGCTTTTACTCTTCCGATGGAATCCGGCCGCACGCTTTCCAGCGCCAGGCGTCCGCCATCTTTTTCAACGAGAATCGGAACGGGCCGGAAGGGCTCAAGGATTTTCTTCATCGCGACCGGGCCCGTACCGGGGCCGCCACCGCCGTGTGGCGTCGAAAAGGTCTTGTGCAGATTCAGGTGCATCACGTCGACGCCAAAATCGCCGGGTCTGGTTATCCCGGTGAGCGCGTTCATATTGGCGCCATCCATGTAGAGCAGGGCGCCTTTGGCGTGCAGGATTTCGGCAATTTCCGGAATGCGTTGTTCAAAAATTCCCAGAGTTGAAGGATTCGTAATCATTAATGCGGCGACGTCTTCGGTCACCAGTTCGCGCAATTTTTCAACATCAATCTGTCCATGCGATTCCGATTTGATGTTTTCCACTTGGTAGCCGGCGATCACGGCGGTGGCTGGGTTGGTGCCGTGCGCGGAATCGGGGATCAGGACCTTCTTGCGAGCGTTGCCTTGTTTCTCCAAATACGCGCGGATTAGCAGCAAGCCGGTCATTTCGCCTTGTGCACCGGCGGCCGGCTGCAGCGTGATGGCGTCCATGCCGGTAATTTCGAGCAGGCACTGTTCGAGGAGTCGCAGAATTTTCAGACACCCTTGGGAAAGTTCCTGCGGTTGATACGGGTGCTCGGTGGCCAGGCCATCCAGGCGGGCGACAAATTCGTTCACGCGCGGATTGTATTTCATGGTGCAGGAACCGAGCGGATACATGCCGAGGTCGATTGCGTAATTCCAGGTGGAAAGACGGGTGAAGTGGCGCAGAACTTCGATTTCACTGACTTCCGGAAACCCTTCGACGCCATTGGTTCGCAGATGTGTGCCGAGTGACGTCCGAGCGTCCACGGGTGGTACGTCGAGTGGAGGCAATTCGAAAGCGCGTTTTCCCGGCGAGGACTTTTCAAAGATGAGTCCTTCGTTTTGGTTTGTGTGTCGCGATGCTTTTTTGATTTTGTCGCTCATGTTCTCGGTTTCTTTTTTAGGGCCGGTTTACGCGGCCTGATCGGTAACTAGAGTGGTTGTTCAAGCGCGCGACGCAGCGCTGCGGCAAATTTCTCGATTTCGGTTCGCGTGGTCGTTTCCGTGACGCAAACCAGCGCGTGCTTCGTCAGCTCGGGATATTGCGTTCCCAGAGCGTAGGGTCCAACGATATTGTCACGAAGCAGCTGGGCATTGACCATTTTCACGGAACGTGGAAACTCCAGCGTGAACTCATTGAAAAATGGCCCGTCGAAGTTCCGCTTGACACCGGGTATTTTTGTGAGCTCGCTCAGAGCAAATTGCGCCTTGGAATGGTTTTGCTGCGCCATTTCGCGCAAACCTTCTTTGCCAAGAAGAGCGAGATGCACTGTCGCGGCCAACGCGCAGAGCGCCTGATTGGTGCAGATATTGGATGTAGCCTTCTCCCGGCGGATATGTTGTTCGCGCGTCGCCAGCGTCAGCACAAACCCTCGATTTCCTTGCGTGTCGACCGTTTGGCCGGCAAGGCGTCCCGGCATTTGCCGAACAAATTTGTCGCGGGAAGCAATCACGCCGACAAATGGTCCGCCGTAGCTGGGAGCCAGCCCGAAACTTTGTCCTTCCATGGCTACAATGTCGGCTTCGGCAGGAGGGCGCAACAAGCCAAGAGAGACGCCTTCGGTGACCGTGACAACCAGCAGGGCGCCCGCAGCGTGAATTTTGTCGACGACCGATTCGGCCGATTCGATCGCCCCGAAGAAATTTGGGGATTGCAAGACGACTGCGGCAACGTCATTCGTCAACGCCGCCTGCAGGGCCCGTTCGTCGATTGCACCGCTCGAGGTGTAAGGAATTTCTTCAACGCGCAGCCCGCAATTCTTGGCGTAGGTCCGCAGGACAGCGCGATATTCAGGATGTATGGAACGCGCCACCAGCACGCGGGTGCGCCCTGTCAAGCGTTCGGCCATCAAAACCGCTTCGGTCATCGCTGTCGAGCCGTCGTACATCGAAGCGTTGGCGACTTCCTGGCCGGTGAGCTGACACATCAGCGTCTGGAATTCGAAGATCGCTTGCAGCGTGCCCTGAGTGATCTCCGCCTGATAGGGTGTGTAAGAAGTGAGAAATTCGCCGCGTTGAATAATGGTGTCCGTGATGACCGAGCGCAGGTGGTTGTAGACTCCGGCGCCGAGAAAACTGCTGTAACCAACGGAATTCTCCGCCGCGCGAGCCTTGAAATATTGGATCACTTCGGCTTCGGAGTAAGGCCCGGGAATATTCAGCGCTTCGCGCAACCGGTAGCGTTCCGGAATACTCGAAAACAGGTCGTCAATGGATTTGGCGCCGATGGAGGCGAGCATGTCCTGCCTTTCGGCAGGACTTTTCGGGAGATAGCGCATTAAGCAGAAGCCGCCTTGTCCGCAATGTAGGCGTCGTAAGCGGGCCCGTCCATCAGTGCATTCACGTCGGCAGCGTTCGCCAGCTTGATCTTGATGAGCCACGCCGAACCATGCGGGTCGCTATTGAGTTTTTCCGGCGTGTTCTGCAATTCAGGATTTGCTTCGACGACTTCGCCGGCGGCAGGAGCATAAATTTCGCTGACCGCTTTGACGGATTCCACCGTGCCAAAGGATTTGCCGGCTTCTACCTTGGCGCCCGGCTTGGGCAGTTCTACGAACACCACATCGCCGAGTTCATGCTGTGCGTAGTCGGTGATCCCGATTGTGGCGATATCGCCATTCACCGAAACCCATTCGTGTTCTTTCGTGTAGCGGCGGTCAGTTGGGTACGCCATGTTGCCACTCTCCCCCAAGAATTTTTTCTATAGCACAAGTGCAGCAAATCCTAGTTTTTCGGTCCCGCAGAGGCAGCTTCCAAAGCCGTCGCCAAGTCCGGATGCTCGGCCAAAACTTCCATCATCGATTCGCGTCCCCATTGCTCCCCCTGCTTCATGGAGATCATTTGGATTTCAAAAGTGGCTTTTTGGGTAACGGACAGGGATTTCTTGCCAAGAGGGGTGGCATAGAACACGGAAAGACGATCGATTTCGTCTTTCGAATAATTGGAGGCCTCCACCGCGGGATCGGTCTTAACCGGCGCCGCTGGGGTATCGGGGGAGGATGGGTTGCCGTTTGCCTGAGGCTGGGGCGCAGCGGTTTGCTGAAGTGCCGACAAAGCCAATTTTGGCGCGCGGGGGGCCGCCGACACCGCCAGCGGAGCCATTGCACAAACGGCAGCAATCGCGAATGTTTTCATGAACGCTCCTTTGATTCGACTCAAAGCTTCGCCGATTCAGCCGAATTTGTGGACTTCTTCGGCCGCTTGTAAAAAGGAGTTGCAACGACTTGCGCTTTGGCCTTCTGAGTGCGAATTTCGACGAGAATTGTCGTTCCACAGGCCGCCAGGGCCGGAGGAACGTAGGCCAGCGCAATGTTTTTCCCGAGGGTCGGAGAAGGGGAGCCGCTCGTTACCACGCCGACGACCTCGCCGGCTTCGTTGCAACAGCAGTAACCATCTCGCGCGATGCCGCGTTCGACCATTTCCAAGCCAACCAGTGCGCGAGTCGGAGCTGACGAATGCGCTTTCGCCAGAGCGTCGCGCCCGATGAAATCGCCTTTTTCCATTTTGCAATAGCGGCCGAGACCCGCTTCCCAGACGTTGATGCTTTCGCTGATTTCATGCCCGTACAGCGCCATTTTTGATTCAAGGCGCAGCGTGTTGCGGCATCCGAGTCCACAGGGCACGATGCCGAATTCTCGGCCCGCTCCGAGAACTTCCCCCCACACACGCTCGCTGGTGGCGACATCGGACGGAACATAGATCTCAAATCCGTCTTCGCCGGTGTAACCCGTTCGAGCCACCAGCGTATTCTTAAGTCCGCAAACGGTGCCGTGCGCGAACCAATAGTTTTTGATTTCGCTCAGATTCGCGTCGGTCAGCTTCCGCACCACATCAATTGCACGCGGACCCTGAATTGCCAGCTGTGTGTACGCGTCACTCAACTCTTCGACGACGCAATCAAACGGTTTGGTGTTCTCGCGGACCCAGTTGATATCCTTTTCCCGCGTACCCGCGTTGATGACCAGCAAATAATCGTCTTGCCCAAGGCGATGCACGATCACATCATCGACAAAGGTCCCTTCGGGATACAGCATTGCGGAGTAGTGAGCTTGTCCGATGGCCAGCAGCGATGCGTCGTTCATGCTGATGTGTTGAACAGCCTGCAAAGCGCCGCCGGGTTGCCTGCCGCTCCGGATGCGGATGTCGCCCATGTGGCTGACATCAAATACCCCAACCCCGCCTCGCACCGCTTTATGCTCGGCAATCAGACCACCGCTCGATGGATATTCAACGGGCATATCCCAGCCCCCAAAATCCACCATTTTTGCGCCCAATTTGCGGTGAATGGCGTGCAACGGCGTCTTGCGAAGCGCACCAAGGACAGAAGTTGTGGAAGATTCCATTCGTTTTCTCGAGGCGGAATTTCATACTAACATGCAGGTACAAGGCCGTCAAAGCAGCCTGCGGCAACCGGCTGCAGGCGCCGGACCGACGCTGTTGTGCAACGGGCCGTTCTCGCCGGCGTCTCCGCTTGCTGCCACCAGCATGACTCAGGTACAGTTTTCTTTGGGGGCGCCCATGCGCAGTC
This sequence comes from Saccharimonadales bacterium (SeqCode), assembly GCA_035317965.1. GTDB lineage: Bacteria > Acidobacteriota > Terriglobia > Acidiferrales > UBA7541 > Acidiferrum. The sequence goes on along the minus strand of DATHFT010000053.1, from coordinate 15,666 downwards.
AGGTGGTTTGTTCCATCTGTGACAAATCCGAGCACGATTGCTTGTGTGAGAAATACTGCACCATCTGCAAAGGGCAGCACAATGTCCGCCTCTGCTCTGACGGTCTCTACTATTGTCCGGAATGCAGGGAAGCCTGCGATGTTTCACTAGCCGAAAACCGTGGCCACTGAGGTTCGAGAGTATCATCTTAGAATTGATGCCGACCCGCGCCTCGCTGCCGCGGCTGGCGGCGCGGTACGCTATCTGGCCGATGCCGCGGGGCTGGAAACTCAGGATGTGGCCAACCTGCAGGCGGCCACCGTGGCGGCCTGCCAGGAGACGTTTGACGCCTTGACGCCGCCGCACCAGTCCGTGGACGTCACTATTTCTCATTATCCCGACCGGCTTGAAATCGCGCTAAGTTACAGCGGTGAAGGAACGCCGGCAGTCGGCCTCGACACCATCGCCGGATTTGCTTCTCAGGTTGGAGGGGCGTCTTCTGGAAGCGCTCTGCACAGCGTGGACCGGGTTCAATATGAAACCCGAGGCGCTTGTGCGATCACTCGCCTTACAAAATATTTTCCGCATTCCACTTCCAACGCGTAGTTCGAGCCCCCAATTCTATTCGACAAAAGAAAAAGGCCGCCTGGCTGCAAGCCATACGGCCCCTGGTGTTTCCGGCTGACGACAGGAGATCTACATCTTCAGAGCAAACGTATTTTTCTTGATGAGTGAAGTCATCTGGTCGTCGCTCAGGCTTAGTGACAAACTGACGCGGTCGCCGGAAGGAGTCACGCGGGCCTGGTCGAGTAGCGCTGCCAGGTCGGGATTGTCTTTCTGCGCCTGATAGCGTTTGTAGAGGAAACCTGCCTGCAGAAGCTGCCCGAGGGTATTGGCATCGTCGGTTGAACCGCACACCGTCTGGACTTTGGCATCCACTCCGCTGCCGGCATCCACATTAATGATGGCGTTTTTCATGCGCGTCACGAGTTTTGCGGCTTCCGGGAACTGATCGATCTCCGGAACAAGCTGCTTCATCGCGAGCCGCGTATAGGCCGGATTCAGCACCAGCCACACCGTGCTTCCTGTGTTCGCTTCATTGACGAGGGAAAAAATCGCGTCATTGCCAACCAGCCCGTCCTGGCCACCAAAACGAACTTCGATCATTTTTTCAAGCAACGCGCGATGGCCAAATGCTGCTGTGCTCGAGTCCATGAACAGAAAGAACAAATCGTTCGGCCCGGACCCCGTGCCAAACGCATAGAGCGTGTAGCCGTGCGCTTTAAAGGTAGGCAACTTCTGCTGCTTAAAATAGGCTTCCGTGGAGTCCGGATTATAATTGCCCATCGCGATTCCAACGATTTGCTCACCCGTCGGCACCGCCGATGATCCCGTTCCGGATGTTTTTGTGGTCACGCCTTGCGGCGCCAGTCCCCAGGCCAGTTCTTCAATCTGCGTATTGGGGTCGATTCCGGCGGCTGCCAGAAATTTTTCAAATTGGCGGAAACGCTCCGGAAGGAGCTGTTCCTGCAGTTGCCCAAACCACTTGAGCGTACGCGCCTTTTTCAAATCCGCGTAGCCAACCTCGGCAATTTCCTTGGGAAAGAGTGCAATTTTATCGGCGCCCAGACGCCCGGCGAGCGCCGGTTTCGCCATCGTGAGTGCCAGGGCCACCCCGGCTGCCGCCCCGACGACGGTTTTCAGACTCATTTTCATTAAAAACTCCTCTCCAATATCAGAAAAATTCCCATTCCTGCATTCGCGCCTAAACCGTGCCTAGTTTAACCTTTTCCGGAGCTCAGCGATTTTTCCGCGCACGGACGTTACGTAGGAGACATCGGCGAGGCCCTCGAGGTTGATTTCCACATTGGCCAAAGCTCCATTGGCTCCGGCCACCGCCATATATCGCGCTACCTGCAAGTCTGACTTCATGGATGCCGCTGCGATAGCTTCAAGTTGTCCCAGACGTTCGAGAAGAGCAACTGTACTTTCAGCCACCTTAAGGGGCACTTCAGCGGCAATTTTCGTGGCCGCTTGAATCGCCTCCTCGCGTTTCTTGGTCTCTTCCGCGTCGCCTTGCGGCAGCTTAAACGCGGCCATTACGGCGTCGTAGGACCATGCATCGCGATCAATGGCCTGCGCCAAATCAACGGCAACCAGCCGTAACTCGTCAAGCGACGCGGAGAGTTGATCCACAAACTCCGCTTGTGACTTTTTCCGGCGCGAAAGCCCGGCGACCATTTGTCCGAGCGAAGCCGCCATCGCTGCGGCGAACGCGGAAACGCTGCCGCCGCCCGGAGTGGCAGTGGGCGCGGCCACGGCATCCAAAAAGGGACGCGCCAGAGTGGCCAGGTTTCCGTCTGTGGCCGCAATGGGCGCCCCGATCAAGGCAGCTTGCAGCTTATTTTCGAAAACTTGTGCCGGCGAGAAATTTTCCAATTGCAGAAAGAAGTCCGCGGCCATCTCAATCGCTTTTTTGGGTACGAGACCTACGATTTCGCTGCCCACCGGGACCACTCCGTAACGTTCCGCCTCACGTTTCACCATTTCATACACGCGATGCATGGGGGTTCGCTCAAAGTCGGTCAGGTTGATGGAAACCTGCGCCAGATTTCGCGCTTTCAATTCCACACCCATGGACTTTACGTAGCGCAATCCCCCGGAGGAAAAGCGGATGGCCTTGGCAATATTGTTGGCGATGGAAATATCAGAGGTGTTGAGATTTACGTTGTATGCCACCAGAAATTTCCGCGCACCCACGACCGTTACGCCCGCCGTCGGATGCACCTTAGGCTCGCCCACATCGGGCTGACGATCGTGATTGTGCTTCAATTCTTCACGCAGGCCTTCGAATTGTCCCCTGCGGATGTTTTCCAGATTTGCGCGATCCGGGCGCGTCGCTGCCGCCTCGTAAAAAAACACAGGAATACGGTGCCGCTTCCAGATCTCGTTGCCTACGCGCTTGGCCAAAGCGACGCAATCTTCAATCGTTACGCCGGCAATCGGGATAAACGGCACAACATCGGTTGCGCCAACGCGGGGGTGCGCTCCGGTGTGCTTGGTCAGGTCAATTAATTCCAGCGCCTTGCCAACACCCAGAACGGCTGCTTCTCCAACCGCATCCGGATCGCCGGCAAGCGTGACCACGCAGCGATTGTGGTCCGCGTCCATCTCATGATCGAGCACATAGACGCCGGGAACCTTGCTCATCGCCGCAATAATCGCATCGACTTTTGCGGGGTCGCGTCCTTCGGAAAAATTCGGCACGCACTCAATCAGTCTGTTCATCGGATCGGTTTGTCCTAATGGCGCTGGGGTCTGCTGCCCGCCTGCGAAACGTACTGCACATTTGCTGTTGCCGAACAAATTATCTGGCCGCGTTTCAATGTCATCCAGCAGGTGTTCACCCCAAAATAATAGGGAATTTCCCGATAATCGGCTACGTCGAAAACTGCTATGTCCGCCTGCTTGCCAACTTCGAGCGACCCGATGGTCGCTTCCCGGCGCAAAGCATGGGCCGCGTTTATCGTTGCCGCTGTGAGCGCTTCCGCTGGAGTCATTCGCAATTGCGTGCAGGCCAGCGACAAGATCATCGGCATGCTCAGGGTCGGGCTTGTCCCGGGATTGTAGTCGGTAGCGAGTGCCACGATGGCTCCGCCCTCAATCAGCGCCCGGGCTGGCGCATATTTCTGTAAACCCAGATGAAAGTCGCATCCCGGCAGTAGAGTCGCCACAGTGTTTGATGCCGCAAGCGCTCGCACATCGCTCGCGTTGATTTGCTCCAAATGATCGCAACTGGCTGCTCCCAGTTCGACCGCAAGTTGTGCGGCGCGGGTTCGAGAAAGCTGTTCGGCGTGCAGCCGGGAAACCAATCCATGTTCCTGGCCGCGGCTCAGCACATATTTTGACTGCGCGCGGGTGAACGCCCCGCGGTCGCAAAATACGTCGCAGAATTCTGCCAGCCGTTTTGCGGCAATTTCAGGAATGAGTTTTTCAACAAGCAGCGCAACGTATTTATCGGCGCCGCCCGGCTTCGTACGAAACTCCGCCGGAACCACATGGGCCCCCAGAAACGTAGAAGCAATGGCCACTGGCTGCTCCCTTGCCAGCTCCTGGTGCAGGTTCAAAATCTTCAATTCGCTGATGGCATCAAGCCCATATCCGCTTTTGGCTTCGATGGATGTCGTTCCATGCGCTGAAAATCTTTGAAGCGCCGCCCGCGCTCGCAGTTTTAGCGATTCTGCGGTCGCCGCGCGCAATTTCGCAACCGAGTTAAGGATTCCGCCGCCCTTGCGGGCCATCTCTTCATAGCTCGCCCCTCGGATCTTCAATTCATATTCTTCCGCCCGGCTTGCCGCATGAACAAGATGCGTGTGCGAATCGACGAATCCGGGCAGCACTACGCGTCCGCGCACATCCAGCTTTTCCGCTCGCCTGGCCGCCGGGAGCGATTCTACTTTGCTGCGCGTGCCCGCAGCGGCGATGATTCCATCGCGCAGCAATAGCGCGCCGTCCGGGATAATGCTCAAGTTTGAAAGGGAACTACCTCGACGCGGACCACGTCCGCGCATGGTCAGCAATTGCGAAGCACCAACAATAAGGAGGGGCTGGCTCAACGCCCGTTATTATGCAGGATGGAGCGCCGCTTTGCACCCGCCAACGCTCGAGTTCCCGTGCCTTTAGGCGGTTGCTGCCTGCCCGCGGTAGGCAGGCACAAAAACGTCTTGCACAAAAGTCTCAAAACTCGTCGGTGTGGTATTTTCCGCCGAGCGCGGCTCTTCGGCTGCAACAATCCCTTTGTTGATACCGTCGAACATCGCGACGTACAGGGCCGCAGTTTTCTGCGGCACTCCCATTTGAACCAGTACTTGCTGCACCTGCTCGTAAGGAAACTGCATGTAGAGCAGGTCAGGTTTGGCGATTCCGCGGCCTAGGATGGCCGTTGCCTCATTCATGGTCAGGTCGCGTTCCCCCAGCAGTTCGCGGGTCCGCTTGCCGGAGAAATCCAAACTCAGCAAACGTTCTGCGGCAAAGCTGCCGATATCGCGGGTGGCGATGTGCGGAATTTTCAAGTCACCCCGCACAGCTCCGCCATACAGTCCCATGGTCTGAATCAAACTGATCCCTTGCAGGTGGTTCTCCATGAAATAGGCCGCGCGCAAGTGCAGCACGTTCAGCTTTTCAATGGCATTCAAGTTTTTCTCGGCAAAATGAAGCCCCGAAATCGGTCCCGCGCCCGTAGCCGACTGTGCGCCAAAACTGCTGAGGTTCACCGCATACTGCAGGCCTGACTGCCGGGCGGCCGCGCTTATAGCTTCACTGTATTTTTGCTGGTCGGCGCGATAATCGGTGGAGTTGGTCGAAGGTGGGATCATCAAAAATGCCGCGCGCGCGCCGGTAAAGGCCGTTGTCAGACCGGCAGCGTCGCTTATATCGCCGACAAAGGTCTCGGCCCCGCGCTTGGCAAACCGCCGCAATTTGCCCTCGTCGCGCCCAACCACCCGTACCTTTTCTCCTCTGGCCAGCAGGGTATTCGTGAGCACCGATCCAATATTCCCCGTTGCGCCAAGAATGACGTACATGCAAAACCCTCTCAATGTTTTTGGATGCGCTGCTGCGAAGGGACGTTATCTTTTATTCACAAACAAAACAATCGGTTATCGAGGAAGTGTCGCGAAAAGAACACATTTTTTACAACATCGGGACTTTTACGCCGTTTTTTCTGGCAAATTCGATGGCCTGTGGGTATCCCGCGTCGACGTGCCGCACGACTCCCATGCCTGGGTCGTTGCTCAGCACCCGCTCAATGCGCGCAGCCATTTCCTTCGTGCCGTCGGCCACCGTAACCTGTCCAGAATGTTGGGAATAACCAATGCCCACGCCACCGCCATTGTGAATTGACACCCAGGACGCCCCGCTGGCCGTACTGACCAGCGCATTGAGAAGCGGCCAATCCGCGATGGCATCGGAACCATCCAGCATCGATTCGGTCTCGCGAAACGGGGAAGCCACCGAGCCGCAATCCAGGTGGTCCCGGCCAATCACGATGGGCGCTTTTAACTCGCCCCTCCTGACCAGTTCATTCAACGCCAAGCCGAATTTTTCACGTTCTCCGTAGCCCAGCCAGCAAATTCGAGCCGGCAAACCTTGAAATTTTACTCGCTTCTGGGCCAGCTTGATCCAGCGGGCCAGGTGTTCGTTCTCTGGAAACATCTCCAGTACCAGTTGATCCGTGCGGGCAATGTCCGATCGTTCGCCCGACAGGGCCGCCCAGCGGAACGGACCTTGGCCTTCGCAAAACAGCGGACGAATGTAAGCGGGCACAAACCCGGGAAAGTCGTACGCGTTCTTTAAGCCTTGTTCGAAGGCAAACGTACGAATGTTGTTTCCATAGTCGAACGTCACGGCGCCAAGTTTCTGCAGGTCCAGCATTCCCTGGACATGCTCGGCCATCGCCGCCATGGAGCGTTTCTTGTATTCGTCGCGATTGTATTTCCGCAATTCCAGAGCCGCTTCCAGTGTCATTCCGTTCGGTACGTAACCCCCGACGGGATCGTGTGCGCTGGTTTGGTCTGTCAACAAATCCGGAACCACGCCACGCTTTGCGAGCTCCGGGATCAGGTCCGCGCAGTTCCCAACCAATCCGACCGACGTCGCTTCACCCTTGCGGACTGCATTTTTCAGGATGCGCAACGCTTCATCAAGCGAAGTGACCAGCACATCGCAGTACCCGGTCTTTACCCGGCGCTTGATGCGCTCGGGATCCACGTCAATGCCGAGGAACGCGGCGCCATTCATCGTGGCCGCCAGTGGCTGGGCGCCGCCCATGCCGCCCAGGCCGCCCGTTACGACCAGTTTGCCTTGCAGACTGCCGCCAAAATGTTTCCGTGCCGCTGCCGCAAAAGTTTCATACGTGCCCTGCAAAATTCCCTGTGTGCCGATGTAGATCCAACTGCCGGCAGTCATCTGGCCGTACATTATCAGCCCGGCGCGATCCAACTCATGAAACTTGTCCCAGTTGTTGAAATGCCCGACCAGATTTGAATTGCACAGCAACACTCGCGGCGCGTATTCATGCGTGCGAAAAACCGCCACTGGTTTGCCGGATTGCACCAGCAGAGTTTCATCCGATGCCAATTCCTTCAGCGACCGGACAATCGCGTGAAAGCATTCCCAATTCCGGGCTGCCTTTCCGGTCCCGCCGTACACCACAAGTTCCGCCGGATTTTCCGCCACTTCCGGATCCAGGTTGTTCATCAACATCCGAAGAGCCGCTTCCTGCTGCCAACCCTTGCAGGAAATCTCCGTTCCTCGCGCTGCGCGAAACGGACCGCCGGAAGTCGCAGCGTGCCCGGCATTCTCAACCCGCATTGAACTCATGAGCTCACTCCGCCGCCAATCTTAGCTCACCCCGCGGGCATTTCACAGCGACGCAAGCGCCACTCGCTGTCTTCGGCGTTTGGTACCAATCGTTCAACCGGCCCTCGTCTGTCCATTGCACTCTTCAAATGGCTGGGGTAGAGTCAAAAAATCAAATGAACTATGGCACCCTTCCGTCGCGATTGTTGAACGCAGTCGATTCGACGCCCAATTCTCGCGCGCAAATGTTTCACCGCGCCGAGGGCTGGCAATCCATTTCATCGACAGAATTTCTTCGCCGCGTCGCCGGACTTTCCACGGCATTTGTTGAGCTGGGCGTGCGGCCGGGCGATCGCGTCGGTCTATTTGCCGCCAACCGTCCGGAGTGGCATACCGCGGACTTTGCGACCACCGGCGCAGGGGGAATTACGGTTCCCATCTATTTCAACGAATCTTCCGACCGCATGAAGTACATCCTCAATCACTGCGGCGCAAAGGTTCTTTTTGTTGCGGGCGCCGCCCAGCTCGAACGGCTTCTGGCATGTCGCGCGGATCTGCCGGAGCTCGAGCAAGTCATCGTCGCCGACGGGGGCGAAGCTCTTCCTTCAGAATACCTGCGCTATGAAACCTTGATCGCCAGCGCTTCGGGCAGTGACGTGGCTTCCTACCGCCTGCGCGCTTCGCAGGTTCTGCCCGGGCAACTTTCGTCGATTATCTACACTTCGGGAACCACCGGCGAGCCCAAGGGCGTCATGCTCACGCACACAAATTTTTGTTCCAATGTCACCGACACCTGCGTCGAGCTCAATCTTAATCCCGCAACGGATCTGGCCATCTCTTTTCTCCCGCTGGCCCACGTTTATGGCCGCATGCTCGATTACACATATATTTTTCAAGGAATCGCTGTCGCCTACGTGGAAGCCGTGGAGCAGGTTTCTCAGACCTTGCTCGAACTGCATCCTACGGTGATGGCCGCCGTTCCCCGCGTTTTTGAAAAAATATATGTCCGCGTTATGGAACAGGGAAGCAAAAGCACCGGTCTGAAGCGAAAGATATTTGATTGGTCGCTGGGAGTCGCCAGCAGGTCCGCGCTTTGGCGTTGCGGCGAGGGAACGGCGAGCCTCGTCACAAAACTCAGCTGGAAACTGGCGGATCGCCTGGTATTCTCGAAAATCCGCGCCGGCACGGGCGGAAAGCTCAGGCTGGTGTTGTCAGGTGGCGCGCCACTTTCCAAGGAGCTCGGGCAATTTTTCTGGGCCATCGGGGTGCCGATCTATCAAGGCTATGGATTGACGGAAACTTCTCCGGTACTCACGTCGAACTACCCCCGCAATCGCAGCGGAAGCTCCGGTAGACCCATACGCAATGTGTTGATCCGCATTGAGGAAGACGGAGAAATCCTGGCAAAGGGTCCCTGCGTGATGCAGGGCTATTACAAAAATGGGGAAGCCACGCGCGAGGTCCTGAGCGAAGACGGCTGGTTTCGAACCGGAGATATTGGACACCTCGATCGGGACAACTATCTGTTCATTACTGACCGCAAGAAAGACATGCTGAAAACCGCCGCGGGCAAATTCGTCGCTCCGCAGCCCATCGAGAATATGTTAAAGACCAGCCCGTACCTGGTGAATGCCATGGTCGTCGGTGACAAGCGTAAATTCATCGTGGCCCTTCTCGTTCCGAACGCTGTTACCATCGGCGCCAAGGCCGCCGAGCAGGGAATTCGTTTTCGCTCCAATCAAGAAATGGCGGCGCACCCATGGGTCCATGCGCTGGTTGACGCCGAAGTGAAGCGCCTTACGGTTCACCTGGCGCAATATGAATCCATCAAGCGTTTCGCGTTGCTTCCGGAAGACTTCACGTTCGACAACGGAAGTTTGACGTTCACCATGAAACTCAAACGCCGCGTGGTGGAACAGCAATACGCCAGTGTGATTGAACAACTCTACGCCGATACGTCCGAACCTCGTCCGCAACTGCAAGATTAGCGACCGGTGCAAGGGAGGGCGCACACCTCCGCGCCCTCGGCGGTCCGTCGTTTTAGCGGCAGACCTAAAGTGGCCGTCCGTCTGGTCCGAGAAACTTCACCTCACCCAGATTCAGTTCCTTGACTCCGGCTTCGATTTTTGCCCGGTCCCCGACGATGACCCAGGTGAGGTTGTCGGGATGAATCACCGTCTTTGCGGCAGATGCAATGTCCGAGGCTTTAAGAGCTTCCACTTTGCCGCCGTAGGTTTCGTAATAGTTGTCGGGCAAACCGTAATGCACGATGTTGCCAATGGACGCTCCAACTTCGCCGATGGTTTCTCGCGAACCGGGAAGCTTCAACGTTTCATTCGCCTTGATTTTGCTCAGTTCCTCTTCCGTCATGGGGCGGTCTCCCACAATTCCCCGATATTCCTGGTTCAGTTCCACGAGCGATTCCTTGGTTTTGTCGGTCTGCACAGGAGCAATCGTCAGAAATGGCCGCTGTCCGCGCGCCCCGGTAATGGAAGCGCGAACCCCGTAGGACCAGTGTTTGTCTTCGCGCAGATTCAGGTTGATGCGCGAACTGAACGTTCCTCCAAATCCGTTGACCATCGATTCGATGGCAATTTCCTGGGGATTGGACTGAGGAGGAGCCACGCTGCCCACAACGATCACCGATTGCTGAGAGCCCGGCTTGTCCATGATGTAAACAGTTGATTTCGGCGCCATCGGCACGGTCTTCACATTTTTTTCAGGAATTTTCCCGCTCTTCCAGTTGGCAAAAAGCTTTTCCAGCTTTGGCTTTACTTCCGCGATGGTTGTGTCACCCACAATGATGAGCGTGGTGTTGTTGGGCCGGAACCACACATCGTGAAACTTGGCGAGATCCTCGCGCGTCATTTTCCTGACGCTCGCCACGGTTCCTGAACCGGTCAATGGATTTCCGTACGGGTGTCCTTCGCCATACAAAAGGCCGGGCATCACGCGCAAAGCCATGGCTGTCGGAGTGTTCTGTTCCCGTTCAATCGCAGCAATGCGCTGCTTCTGTTCTTTGGCAAAGTCGTCCTGCGGAAATGAGGGATTCAGAATCACGTCGGCATAGATTTCCAGCGAATCATCGAGCTTGGCCTTCAGCGCCGAAAGGGACACCGACGATTGATCCAGATTTGAGCCCGCGCTCAGTTCCGCTCCCAGGGCATCCAGTTGATCGCTGATTTGCAGTGCGTTCCTGGTTTTGGTGCCGCCATCGAGAAGAGCGGTGGTCAGACTCGCTGTTCCGGGAGCGGCAAACTGGTCCGCTGCGTATCCGGCATCGCAAGTCATCCAGAAATTGACCAGGGGTACTTCGTGGCGTTCGGCGAGGACCACCTTGAGTCCGTTGGAAAGTGTGGTGCGTTGCAGTTTCGGCAATTTCAGTTCCGGAGGCGTGCCGGTCGCCGGAGCTTTCGTGCGATCCGCTCCTTCGGTCGCAACCTTATATTGCGGAAATGGATCCACTTCGAGGGCGTACACGCCGTCGGTAAGCCAACGATTCGCCGCCGCCTTCAAATCTTCCGCGGTCGCGTCCTGCACCCGCTTCTCGGAAATCTTGTAGGCATCCGGGCTGCCCAGATAGACCTCGTTCTGCGCCAGCACGTCCGACTTACCGCCAAACCCGCCGATTCTCTCGATGCCTCGAACGAAAGAGGCGGCGTGCTGTGTTTTGCTCCGTTGCAGTTCGTCTGCGGTTGGCCCGTCTTTCAGAAAGCGCGCCAGCTCTTCATCCAATTCCTTTTCCACCTGCGCCAAATCCTGGCCGGGACGCGCTGTCGCCTGAATGTAGAATTGCCCGGCAATTTCACTGGCGTTTACAAAAGCCGCTGCGTTTGTCGCGATCTGATCGTCATAGACCAGCCGCTTATAAAAACGCGACGTTTTTCCGGAACTTAAACAATCGGCCACCATATCCAGGTAGTCGGCCTCGGCGCTGCCAAATTGCGGAACGTTCCAAATCTTGTAGATTCGCGCTTGCGGTACGCGATCCTGCACAATCTGCCGGTGGGTTCCCGTTCTTTTCGCAATCCAGACCTGCTGATGGGCTACCGGTGGTCCGGCGGGAATATCCCCGAAATATTTCTGCACTTTTTCCTTGGCCGTCTTCAAATCAATGTCGCCCGCCAGCACGATCACCACGTTGGAGGGCCCATAATAGGTCCGGAACCACTCCTGCACATCTTTAATCGACGCGGCATCGAGATCGGCCATGTCGCCAATCGTCGTCCAGGAGTAGGGATGTCCTGCCGGGAATGTATTCTGGGTGATGAGTTGCCGGGTAACCCCGTATGGCTGGTTCTCCCCCTGCCGCTTTTCGTTTTGCACAACACCGCGCTGCAAGTCGAGAGTCTTCTGATCGATGGCTCCCAGCAGATGCCCCATGCGGTCCGATTCCATCCACAAGGTATAGTCGACCGCTGAAGTCGGCACATTTTCGAAATAATTCGTGCGGTCGGGATTGGTCGTCCCGTTCAGGTCGGTGGCTCCGATTGCTTCCATGGCATCGATGTAACGACCCTTGGCGTGCTCGCTTCCACCAAACATAAGATGTTCAAACAAGTGTGCAAATCCGGTTTTTCCGATTCGTTCGTTCTTTGATCCCACGTGATACCAGGTGTTTACAGCGACAATCGGGGCTTTGTGGTCTTCATGCACAATCACCGTCAAGCCGTTGTCCAGCACAAACTTTTGATAGGGAATATCAATCGCCGCTGGACTTTGCGCCAAGCTTCGCCCGGCCAACATCGCCAAAACTGCCAACAGCAATCCTGCTCTAGTCTTCATCACCCGACCTCTCCTGGAAAACACTGAATTTATGCGTATTTCATCACCAGCAGGCACAACCGAATCTGCGCCTTAGACGGATGGCAGCCAGTAAAAGTTACCGTTCAAGCTACACGGCAAGATTACCTTGATTTGCAATCTTTTCGTAAAAAGCCCCTACCCCTTGTGGGAATTCCATTCCGGTTTCGGCCGATTTGTTCCAGAGGCCTGCGCGGGTCTAGAATCCTGGGGGAGACTTTTATGTCAGACCAACTGGTCATTGCCGGCCGCGCCTTCCAATCTCGCTTGATCGTCGGTACAGGAAAGTACCGCAGCTTCCCGGAAATGGCCCGCGCGCACGCCGCCTCCGGAGCGGATATGGTCACCGTCGCCGTCCGCCGGGTCAATCTCACTGACAAATCCAAGGAATCCTTGCTGGACTTCATTGACCGCGAACGGTTCTTCATCCTGCCCAATACCGCCGCCTGTTACACCGCCGACGAAGCCATCCGCACGGCGCGCCTCGGCCGGGAAGTCGGCCTCTCCAATTGGGTAAAACTCGAAGTTATCGGCGACCCCCAGACTCTTTTCCCGGATACCGAACAACTAATTCAAGCCACCAAAGTCCTCGCGAAGGAGGGCTTCATCGTGCTCCCGTACACCAATGACGATCTCGTTTCCGCGCTGAAGTTAATTGACGCGGGCGCAGCCGCGGTCATGCCCCTGGCTGCTCCCATCGGCTCCGGGCTGGGCATCCAAAATCCCGCCAATCTGCGTATTCTCCGAGAACGCATCAGCACAGTCCCCATGATCGTTGACGCCGGGGTGGGCACCGCGTCCGATGCCGCTTTCGCCATGGAGCTCGGCGCTGACGGGATCCTGATGAACACGGCGATCGCCGAAGCCGAGGATTCCGTTCTGATGGCCGAAGCCATGCGCGACGCCACCGTTGCCGGCCGCAAAGCCTACCTTGCCGGCCGCATGCCCAAGCGCCTCTACGCTTCTGCTTCCAGTCCACTCACCGGCGTCGTCCGCTGAACTTCGGCAAGAATAAAAAAAGCCCCGACATCGCGATCGGGGCTTTTGACTCAAGTTTTCTTCGGCAATGCAAGCGGATCAGTATTTTCCGGGGTGATCGTGGCGCCAGTTCCAGTATTCTTTCTGGTGGTCACGGTCTTGTTTGTCGTAATCACGGTACTCATAGTGCCGCTCACCGATCCAAGCGTGATACGCGCCTGTTTCATGGTGATTCCAGTGATGATAGTCGCTGTGATATTCATCGTAAACCCGGACACGGCCTTCGCATCCGGTGCCGAGGAGCGGCGTAATCATGGCCGAAGCAATCACCAGGGGCCCAACAAAACGGCTCAAACGAGTCATTTTACGTTCCTCCTTTTTCACGCTTACACACCCGCATCATACAATTCCGCTTCACGCGCTCACGATCAGGTAGTTGCTGTAAATGCCCGAAGAAAGTACCTGAGCGCATTCATGAAGTTATTTACTGAACTAAGAACACGTTTCGCTCTGTAAAGTTGCGCGAAATTGCCGGCGGCGTCAGCCACGTTATGGTTGCCGGAATCGCCGCGAGAAATTTCCAATCGTTCGTTTTGACGAACAATCCCGTCTTCATGATAATCACGCTCTATGAGCACCCTCGACATTGAGCGCATTCAACGCGCTTATCCCAAGATTTATCTGGCCTGCCACACGCGTCACGTGCGCGCCCGCAGCACAGCCTATCGGTTGTCCTCACGGGACGCTTCAGTCCTCGCCCACTTGCGGGAAACGAGTGCGGTTGCGCCATCGCAACTGGCAGCCCACCTGGGCGTTCGCGCTTCGACTCTTTCCGCCGCCATTCAGAAACTGGAGTCGCTCGGCTATATCGAGCGCACGCAGTCCGCTGCGGACCGCCGCGTCGCTTCTTTGTTTCTCACGCCACAAGGAGCCAGAGCCATGGCCGCAACTTCGGTCCTGGACGCGCGACGGGTTGCCGCAGTGCTGGCGAAGCTAAAACCACGGGAAAAAGAGCGCGCCATCGCGGGGCTGGAACTCCTGGCCTACGGTTCCATGCGGGTTATGGCGATGACCAAAAAGCGGGGCCGGTCCAATGCTTAAAATCGTACTGATCGCCGTAGCGGTTTTGTTTCTGGCCTTCGCTCTGATCGCTTTGCTCGGCTTCTGTCTACCCAAATCGCACGTCGTTTCGCGCGCCATCGCGCTCCGCCAGAGACCTGAAGCGGTTTTCTCTTTGCTCTCCGGTTTCACGGAGGGCGCCTCGTGGCGACCCGAGCTGAAGCGGGTCGAAATACTTCCGCCGTCGGAAGGCAGGCAAGTTTTCCGGGAAACCACCGGCCAGGGCGCTCTCACCATGGAAGTTGTCGAGTCGAGGTTCCCCCATCGCCTGGTGACACACATCGTCGACCGAAATCTGCCCTTCGGCGGGTATTGGATTTACGAGGTTTGGCCCACAGCGGAAGGCTGCCGGCTGAACATCACCGAACGCGGCGAAATCTACAATCCTGTATTCCGCTTTGTGGCGCGCTTTTTTCTGGGCTACACCCGAACAATCGACACGTATCTGACCAATGTCGCCGGCAAATTCGGCGAGACGGCTCCGGTTACGGCTGGCCAGCCGGCCGGCCTGTAGAATCCAGCCGGCTCCCGCGAATACGGTTCATTCGTAGCGCAGCGTTTGCATGGGGTCGACTCGTGTCGCTCGCCGCGCCGGAATGTAGCAGGCCGCCAGAGCCACGCCAAAAAGTACGGTCGTAACGCTGGCGTAGGTCAACAAATCCGTCGGCGCAATCCCAAACAGCAGGCTGGCCATCAGCCTGGTCAACGCCAGCGCCGTAAGCAACCCTCCGACGACCCCGAGCAGGATCATTCCCGCGCCCTGTTTCATCACCAAGCCCAGCACATCTCCGCTCTGCGCGCCGAGGACCATGCGCAGGCCAAATTCTTTGGTTCGCCGGGCCACGGAAAAAGAAACCACACCGTAAATTCCCACGGTGGCAATCGCCAGAGCCACTCCGGAAAAAAGCGTTAATAGCAGGGTCAAGAATCGCGGCCGGGCCTGCGCCACCGAAAGCACATTCTCCATCAAACGCACTTCCGATACAGGAATCGACGAATCCAGTTCGCCGAGCTGTTCTCGCACCGCTGCGGCGAGCGAATTTACCGCTCCGCCCCGGGCGCGCAGCACGACATACATCGTCGTCACGCCCGCCGCCGACGGCTGCCGGTACGGCAAATACAACTCGGTCCCGGAAGGCCGGTCCAGCCCGGCGTTTTTCACGTCGTCCACAATGCCCACAACCGTAATCCAATCTTTTCCGTTGGTGCGAATCCGGTGTCCGGTGGCATTTTGTCCGGGCCAGAACGTGGTGGCCATCGTTTTGTTGATGACCACCGTTCCCGGCGCGTCTCCCACGTCGCGATCGTCGAGCAGCCGTCCCTCGAGCAGGCGAATCCCCAGTGTTGAAAAATAGTCTTTGCTGACTGCCTGGTAAAAATCCACATTCTCGATGGGGCCGCCCTGCTTCCTCACAAAGCCTTCAATAT
>DATHFT010000052.1:0-33720 GCA_035317965.1 Saccharimonadales bacterium (SeqCode) | reverse complement strand
GTCGCGGCGATGGCCGCGCACACGGTAAGGCCCGTCGTTTGGGCAGGAAGTCTCACTGCGCTTGCACCGTGAGCGAACCCATCGCGTACCAGCCATCGTCCTGGCGGCCTTCATTGGCCAAGCGAATCGCAGGTTGACCGGTTCGCGGATCGAGCATGGCGACGCGAACTTCGTAGGTATCATCCGGCAGGTTTTCCGGGATGTACAGAGCGCCGTCAAATACCGCGTCGCCGGGAAGCCACTTGCGAATGTCGACAGGAACGTCGAGCACCGCCGAATTCTTCGCCGACTTCAGTTGCAGGACGACGGAATATTGCTGATAAATCGGAGCGACTCCGGCATTCAGCCACCACATGTGGACCGGCATCATGGTCCCCGGCCGCACGACTTTGGAATATTCCAGCCGCCGCAAGACGAACCGGTATCCCATTCTCTTTTGCAACTCGTCAAACTTCCCTTTCCACTCCCCTGGTACCGGCGATGATTTGAGGTTCACCGTCGTTACGTGCCAGCGAATCGCCTGCTCGATGATGTAGTCCACATCGTAGTTATGTTTTTGCCAGCTGGAAACTGTGCCGCAGACTTCGAGCGAAACTGGTTTGTTCTGCCAAACATTCTGGACACCGGCGCGCATGATTTGCTGCGGATAGATTTCCAGCATTTCGGCCGGAAAGTACGGGTCGTTGGAACTGACCCGCATGTCACCCCAGCAATCGAGCCGCCAGCCGGCGCCGCGCTGCGTGCCGTAGGCCAGCCCATGCGGCTCGTCAAAATTCATCAGCAAAATTGTCCGCGGAAAAGCGTCCACCCAAATATCGATGAGCTCCCGTTGATAGGAAACGGCTGGCATATACGGACTCCAGCCTTCTCCCCAGTAGCCGACCGAGGAAATATCAACGCTGTCGAGAAACGGATTGCCGTCATAGCGTTTGCCGGCTTCGGCAACGAGCTGGCCCCAATATTTCAGGTACAGGGGATCGCTGAAATCGGGCTGCCAGATCTTTCCGTCTTTGTCGGAATCCTTGTTCGCGCGGCGCGCTCCCGACTTCCGGTACCACTCTGGAAGCGGGTCTTCGTTGGAATAGGGCATCAAGCGAATTGCCAGCGTCTGTCCGTGAGCGCGAGCTTCGGCGATCGCCAGGTCCACGATGGCCCAGTCATACTTGCCTTCCACTGGCTCGAGAACGTTCCAGTACCAACGGCAGTAGGAAACCGAAGTGTCCGGAAAGTCGGGCTTGCCGCCGGCCTGCGCGAGTTTGGAAACCGGCCCTTTTTCAGACCATTTCAGGAGCGGGTTCAGTTCCTGGCCATTGAACCGGTTAAAGGTCGTAATGCCCATTCCCGGATTCACCAGAACTTCGTGGGTCTCTTTCGGTCGAACGACCACCACGTTTTTTTGCGCGCGCAGTCCGGCCGGAACAACAAGCAAAAGCAGGCAGGCCAGCCGCGCGGCGCGCCGTTGCCAGGCGCCGCGGCACCTGCAAAACGTGGTGAAACTTCGATTTTCCTTCCGGCGTAGCATCGTAGCTCCCCCGAAAAAATAAGTGTCCCGGTCTTCTGTCTGAAGAAGTTAAATGATATGGAAAGAAAAAGAAAGAAAAAACAGCAATTCGCAAGATGAACCCGGGGGTTAAGGGTTCAACAGCCATTTCTTTGCTTCATCCAAGGCCTCCTGGGCCTTCCCGGGATCATCCAAACGGCCCCGGGCAAAGTCACGAGGCCCGCCCCCTTTACCTCCAATTTTCCCGAGAACGTGTTTGAGCAGATCGGTCATGGATTTCCCTGCCGCCGGATTTTGCGCAAAGAAGACATGACCGCATTCGGTTCGGGCGAGCAGAGCAATACCCTTCTCCTGCTTGGCAATCTCGGTGGCGAAGAATTGTAAATACTCGGGCTGAACGCCCCGGAAGACCCGGCTAACAACTCGCAGACCGTTTTCGCTCCCGGGCGTCGCGTCGATGGCCGACCGCGCGTCGGCTTCGGCCAGCAGCTGAATCGCTGCTCGGGATGCCTTGAAGTAGGCGTCCCGCTCGGCGGAAACTCGCTCGGCGGCCGCTGGCACTTCCGCCGGAGCACAGCCTAGTTTTCCGGAAGCGCTTTGCAGACCTTCAAAATCCTGCCGGGCAGCCCGTTGCGCGCGACTTCCGCAGGCGAATTCGACACGCCAGTCCTGGCGCATTTTCGTGCACCTGCGCACCAGGACCAGTCCGATCTGTCCCGTCCGTTTGACATGGGTTCCGCCGCACGGCTGTAGATCGGCTCCTTCAATTTCGATGGCGCGCAGAAGGCCTTCCCGCTCGACGGTCTTTCGCACACCGATGTCGGCAAGTTCTTCGGCCGTTCCGTAGCGCACGTTGACCGGACGATCCTCAAAGATGACCTGGCTCGCCGCGCGCTCGGCGCCTTCAAGTACGTCCCGCGGTGGCTCTGGCCCACGCAGGTCGATGGTGCAAATTTCCGCGCCCAGATGAAACGAGACGGTTGGCAACCCAAACCGCTCTTGGAATATGGCCGATAGCAAATGTTGGCCGGTGTGTTGCTGCATGTGATCAAAGCGCCGAGGCCAGTTCACGCAGCCCAGAGCGGCGCCGGTCGGAATCCAGCGATCGACAATATGGATGATTTCGCCTTCGTCTTCGCGAACGTCCAGCACACTCGCTTCACCAATTTTGCCGGTATCGAAAGGCTGGCCGCCGGAGGTTGGATAGAAAGCCGAGCCGTCCAGGCGGACGCTCCAGGCAGGAGCGGTTCCGGAATGTGCCTGGACGGCCTCGCAACTCAAAACACGCGCCGTAAATTCCCTCTGGAAAGAATCGTCGTAGTACAGACGCCGGGTGGCCATATTTCGAAAGTCTAACACAAGCCTTTTTGGCTGTTCTTTTGGCGACGGGTGCAGCACAGAACCTCCGGAAGGCATCTGAAATACACGTATAATGGGATATGCCCGTTCGATTAATCGCGCTGGATATTGATGGGACGCTGCTCAATAGCAGGCAGGAGCTTCCCGACGCGAACCGCGCGGCGCTCTGCCGGGCGAGTGGCCGCGGGGTAGAAATAGCCCTGGTTACCGGCCGGCGTTTTGACTTTGCCATGCTGGTTGCCAATACACTCGATTTGCCGCTGACCATGATCGCCTCCAACGGGGCCGTAATTCGTTCAACGGCCGGAGAAACGCACCTGCGTCAATTGCTTCCGGCTGCCACGGCCAAAAAAGTATTGGAACGTACGCGGCAGTGGAGAGACGGCGCGGCCGTCATTTTTGACCGGCCCGGCTCTTCCCAAATCATGCTGGAAAATTTTGATCCCGATGATTCGGTCCGCTACTGGTATTACACCCGGAACAAGGAATACATCGGAATGGCCGACTCACTGGAATCCTGTGTGACCGAAGAACCTCTCCAAGTGCTTTTTTCCGGTACGGTTGCCCGCATGCGCGATGTGGAACGCGCGCTTCGCGGGTTGCCATTTGCCGGTGAATACGCGATCGCGACAACGGTGTACGACCAGAAAGACTTCACCATGATTGACGTCGTTCATCCCGACGCCTCCAAACAAGCAGCGCTTGCCCAATGGGCAAACCAGCGCGGAATCCGCCCGGCGGAAATTATGGCGATTGGCGACAATCACAACGATTTGGGCATGTTGTCTTTTGCCGGAACGCCGGTCGTGATGGGAAATGGCGTGCCCGAGCTGAAGACGTTTGGGTGGCACGAAACCGGAACCAATGACGAAGCCGGTGTGGCCGCCGCGATTGAACATTTTGTGTTGCAGAAGGCGGCTTCGTGCGTTTAAGGCAAATCGCACCGCTCGGCCTGCTGCTCGTGGCCTTCGCGCACGGCGCGCGGGCCGACTATATCGTTTTGCGGAACGGCCAGCGACTCGAGGTGACAGGCTACCAGCTCGTCGGCGACAAATATAAATTACAGATGGTCGGCGGCTCGGCGGAGATTCCCGCGTCCGAGGTGGCGGGGATCGAGCCGCAGGACGTTTTCACGCCGGTCATTCGGTTGAAAGCCTCGAGCCAGGCCCCGTACCGTGAACTGGTCGAGAAAAGCGCGCTGCGGTATGGCGTGGATGCCGATCTCATCAGCAGCGTGATGGGAGCCGAATCAAACTTCAATCCGCGAGCGGTTTCGCGGAAAAATGCCCGCGGCCTGATGCAGTTGCTGCCGCAAACTGCGGCGCGGCTCGGGGTGCGGAATATATTCGACCCGCAAGAAAACATTGACGCCGGGACCCGCTATTTGCAGACCTTGCTCGTTCGCTACAACAACGACCTCGCGCTGGCCCTGGCTGCCTATAATGCCGGTCCCCAGCGTGTCGGGCTGTATGGCCGAGTGCCGCCTTTCCCTGAGACGATCTCCTATGTTCGTCGCGTAAAAAGCGAGTACACAAAACGAAAGAGCTCGGCTCATGGACAGCCGGGCGAGCGTCCGGCGTTGCCCGCCGCGGGCGAACCACCGAGCGCAGCAACGCCGACGACAGGACAGTTCTAGTCCCGCATTCGCAAATCTAAAACCGCTCGACGGAACTCCCGACCTGCGGGTTCGCGCAGGCCCGGACGCCAGCCTGGCTTTATTTATTGATTTTCCGGCGGTGCTGGGTTTTGCGGACTTTGTTGCGGATTGGTGGTGGGCGCTGCCGGAGCGCTCGTTCCACCCGGAGTTGCCCCGTTGATATTCTGACCGAGGCCCGGCCCGGGTTGCAGACCTTGCTGAATCGCCGAAGCGGTATCTTTGGAAGGATCCCAGTAAAACTCAAAGAGCCGGTAGCGCTTGGCTTTTTCGTAAACCTTCAAAGAAGGCTGGTTCACTTTACTCGCCACACCGATAATGTTGCCGCCGATGATGGTGGAGTCTGAGGAAAGCGGTTGAAACGCGGAATTTGTGTCGGTCGCGTCGCTTCCCGCCGGCGCCGATCCGGTTCCTGCATCGGACGCCGGGCCATCGGCTGCTTTGCCTGGTGCCAGCGCTCCGCTGGTCGCCTGCGCGCCTGCTGCGGGAGCGGCTGCCGCGCCGTTCAGTGAAGAGACGGGCTGCCCGAACCCGCCGGCCGCGGGGAGTTGCACTCCCGTTGGTTGCGGCTTCAGGCTGCCAATAATCTGGCCGGCCGCGCCCACATAGAGGAGCCGCCACGAGCCGTCCACTTTGTTCATCGGATCTTTGTAAGCCTGCCGCAAAAACCGGAACGATCCCATCTTGGGCTTGGTCAGGTCTTCGATGTTTGTTGGAAATTTTCCGGTCTTCCGGTAATACAGCTTGATCGCGCGCACATACTGATGGCCGCGCCAGATCATTTCCACTTCTTTTTCGCGTTTGCCGTCGGTGAGCACCCGCGGAGCAGCGGCAGCGGCGGCCAGCACCAGCAGTAAAATGAAAAAGACCATCATCATCAGCGCGTAGCCGCGCTGCTTCTGCGTGCCGCGGGTATTGGCCGGAAGTCTCCTCACGTGGCCGGACCTGCGGACTGCTCTTCGAGCGGCGCCGTATTGCGACGGCCGGAGGAAATTTCCTCAAATTCGATATTGCCACTGCTGATTTTGACGATGCGAAAACGGCCGAGAAGGGTATCCCCTTCGCCTACGATGTACACATCGTCGCCGTTGGTCAGGAAAGCGCGACGCGCCGTACCATTGGGAATCGTGCCATACCCGAAGTACTTTGCCGGCAGTTGGGGCTTGGGTGGCTCCTGAACGGGCGGGGGACCGGTCGGTCCGGTTGCGGTATTGTCGGGAGTTTTGGTCTGGTCCGGAGGCGGTTGCGCTATCTCGGTAAAAATATTGCGCCCGCTGCTCTTGTATTCCGTACCCTGCGCGGCTTCCATCTTTTCATGATGCAAGCGCGGATTCTCAACGGCCAGCAGATGAATGTCAGAGAAGTTGGCGTACGCTCCTCCGGCCGCCGACGGTTTGACCCGTTGCACGGTCCACACCAGCACCGCCACCACGATCAGGGCGCCCAGCCAAATGAGTTTTTTTCGCTCGCTCATCATGCCGTCCGGAAATACGTTTTCAGATGGATCGCCACCCGCAGCACGTTCGAGGTTCCCTGCCCTGAAGTATCGGAAGCCAGACTCAAGGCATCGACCGCATACATATTCTGCGAACGCTGAAGCCCGTTCAAAAATCGCACCACATTGCCGTATTCTCCGCTGACGGTGGCCTCAACCGCGACCTCATCCATGCTGCGCCCCGAGATTTCCTTCTGCTTGAAGCCCAGGCCCTCTACATGCAAACCGGCTTTCTTGGCAATCTCGCCGATTTCCGAGCTCAAAGCCGAATATCCCTCGCTGCTTGATCGCAAGGCCTTCTCGAACTGCTCACAATCTTTTTGAATCGCCGGAATATCGTTTTTGATCTCTTCGGCGTGCTTGATATCGGTCCTCAGCAAGTCCCGTTTGAGCTGCAGATCATTCAACAAGGCGCGCGGTGTTTGCGGGGCATTGGCAACCCGCCAGCTGTACACGGCCAGCACCACATCGGCCGTAATCAGCAGAGCGACGGCCACCAGGATTCCCCGTTTTTGCAGTTTAAAGTCTCGCCGCATCAAGTCCTCGAATAAACAGCAGAAAGATCGATCATCAATTGATCCGCAGAGCCACCCGCGGTGTCAGATGGCCGCGCCGCCTGCTCGCTCAGCAGTTCGATGGCAGAAAAAGCATGTGAATTCTCTATGGCTTTCAGGAATTTCAGTTTCGCTTCGTCGCTTGCTGCGCCGATACGGAACCGGACTTCGATTCGTCCCTTGACCTGCTTGGGCTCGATGCTCACGATGCGCACGCCGGAAGGAAGAATTTTTTCCAGATCCATGAACATCATCGTCCAGTCAAAACTTCGTTCGTCGATCAGCGTGTTTAGAAACTGCGAACGATCGTGCAGTTTGGAATTCTCGGTCCGTTTAAAGAAGGTATCGAGTTCCAGGTTCCTGCGGTCCAGGTCGGCCATTTCCTCGCGAACCCTTTCGACCTGCGTCCGCAGCTGCGATTCGGCGCGGCGGACCTTGACCACATGCACCGCCAGGATGAGGCAGAGGAGCCCTGCGACGCCGCCAATCACACCCGCGGTCAGCAGAAACCGGCGGTGCGTTTCAAGTGCTTTGGTCGCTAGATTTAGCCGTACTCTCATTCTGTACCGGTCCTCCGGGCGCTTCGCGGACTACCCATGATGCAACATCCAGCCAACCAGACCTTCCAGTTCCCTGTCGGCCAGCGGCCTGGCCGCAATGTCCACGCGGCCCTCGGAGATCGCGTTGTGCAGCAGGGCGTGCACTTCACAATGAAACTCTTCTTCAAGCGGCGGAACAAATTCCGGCAGCCGGGTGCCCAACCCGGCCACGCGAACCGATTGAATGCCTTCTTGCCAGGTATCCTGGTAGTACGCAGCGACCGGATAGACTTCTTCCAGTAGCATCTGCGGAGTGAGCCCCGCGCCTTGCGCCGGCAATTCCGTGCAGCGATAGCCGCACAGCACGCCTTGGCGGACAATCGCGGTGGACAGCGATGTGCCTGAAACGCGGGCCATGAGCGTGGGCTTTTGGTCGTCCAGCAAAGACACCGCCGCCAGCGAAGAACTCAAAACGACTCCCGGATACAGCCCCGCGCTCTCGGCCAGGGCTTCATATTCCCGGATAATTCGCAGCCGCGAAAGCGCGGTAACAATGTCCACCCCGTCTTCGCGCGGGGTTTGCCGCATGTAGGAAATCAGAGTTTCATCCACTTCAAAAGGAACGCTTTTTTTGAGTTTCCAGCGCAGCATCGGAATTGCTTCCTGCGGGGAACGCGGAAAATCATCAAAGTGCTGCACAAACACGCGAATGACCGGGTCCGGCAGAATAAGGGCAATGTCTTCGTCTTTTGCGCGGAGGCGCTCGCAGGCGCTAGCAAATGCCGCTTTGAGCGCGGCGGGATTGGCAATGTTGGTCTCAACCGCGGAAGGAACGATGGTTCCCGGCGGCAAAGGTTCAACGGCAAAGCCGTCGAGCGCGCCCGTCCTGCTCCACCGCGCGGCGGCCAGGCGGTCATGCGCAATTTCGACAGCCAGCGGCGGATGCGGAGTCGCTTCAAGCCAGGTGGCCAGCCGGCGCGCCCAGTCGTTTTTATAAATTCCCTGCCGAAATGTGTCTGCCCTAGTCAACGAAGGTTACCTTGTTAATTTCCTTTACCGTCGTAATCCCGTCCCGGATTTTAGCCAGGCCACTCGACCGCAGAGTAATCATGCCCTCGGCAATCGCGGCCCTTTTGATTTCCGACGTCGGCCGCCGGTCCACGATCATCTCGCGGATGTTATCCGTCAAGTCCAGAAGTTCGCAGATCGCGGTACGGCCATGATAACCGGTACCTGAGCATTCCAGACAGCCTGCGCCTTCGGCGAACGTCATCGGGCCCCAGCTCACAGGATCCAGACCAAATTCCTTCAGCTCTTCGGCAGAATATCGCTTGGCGCGTTTGCATTTGCTGCACACAATGCGGACCAGACGCTGCGCCATAATGCAATTGAGGGCGGACACAAAGTTGTAGGGCTCGACCCCCATGTTGATGAACCGGCCGATGACGTCGGTGACGTTGTTCGCGTGGACCGTGGTAAAAACCAGGTGGCCGGTCAGCGCGGACTGAATCGCGATCTGCGCGGTTTCCTGGTCGCGAATTTCTCCGACCATGATTTTGTCGGGGTCATGCCGCAGGATCGAGCGCAGTCCGCGGGCAAAGGTCAGGCCTTTTTTCTCGTTGACCGGAATCTGGGTGATGCCGCGCAGCTGGTACTCGACCGGGTCCTCGATCGTGATGATCTTATCTTCATCGGTCTTGATTTCGTTGATGGCGGCGTACAGAGTCGTGGTCTTGCCGGAGCCGGTCGGCCCGGTGACCAGCACCATGCCGTACGGCTCACGGATATATTTTCTGAAACGCCGCATCTCTTCGGCGGAGAAACCAACAACATCCAGACTGAGGCTCGTGAATTTTTCAGAAAGCGTCTCTTTGTCGAGTACGCGCAGCACCGCGTCTTCGCCGTGGCTCGCCGGCATAATCGAAACGCGCAAGTCGATGAAACGCCCTTTGTACTTCACGCGGAAACGGCCGTCCTGCGGCACGCGGCGTTCGGCAATGTCCAAGTCGCTCAGGACTTTAATGCGCGACAAAACGGTCTGGTGCCACTCCTTGGCGATCGGCTGCATGGCATGCTGCAGAACACCGTCAATGCGGTATTTCACCGCCACTTCGGCGTCGCGCGCTTCAATATGGATGTCGCTTGCTCGGCGTTCGAGCGCCGTAAAAATGATCGTTTCCACCAGCCGCACGACCGGACTTACCGTGGTGTCGCCCCGCGTCAGGCGATCGCCGGAAATCGTTTCGTCGCTTTCCTCTTGCTCGTCTTTCGACACTTGCAGCGTAAACGCTTCGGTCGCCTGCTCCAACACACGCTGCGACTGCTCGGTGCGCTTGAGCAGGTCGCCGATTTGCCGGGCCGTGGCCACCTTGATCGAAAGCTTCTTGCCGAGCAGCAGGGGCAGTTCATCGCTCAACAACACCTGGCTGGGATCGGCCACCGCAATGAACAGCACGTTGTTCTGCACTTCGAGGGGAACGAAGTTGTAGCGGAACATTAAATCGGCGGGAATGGTGCGGAAAAGCTCGGGATCGATGCGCTGCTCGAGCAAGTCGATAAAGGCGCAACGATAGCGCTCCGCCAGTTTCCTTGCGAAGTTGCGCTGGTGCTGCTCGTCGCCGCCTGGAATGCCGGCTGGTGGTAGATGTTCAGTCGTAGCCATTCATACCTTACTTTGCCGGCCCGCTCGCTGAGAAGGAGAATATCGGGAGATAGAGCGAAATTAGAATAAAAGCAACCAACAATCCCATGAAAATAAGAATAACCGGTTCAATGATGGAAACCAGTGCCCCCAATCGTAGATTGACTTCGTCCTCATAGAATTCTGCCACACTTGTCAGCATGGGAGCCAAAGCGCCGCTCGATTCCCCCACTTCAATCATGTCCAGCGCCAATTCCGGCATGATGCCTTTGGTCGCCAGCGCGCTGTGCAAAGATTCCCCTTCGCGGACCATCTGCGTTGCTTGCACCACCGTCACGCGAACCAGCTTACTGCGCAAGGCGTCGGCGGCGGTTGCCAGGGCCGCCACGAGCGGCGTGCCTCCGGTCAGCAGCGTGGCCAAAGTTCGCGAAAACTGGGCGACCTGAAACTTCAGCAGCGTGTCTCCGACGATCGGCAACTTGAACTTCAAGCGGTCAAAGGTTTCCCCGCCTTCATCGGTCCGCGACCAAAAATACACCGCAATTGCAAAAAGAAATACAAAGCCAATCGCACCCAGACCGTAGAAGCGGTACTCCCCCGTCATCGCCAGCAGAAACTGGGTGGGACCCGGCAGCTCGACGTTTAAATCCTTGTACAGCAAGGCAAATTTGGGAACTACGCTGGTAACCAGATAGGTGACGATAATGATGGAGACGGTAACCAGCAAAACCGGGTAAACCAGCGTGGCCAAAATTTTCTTGCGCACCCCGGTGCTGACTCTCTGGTAGGCAATGTAGTAGTCGAGGACGCCGGAAAGGTTTCCGCTCTTTTCGCCTGCCAGAATGGCCGTTGAATAGACCTTGGAAAAAACTCCGGCTTCGACAATGGCGTCGGAGAGCGACTTGCCTTCACGGACGCGATCGCGCAAGCGGGACACGATCGGGCGCAATTTCGGAGAAGCGGCCCGGTCGGCCAGCAGGTCCAGTGCCCGCAGAATGGGCAAACCCGCTTTTATCAGGGTGTTAAACTGCTGATTCAGGATGAGAAAATCGCTCCCGTCAACGGAACGGTTGCGACGGCCCTGCATGATGCTGGTAATAAAGCTGTTGCGGGATTCAACCGAATAGACATACAAGCCCCGGTCCGCCAGCTTTTGGCGTGCTTCGGTCAGCGTTGCGGCAGCCTCGATATGGGAAAAAACGCGCCCGTTCCCATCTGCTACGCGACAGACAAACTCCCCCATAGGCCCTCAGTTTACCTCAAGTATTAGATATGCAGTACTGCACTGGGGTTGGCCGTTCCTTCCCAGAAAGGGGGTGAAAAACGCCCACTCCCCCGCGAACCGGCTACTTCTTCGCCCGGCTCCCGACCGGCTCGTCGCCATTTACAATGGCCACTCCCATGGGCGGTTCAAAGTGGAATTTTGCTTCGGCGATGACCGGATCCATGGCCCAATTCGCAAAATTAAATTCAATCGCCACCCCTCCGCTCTGCCGCGCCACAATGCGAACGAGCTCGCCGGTGTCGCGAACGATTTCAAAAAATACGGCGTCGTTCTGCGCGCGAGCGGGCTGCCCTGTCTGGCCTTCCTCCCCCCGCAATACGCAGCGAAGGATTACGTTCTGGCCGTTTTCGGGCCGTTCCTCCGCCGTCCGCTCCACGCGCGAACACACGCGCGAAACTTTCATTTCGCCGGCGAGAAGTGCCAGCGGGGTACGCCAGTCCGAACTCTGTTTGGCAGGCGCGCGCGTAACGGTATGGTCGGCGGGAACATAAAACCACGCCCACTTCCCGTCCACTAGAAACAAGTTCCGTTCCGGCTCTTCATACTCCCAGCGCATCTTCCCGGGCCGCCGAAAGTACGCGACTCCAGCTTCGGTGCGCGCCAGGCGCCCGTTCTCGAGATAGCGCTCGAGGAACGTAGCCTGCAGTGTGCGCGCAGCCCGGTAACGCGACTCAAACTTCGCAACGACCTGCTTCACGTCCTGATCCTCGCGCTGGCCCTCGGCCCGCGCGGCCGCCTGCCCCCAGCCCGCCGACAGCCCGAGAGCGCATACGGCAACGAAAAAGTACCGCGCCATCCAGTGACTCATCGCTTTTCAGTATAACAAGGAGTTCGCTGCCGGGCGGCGCCAGGCGCATCGATTGTTAAGCAACGAAGCACGCTGGCCCACATCTGCCGAACAAATGGCCGGGCGCCTTGGTTACACTGAGCAGCAGAATGAAAGTCGTGGACCCCAACGGCTCGCCGCCCGGTGCGGCGAAGTGGTCCGACGCTACCCTGGTCGGTATCCTGTTGCTCGTTACCTTGGTCTGCTACGGCAACATCTTGATCAATGGCTTTGTCTATGACGACGGCAATCAGATTCTGGAAAACCCGTACGTCAAGAACTGGCATTTCCTGCCGCAGATCTTCGGTAGCACGGTCTGGTCGTTCGTCGGTCAGGCCGGCACCACCAACTACTACCGCCCCTTGATGACCTTTAGTTTTCTGGTCCTCTGGCATCTGTTTGGCCCCCTTCCCTTCGGGTTTCATCTTTTCAGCCTGGCAGTCCACGCCGCAGTGGTCCTTCTGGTGTTTTTCTGTGGCCGAAGATTATTCACAGATTGGCGCGTGGGATGGACGAGTGCTCTGCTGTTCGCGGTGCATCCCATTCACACGGAAGCGGTCGACTGGATCGCGGCCCTGCCCGACGTTGAAGCCACATTTTTCTGTCTCATCGCCCTCTATCTGCTCGCTGATCCTGCGCGCCTGGGCGCGAAACGCAATACCATCGTTGCGGTCTCCTTCGGCCTGGCCCTGCTTTCAAAAGAGCCGGCTTTCATGTTCGCTCCCCTGGCGATCCTGTATGTCCACGCGATCAGCCCCGATCACGACCACACGAGCTTTCGGCAAAAGTTTACTCGCTACGTTCCGCTGGGCGCGCTCGCCGTCGCTTACCTGCTCGTGCGCACTCTGCTCTTCGGCAAGCTCGCACCTGTCTTGCAACGGCCCACACTCGGCTGGAGCAGCACGATCGACTCCGCATTCGCGATGATCCTGGACTACGCCCGAATGCTCACGTGGCCCGGTCCGCTGTCGGTGTTTCACGTTTTTCATCCCCACACTTCTTTTTTTGCGCCACCGGTCCTCGCCGGCGTGCTGGTGGTTCTTTCCCTTTGCGCTTCCTTTGTTGCGCTTTACCGCAGACACGCTCCTGCGGCATTTTCGCTGGCCTTTGCGGCTTTGACGCTGGCGCCGGTCCTCAATGCCCGTTGGATGGCCGGGAGCGCAGTCGCTGAACGCTATCTATATCTGCCTTCGGTGGGATTTTG
Source organism: Saccharimonadales bacterium (SeqCode) (assembly GCA_035317965.1). Lineage (GTDB taxonomy): Bacteria > Acidobacteriota > Terriglobia > Acidiferrales > UBA7541 > Acidiferrum. Next base: position 20,662 of record DATHFT010000052.1, on the reverse strand, counting down.
CTGGTTTGCCGGCTGGTGCTGCGTCCGGCTGTGGAATCGCGCGAGCCTAGCGTCCGCGCGCACATCCCCGTCGCGACTGGCCCTGGTTGTGTTGGGCTGCCTGCTGCTGGTCGCCGCCTCCGCGCGGACCGTCGTCCGCAATTTTGTTTGGCGCTCGGACTTCATCCTGTACACCGAAACTCTCAAGACCGATCCCGATGCGCACAACATTCGCGCCAATCTGGCGACGACTTATTTCAACTCGGGAGCCTTGCCTGAGGCGGAAGCGCAGTGGGACCTGGTTCTGGCGAAGAAGCCCGATAGCGTGGAAACCATGATTAATTTGGGAAGGCTGTACACACGACAACACCGGTACCCGGCGGCGGCGGAAATCCTGGACCGAGCGATTGCCGCCAGGCCGCTGCAAGCGGACGCACATTACACCAAAGCGCAACTCCTGCAAAAGCTCGGCGAGAGCCGGGCGGCCACGACCGAATTCCAGCGGGCCGTCGAGCTCAGCCCGCTTAGCCCTTTCACTCACTATCTATACGCGGACCAGCTTGCGGCTCAGAACCGGCTCCCTGAAGCCCAAACCCAATTCACTGAATCGATCCGGCTGGGTCCATCTCTGGTCGCTTTCCAGGGTCTTGCCCGACTCTATCTAAAACTGGGCCAGCCATCGGAAGCCGAACAGCTCCTGCGTCGCGCGCTCGTCGACTCCCCCCATGATGGATCTTCCCATCTGGCGCTGGCGCGCATTCTTGAATTGCAGGGCCTTCCGGCAGAGGCCAGGAAGGAGTACGAAGAAGTGTTGCAGACCGATCCAGATAGTGTGGAAGCCCATGAAGGGTGGGTACGCTTGGGGGGTAAATAGCACTGCGGAAACGGGGAGCCCCGAAACGCTCGGTCCGCGGCGCTTCCGGAAATTCGTCGCGAAGCTCTGCCGCGGCAAACTGTTTCTACTGGATTGGCGAGCTGGCCGAAGTCGGCGTGGCCGACTGATCGTAACGAATCACACCGGTGTGATCGGTATAAAACGAACGCTGCCCGGTGGATCCTGGACTGACCGGACTGCCTACAATCGAGTACGCTGTGGTCACTGCGCCGAATGTAAAAAGCCCGCCATAGGTAAAGTAGTAGCCGCTCTTGGCGCTGGCAATGGTGGTGGCCTTGGCGAGAACGTCGTCCACGATGCAAGCGGCTGCCGGACTGGCTGTGCCTCCGTTACAGGTCGTGGGAAGTCCTCCGAGGGAGCCGATGTCGGGTGAATATCCAACCGTCGGATACAAAGCCGCATAGTTGATCTCTGCCGTGTTCAGCGTGCGCAGCGAACTGATGGCCGAGGATTCGTTGGCGGCCATTTTTGAACGAAGCAGGTTCGGGATGGCGATGGCGGAAATGATCAGGATGATCGCCACCACGATCAAGAGTTCTATGAGTGAAAATCCATGTTGTCGCTTCTTCATCTCAGTATCCTCGAACAGTTGAGCTCGGCCCTTATCCCAAGTTCACAGCAATTTCGTTCGGGGTCGTTTCCTCTTCAGTCGCGCCGGCAAGCATCAAGAACCGTAACTTGAAGGCGCTGCTACTTATAAACGATTCACTATACTTCATCCACATCCGTTCAGGTGCTTATTACTCTTGCAAGCCGTCTGCCACTCTTGTCCGGCCACCCGCAATTAGCATCTCGTTAAAGAAAAAAGGGGAAGTCGCAAGACCTCCCCTTTTGCCGTGCAATCGCTGCACTGTATCCAGTCTTACTGGATCGGTGAGTCAGCAACCACTGCCGGAGACGAGACGTTGTAACGGATAACGCCCGACTGGTCGGAGAAGAAGCTGCGTTGACCGGTCGTTCCACGGTTTGCTGGGTCATTCTTGATCGTGTAGGTCGGGAAGATGCCGCCAGAAGCTGCGCCGACTGCATAGGTAGCCAGGTAGCCGCTCTTCGCGGTAACGTCCGACTTCGCCAGCGTATCGTCAATCAAGCAAGATGTTGCGGCCAAAGCTGTGCAAGGATTCGCACCGCCGAGGTTGCCGAGAGTTGCCGAATAGCCGACGTTCGGGTAAGCCGTTGCATAAGCAACTTCCGCTGTGTTGATGGAGCGGAGTGAACCAACTGCCGAAGACTCGTTCGCTGCCATTTTGGAGCGGAGGAGGTTCGGGATGGCGATTGCCGCGATGATCAAAATGATCGCCACGACGATCAACAATTCGATAAGAGAGAAACCCTTTTGCTTCTTCATGTTGTTGCTATCTCCTTGAGAGTATGTGGTGCCAGAGCACGCATACCTTATCGCAAGGCTCGTGCCAATCTAGAAACTGCTGGTACCTGGGGCCATAATAATTATTAAGTGTAAGATAATAAGCTGTTTATGCCTGCAAGCCGGGGGACTTACAGCCCCGTTCCGCCCTGCTTGTCGGCAGCTTGCCGGCCGGATTGACCTTTATCGTCATCGGTAAACGACGCAAAAGGGCGACCTGACCCCGCCCGGCCCGGCGCGCCAGCCCGGAATGACAAGTCCGGGGCCCTGGGCGCGTCCGGGCACCCCTTTGTCCGAGCTAAACGCTATAGATTGTGCTTCTTAGCGTAGTGCCGAAAGGACCTGTAGCTGATCTTAAGGCTCTCAGCGGCCTGGGTGCGGACGCCGTTGGCCCTCGCCAGCGCGGCTTGCAGATAGCGTCTCTCGGCGTCGGCAATCTCTTTTTCAAAATCCAAACCTTCCGGCGGCAATCCGTTGGATTCTGTGAATGCGGCGCCAGCTCCCCCTGAACCGCTGTAGCCGGCGACCCGGTCCGGAAGTACGCGCATGGAGATCTCCGGGCCGGACTCGAGCGCCACGGCGCGCTCCAGAGTATTTTCCAGTTCGCGCACATTCCCCGGCCAGTCATACTCCTCGAGCTTCCGCATGGCTTCGGGAGAAAATCCCGCAATGGACTTTTCCATGGTCTTGCAGAAGCGCTCCAGGAAATACCGTGCCAAAAGGGGAATGTCTTCCCGCCTCTCGCGCAAGGAAGGAAGCTGAATGGGGATGACGCTTAAACGGTAATACAAATCTTCCCGGAAACGCCCTTCGGCGATTTCTTTTTCAAAGTCCTTGTTGGTGGCCGCTATGATGCGAACGTCAACGTCGGTTTCTGCCGTGCTGCCGATGGGGCGAACCTTGCCTTCCTGCAGGACCCGGTAGAGCCGTACCTGCATGGTCAGGCTCATGTTGCCAATCTCATCCATGAACAGCGTGCCGCCGTGCGCGGCCTCGAACAGCCCTTTGCGGTTTTCGTTGGCTCCGGTAAAAGAACCTTTCATGTAGCCGAAAAGCTCGGATTCGAGAAGTGTTTCCGGGAAAGCCCCGCAGTTGATGGTGATGAACGGGGCATGCGACCGCGCGCTATTTTCGTGAATGGCCCGGGCCACCAGTTCCTTTCCGGTTCCGCTCTCTCCGGTAATCAGAATTCTGCTGGACTGCGGCGCGATGGTCTGGATTAAATCAAAAATAGCCCGCATCTTGGGGCTCTGCCCGATGATATTGTCGAGCCCCGTTAGTCGGCGCAGTTCCCGGCGCAGATAGCCAGCTTCTTTTTTCCAGCGCAGGCTCTCCGACACTTCGCGGACCGCCCGGCGCAGCTGGTCGACGAGTTCGTGGTCTTTAATAACGTAGCGATCCGCTCCGGAATTGATGGCGGCGATGGCCGTTTCCACAGTGGGAACGCCAGTGATCAGCAGGAAAAAACAGTCGGGGGCGATTTCTTTCGTGAATTTGAGCAATTCGACGCCGCTCACTCCCGGCATGCGGATGTCGGAAATAACGATGTCAAAAATCTGGGATTCCAGCTTCCGTTTCGCCGCTTCCACGTTGTGGGCCACTTCGACGCGGTAGCCTTCCTTGCGAAACGTAATTTCCAGCAATTCGCAGATGGACTTTTCATCGTCCACAACGAGAATGTGGGCCATCTCTTTCGCCGTGTCTCTCGTTGCTGTTTTTGTTCCTTGCATAGAACCTCAGGTGACGCGCGGCAATTCGACTATAAATTCGGCGCCGCGATCTTTTTCCGAAATTACGCTGATACGGCCACTGTGAGCCTGCACAATCTGATAGACAATAGAAAGCCCGAGACCGGTGCCCCCGGCAAATCCCGATTGCAGAGGCTCAAAAATCTTTGCCCGTTGTTTAAGATCCAGCCCCACGCCGGTGTCCCGAAACGCGATCCTTAACCAAAAAGGCCGCTCTTCAATTCCCACCGTCAGGGTGCCGCCATCCGGCATGGCCCGCAGCGCGTTGTCGCACAGGTTCCAGAAAACCTGTTTGATCCTTCCGGCGTCCACGCGCGCTTGTATCTCTTGCCCGTTGAAAGCCCGGACGATCCGGTACTTCACGCCGATTTCCGGCTTCTTCTCCATGAGTGTCAGCGTCTCATCGAGAAGCCACCGCACATCAGCCTGCTGAAAATCGTAGGACTTCTCGCGCGAGTAGTTGAGAAAATCGGTAATGATGCTGTTGAGCCGCTGGGACTCGCGGCTGACGATATCGACCAGATGCTTCTCGTCTTCTTCAAGAGGAACGAGGCGCCCCAATTCCTTTACGGCGCCGGCCATGGCCGTCAAGGGCTGGCGAATTTCGTGCGCAATCGCGGCGGAAAGTCTTCCGAGTGCGGCCATCCGTTCCTTGGTGGCAACTTCCTGCTCGAGCCTGCGCAGGTCGGTGAGGTCCTGGAAATTGAACACATAGCCATTGCGCTGGGTGTCGCGCGAGCGGAGCGGCGAGACACTGATGCCGATGTATCTCTGCTGTCCATCGGGGGTCCTGAAATCGATCTCCTTGCGCAAAGAAAGCTTCCCGCCTTCGGCGACTCCTGCCGGAAACCAGAACGCGGGGCTGATCTCCTGGACTTTGCGGCCACGCACATCGGCAAACCTGGTACCCAATATTTCTTCGCCGGTGCGGTTGAGCAGAATGATGTCGCCGTTCAAGTCGGTCGTGAGCAATCCGCCGCGCATCGAATGAATGATGTCTTCGGTAAAATCCTGCAGGTCCAGAAGCTCCTCGCGCTTTTCTTCAAGTTCCCGCCCCTTGTGGCGCAACGACTGCGCAAGGACGCTGGCCAGGTAGGCCACTGCCAGGAATCCAAACAGGTTGCTGATAAACCAGATCCGCAACCCGTCGCTGGTCGGGGTGGTGATGGAGGTTCGCGGGATTCGCCCGACACTCGCCAGCATGGTCATGCCGCCCAGCAGGACAATGCATCCCACGGCTGTCAGGTACGTCATGCGGCTGGAGAAAAGCATGCTCGCGACGATAATGATGAGCAGATAGAGCGATATGAAGTAGCTGTCCTGCAGGCCCGTGGCATAAACCAGGACCGACACCATCACCACATCGGTGCCTACCTGAACGGCTCCGTGCCAGCGGGCGGCCGGCAGCCAACGCATGAGGATAATGTGGGTGATGCCGAGCGTTATCCAGAAGATGAGCAGCGGAAGAAAATAGCGGTTGATGTCCGAGTTGGGAACGTACTGAGGCCACACCACGCCAACCGTCAACATCAGGAGAACTGTCAGCAGACGCACGCGCGTCAGCCAGTCCAGCCATTCTCGCATGTTTACGTTTTGACTCATGGCCGCCAGTGGCCTGTCCCCCCGGCCCGTCGACCGCGTCTCCCTACGGACCGAACGCCAAGGGCCCGGCAACCATCCCCGGGCCCCGGCAATAGTATCGATGCGCGGCGCGCCAGCTTGGTTTAGTGGCCTGCGAGTTTGCCGATCAACGAGAACAGCGGCAAATACATCGATATGACTACGCCGCCGACGACCAGTCCAAGAACCACGATCATGATGGGTTCCAGGGCCGTCAGCAGGTCCTTGACCGCGGCATCCACTTCTTCCTCATAGAAATCGGCAATCTTGGACAACATGGCATCCATCGCGCCGGTCTGTTCACCGACGGCGATCATCTGCGTGACCATGCCGGGAAACACTTCGGAATCCTTGAGTGGTTCGGTTAGCGATTTACCTTCTTCGAGCGATTTTCTGACTTTGAAAAGCGCTCGCTCAACAACCGCGTTGCCCGCGGTTCTCGCGGTGATATCCAGTCCTTCGAGGATAGGTACGCCGCTCGCGATGAGCGTGCCCAGAGTCCGGGTGAATCGGGCGACGGCAATCTTGCGCATCAGAATGCCCAGTACGGGCAGTTTCAAAACCACCGAGTCGATGGCGTAACGGCCCTGCACGGTGCCGTACCAGGCCTTCAGCCCGAAGATCGCTCCGACGAAAGCCACCAGGATGAGTAATCCAAAATAACTGCCGATGAAGTTGCTCATCTGGATCACGATTTTTGTCGGTAGCGGCAGTTCGGCGCCCAAGCCGGCGAACAGGGTTGCGAAAATCGGCACGACCTTCCAAAGCAGGAGGATGATGACGCCGCCGGCAATGCTCAAAACGCCGATGGGGTAGACCATGGCGGATTTGACCGCTCGCTGCAACTTAACGTTCTTTTCAATGTACGTTGAAAGCCGCTGCAGAATGGTGTCGAGAATACCGCCCGTCTCGCCGGCTTCCACCATGTTGACGTACAAGCCGTCGAAAACTTTGGGAAACTGCCGCATCGCCGCCGAAAGCGTGGAACCGCCTTCGACCGCGCCGCGCGTCCCGATGAGTACCTTTTGAAAGAATTTGTTTTCTTGCTGGCCGCCCAGAATTTCCAGGCACTGCACCAGCGGCAAGCCCGCATCGATCATGACCGAAAACTGCCGCGTGAAGATGGCCAGTTCTTTGGCGTTCACGCCCCCGCCGAACGTCGGAAGATTGAACTCCTTGCCCTTCTCCGACATCTTGCTCGGCGTAATCTGCTGACGCTTGAGCAGGTTCGCAAGTTCGGTCTTGCTGGTTGCGGCTAGCTCTCCGCTCACCGATCCACCCGTACGATTGGTGCCGCGGTATGTATAGACTGGCATGAGTTGCCCCTCCTCAGTTCCTTAAGACCAATACGGCTCTGACCCGATGTAGTGCAATATATCTAGCGCTTGCTGCCCACGGGCGACTTACCGCCGCCGGTTGGAGAGGACACGCCGCGGTTGATCATGTCCTGCAATTCGTCAGGATTCGACGAACGGGAAAGCGCCATGTCCAAGGTAATGGTCTTGGCCATGTACGCGTTCGCCAGCCCCTGGTTAAATGTCTGCATGCCGGTTTGCCCGGTCCCGGTCTGCATGGCTGAATAAATCTGGTGAATCTTGTCTTCGCGAATCAGGTTGCGAATGGCCGGCGTCGGCACGAGAACTTCCATAATCATGGCGCGCCCCCGGTTGTCGGAACGCGGCAGCAGCGCTTGGCAAAGAATTCCTTCAATCACCATGGAAAGCTGGGCGCGAATTTGCGGCTGCTGGTGTGCCGGAAAAACGTCAATGATACGGTTAATGGTGGATGCCGCCGAATTGGTGTGCAGGGTGGCAAAGGTCAAGTGGCCCGTTTCAGCGATGCGCAAGGCCGATTCAATCGTTTCGAGATCGCGCATTTCACCGATCAGCACGATGTCCGGGTCTTCACGAAGCGCGGCGCGCAGCGAATTGGCAAACGAGTGGGTGTCCGCGTGCACTTCGCGCTGGTTCACCAGACATTTCTTGTGGTTATGCAGGAACTCGATCGGGTCTTCGACCGTGATCATGTGCTCTTCCCGCTCGGAATTGATCTTGTCGAGCATGGCGGCCAGCGTCGTCGACTTGCCGGAACCGGTCGGCCCGGTCACCAGCACCAGCCCGCGCGGCTTGTCGCACATGCCCCGCACTACGGTCGGCAGCCCCAGCGCGTCAAATCCTTTGATCTCCCAGGGAATGGTACGGAAAACAGCGCCGACGGCTCCCCGTTGATTGAACACATTGCCGCGGAACCGCGCCAGGTTTTTCAGGCCGAAGGAAAAGTCCAGTTCGAGATTCTCTTCAAAGCGGTGCTTCTGGGCATCGGTAAGCACGCTGTAAGCCAGGCTCTTGGTGTCGGCAGCCGTCAGGGGCGGCATGTCGAGCGGGCGCAAGTGGCCGTGCACGCGTACACGCGGCGCGCTGTTGGTCGTGATGTGCAGGTCGCTGCCTCCCATCTCGATCATCTTTTTCAGCAATTCACTCAGTGTCATTCCAGCCATGGTTCACCCTCTTTGTCTAAAGAACTGTTTCGCGCAGCACTTCTTCCATTGTGGTCTGGCCCAAAGCTACTTTCGTCAACCCGCTGCGGCGCAAGGTAATCATTCCCTGCTCGACTGCTTTTTTCTTCAACTCCAGCGCCGAAGCGCCTACCAGGATGAGTTCACGCAATTCATCATTTATTTCCATCACTTCATACAAACCCGTTCGGCCCTTGTAACCGCCCTTGTTGCATGTGGAGCAGCCCTTGCCGTGGTAGATCTTCGTTTTCTTGGCTTCTTCCGGCGTATAACCGGCGTCAATTAAAGCTTGCTGCGGCACTTCCAGTTCTTCCTTGCAATTCGAACAAACGCGCCGAACCAGACGCTGTGCGCAAATCAGGTTGACCGAAGTCGCCACCAGAAACGGCTCAATGCCCATGTTCATCAAACGGCTGATCGTTGAAGGCGCATCGTTCGTGTGCAGCGTGGACAGCACCAAGTGGCCCGTAAGCGCCGCTTTGACGGCAATTTCCGCCGTTTCGAAATCCCGGATTTCTCCAACTAGAATGATGTTCGGGTCTTGCCGCAAAAAGGCGCGCAACGCTGCCGCAAAGTTGAGCCCTATTTGCTCCTTCATCTGCACCTGGTTGATTCCCGCCAACTGAAACTCAACGGGATCTTCGGCGGTCATAATATTGGTATCCACCTTGTTCAGGGTGGCCACGGACGAATACAAGGTGTTGGTTTTGCCCGAACCCGTCGGCCCGGTAACCAGCACCATGCCGTAGGGTCGCAAAATATTGCGTTCGAATTTCGTCAGCGACTCCTGCTCGAAGCCCAGCTTGGTCATGTCCAGGCGCAGGTTTTCCTTGTCCAGCAACCGCATGACGATCTTCTCGCCGTACAGCGTCGGTACCGTCGAAACACGGAAATCCAATTCTTTTTTCTTGCCGTCGGCCTTGTACTTGATCATGATGCGACCGTCTTGCGGCAATCGCTTTTCGGCAATGTCCAGCTTCGCCATGATTTTCAAGCGGCTGGTGATGGCATCTTTGAGCCGCAGCGGCGGACTCATCACCGTCGCCAGCTGTCCGTCGATGCGGAACCGCACCCGCATTTCGAGCTCGTAAGGCTCGATGTGAATATCGCTGGCGCCGCGCTTCACGGAGTCCGTCAAAATCAGGTTCACCAGTTTGATGATGGGCGCTTCTTCCGCGGCTTTTTCCAGCGTCGCGGTGTCCATCTCGGATTCTTCGGCAGCCAGTTCCAGTTCCTGGTCCTCGTCGACCAGGTCTTTCATCATTTTGCTGAGTTCTTCGTGGTTGCCGCTGCTTCCGCCATAGAAGCGCGAGATCGCTTCGCCAATGGCCGATTCCGACGCCACCACGGGCTCGACGTTGAAGCCGGTCATGAACTTGATATCGTCCATGGCGAACACGTTGGTCGGGTCGGTCATCGCAATCGTCAGTACCGAGCCAACGCGTGACAGCGGTATCACCTGATACCGCAGCGCCGTTTCCTGGGGAATCAATTTGATAACGTTGGGGTCTATTTCATAGAACTTCAGATTGATGGACGGAACACCGTACTGGCGCGAGAGCACACCCGTAATGTCGTCATCGGTGATGAAGCCCATCTTGGTCAGGCAGCTTCCGAGCTTCCCACCATTCGAGCGCTGAAACTCCAGCGCCTTGGTAAGCTGGTCCTGCGTGATCAAGCTTTCTTTAATCAGTATTTCGCCCAGACGGACGGACATCCGCAGCACTCCCTACCGGTTTTGCACCTAGCGCCAACGATAACAAATGCCGAACCCCACGGTAGCCAGAATTTCAGAGACCGTTCTGAAATGGCTAATACCTGCCCCGTAGTGCAGGTCGTTAAAACAAGCCGGTCCCTCGTCTTGACTTGGGCCGGAGCCGTCGCTATCGTCAAGGGACGTGCCCCGCGAAACGGCCACAAAGCAGCGCATGCCACTATTCGGCACCTCTGCCGTTCACATGACCAAATTTGCCTATCGCCGCCGCGCGGGGAGTGCCGCTGCCCGTCGCCGCGCACCAGCGCCTTCCCGCACCAGCTGATCTCCCATGAGCCGCCTCGATACAAAACAACGCTGGACACTGGCTGCGGGCGGAATCTGTCTTACCTTTCTTTTGGCCACGGTGTTCACCTTTGGCTCGCTCGACGTCCCCTTCCAGCCCAAAAATTGGCGCGACGCTCTCACCCTTTATGCCGTATCCAGTTTCATCACCGCTGCTCTTCTGGTATTCGGTCTCATCCTCATGCGCACGATGCTCCGCTTGTGGGCCGAGCGCAGCAAAGAACAACTCGGTGCGCGTTTCAAATCCAAGATGGTTCTCGGCGCCATGGCCATCTCGCTGCTCCCCATTGTCTTTATGTTCTTTGTCAGCTACTCGCTTCTGAATCGCACTCTTGGCCGCTGGTTTCCGCGGCCCCTGGAGATCGCCTCGGAACAAACCCAAATCATGCTCAACGATTTCGGGCGGGGCCAGATCCCCCGGCTCACCGCTCTCGCAGCGGAGGCTCAAATTCGCTCCGGCAAAGCTCCCGATAAATTTGTCAACGCGGCCATCAGCTTGGGCGCCGATGCCGCATGGCTCCTCGACCGGCAAGGCAATGTCACGGGCGGAGGAATTTTGTGCCCCGACAAGCCAGACGAGCGACCGAATCCGCCTTGCGTCGCAAGCGGCGTTCGCGGCGCTCCGCTGCGCGTAATGCCCAGCGGCATTGAACTATGGCAAGCCGAGCACCATCTGTACTTCGCGGCTCGGGTGCCCGCGGCCGGCCTCGGACCAGCCGTAGCGCAGGTGGTCGTCGGCTATCGCACCAATCCCAACTTCCTCGACCGCTTTAATCTGATCGAGCAGCAAACGGCCGAATACAACGCCCAAAAACAGAATCTCCGCGCCCTCAAGCGCCAGATGCTTTTGATTCTCCTTTTCTTTACCGTCCTGCTGCTGTTCTCCGTCACCTGGGTTGCGCTGTTTCTCGCCAAACAGGTCACCGTCCCGATCCAGGCCCTGGCCGAAGGCACCCGCGAAATTTCCGGCGGCAACTTCGAATACCAGGTTCCCGAGCAAGCCCACGATGAACTCGGTATGCTCGTGCGTTCCTTCAATACCATGACCCGGCAGCTGCGCGACAACCGCTCGCAAATCGACCAGTTCACGCGCAATCTGCAACAAGCTGTCCAGGAACTGGAACGCCGCCGCCAGCTCATGGAAACCGTTCTGGAAAACGTTCCCACCGGCGTCATCTCGCTCGATTCCCAAGGCGCCATCCTGCGTTCCAACACCGCCGTCACGCACATGTTCAGCGCCAATCCGCCAACCGTGGAAGAACTTCTCGGCGCGGAAGCGTATCGCACAATCCAGTACCTCATGCGCCGCTCGCTGCGCACGGGCGTCGTCTCCCGCGAAATTGAAACAGTGGTTGCCGGCCGCGTTATGCATCTCGCCGTCACGGTCAGTTCCCTCGGCCCGCGCCGCGCCAACGCCGGCTTTGTCCTGGTTCTCGATGACCTTACGGAAATGTTGCGCGCCCAAAAGCTGGCCGCCTGGCAGGAAGTCGCTCGCCGCATCGCTCACGAAATCAAGAACCCGCTCACCCCTATCCAGCTATCCTCACAACGCCTCTCGCGTTTTCTCGACCGGCGCGATTCCTCGGAAACACAAAATCCTCGCGATCCGGAATTAACCAGTCTCGTGCAGGAGTGCGCCCGCCTTATCGAACGCGAAGTTTCCACTCTCGCGGGTCTGGTAAACGAATTTTCGCAATTCGTCCGCTTCCCCACTGCCAAGCTGGCTTCCAGCGATGCCAACTCCGTCGTCCAGGGGGCGGTTGAAGTTTTCTCCGGCCGCCTCGATGGCATCACCCTAAAATCGGTCCTGGCGGAAAATCTCCCCCTCATTCGCGCCGACGAAGGCCTCCTGCGCAGCGTCATCGTCAACCTCATCGACAATGCCGCCGAAGCACTTGAGAACGCGGCGCTCCGCGAAATCCTGGTCTCCACTTGCAATCATCCCGAATCAGAAACCGTGGAAATTTCCGTCGCCGATACCGGCCACGGCATCTCCCCGCAAGACAAAGACAAACTCTTTCTTCCCTACTTCTCGACCAAAGACCGCGGCACCGGCCTCGGCCTGGCCATCGCCGCTCGCATCGTCGCCGAACACGGCGGCACCATCCACGTCGAAGATAATCACCCGGCCGGCTCGCGCTTCCTTGTGGAGTTGCCGGCGCTCATCGAAGTCCCCGCTCTTGATCCCATCCCGCACTAAGAGTCGCCGTAGTCCGATTCCTGTGGCCCTGGCCAGCTGAGGCCTACGTCTTCCGGGCCGCGGCGAAAATCTCCACCAGCCGCGCGGCAATCATTTTTTCTTCCCCGTCCTTCAACTGCCAGACGGCAAACCCAAAACTATTCGGGTCGCGAGCCCGTCCGTGACGTTCGCTGTGATGCTCCTCGGCCTTGGCATTCGGATCCCTGCCGCGCATCCCGCTGGCAGCTGCCCCCATACTCCCGATTCCAATCGGCCGCGTGTCCGCCAGCTTCTGCATCACCTCCGCCCCGGTCAGCGTCAGCTTCAGCGGATCGATCTGCCAGCTGTACCGCGGCGTAACATTGCCGAGGGCCTGCGGATTGAATTCCCGCGGCAGGGCTGTCACTCCAAACTTCCGCACCGCGTCGGTAATCACCTGCGCGCGCGCATCGTAGTTCCGCAGAATCGCGTCATAATCCTGATTCACAAAAATTTCCAGGGCCTTCAGCAACCCGAAAATCGTTTCCTTCCCCACCTTGCAGCACCGTCCGATGCGATCTTCCTGCGGACTCATGTTCATCAGCGAGTAGCGAATCAAATCTTCTTTGCCAATCAACACGCCCGACGCCTGCGGCCCGCAAATATCTTTCCCGCCGCTGAACGTCACCATATCGAACCCCATCGCCGGATATTCCCACAACCGTTCTTTCGGCGGCACGTCGGCCGACGCGTCGTTGAACGTGTAGATGTTGTGCGCCCTGGCAATCTCCACGGTCTCCGCTCCGCTCACTTTCCCCTTGTCCGACAGAATATTCGTAAAGTGAATGGCCACGGTCTTCGGATTAATCGCCCGAATCATCTCTTCGCGCGTCTCGACCTCCACCAGCTTCGCTCCGGTTTGCCGAATCTGATGGTCAAACGGATACCGGTGGCTCTTCTGAATAATTACTTCGTTGCGCGGAAACTCGGCGACGTCCGGAATCGCGCGCATGCGCGGCTCGAGATCCTCGGTCATCATTGCGGCGTAACCCACGACCATCGCCGCCGCCGCACCAGCCGTCACCAGCCCGGTATACCCGGCCGGCGACTTGCACAATTTTGCAATAAATTTCCCTGCCGCAATCTCCAGTTCATCGATCAAAACAAAATGTTCATTCCCGCGGCGAATCAGCTCCATCACTTCCGGTTTCATCACCGATCCGCCAATCACCGTCAGCGTCCCGTTAATGTTCACCAGCGGCGTCACCCCCAACTCCGCGTAAATGTCGCCCGTCGACCCCAGCCCGGACGGAATCGCGACAATCGCATTCCCGTCCAGACCCCGCGCCGGCCCCTTCCGCTTTCCGAAAATCCCGGCGGCTTCAAGCCGGTCGCTCGCCAGCAGTCCTCCGCTCAGCGTCCCGAGCGCCGCCAAAAATGACCGCCTGCTCCACGCAAATTTCAAATTCATCGCCAGTTTCCTTTCTCCGTCACCAGACTATTTCTTCGCCGTTGCACGGCCGCCGGCACTTCGGCTGCAAAATTATTTTCCCGCCGCCGGGCTCCCCGCGTCCAGAACCCGCGCGCTGCCAACCATTTCAATCAAGGAATCCCCCGGGATCCATTCCACCGCCATGCACGCCCGCGAGGGCGCCTTCCCGGTGGAAAAATAGGTCCCGTAGATTTTGTTGAGCGCATCGTACTGCGCCTTGTGCGCCTCAAAACGCGCCTTCCCCGTCGGCGTCACCACTCCCTCGGCCAGCGGCAAGCACAAAAACACCTGCAAATGAATGATGCTGTCCATCGAACAGCCGGCCCGCTCGACCGACCGCTTGAGCGCATCCATGGTCCGCGTCACATGCTTCTCAAACGCGTCCGTCACCAGTACATGATCATCCTTGGGATACCCGTCATTGGACCCGGTCCCCGAGAAATAATAGATCCCGTTGTGCACCCGGCTGCTCCCGCCCGGCCGCCGCGTGGCATCCTCCCGCCCCGGCCCCTGGCCTGCCGGCGGAGGAGTGCCGTCGGCCTGCTCTGCAAATAGTTTCGGCGCTCCGGTCACCACAGCCACCATCGTCGCCAGCCTGCCAAAAAATCCCCTTCGCGTATCACCCGCCATAAATCGCTCCTCTCGCCGTCCCGGGCTGCTCCGGCGTCCCGCAGAGAAAAACAATCGCAACCCGGAATGCGCTCTCCAGAATTCTCTTGGGGCCTCGGCGGATTATGCCACATCATCCGATTCCGTCCGGCCCCATTTCTCGTGCCACCACTTTGCCTCTTCCGCCCCAATGCGTTAACTTGGAATCCGCCAAACTGTCTATGCCACCGCACCCGCACATCCTGATCGTTGACGACGAAGCCGGCATTCGCGAATCCCTCTCCTCCATCCTCCGGGACGAAGGCTACCTCGTCGATTCCGCCGGATCGGCCGAAGAAGCGATCGATCGCGCCGCCCACGGCGATTTTGAAGTTGTGCTCCTCGACGTGTGGCTGCCGGGCATCGACGGTCTGGAAGCTCTCAGCCGCCTGCAAGCCCTGCCCCACCCTCCGGCGATCATCATGATCTCGGGCCACGGCACGATTGAGACCGCCGTCCGCGCCACCAAACTCGGCGCCTTTGACTTCATCGAAAAGCCGCTCTCCCTCGACAAAATTATCGTTCTCGTGCGCAACGCCATCCAGCAGCGGCGCCTGGAAGAAGAAAATCTCCGCCTTCGCGGCGAACTCGGCCATCGCTACCAGGTCATCGGCGACAGCGTCCCCATGAAGGCCATGCGCCAGCAGATCGCTGTCACTGCGCCGACCAACGGCCGCGTCCTGATCTACGGAGAAAGCGGCACCGGCAAAGAACTTGTCGCGCGCGCGCTGCATGCCGCGAGTCTCCGCAGCAAAGCCACGTTTGTTGAAGTGAATTGCGCCGCCATTCCCGAAGAGCTCATTGAGTCGGAAATGTTCGGTCACGTAAAAGGAAGTTTTACCGGCGCCTCGGAAGACAAAATTGGAAAGTTTCAGATGGCCGACGGCGGCACTCTGTTCCTTGACGAAATCGGCGACATGAGTCTGCGCACGCAATCCAAGGTGTTGCGCGTCCTCGAAGAACAGCGTTTTGAGCCGGTAGGCTCCAATCAAACCGCCAGCGTCGACGTCCGCGTGATCGCCGCCACCAATAAAAACCTCGAGGACGAAATCGTCCGGGGGGCCTTCCGCCAGGATCTTTTCTACCGCTTGAACGTAATTCCCTTCTTTGTTCCGCCCCTGCGCGACCGCAAGGAAGACATTCCCACCATTTCAAGATATTTCCTGAACGAATTCAGCGCTGAATACGGCAAGAAAACCCGCGAACTCAGCGATGCCGCCATCGAGATTCTGCTTCGCTATCCCTGGCCCGGAAACGTCCGCGAGCTGCGCAACCTGGTGGAGCGCCTGGTCATTGTCTGCCCGCAGGCGCGCATCGAACCGCATCACCTGCCGCCTGAACTTTTTCGCGGGGCCTCGGAAAGTCCGCAGCAACCGTACTCCACGCTGCACGAAGCGCGCAGCGCCTACGAACGGGAATTCATCCTGCGCAAACTCCAGGAAAACCGCTGGAACATGACGCAAACGGCCTCCTCGCTCGGCCTTGAACGCAGCCATCTCTACCGAAAAATGAAAGCCCTGGGCATCGCTTCCCCCGACTAGGGCCGCGCCCGCTATCAGCGTCACGCTGAAAGCCGCGGTCGGCAGGTCCAAGAGACCCTGCAAATACTCCGCAAATACACGGTACGGTAACGTACCTTTCGTGTAGAATGCCCGCAACTTGTACTCGCCTTTGCTGATCCTTAAGGACTGGCGGCTGTCCTTGGGGTGGGCCCTACCGCGGTGCCTCACGCTCGGCACTTCTCCCTGTCTCGCATCATGCCCGGTGTCCGTGCCGGAGCCTAGAGAGAGTTATGGACGGAGCCCTGTCATGAGACCCCTTCGCTCGCTGGTGTTTCTCTTTTTGTCTTTCACTTCGTGTGCGGTGGCGCAAGAAACGGCGCTGCTCGAGCCGCCCAAGGCGAATCTGGTCGCGCCGGCGCGCCCCCCGTTTACCGCCGGACGGATTTCACCGCTCGCGCAGTCGCGCTTGCTATTTCCGCACAACTGGATTCGCGGCTACACCGACTTTGAGGTGGCGCCCTCGCACAACGAACCAGACCTCGGCCGCTGCGCTTTTCCGCAGCCGGCCGCTTCCGGAGGAATCAATTCAACATGCACGGCCTACGCCCGCTGGATGATCAGTGGCTACGTCGAAATGCAACCGTTTGGGCGCACCCTCGCCCGTCATATTTTCCTATTTTTTCAACCGCGAGTTTCTCTCGGGAGAAATATCCCGCAGATGAGCTATCTCGGCTCGATGGAGCCCATCGCGTTTGAGCGGTCGATCGGCATCGGCATTCAGCTGACGCGTAATCTGCAGTTGCGGACAACGCAGCATCAAGTGGACTATCTCGGCCGCTACGCCAAATCGCTCGGTCCAGCGGACTTGGGAACCACCGGGCCCTACGGCTTGTACGCCACAGTCGGAGTGCGTTGGTCGTTCGGCGGCTACGCGCAGGCGGGCAACCCGCAGTAGTCCGGTGCGAGGTCTCCCGCACCCCGGAAAGGATCCCGGCTGCAGCTCCCCTATTCTTCGAGGTCGCCTTCGTCTTTTTTGTGTTTTTCGCCGAGTTCTTCGAGCTGAAAGTGCCAGTCGAGTTCGCGGACTTTTTGCGGGTTTTCGCGCCAGTCGGGAGCGACCTTCACGAACAAACCGAGATAAACTTTTGTACCGGTAATCTTTTCCAGTTCTTTCCGCGCTTCGGTCCCAATCTTTTTGAGCACTTCCCCTTTGTGCCCGATCAGAATTTTTTTCTGCGAATCTCTCTCCACATTCAGCACGGCTTCAATGCGGGTCAGGGTCGGCAACTCCTCGTACTTCTCAACAATCACCGCCAGCGCGTAAGGGACTTCGTGATACATCACCTGAATGGCCTTCTCGCGCACAATCTCAGCGGCAAGAAATCTCTCCGGCTGATCGGTCACCTGGTCCAGAGGAAAGTACGCCTCGCCTTCCGGCAACTCCTTCAGGATGGCGGCCTGCAGTTCGTCGAGGCCTCCGCCCTTTAGAGCGGAAATGGGAACGATAGCGGCAAACTCATAGGCTTCATTGAACGCTTCAATTAGCGGCAGCAGCTTCTGTTTCGGCAGGCGATCCACTTTGTTCAGGGCCAGAATGGTTTTGCCCTCAAACCGCTGTGCGCGATCGAGAAGCAAGGGATCCGCGTGCGGATGGGTTCGGCTCGCGTCCACCATGAGCAGCAAAACATCGATGCCTTCAACCGCCGCAGAGACCTCCCGCATCATCTGCCTGCCCAGCGCGGTTTCCGGATCATGCAATCCCGGCGTGTCGATAAAGACCATTTGTCCGGCGGGCGTCGTCACAATCCCTTGAATCCGGTTGCGGGTGGTCCGCGGCTTGGCCGTCACAATGGCGATCTTCTGCCCCACCAGCTGGTTAACGAGCGTTGATTTCCCGGCGTTGGGCCGCCCCACAATGGCGACAAATCCGGATTTAAATTCCTTGGCCAATCTCATTCACCTCAAGCCGCGTTCTTCGTGCGTATGTGGATGGTATCGCGTAATGGAACGAATACCCAGACGTCGGCGCTTAGGGCGCGGTGGCCTCTAGCTCGTGCTTCCGGATGCGCACCCGCAAGACTTTTCGCTGATTGGCTTCCAGTACTTCGAAGCGAAATCCTTCGAGGTCGACCACGTCGCCTGGCGCGGGCACCTTGCCGGAAACGTGACTCAGCAGTCCGGCAACGGTGGTTACGGCTTCATCCGACTTGTCTCCGAATTTCACGCCAAGATACGTTTCCACGTCGCCGATGGCCGTGCTTCCCCGGAGCACCAGTCCCCCGCCCGATTCCCGAATCACATCCGGAGCCGGCTGCTTGTCGTTGTAGCCGCTTTCTCCCACAATTTCTTCCACCAAATCTTCGATAGTCACAAGGCCCGCAACGGTTCCGTGTTCATCAATCACGACGGCCAGGGGCTGGTTTTTCTGTCTCATTTCTCGCAGCAAATCGGATCCGGCCTTGGTCTCGGGCATGAACAAGACCGGCCTTACCAGTTCGCCTACTTGGCGTTTCGGCAGGTCCGTGTCGGCTATGTGCAGAAGGTCCTGCGCGTAGACCACGCCGACGATATCGTCAAGCGACCGTCCGTAAACAGGCATCCGGGAAAATTGCGTTTCTACAAATTTCGCGTGCAGTTCCTCCAAGGTGGACTCGGCCGGAACCGCAACGATATCGGGCCTCGGCGTCATAACCTCGCGCACCCGCTTGTCGCTGAACTCCACCACCTGTTCAATCAGATCCGCCTGCTCCGGTTCAATGATCCCTTCTTCTTCGGCGGCTTCGACCAGCGCTTCGATACCCTCTTCGGTGCGCTGTTCTTCGGTGATATCCGCTTCGTGCTCTGAAATACGCGCGAGCGACTCGGCGGCCTCCAGAAATACCCTGATCGGCCAGCCGATCCACATCGCCACCCGAATCAGCGGCAGCAACGGCAGCAGCCAGCGCCCGGTCGTGCGATACAGGAGAATATCGGGGATGAAATGCATCAGAATGACCACTTCCAGCGCCAGGAATACGCAAAACTCGGTAAAAGATTCCCACGTGCCCGGCACAAAATAGACGACCCCGCGCGTCGTCTCCAGTACCAGAAAAGCCAGCCAGAAATGTCCGAGAATTCGAAAGGCGCGTCCGCCGCTGCGCCGGTTGATCCGCAGCTTCGGCTCGATCTCGGCTTCAAAAATATCCAAATGCTCGTGAACGCGCCCGGTCGTCATGCGTCCCAGTTCGCGGTAGATCAGGGCCAGGTAGGAAAAGATGGGTAACCCTAAAGCGAGAATCACCACACCCAGAGCATAGAGCCATCTAAGGTTTGTCACTGTAGTCCAAGCCGTTGCCGGAATCGGGTTTCGACTCGATCCATTTCGCCGTCATCCGCTTCGTGATCGTATCCCAAGAGGTGCAACACCCCGTGGAGAATCAATATCCGCATTTCGCCAATGAAGGATCTGCCGTGCTTTCTAGCATACCGCCGGGCTGTGGCCGGGGAAATAGCAATGTCTCCGAGCGGCTCGCGCTTCCCTTCCGCCGGCAATCGACGCGAGCTTCGCCCGCGGGTGCGCCGTCTTTCGGCAGGAAAGGAAAGTACGTCGGTCGGCTGGTTCCGTTTTCGGTAAACTCTGTTCAGCCGCCGGATTTCCGCATCGCTGACCAAGCGCACCGTCAGGTCCGCATTCGCCAGTCGCAGTTCCCGCCGCGCACGGGCTAAAAACTGGCGGAGAGCCCGCAAATCCACTTTCACAGTGTTCTGGCGATTCTGCACCGCAGCGCGGTCGCGTGGCGTGAGGTTCATCCTTCTGGTGGCTTCGCACTCCGCTCCGGCCCGGTGTCCCGCGGGGTTTCCTTGGCCAGCGTAGCGGCGCGTCCGTTGGCGGCGTTTCCGCTGCGCTGTGGATGCGCTACATCGTATTCTTCATACGCACGGATGATCTGCTGTACCAGGTTGTGTCGGACAACGTCCTTCTCGCCAAATTGCAGGACGCCAATTCCGTCGATCTTGCCGCAGACCTCGAGCGCTTCAATCAAGCCGGATTTTTTTCCAATTGGCAGATCGATCTGGGTCACGTCGCCCGTGATGACCGCCTTGGAATTAAATCCCAGGCGCGTGAGAAACATTTTCATCTGCTCGCTGGTCGTATTTTGCGCTTCATCCAAAATCACAAACGAATCATTCAGCGTGCGGCCGCGCATGAAAGCCAGCGGCGCGACTTCGATGATGCTCTTTAGGATAAAGCTGTCCAGCTTGTCGGCATCGAGCATGTCGTACAAGGCGTCGTACAGCGGCCTCATATAAGGATCGATTTTTTGCTGTAGCGTGCCCGGCAAAAAACCCAGACGTTCGCCCGCTTCCACCGCCGGGCGCGCCAAAATAATGCGATTCACCTGCTTCGTCAGCAGGGCGCTGACGGCCATAGCCACGGCGATATAGGTTTTGCCGGTGCCGCCGGGTCCGATGCCAAACATCATGTCGTGCTTTTCAATCTCTTCCATGTAGCGCCGCTGGCTGGCGTTTTTCGGCGTGACCTGCTTTTTCCCGAACGAGCGGGCGCGGCCCGGTTCAAACATGCCGCGCGGCGACTCATGCGGTTCATCCATTGCCACGCGAATCAGCGATTTCACTTCGGCCGCAGTAAGCGAGCGCCCGTGCCGCGTGAGATGGTTGTATTCCTCCACGATCTTCACG
>DATHFT010000051.1:0-11896 GCA_035317965.1 Saccharimonadales bacterium (SeqCode) | reverse complement strand
CAAATCCGCCGCCGCCCCATCCACCGCCACGAGAGCCGCCACCGCCGCTATTGGCGAGCATTCCCAGGATGAACCACAGGAGGCCGCTACCCCCGCCCGAGCCCCCTCCGCGTCCACCTTTATTGCGTGACGAGACCGCGCCGAGAAAAATGAAGAAGACGATGATTCCAAGAATGAAAAGGAATCCCAAAGGTCCGCCGTCATTGCGGGTTGAGCGAACTGGTCTCTCTGGAGGCTGTCCGGTGAGTTTTACATGGGCGTCGTCAGCAATGTATTGCGCCAGTTGCCAGGTCCCCATTTCGGCGGCTTTGCTGTAGTTCCCCTGGCGCAGCAAAGGAACCATGGCACGGCCGGTGTCTCCGGCGCGAGCATCATTGATGACCGGCTCAAGCCCGTAGCCGATTTCAACCCGGTATTTGCGATCCGCTGGAGCGAGGAGAAGTAACGCTCCGCGATTGCCCTGCTTGCCTCCGACGCCGAAATGCTTGTAGAGATCGACGGCGTACTCTTCGACGCCGTTCCCGTCGAGAGATTTCACGGTGACCACGGCAATCTGGGCTCCGGTCTTTTGCTGGACTTCAAGGGCCAGCGCTTCCAGCTTGGCCCGCGTGCCCGCGTCAATTACGCCTGCCAGGTCGGTCACATATCCGGAAGGCTGAATGCTCTTGATGTCCTCGGCATGTGCGACGGCCGCGGCGCAAAACAGCAAGCAGAGAAGGGAAAACAATCTGTGGAATGAGAGTCGGTTCATCGAGGGATCGAAGCGCTGTGCTTCTTGACTATAGGGCCCCTGCATCTCCCTGTAAAGTGCGCCAAAACGCGGAGCTGGGATTTTCGCGCACCACCTCTGGTCTTTAGTTGATACGCAGGCCGAAACGCAAAGTTTCAGCCCGCAAAACGCGGCAAATCGGGTACGGAAGGGAACTCCGCCACTAGCCGCAAACTGCCCAAATCGGCTATTATTAACGATACAGGTGAATCCATGAGTGAAGTAAAAGTAGCCCGGCCCGTATGGAAGCCGGCCGGGAAGGTTGCGGCAAGTCAGCAGCCGTTTACCTATCCCCTGCAGCGGGAATTTGCCGAGCCAGACTGGCGCCGGCTGCCTGGCTACAAGGACGTGACCGCTGCGGAGTGGGAAACCGCGCTTTGGCAGCGCCGCCACACCGTCAAGAATCTGAAGGAACTGAAAGAAGTCTTCGGAGCTTTGCTGCCGGACACCCTCCTGGAAAGCATCGGACAAGACATCCAGCAACGAGCAACGATGTCCTTGCTCATTCCGCCGCAGATGCTCAATACCATGAATGAGCGGGATTTGTGGAATGATCCGGTGCGGCGCTACATGCTGCCGGCACTGGACGATCGCCAGCCTGATTGGCCGAGCCACCCGAAATCCAGCCGTGACAGTTTGCATGAAGCGGAGATGTGGGCCGTCGAAGGGCTCACGCATCGCTACCCGTCGAAAGTTCTCGCGGAGATGCTTTCGACCTGTCCGCAATATTGCGGACACTGCACACGAATGGATCTGGTCGGCAACGATGTTCCGCAAGTTGTAAAGCTGCGTTTTCAGATTCCGCAAAAAGATCGCTACGAGCAGATGCTCGATTATCTTCGCAAGACGCCGGCTGTTCGCGACGTGGTCGTTTCCGGCGGGGATCTGGCCAATGTGCCGATCGCGGCGCTGGAATCCTTTGTTTCTGCGCTGATGGATATTCCCAATATCAAGGATATCCGGCTGGCCACCAAGGGATTGATGGGAATTCCTCAACACTTTTTGCAGGAAGACGTGCTGAAGGGACTGGAGCGGCTTGCGAAAAAATCGCGTGAGCGTGGTATCGATCTTGCCGTACATACTCACGTCAATAGCGCGCAGCAGGTGACGCCGCTTGTGGCCAAGGCGGTTCGACATCTTCTGGATATTGGCTTCCGGGACGTGCGCAATCAAGGCGTCCTGTTGCGCGGCGTGAACACAACCCCGAAAGACCTGCTCGATCTGTGCTTCACCTTGCTCGACCACGCCAAGATCATGCCGTACTACTTTTACCAGTGCGACATGATCCCGAACGCTGAGCACTGGCGGCTGGCGATCCACGAAGCCCAGCAACTGCAGCACGACATCATGGGTTATCTGCCCGGATTTGCGACGCCGCGGGTTGTTTGCGATGTGCCATTTGTCGGCAAGCGCTGGGTGCATCAACTTAAAGACTACGATCGTGAAAAAGGAATTTCTTACTGGACAAAGAATTACAAAACCGGAATCGAAACCGACGATTCCGATGCATTGACGCGCCAGTACGAATATTACGATCCCGTTTATACACTGCCTGCCGCGGGACAGGATTGGTGGCGTCGCCAGATTTCCGCCGCCAGCTAAAGGGCCACAATGCCGGAAAACCATAGTCCACGCCAGGGGCTGGCGGAGCGCCGCAGCGCGCTTTCTCCGTCTGCTGAGCAACCCAATCAACATACGGCGATAGCCAATCTCGACGGCAGGCCGCTGCAGCCAAATCGCGGCGTGCCGCTCAATCTGGACTGGGTGGACGCCGTGCGCGTAAACACCAGCGCCGTGGAACGGCGCGCACAAACTCTGGGAACGCGCCGCACCGTAAAAAAAGAATGGCAGGCCGCGTGGCTGTTGCGCGCGATTTCCTGTATGGATTTGACCACGCTGTCCGGCGACGACACCGATGAACGGGTACGCCGGCTCTGCGCCAAAGCGCGGCGTCCGTTGCAAGCCGAACTCGTCAAACAACTCGGAATAGCGGAGCTGGAGTTAAGAGTCGGCGCAGTTTGCGTGTACCACCTCTTTGTGGAAACGGCAGTTCGGGCGCTGGAAGGCAGCGGCATTCCCGTTGCGGCAGTTTCGACCGGATTTCCAGCAGGCCTTTCGCCGCTGGCCGAACGAGTTTCAGAAATTCGACGTTCGGTTGAAGCTGGCGCTCAAGAAATTGATGTTGTGATCACGCGCGGCCACGTTTTCGGGGGTAAGTGGGAAGCTCTTTACGATGAAGTTGCAGCTTTCCGAGAAGCTTGCGGTCCGGCGCATATGAAGGTAATTCTGGGCACGGGTGAACTGGTTACCCTGCGTAATGTGGCGAAGGCGAGCGTTGTGGCCATGATGGCGGGCGGAGATTTTATCAAAACTTCAACGGGCAAAGAACCGGTGAACGCGACACTTCCCGTGGGACTGGTAATGACTCGCGCGATCCGCGAGTACGCTCTGGAAACGGGGATGGCGGTCGGTTTCAAGCCGGCAGGCGGACTGCGAACCGCCAAGCAGTCGCTCGATTGGCTGTCCATGATGAAAGAAGAGCTGGGTGATTCCTGGCTGAACGCGAGTCTTTTTCGCTTCGGAGCCAGTGGCATGCTGGCCGATATCGAACGCCAGCTGGAGCACCACAGCACCCAGCGATATTCGGCGGACTATCGCCATCCAATTGCGTAACAATTCGGGCAGGCAAGAGATGTTCGTGCGAACTGAAATAATTTTTGCTATCTTGCTTTGGAAATCGGGCAAAACAACATGAGCATTGTTGAAAAGTTCAGAACGATGGAGTACGGCCCCGCGCTGGAAGACACCAAGGAAATTAGCGCCTGGCTTGGACTGCACAACCGGCGTTTCGGTCACTTCATCAATGGACAATGGCAGGCACCTTCCGGCGGGCAGTATTTCCCGTCAACGGATCCGTCGACGGGCGAGAAAATCGCCGATGTTGCCCACGGCTCGACAGCCGATATCCAGGCCGCGGTTCAGGCGGCGCGCCATGCTTCGTCCGCGTGGCGCGGGCTTAAACCTCATCTTCGCGCGCGCTATCTCTACGCACTTGCGCGGCAGATTCAAAAACATTCCCGGCGTCTGGCTGTTCTGGAAACGCTAGACAATGGAAAACCCATTCGTGAAAGCCGCGACATTGATATTCCCCTGGTCGCACGGCATTTTTATTATCACGCCGGCTGGGCCCAATTGCTGGACCAGGAGTTTGCCGGCTACGTTCCCTGTGGGGTAGTCGGCCAGATTATTCCGTGGAACTTTCCATTGCTGATGTTGGCTTGGAAGATTGCACCGGCGTTGGCGACTGGGAATACCGTGGTCCTCAAGCCCGCGGAATTTACGCCGCTGACGGCGCTGGCATTTGCCGAGATTTGCCAGGAGATCGCTTTACCCGCGGGCGTCGTGAATATTGTCACCGGAGATGGAACGACGGGCGAAGCGCTTGTGGCCCATCCGGACGTGGACAAGATTGCTTTTACAGGCTCGACCGAAGTGGGGCGCGCGATTCGCAAAGCCACTGCAAAATCTTCCAAGAAACTCTCCTTGGAGCTGGGCGGTAAATCTCCGTACATCGTTTTTGAAGACGCGGATCTGGACAGCGCTGTCGAGGGGCTGGTTGACGGGATTTGGTTCAATCAAGGGCAAGTCTGCTGCGCCGGTTCGCGTTTGTTGATGCAAGAAAGCATTGCAGAACGGCTGCTCGCAAAGATTCGTGAGCGCATGAGCAAGTTGCGCATTGGCTCGCCCCTGGACAAAGCAATCGATATCGGGGCCATCGTTGACCGGATACAGCTGGAGCGAATTCAAAGCCTGGTGAAGCAGGGAATCAGCGACGGCGCAACCTGCTGGCAGCCCGCGCTGGCCCTGCCATCGACGGGACTCTATTTCCTACCGACCCTGCTGAGCAATGTGCATCCGACGTCCATCGTGGCGCAGCAAGAGATTTTTGGTCCGGTCCTTACGGCGATGACCTTCCGGACGCCGCGCGAAGCGGTCGAACTGGCGAATAACACCGTTTACGGTCTGGCTTCCAGCGTGTGGAGCGAAAGCATCAATCTCGCGCTGGACGTTGCTTCGCAAATAAAAGCTGGCGTGGTCTGGATAAACAGCACGAATCTTTTCGACGCGAGTTGCGGTTTCGGTGGCTACCGGGAAAGCGGCTTTGGACGGGAGGGGGGCCGGGAAGGGCTTTACGAATATCTCGAGCCAAAGTGGCTGGAGGAAGCGCCCGCCGTCGCTGCCACCAAGCCGGCTTCAGTTACAAACGGCGCTAGTGCCGCGGCAGATTCACTCTCCATCGACCGCACCGTCAAACTTTACATAGGTGGCAAGCAGGTTCGCCCGGATTCGGGCTACAGCATGGAAGTCCGCGCCTCCGACGGACGATTGTTGGGCGAAGCGCCACTCGGTAATCGCAAGGACATCCGCAATGCGGTGGAAGCGGCCAGGAAAGCCGATGGATGGGCCAAGACTACCGCGCACAACCGCGCACAAATTCTGTACTACATCGCAGAGAATTTGGCGCAAAGAAGCGCGGAGCTCGTTGCCCGTCTCGCCGATGCTGTTGGAAAACAACAAGCCGAAGCGGAGTTGAATGCGGGCATCGAACGGCTATTTTCCTATGCGGCTTGGGCCGACAAGTTTGAGGGAACGGTTCACAATCCGCCGTTCCGAAATGTCACGCTTGCGATGCAGGAAGCCATCGGCACGGTGGGAATTATTTGTCCCGCGCAGACTCCGCTCCTCGGATTTCTCTCTCTGGTGATGCCAGCCATCGCATCCGGGAACACCGTCATTGCCATCCCTTCGGAAGCGTACCCGCTCGTTGCCGCAGACCTCTATCAGGTCTTTGAAACCAGCGATGTGCCAGGGGGCGTAGTCAATATCGTTACTGGCCGCGCGCCAGAACTCCTGAAGGTACTCGCGGAGCACGACGATGTTGATGCCATTTGGGCCTTCCATGACGCGGAAAGCGCGATTGCTGCCAAGGCGCTATCGACCGGCAATCTGAAACAGGTCTGGACCAACGAAGGCCGGCAGATTGATTGGTTCAGCGTCAGCCAGGGGGAAGGACGTTGGTTCTTGCAGCATGCCACTCAGGTGAAAAACATTTGGGTTCCGTACGGCGAGTAATTTTCATTTAGAAAATATCTTGGGCTTTGCCATTCTCCATGAATATTGTGCTCAATGAAATTGAAACGCGTGTTCTCGGCGCTCTGGTCGAAAAGGAAATCACCACGCCGGAATATTATCCACTCTCGCTGAATGCGCTGGTGAACGCGTGCAATCAAAAATCCAATCGCGAGCCGGTAATGAATCTGGATGAGAGTACGGTTCGCGGCGCCCTTCGTTCTTTGGGCGACCAGCTCTTAACTCGTTCGAGCAGTGGGTCGGACAGCCGCGTGACCAAGTACGAACACCGCCTCCAGGAAGCTTTCAACTTTCACCGTCACGAAATTGCCGTGCTTTGCGTTCTCTTGCTGCGTGGTCCACAAACTCCTGGTGAACTTCGTACCCGCACCGAACGTATGTATTCGTTTGAAGATCTCGATGGCGTGCACTCGGCCCTGCAGCATCTGATGAAGCGCGAGCCTCCCCTGGCCAAGATCTTGCCGCGCCAGCCCGGTACCAAAGAATCGCGTTACGCGCATTTGCTCGCGGGAGACGTGGAGGCGGCCGCAGAACGCCACCCGGAGACGGACTCCGATTCATCCCCGGTCGCCGCCGTCAATGAACGAATCGTCCAGCTGGAAGAAGAAATTGCCGGTCTGCGCAAGGAAATAGGGGAAATGAAACAACAATTCGCCGATTTTCAAAAGCAATTCCAGTAAACGGTGGATTTCCAGGCCGCGTCCGGCACAGCACAGCGACTTTACGGCAAGATTTTGCTCTTTCCGGCGCTTGGCGAAGTCGCTTAGACTGCTATCCAGAATCAGGGTCGTGCAACCAGTGGTTTCTCGGGAGAATCAATAATGGGAATTCTTACGCGGTGCGCTGCATTCTTGCTAGGCTTGGCCCTGGTTGGAGCGAATTCGCTTTGGGGGAATGCAGGGGGCGCAGGATCCATGAAAAAGCAGGCCTTCGGAAAACTTGCAGACGGAAAAGCGGCTACTCTCTACATCCTCAGCAACAAAAATGGCGTGGAAGTTTCGATAACCGATTTTGGCGCTACGGTTGTCTCCATCAAAACACCGGACAAAAGCGGGACAATGGCCGATATCGTCGCGGGTTATGAATCTGCCACGCAGTATGAAGCGGGAAAAAACTATTTTGGCGCGACGGTAGGACGCTACGGCAATCGCATCGCGCACGGAGAGTTTACCCTTGGCGGCAAGAAATACCCGCTGGCCAAAAACAACGGCGAAAATCATTTGCACGGCGGCATCAAAGGGTTCAATAAAGCGTTGTGGTCCGCGGACGACGTTTCCACCAAGGATGCTCCGGCGATTCGCATGCATTACCTCAGTAAGGATGGCGAAGAGGGATATCCTGGAAATCTGTCGTGCTATGTCACGTTTACACTCACCGACGCCAATGAACTTAAAATCGGATACTCGGCCACTACCGACAAAGATACAGTTGTGAATCTGACGAATCATTCCTACTTCAATCTTGCCGGTACCGGAACCATTCTGGATCACCAGCTCGCATTGTTCGCCAGTCGCTTTACTCCAGTCGATGCTGGCTTGATTCCCACGGGCGAGCTGCGCCCGGTGCAGGGCACGCCGTTTGATTTCTCAAAAGCCACGGCTATCGGAGCGCGCATTGGCCAGGACGACGAGCAGCTGAGACTCGGCAATGGCTACGATCACAATTTTGTGTTGGATGGCACTGGGGGCGGAAAACTGGTGCTGGCGGCAAAAGTCCTCGAACCAAAAACGGGACGCGGGGTCGACGTGTGGACTACCGAACCCGGCATACAGTTCTACACAGGAAATTTTCTGGACGGAACCGCTTCAGGAAAAGGGAAGACCTACGAACGCCGCAGCGAATTCTGTCTGGAAACGCAACACTTTCCCGATTCTCCAAACCAGAGCAGTTTTCCGTCAACGGTTCTGCATCCGGGAGCAAAGTACAGTTCTGAAACGGTCTACAAATTCTTTGCGCAATAAGCGAACCGCTTCCTGGCCAGGAGCCGCCCCTGGCCGGAACCGGGCAGCGGGAGCCGCGCGGCCCCGCGCGGAAAACGTTTACTTTTTCATGGCGGCCGGCTCTTTGCCGCCTTTTCTGGAATTGAATAAGGCGTTGACAAAGTACGGCTGGTTTCAGTAGGGTGCATATTTAAGTAATCGTTTACTTCGCGCTTCATCCAGATGGCGGACGCATGTTGCTTACCGAATTGCGCAAACAGGTTTTAGAAGCCAACCTCGAACTCGTTCGCCGCGGCCTGGTTCTTTACACGTTTGGCAACGCCAGCGGGATTTCCCGCCGCGACGGCCTGGTGGTTATCAAACCAAGTGGCGTTCCCTATGAAGAATTGCAGCCGGAACACATGGTGGTCGCCGATCTGCAGGGGAAAATCGTCGAGGGAAGCCTGCGTCCGTCTTCCGACTTGCCCACACACCTCGTTCTCTACCGGGCCTTTTCTTCAATCGGGGGAATTTCCCATACCCATTCTGAATTTGCCGTTGCCTGGGCGCAGGCCGGGACAGCCATCCCGTGTCTGGGAACCACTCATGCCGATTATTTCCACGGTTCGGTGCCGGTCACGGCGGCTCTTTCTGCCGAGGAGATTGCTTCGGACTACGAGAAAAACACCGGGCATGCTATTGTCCGTGCGTTTGCAGGACTAGACGCCGCAGCGATCCCCGCTGTTCTTGTTCGCAGCCATGCTTCTTTCACCTGGGGACCGGACCCGGCCACAGCGGCGCGCAATTCTGTGATTCTGGAGGCGGTTGCCCGAATGGCGTACTACACAGCCGGACTCGTCACGAATCTCCAATCCATTCCGAGTTCTCTACACGACAAACATTTCTTGCGCAAGCATGGTGCCAATCGCTACTACGGACAGGAGTCTAACTAGCAATGAGCCACGTTACGGCGGCTATCGCTGCCACGCAATTAGTTCATCTGTCCCCGGTAGATTTTGCAATTATCGTCTTTTATTTCGTCTTGGTGCTGGCCATCGGCTTCTATTTGAAATCGCGTTCCAACACCAGCGAAGACTACTTCATGGCCGGGCGGGAAATGACCGCTTGGATTGCCGGTCTCAGCTTTCTTTCCGCCAATCTGGGTTCTCTCGAGCTGATGGGATGGGCCGCAGCGTCCTACCAGTACGGGATTTTGGCGGCTCACTGGTATTGGATCGGTGCTATTCCGGCAATGCTTTTTCTCGGCATCGTGATGATGCCGTTCTACTACATTTCAAAGACCCACTCCGTGCCAGGCTACCTGAAACTCAGATTTGGAGAGCCCAGTCGCGCGCTGTCCGCGATTTCGTTCGGGTTGATGACCGTCCTAATGAGCGGCATCAACATGTATTCGATGGCGCTGGTCATGAAAGTTGTTCTTGGCTGGGATATCCATTTCAGCATCTGGATTTCTTCTATCACAGTGGCCGTCTATGTGACGCTCGGTGGTTTGCGTTCCGCCATATTCAATGAAGTCCTGCAGTTCATTTTGATCTGGGCAGGGGCGCTGTTGATCCCGATTCTGGGACTCGTTGAAGCGGGCGGCTGGAACAACCTGAAGGCCCAAATTGCGCGCAACGCTTCTGCCGAATATACGCACCTCTGGAGCACCCTGGGTTCGTTTCAGGACAACCCCATGGGAATTCACTGGACCGGAATGGTTTTCGGTCTCGGGGCCATCATTTCTTTTGGCTACTGGACTACGGATTTTCTGGTTGTGCAGCGCGTTCTGACTGCGAAAGATCTGCGCGCGGCAAAAATGGCGCCGATCATTGGCGCGGCATTCAAGATGTTTGTTCCCTTTATCGTAATCCTGCCCGGCTTGCTGGCAATTGCCGTGCTGCCGATGAAGCTTACCGGGGAAAGCGCCGCGGTTGCCACGGGCGGCCACAGCTACAACGAAGTTCTTCCGCTGATGCTGGCACGCTATTGCGGGCCCGGTTTGCTGGGACTCGGCATTACGGCGTTGATGGCGGGATTCATGTCGGGTATGGCCGGCAATGTCAGCGCCTTCTCGACGGTGTGGACGTACGACATCTACGGCGCCCTCATCAACAAGAACGCCACGGATAAGCAATACGTCACGATGGGGCGATGGAGTACGGTTCTCGGAGTCCTGATCAGCGTCGGCACCGCTTATCTGGTAATGCAATTCCTCAGCATCATGGATTACGTACAAGCGCTCTTCAGCTTTTTCATCGCGCCGCTGTTCGGTACCGTCATTCTCGGCATGCTCTGGAAACGCGCTACCCGCGCAGGCGGATTTTGGGGACTACTGGCGGGCACGGTATCCTCGATCGGAATGTGGGCCTGGGTCAAGATTAACCCCGCGGCGTTGGCTTATGTCGCGCTGTCAACGCATGCGAGAGACATGGCAGAAAACATGTACCGCGCCCTCTGGAGCGGCTTAATCTGCGCGTTTGTGACAATTGTCGTCAGCCTAATGACCAAACCGCAAACCGAAGCGGAACTGAAGGGGCTGGTCTATGGAGCAACCGATATTCCGTCCGAGCAGGACATGGTTTTCTATAAGCGGCCGATTTTCTGGGCCGGAGGCGTTGCTGTGGCGGTGGTAGCGATCAATATCTATTTCTGGTGAGGGACTGGCCAGGACAACGATAAGGAGATTTGGCAATGCATGCAGAAGGCTCAATCTCGATCTGGTTTTTCATCGGCATATCACTGCTCGTGAATGGGCTGCTGATTTTTGGTGCAGGCGTGCATGAGTTCTACCACCCGCCCGCCCATCCCGTCCAGCTGTACCACGTGCATGCGAACGTCTGGTGGGGCGCATTTCTATTTGTGATCGGAGCCATCTACTGCTTTTTCTACGCGCCCAACAGACAAAAGGCGTAGGTTGATTTTGGAGAACGAAACGATCATGGGGACCAACAAGAAGAAAATGACGATGGGTGTGATTGTGGGAAATCGCGGTTTTTTCCCCGATCAGCTGGCCAAGAGCGGCCGCGAAGAAATGATTCAGACCCTGAGCAATGCCGGAATGGACGTCGTGGTCCTCGGTCCGGAGCAAAGCAAGCACGGAGCTGTGGAAACCCACGAAGAGGCCAAGCGCTGCGCGGAGCTTTTCAAGGCCAATGAGAAGCGCATTGACGGGGTGATTGTAACCTTGCCGAATTTTGGTGACGAACGCGCGATTGCAGATACGTTGCGCTTGGCCCGGCTGAACGTTCCAGTCCTGGTGCAGGCGACTCCGGACAACCGGACAAAAATGACCATCGCGCACCGCCGCGACAGCTTCTGCGGAAAAATGTCGGCCTGCAACAATCTTAAGCAGTACGGCATCCCCTATTCTCTGACAACTCTGCACACCGAGAGCCCGGAGTCGGGCGAGTTTCAGAAAGACCTGGAATGGTTCGCAGGCGTCTGCCGGGTCGTGAATGGACTGCGCAATTTACGAATTGGCGCGATTGGTGCGCGGCCCGCGGCGTTTAACACCGTTCGCTACAGCGAAAAACTTCTCGAAGCCAGCGGGATCTCCGTTGAAACCCTGGACCTCTCGGAAGTTCTGGGCCGCATCGGTCGAATGAAAGACACTGACGATGCGGCGATAGCCAAGCTCAAATCCATCGAAAAATACGTTTCGACGAGCGGAATTCCTGCAGTTGCGCTCATGAAGATGGCCAAGCTGGGAGCTGTCATTGACGACTGGATGAAGTCCGCTGCGGTGGATATCAGCGCCGTCCAGTGCTGGACCTCTATGGAAGAAAACCTGGGTGTCGTCCCGTGCACCGTGATGAGCATGATGAGCGACGCGCTGCTTTCCAGTGCCTGCGAAGTCGATGTATGCGGCACTCTCAGCATGCACGTACTGCAACTTGCTTCAGAAACTCCCAGCGCGCTTCTGGATTGGAACAACAATTACGGAGACAACCCGGACAAAGCGGTGTGCTTTCATTGCAGCAACCTGCCAAAACATTTTTTCAGTGAAGTGCAGATGGATTTCCAGGCGATCATCGCGGGCACAGTGGGCAAGGAA
>DATHFT010000050.1:0-179891 GCA_035317965.1 Saccharimonadales bacterium (SeqCode) | reverse complement strand
CTGGCCGGCTGTCGCGTCACCGTCTACGAACATCTGGACGGCAGTTGCAGCATCGGCTACGGACCGCACATCATCGGCCGCTATCACCGGAACGGCCTTGCACGGTTTTTAGAAACTCCGGCGCCGCCCCCACCTCTGGGGTAGCGGGGGTCGCTACGCTCCCCCCGCCTCCCCAGACTCAACACAACCAACCAATCCCTACCACCTAAACCAAACCGGACACTTCATGTGCTATGAAAACCGGACATTTTAACTTGCTAACGACATGCTTAATCATTCTGATTGGAATATTCGATATGTCCGATAGAATCGCCCCACCATGCCACAATTTCCTGTCTCCCCTGCGTCTTCCGAAGGCCGGCCGATAACGACGCGGGTTTTCCACTGGCCTCGCGACACAACGTCTGCCGAACGCACGTCACTGGTAGCCGGCGGGCTGGGGTGGATGCTCGACGCCATGGACGTGATGCTGTACTCGCTGGTACTGGTTTATCTCATGCGCGAGTTTGCCATGTCGACGCGCACGGCTGGACTGTTGAATTCGCTGACCCTGGTAGCGTCGGCGGCAGGTGGACTTCTTTTTGGGGTGTTGGCGGACCGTATCGGGCGAACCAAGGCGCTTATGGCTTCGATCCTTGTGTATTCGCTGGCAAGCGCGGCCTGCGGGTTCTCGAATTCGATTGCCCAGCTTGCGGTGTTTCGGTTTTTGCTTGGCTTGGGCATGGGCGGTGAATGGACTACCGGTGCAGCGCTGATTGCGGAAACTTGGCGCCCGGAACATCGTGGCAAAGCTCTGGGAATCATGCAGTCAGCGTATGCGATTGGAGAAGCGATTGCTGCCCTGGTCGTGATGATGGTGTTGCCGCACTTTGGCTGGCGAGCGGTGTTTTTTGTTGGAGTGCTGCCGGCATTGTTGGTTTTGTGGGTCCGGAGAAAAGTGCCGGAGCCGCAAATTTGGACGAACCGCTCGGCTGCCGGTCAGCCACGCAAAACAGGATTAGGTGCCGTGGTGCGGCGATTGTGGCAGAAAGATGTGCGTCGCAACGGAACTCTGGCGACGACAATGAATGCCTGCGCCATGTTTGGTTACTGGGGATTGTTCACATGGATTCCCGGGTACTTGTCGTTGCCCGTTGCGCAAGGCGGGCGAGGCTTGAGCCTGGTCAAGACCACCACGTTCTTTCTTGTTTTGTGCGGCGGCAAGTGGCTCGGTTACGCGCTATTTGGATTTTTCGCTGACGCTTTTGGACGCCGCAAACCGTATTGCGCATACTTGCTTATTGCTGCGGCACTGGTGCCCGTTTATGGAATGAGCAGCAGCCCTTTTTGGCTTCTGGTGCTCGGACCATTCGTGGCCTTTTTCGGCACCGGTTTTTTCTCGGGCTATGCCGCCATTGCCAGCGAAATTTTCCCAGGAGAGATTCGCGCAACGGCAATGGGCTTTAGCTACAACGTGGGGCGTGGACTTTCTGCCGTGGCTCCATTCGCTGTAGGAGCAGTTGCCGCTCATTTTGGAATTGGACTGGGATTTTTTCTGCCTGCTGCGGGATTTCTCGTGGCGGCGTTGCTGGCCCTGGCTTTGCCGGAAACGCGCGGACAGGAATTGTCTTAGTTTCGCACGAAGTCAGGCGCGCGCTGCTCTGCTCTGCACTTGCGCGCCATCGGCCGAAAGGGTGAAATTCAGTGCATAATACTTCGCTTGCGCCAGCGTTTTTTGCAGGTCAGCGTCATCCGCATAGCGGCGCTTGGGAATCCGGCGCGCCAGGACGCTGAACGCAAAAGGATCTTTACGAAACGGGTACGGATCGAGCTTGACCAGGGCTTTGTTTACCGGGTCGGGGCGCAGCTCCCAGTCCACCACCCGGTCTTGATCGTCGACGGGCACAGCGTCGATGGTGGAATCATCGAGCGGTCCGATGCAGAAGTACAGAGACAGGCGATCCAGCGCTTCCAGCCTTTGCAAATTGAGTTTCAAGGATTTTTCGTCGGTAAACCCTTTCGTTGCCGAGTTCGCGCGGAGATCGACTTTCAGCCGGAGCTGTTGGAGACGGAGACGCTGCACAAAGTCGCTGACGACATGGGACTCGTTGGACTTCACATACTTCGCAGAAAAACCTGGAAGCGTCGCGCGCGAGCGGTCGTAAAGCCCCGCTGCATGCATGCTGGCGAGCAAGCCCGCGTAGTGATCCGCCCTTACGATACGCTCGATACCTTGCTGGTAAAGCAGCGTGTGCGCTTCGGTGGGAATCGACATGAAGGTGTACGGCGAAAATGTGCCAGGATCGATTTCCGGCAGAAGTTCCCACTCACGCCAGCCATTGTCGTGTTCGCCAGCAGCGAGGCAGAAGGAATCGAAAGGTTCCGGGCGCGTGAATAAGTCATTGCCCCAATGGCGGGCAAAAAAACCAGCCAGCACCGCATGATCGGTCTGACGGATGACGATGAGGTTGTCGCCCTGCTCTTGAATGATCATCACGCTGCCCTCGAACGCAGCGGTACGGCACACATTTTCTGGTCGGGAGTCGCTTCATCTCGGGGTGGGGAGAGGCTCCGAGGCAAACGGCCGAGCCCGCTTATTATGCGCCGATGGCCGCCGTATTCCAACAACTGCCTGTGAAAACCTGGCTAACAGACCGAAAGCGGCAGACAAGGCATGTTTACGATTCCGGCAACCAAGCACAATACTTGGGACTAGGGATGCCGGGCCCATTGATTGCAGTGGTGCGGGAAGAGGGATTTGAACCCCCAAGGACTTACGTCCGGTAGCTCCTAAGGCTACTGCGTCTGCCAGTTCCGCCATTCCCGCACGGTGAAAGCAATCTCAGTTTACCATGGCTGTCCTGCAACTTCGGGCAGCGCAGTCGTAGGATCGTCCGCCTCCCGCTCCGCCAGAGTGCACCAACCGGTCAATCGACACCAGAGAACCACTGCGTACGGGCCGCAGCAGCGGACACTACCTTGAGCCATTTTGGGCACAAGAAATGCGGCGTCTTAACCGCTTGCCGGAGGATTGTGTTAAGAATGGAGAGGATGGTGGGCGATAAAGGATTTGAACCTTTGACCTCTCGCGTGTGAGGCGAGCGCTCTAACCGCTGAGCTAATCGCCCGTTTAGAACGGGTGGGTTTCATCATCTGCCCTGAATTCCAGATACCTCGCTTCAGAAAGCAGACATCTAGTTGTAACAGGAAGGACCCGGGTTTTCAACCAATGCCGACCGCTACCTCGCACGTTGTCGCGCAGTTGCAGCGAGCCATTGCTCGCGCCATTTACGGCAAAGAAGAAGTCATTCAGAACGCCCTGATTACGCTTCTTGCGCGCGGCCATCTGCTTATCGAGGATGTTCCGGGAGTTGGAAAAACCACTCTGGCTCAAGCGCTTGCAAAATCGTTTCGTTGCAGCTTTCAGCGCATACAATTCACTTCGGATTTGCTGCCGAGCGATGTCCTTGGCGTCAGTGTTTACAATCCCGAATCGCGTGAATTTGAATTTCGTTCCGGCCCGATTTTCGCCAATGTGGTGCTTGCAGACGAAATCAACCGGACCACGCCGCGCACGCAATCCGCCTTGCTGGAGGCTATGAACGAGGCGCAAGTCACTGTTGACGGCAAATCGCTGCCTCTACCGCAACCTTTTTTGGTTATCGCCACACAGAATCCCGTTGAACACCATGGAACCTATCCTCTTCCCGAATCGCAACTTGATCGCTTCCTGATGCGCATCAAGATGGGATATCCATCGCACGAGACGGAGCGGGAAATTCTGCGTAAACGTGTCGGCGATGACCCGCTTGAATCGCTCGCTCCCGTGGCCGATGTCAGCGATGTCATGGCCATGCAGGAGGCCGTTCAGCACGTTAAGGTCGATTCCAGCCTTCATGACTACGCTCTGGAAATCGTCAATCGCACGCGCAACTCCGACCAGCTTGCTCTGGGAGTCAGCCCTCGTGGAACTCTTATGCTGCAACGTGCGGCTCAAGCGCGGGCCTTCCTGGAGGGGCGCGATTTCTGCCTTCCGGACGATTTCAAGCAGCTGGCGGTAGCCGTTTTTTCTCATCGCGTTGTTACCAGCTCGCGTCACGCTTCACTGCAAAAGAAATCAGAAACGACCGAGTCCGTTCTCCGGGATATCGTCGAATCCGTCGCTGTTCCACTCTAGAAGATTTCCGTGAGCACCCGAACTACACTCGCGCAGCTCTGGGCGAAAGCCGATCGCTCCGCCGTCCGTGCCTTCACGCTGTCAATCGCCGCTCTTACTGTCGCGTTGTTACTCGCTCTTTATTCCGGCGCAGCCGCCGAGCTCGGCAATCTTAAGTTAGCGGCAAGCAGCGCGCTTACCGCGCTGGTTGTTGCGGGGTGGGTCGCCGTCACCCTCGTGCCCGTTCTCGCCAAGCGAACGCCACTTCGCTGGATCGGCTACAAGATGGAGTACAAAATTTCTCGCGAGGGCTGGATTTACATCGGCGGAATCATTCTCGTGGCGCTCGCCGCGCTTAATACGGGGAATAACCTGCTTTTCCTCATTCTGGCAAGTTTGATCGCGGTCATCTTGATGTCGGGAATTCTCTCTTCGATCACCCTTTCCGGAGTCGAGCTGGATTTGGAAATGCCCGAACATATTTTCGCCGGCCAATCTGTGCGTGCGATCGTGTCACTGAAAAACGAAAAGCTCACGCTGCCGTCTTTTTCCCTGCGCGTAGAAGGCGCGAAGTCAAAAGATACAGCCTCGACGGCGCTGCTGGAAACCCCGGTTTATTTTCCGTATCTGCCGAAGCACGACCAGGTCAAACAAAGCGTACCTCTCACATTTCCACGCCGGGGAATTTATCGCCAGGAAGCGTTTCGCATTGTTTCGCGATTCCCTTTTGGATTTTTGCAGAAGGCGCGTCGACTGGATCTGGCGACCGAAGCCCTCGTCTATCCGTCGGTCGAGCCGACGCAGGAATTCGTTGAGATCTTGCCCGGCTTGCAGGGGGCCCTGGAAAGTCTCTCCAAAGGACGCGGCCAGGATCTTTACGCACTGCGCGGATACGTTCCGACCGACAGCGCCAGTCATGTGCACTGGAAAGCTTCAGCGCGATTTGGATCGCTGATGGTGCGCGAATTCACGCGTGAGGACGATTGCCGCGTCCTCCTGGTGCTCGATCCGCACGTCGCAGCGCCCGGTGACAGGCCAAGCGCTACTGCTTCTAGCAACCACGATCATTTCGAACGCGCCGTGACCATCTGTGCCAGTCTGGCGTGGCATTTCTATGAAAGCAACGCGCTGCTGCAATTTCGCAGTGCAGGAATCGATACCAGACTCGCTCCTGCCGAAGAGCTCATTTTTTCCATTCTGAAACACTTAGCCACCGCTCAACCACTTCCTCCCGATTCAAATCATGCCCTGATCACCGAACTCGCGGCTTCGCCCGAGCTTTTTAAGATCATCGTCACCAGCCAGCCTCGTGGCTCCATCCCCGCGACGCTCTGGCATTCTTCCTACGTCATTTTTTTGGACGATCTGGCCGACTAGTTCGAGGGCCGGTCAAAGCTATCCTCAAGTACTTGTGCAACAGTGAGTTGTGCGAAAATCCAAGAGCCCAATGGTTCCCGCAGATCAGCTTGCCGAATTTCGTAAGGAATTGCTTGGTTGGTTTCGCCAATTTCAACGCGAACTTCCCTGGCGGCAGAGCAAGGATCCCTATCGCATCTGGCTTTCGGAAATCATGCTGCAGCAAACTCGCGTGGCGGCGGCAATTCCCTACTACGAGCGATTCCTGCTGCAATTTCCGGATATTCATTCTCTGGCGGAAGCGCCTGCCGATGAAGTGCTGCGTCTTTGGTCCGGGCTCGGCTATTACAGCCGGGCGCACAACCTGCAGCAGGCCGCGCAATGGATCGTGGCGATGCATGCTGGAGTTTTTCCGTCCACCTATGCCGACACGCTAGCCCTGCCAGGAATCGGTGCCTACACAGCCGCCGCAATTTTGAGCATTGCCTTCGGCGCGAAGCACGCCGTCCTGGACGGCAACGTGGCGCGCGTCGTCGCGCGTATTGGCGCCATCCGCGGGGACCTTCGCCAAGGCCGCCGCTGGCAATCTTTGCAGATATTTGCCGACAATTTACTGGACGAAAAAGCCCCCGGCGATTGGAATCAAGCCATGATGGAATTGGGCGCGACAATCTGCACTCCGAGATCTCCGCAGTGCCTGCTTTGCCCCGTTTCGCGGTTTTGCGAAGCCCGAAAACTCGGGGCGCAGGAAAAAATCCCGGAAAAACGCAAGAAGCGCGCTACCGTCGAAATTACCCTGGCGGCTGCAGTACTTGTGGACCTGGAGGGGCAGACCCTGCTTCTGTCTCCGCCGGGGGAATCAAGCACGAAAGCGCCGGCCGATGAGGTCGCCAAGCTGGTTTCGCAGATGTGGCATTTCCCAACCGTTTCTGTCAAAAAAAACGCGCAAGCGGAGTTGCAGCAGTTCCTTTCCCGACTTTTTCCGGGTAAAAAAAGCAAATCGTTTCGTCTCAAGCGTTTGCGCAAAGCCAAACACTCGGTTACTTACAGGGACATTACAATTTTCCCGTTTCGTATTGCGCTGAAGAAATTGCCGGAAGCCGCGTCCGGACAGTCAGCGGTCAAAGTCGTGCCGCTTTCTGGAGTCTCCTCGCTTGCCGTTTCAAACCTCACACGAAAGGTTGCGCGAGCTGCCGAACAATTTCACGGACAAAGCCTGGAAACCCGCAGCGACAGGCACTAATCGTTATCCTTTCGCGGCCATGCCAACCGCGCAACAGCTGCGGATGTTACCATTGGATTTCCCCATGGATTCGGCAACCACGACAACTTCATTTTCCAGTCTCCCTGCGGAGAAATTCTTTCGCACCTCTCTGTTTCTGCTCATTTTCACTTCGGTCATAACTCTGGTCAGTACCGGAAAACTGGACACCTTTACCGCCCTGCTTGCGCCAGCAGCGGTTCTTTACAAAGGATCTCGCTGGTGGCAAGGGCGTCCACCGGAACTGCGCCAGCAGACGGCAACATGGTTTGTTTTGGGATACCTTTTTGTATTCCCCTTCGATGTCCTTTTCTTTTCGCGCATGATCGTGGCGACATCGAGCAACCCAACGCTCTACGCTGCCTTGCTTGGCGCCGTTCATTTTCTGCTTTTCGTAATGATCCTGCGGCTGTACAGCGCTGCCACGGATCGCGATGCCATTTTTCTTGCGCTGCTCTCGTTCGGAGGAATTCTAGCAGCGGCGGTTCTGACTGTGGACACCTCATTCCTGCTGCTCTTTTTTGTTTTTCTGCTGTTCGGAGTGGCCACGTTTGTAGGGCTGGAAATGCGGCGGGGCGCGGTGGGAACAGTCTCGCCGGTTTCTGGTTCGCAGCCGCAGCAGGAAAAGAGATTGGCCCGCGCCCTGGGTCTTACAGCACTGAGTGTTGCGGGCGGAGCCATTGTATTAGGCACTCTAATATTTTTCCTATTCCCGAGATTCAGTGCGGGCTTTCTCGGTCACGCTGGATTGCGCCCCACGTTGATGACCGGGTTTTCTGACAACGTGGAACTGGGGCAAATCGGAGAAATCAAAAGAAGTTCTGCGGTGGTAATGCGCGTCAAGACCGGACAGCCCGTCAGCTATGATCGGCTGCGCTGGAGAGGAATTGCGCTCTCGCAATTTGACGGCAAGCGCTGGACAACCGTTGACAGACGTCGCGTAGCGTTGTCTCCAAGACCAGACGGATGGATTGCGCTGGTCTCGCCCCGAGAGGCTATGGACCCTTCTTCGACGCCGCTGCAATTCACGATTTTGTTGGAACCGCTGGCAACCGACGCGGTTTTTGCCCCTGCCAACGCTGTTTCGTTGCGCGGCGACTTCAGCGGAGAAGGTGGAAACGCGTTTGGGCCGGGACGCCGCATGTATCTCTTCCGGGACTTTACCGGATCCGTCTTCAACCCCTTTCACAATTATTCCGCGGTGCGGTATGTGGGATATTCACGATTGCCGGCACTGCATCCTGCGAAATTGCGGACTGCCGGTACCGATTACCCTGACGATATCCAAGCCAACTATCTGCAGCTTCCAGCGGCACTCGATTCGCGCATTACTGCGCTTGCGCAAAAAGTCACGGCGAATGCACCAACTCCTTTCGATAAGACCATCGCCATCGAATCTTATCTGCGCAATAACTATGCCTATACCCTGAACCTGACGGGAAAACCAAGCGATGATCCCTTGCCTCATTTCCTGTTTGAGACCCGCGCGGGACATTGCGAGTATTTCGCTTCGGCAATGGCTATCATGCTGCGAACGCTGGGGATTCCCTCGCGTGAAGTGAACGGATTTCTTCCCGGCGAATTCAACGACCTTGCCGGTGATTACATCGTGCGCGCGAGCGACGCGCACAGTTGGGTGGAAGTCTATTTTCCTAAAGAGGGATGGCTGACTTTCGACCCGACCCCTGCAAGCACTGATACCGTGGGCGGATTTTTTTCGCGGTTCGAGCTTTATCTGGATTGGTTTCAGGTCACCTGGAGCGAGTGGATTATCAACTACGATTTCGGGCACCAATTGACGATGGCTCAGAATCTGCAGAAAGGCACTCGCAGCTGGAGCGAGACGCTGCGCGGCTGGTTCGAACACAAACAGAAACAGGGACGAGACGCGATTAAGTCCTGGCAAACGCGGCATGACGGATTGCGATTGCTGCTTCCATTGGCTTTAGTGGTTTTCCTGGCGGTACTAAGATTCGATTTCCTTTCGCGGCTGTTTGGCAGAATACGCTTGAACTGGCAGCTGCGCGCGACTGAATCTCAGAAGGCGAACCCGCAATTGGCTTCGCGGCTCTATTCCGAGTTGCTGAGACTACTCGAGCGCCGCGGGTTCAAACGGTTGGAAACGCAGACGCCGTTGGAGTTTGCCGCTGCTGTTACCGAGCCGGTACTGGCGTCCCCGGTCAAGGAATTTACGCGCATTTATGCTCATGCGCGTTTTGGTGGAGTGGCTTGCAATACGGCACGATTGCGGCAATTGTTGGACCAGGTACGAACCGGGTTGCAAGGTCGATAGTCACAGCGTCGGCATACGCGAGTTAATCCTCAACCGTTTATGGATTACCAAGCCGGGCGCGCCGTCGGCGTTTGACCCTACCGGCGGAGCTGCCGCGCAACAGGGGCATGTTATGATTAACAGTTGCACAAAGGTGCAGTTTTACCGCTTATGACTAAGGTCGGATTTGTGAGCCTGGGATGCCCGAAGAACCTCGTGGACAGCGAGGTGATGATGGGTATTCTTGCGCGCGAAGGGTATGAGCTGACGCCGCGCGCTGACGAAGCGGAAATTCTGGTTGTGAACACCTGCAGTTTTATTGAAGCCGCTCAGAAAGAGTCGGTGGACGCCATCCTGGAAATGGCCGAACACAAAAAGTTTGGCGCGGCGAAGAAATTGATTGTGGCGGGATGCTTGGTGGAACGGTATCGCGCGCAGATCTTGCAACAAGTTCCGGAAGTAGACGCGGTGGTGGGCACGGGCGAAGTGGAACGGATCATGGAAGCGGTGGAAGGCGATCTAAGGGTCTTGCCCGCTCAGCCTCCGGCATTTCTGTACCACGATTTGACCCCACGAATTATCACGACGCCGAAGCATGCGGCTTACATCAAGATTGCCGAAGGCTGCGATCATCCTTGCAGCTTTTGCATTATTCCGCAGTTGCGCGGAAAATTTCGCAGCCGGCGTTTTGAGTCTGTGATTCGCGAAGCGGAGAATCTTGTCGCGGCCGGGACCCGCGAAGTTACTCTAATCGGGCAAGATACGACTTCCTACGGGGAAGATTTGGGATTGCGCGATGGACTGGCCCAGTTGCTTGCGCGATTGTCGCAGATTGGGGATTTGCTTTGGGTCCGTTTTCTATACGCGTATCCAAATCGCGTGACTCAGAAACTACTGGATACCCTGGCTTCATCTCCGAGAATTGCCCGCTACATGGACATGCCCCTGCAACATGCCAGCCGCAATGTATTGGCGCGAATGAAGCGCGGTTCGCACGGCGACGCGTTTTTGAAATTGCTGGAAAGAATTCGGACTACGATTCCGGAAGTTTCACTGCGAACATCGTTCATCGTGGGTTTCCCTGGTGAAACAGAAACGGACTTTGAGGAGCTTTGTGATTTTGTGCGCGTGGCGAATCTTGATTGGATGGGCGTGTTTGAATATTCGGACGTGGACAATGCGCACAGCTTTGCGCTGGACGAAAAAGTGGATGCAGAACTCATTGCTGACCGTCGCAACCGGTTAATGGCGATTCAGAAGAAAATATCGCGGGCCAATCTGCGGGCCAAGGTGAAACGGCTCAGCGGCCGGCCGGTGCTGGCGATTATCGAAGGACCCTCGAACGATAATCCGCTGGTCTGGGAGGCGCGACTGGAAGGTATGGCGCCAGAGATTGACGGGAAACTGTATTTGACGGATATCGAGTTGCCGACCGGAGAAGTAACGATTCCCGGCGACGCAGCGCGCGTGGAAATTACGAAATCGGACGCGTATGACATTATTGGCCGAGTAGTGGAGATCCTGCCGCGGCCCGCACTTCGCAATCTCGGAGCGGCAATTCCGAGTTCGTCTGCGGCACCGGTTGAAAAGCTTCATCGAATCGCCACCGGCGCTCCTCTGCGCGTTCTGGGCTGAGCTATAATCCTGCTGAGGGCGCCGACCGCCTGGCGCCGAGGTCTGGCTGACTCACAAAACCAAGACGAAAAGATTTCTGCCATGAAACATAAATGTCCCATCTGTAAGACGGAAACGGATTCGGCCGTGAACGGCGACTTCCCTTTTTGCAGCGAGAAGTGCCGCGACCGCGACCTGGGCAACTGGGCCACGGAAAAATACGTGGTGTCCGACCCCATCTTCAACGAAGATGAGAGCGACGAAGTGGAGCGCAAGACGACGATCATCCTCGATCTGGATGAAGATCCGGATGAGGAACGAGACGATCCGAATGACGGAAAACGCTGACAAATTGGCGGAAGGCGCGTTGCCAGGAAAGCCCAAACTGGCTTTTGCCTGTGCAACGTCGCTGAGCGTCGGATATGCCCCAAAGGCACCGGGAACATTCGGCTCGCTGGTGGGCATTGTCGTTGCGATTCTCACACATCCGATCAGTTTAATTACGATTGTCGGCGGCTTGTTTTTTCACGGCCAGCTTTCCGTGGAGCTACCGGCGTTTCGTGGCCAGTCGATTCCAGTGCTGCTTCTGGTTCCTCCTTTGGTTGCGCTGCTGATTGTCGGATTGCTTGGCGTTTGGAGCAGTTCCCGGGTGGCCCGCTTCGCGGGAATCAAAGACCCGCAATATGTGGTAATCGACGAAGTATCGGGCATGCATCTGACGCTGGTGCTCGGAATTATGCCGCTCACGCTGCCCTTGCATTTCATTCACCCCGAGAACGC
This sequence comes from Saccharimonadales bacterium (SeqCode), assembly GCA_035317965.1. Classification (GTDB taxonomy): domain Bacteria; phylum Acidobacteriota; class Terriglobia; order Acidiferrales; family UBA7541; genus Acidiferrum. Next base: position 168,473 of record DATHFT010000050.1, on the reverse strand, counting down.
TTCCGTATTCGCGCTTTATTCCGCCTTGAGCCTGCTGAACTGGAAGTATCTGCTGCTGGGATTCATATTCTTTCGCGTATTCGACATCTGGAAACCTTTCCCTGTTCGACGTCTGGAAAAGCTGCCCGGAGGCTGGGGCATCATGGCCGACGACTGGATGGCGGGCATCTACGCTGCAATTCTGTTGCGTATCGCGTTACACTTTAATCTCGTATGAAATTCGGGTTCGGTTCTTCTCCGGAAAAAAACGGCAGTCCTCGCATAGAAGGAGTTGCGCCTGCTGCAGCGATTCCCGGCGGCGAGATTGTGATTCGCGGAAGCGGTTTTGCCACGCGAACGCAGTTGCGCCCGGCGGTTCACTTCGGCGAGAGCGATGCGAGCTTACTGCTTGCGAGTGAAAACAAGATCATTGCCCGTGTGCCGGATGGAGCGAGCGGCGGAACAATTCGCGTGTCAGCGGAAGAGCACGAAAGCGCGCCATATCCCGTGGCGGTCGGCGTCCAGATTGCGGACAACCTGCATCCAATTGCCAATCCAGCGGTGGACCACGACGGAAATATTTATGTAACATTCTCCGGACAACGTGGGCAGCGCGTGGCGGTTTCGCTGTACAAGATTACGGCCAATTACGCCGTCAAGCCATTCCTGACTTCGCTGATGAATCCCAGCGGATTGGCCTTAGACCGCGAAAGCAATTTGTTCGTGTCCTGCCGTCATGACGGAACCATTCATCGCGTTACTCCCGAGGGGCGGGCCGAGCAGTGGGTGGAAGGCATGGGCGTCGCGACCGGAATCGCGTTCGACCAGAATCATAATTTGTACGTCGGTGATCGCAGCGGAACGATCTTCAAGATCAGTCCCAGTCGCGAAATTTTTGTCTTTGCGACGCTGGAACCGTCCGTGGCCGCCTATCATCTGGCTTTTCATCCCAGCGGCGATCTTTATGTTACGGGTCCGACAACCTCCAGCTATGATCGCGTGCACCGCATCACACAAGGCGGCGAGGTGACCGTGTTTTTTCGTGGATTGGGCAGGCCCATGGGACTGGCCTTTGACCGCGATCTGAATTTGTATGTGGCGAGTTCGTATGCGGGACGTCGCGGAATTGTCCGCATCACTCCACAAGGACAAGCCGAGCTGGTACTCAGCGGGTCCGGCATCGTTGGACTTGCACTGCAACCTTCTGGCCGCGCAATCGTCGCCACGACCAGTGCCGTCTTCACTCTCGATTGGGACGTTTACGGTTTGCCTCTGCCTGGGTCCATTTACAAATGAAAGCGGAAATCATCGCCGTGGGTTCGGAGATGCTGACTCCGGATCGCATGGATACCAACTCGCTCTTTCTTACCGAAGAACTGAACAAGGTGGGAATTGAGGTGGTGCGCAAATCCATTGTCGGTGACAACCGTGAATACTTAAGCGCGGCTTTCCGGGAAGCATTGCAACGCGTAGAGCTGGTAATTGCCTGCGGAGGTCTCGGTCCAACCGAAGACGACCTAACGCGCGAAACCGTCGCTGAACTTCTGGGGCGCAGGCTGGTTCGCGACGACAATATTCTACGTTACATCGAAGGGCGCTTTCGTCAGCTTGGACGCGAGATGCCCGCCGTGAATGTTCGGCAAGCGATGGTGCCGGAACGGGCCGAGGCGCTTGAGAATCCCCGGGGCTCGGCGCCGGGGCTGTGGATGGAAGACGCGGACCGTGTGGTTGTACTGCTGCCCGGCCCACCGCGTGAAATGAAGCCCATGTTCACCGAGCGAGTTCTTCCCCGCCTGCAGAAGCGGGCGGGAGCAGTGCGGATGTTTCAACGGCAGTTGCGCGTGGCGGGCATGGGCGAGTCGGCGGTCGAGCAATTGATTCGTCCCATCTACACGCGCTACAACGATGTGAACACCACCATTCTTGCCGCCCCAGGGGAAATCCAGCTTCATCTGCGCGCCTGGACAGACGACGCCCAACACGCGCAAAAAACGCTGGACGAGTTGGTGCAGAGCTTTGAGATTGCCCTGAGTGACCGCATTTTTTCGCAGGATGGTTCGCCGCTGGATGAAGTGGTAGCGCGTCTGCTCCTGACCAACAGCGCCACGATTGCCACGGCGGAAAGCTGTACAGGCGGCCTGCTGGCAGAGCGTTTGACAAGTATCGCCGGAAGCTCGTCGTATTTCCTTGGCGGCGTGGTTTGCTATAGCAACGAACGCAAGACGGCGTGGGCGGATGTTCCTGCGGAATTGATCGCGGCCAAGGGGGCGGTAAGTCCCGAGGTCGCCGTGGCGCTGGCTGAGGGAATTCGTCGACGCGTGGGCAGCACCCTGGGCGTGGGAATTACTGGCGTCGCAGGTCCCGGCGGCGGCTCGGAAGAAAAACCGGTTGGCACGGTGAATATTGCGCTTTCACATTCCGGTGGGCTAAAGGAGCGAGCCGCGCTGTTCCCGGGCGATCGCGAAATGGTGCGCTGGCAGGCGTCGCAATCCGCCTTGGATCTGGTGCGCCTGCACTATCTCTACAATTCCGGTCCTGCCTTCGGGAAGTCTCACCTACAAAGTCCGAAAAGAAGCTAGTCATGCGTCTCTTTGTCGCGCTGGAAATTCCTGCAGAAACACGGACGGAGCTAGCTGCCTTGTCAGAACAATTGCGCCCGCTTTTGCCGAAGCACCGCTGGACTCCGGCCGCCAGTATCCACCTGACGCTAAAATTCATCGGAGAGGTTTCCGCAAGCTCACTCGATGATGTTTGCAGGGCCCTAGCGGACGTGAAGTCTCGCAGCACCATCGCCGTTCGCAGCGCAACGCTCGGCTCATTTCATAGGCGCGAGAAGGGCGGGTTGCTATTTGCGAAAATCGAGCAGTCTGCCGAACTCGCCGAACTCGCCGGACAGATCGATCGCCAACTCCAGTTGGCTGGAGTCGCAGGCGAAACGCGCGCGTTTGTCCCCCATCTAACGTTGGCACGATGCAAAAACGGAGAACTGCCAGACAATATCGCGGAAATACTTGCGAATTTCAGCAGGCGGGAATTTGCGAATTTCCACGCCGGGGAGTTTTCCCTCGTCGAAAGCAAACTGAAACCAGCTGGCGCGGAGTACACTATCCTGCAATCGTTTCCTTTTGTGGCGGAGACCTAGAACTGATGAATGATTGGCTGCCGATTGCTGTTTCGATTCCTGCAGCTTCCTATCTGCTGGGTTCCATTCCATTTGGTTTGTTGTTGTCGACCCTTCTTGGCAGAGGTGATGTGCGCCGGGCGGGCAGCGGCAACATCGGCGCGACCAACGTCGCGCGGGTGGCGGGGCCGCTTGCAGGAATCTTGACACTCGTTCTCGACGCGACGAAGGGCTCGGCAGCGGTTCTGTTCGCAGACTACCTCAGCAGTGGCAATTCTTCATGGATGATGCTCGCCGGCCTTTTCGCTCTCATTGGGCATTGTTTCCCAATTTGGCTGAAATTCAAGGGCGGCAAGGGAGTTGCCACGGCCGCGGGCGTTTTCCTGATTCTCTGTCCTGCCGCTCTTTTGGGCTCTTTAATCTTGTTCATTATTTTCGTCGCGTTTTGGCGGTACGTTTCACTCGGATCGATTGCTGCGGCTACGGCGATGCCCTTACTGATTTATTTTCTCTGGGCACCACATTCGCCCAGTCATCATGCGCCGCCCGTTCTCGTAGACTTCGGCTCACTCGCTGCAGCATTGCTTATTGTGTACAAGCATGACGCCAACCTGCAGCGACTTGTAGAAGGCACAGAACCCAGATTCTCTTTCGGCAACAAAAAGGACAGTGAATGACGCGCATCGCCATTCTGGGCGGCGGAAGCTGGGGTACCGCCCTTTCCGTCGTGTTGTCACGGACCCGTAAACCGCACGAGGTCTCTCTGTGGGTACACAATGCGGCGCTGGCTGAGTCGCTTCATTTGCACCGCGAAAACACGGCCTATCTGCCGGGAGTTTCGCTTCCAGCGGGTATTCGCGTCACTCATGAATATGCCGAAGCGCTCTCCGGAGCGCAAATTGTCGTCGGTGCAATGCCTTCTGTTCATGCGCGCAGCATCTATTCGCGGGCCATTCCGCATCTCGCGCCGCAAACAATTTTTGTCAGCGCCACCAAAGGGCTTGAGCCCACTTCGCGATTCCGCATGTCCCGTTTGATTGCGCAGATCCTTACGCAGGCGTCGGCGGCGGCGTTGCCGCAAAGCATCGCGGTTCTATCGGGCCCGTCCTTTGCCGCTGAGACGGCGCGCAACGAACCAACGGCTGTAGTCATCGCCTCGCAAGAACCAGGCCTTTCTGCGCATCTGCAAGAGGAATTTACCAGCCCCTCATTGCGCCTCTATTCCAATGACGATGTACTCGGCGTGGAGCTGGCCGGCGCGATGAAAAACGTTATCGCCATTGCCGCCGGAGCCTGCCAGGGCCTCGGACTCGGTTCCAATTCAGTTGCGGCCCTCATCACCCGCGGACTCGCCGAGATGAGCCGGCTAGCCGTAGCACTCGGCGCACGCGCGGAAACGCTGAGCGGACTTGCGGGCCTGGGCGACCTGGTCCTAACGTGCACCGGAGCCCTCAGCCGGAACCGTCATGTGGGCGTGGAACTTGGCAAAGGCCGATCGCTCAGCGAAATTCTTGCCAGCATGCGCATGGTTGCCGAAGGAGTGGACACTGCCGCGCCGCTGCTGCAATTGGCGCAGGAGAATGGTATCGAATTGCCAATCACCGAACAGGTGGACGCCATTCTTCGCAGCGAAAAGTCTCCGCGCGAGGCGATTCGCGACATTATGGACCGGCCTTTGAAAAGAGAATGAAGGAAGGAGTTAGCCCCCGGTACCGTCACCAATCGCCGCTTTCCTGACGCCTAAACGCCGATAACTCATTGCTCGCAAATAGTACCAACGTTCCAGTAGCACTTCCGCGACGCACGCCCCATTCTGCCTGCCGGTGCGGTCCGGCAATCCTCTAAAATGGAAGAACGGCAATGTTCAACAACTTCGCCAACCTGTGGGAAGCCCTCCGCACCGGTCGCGTGCGCATCCTGTGGCTCGTATTGGGAGCGCTTTTGCTCGTCAGCGCACTGCCTATTGGGCTCTACCATCGGCAGGTCCTGCAACTGAGCCAGGAAAAGCTGGTGGATACCGAACGTATTCAGCAGACGGAAATTACGCGGTCCCTGGCGCAGGAAGTGCAGTTTTTCGAGGCCAACGTCTCGCAACAGCTGGTGAGTCAGCGGCAAATTCTTGCCCTGACCGGGCTAATCAACAACGTGGAAGACCCCATCGCCGAACCCAAGGTCACCCGTCTGCTAGAAGATTTTGTCGACAGCAACCGCAACACGTTTGTGTACCTGACGGCAGTCGGAAAATCCGGCAAAGGCACAAGCGCCTCGCAAGGCAATTTCCGCGCTGAGCAGGATCCGTTTGTCGCCAAAGCGCTGCAGCGCGCCTTCGTTCACAGCATGCAGTCCACCAAATTCCGCAGCGATCCCCTGGCGCTGGCGCCCGACAATCGGCCTGCGTTTGTGATCGCCGTACCCTTGAAAGACAGCAATGATGTTTTCACCGGGATGTTGGCTGCCGTCGTTTCACTTGATCCCATTCTCCAGCGATTGAAAGACGCCAGCGTTCGCGGACGCACCGTTTTCGTCGTGGACCATTCCGGACATATCGTGGCGCACCCAGAAACGAAAAGTTTTGTGCCAGGCGCCGATTTGAGCGGCACCTCCGAATTGGTAAAACAGGTTAGTGGACTCCCGCAGGATTTGCGCAGCACGGAAAATGTGCGATTTACCGAAGCGGGCAGCAAACGCCCCATTGAGATGGTGGGGACCTACAGCACTTTGCCCGATGTAAACTGGGCGGTGATTGCGCAACGGCGCCTGGACAAGGCTCGCGAAGATGCGGGCGTTACCGAACTTAACCGGCAAGCGCTGGCCTTCGTTAGCGTGGTTGTGATCATAGCCATTCTTTTTGGTTATTTTTTCGCAGTTGGCATCAGCGGACCGATTCGCGGCTTGGCCGCGTCCACCCGCGCCATCAGCCGCGGTGAATTTCATCAGCGTTCGGCAGTACGGGGAGCTTCTGAAATCAGCGAGCTCGCCGAAAATTTTAACAAGATGGCCGGCGACATCGAAGAGTACATCGAGCGCCTGAAGGAAGCCGCCGAAGAAAACCGCGAACTGTTTATCGGTTCCATTCGCATGCTGGCTGCCGCGATCGACGAAAAGGATCCCTACACCCGTGGTCACTCGGGTCGCGTTGCGAAATATTCGATGCTCATCGGCCAGGAGCTGGGGCTTGCCGCACCCGATCTCGACAAGCTGCGTATCGCTGCCCTATTGCATGACGTGGGAAAAATCGGAGTCGAAGACCGCGTCTTGAAAAAGCCAGGCTCACTGACACCGGAAGAATTTGAATTGATGAAGCAGCACACCATCAAGGGCGCCAACATCATGCGTCCCGTTTCACAACTAAAGGAAATGCTGCCCGGCATCGAATTGCATCACGAACACATCGACGGTCGCGGCTATCCGTATGGATTGCAGGGCCCGCAAATTCCGTTGATGGCCCGCATAATCGGAGTCGCCGACACCCTGGATGCCATGACCACCAACCGGCCGTACCAGTCGGCGATGGATATTGAGTACGCTCTTAACCGCATCAAAGCCCTAGCCGGCGCAAAATTCGATCCCGTCATTGTGACTGCGCTCGAATCCACGATCACCAACGGCAAACTGCGCCTTAGCGCCGTCGAAGTCCAGGTCTAGCCCCTTTTCGATTCCGAACGCTCCCTTCTGCTACAATTTTGGATTGCGCCGGTGACGCGGCGAACGACCTTATGTTTTCACTTTTTGGCAAAAAAGCTAAAGATACGGAAAAAGAGAAGGCCGAGCCGTCTCTACTTGACCGGCTGAAAGCGTCCGTCAGCAAGACGAAAGCTGCACTTTCTGAAACCGTCGACAATATTTTCCTGGGTCAGCGGAAGATTGATGCTTCTCTGCTGACGGAACTCGAGACGGCTTTGCTCTCGGCCGATTTGGGAGTGAAGCCTACTCGCGAAATTCTGGATGCGGTACGCGAAAAACTCGACCGCAATGCTCTTTCCGACGCTTCGCAGCTCAAGCGCGAAATCAAGTCGCACATTGTGCGTATTCTGAACACTCCGCTCGCAGTTGAGCGGGCAAAGTCAAGTGCTGCACCGACTGTGACGGGCGGCGGTACGCATGTAATTTTTGTCGTTGGCGTAAATGGCGCCGGGAAAACCACCAGCATCGGAAAGCTGGCGAACCGTTTGATACAAGATGGGCGCTCTGTGGTTCTGTGTGCGGCGGATACTTTCCGCGCAGCCGCGATCGAACAGCTGGAAATTTGGGCGGATCGCAATGGTATTGAAGTAATCAAGCAAAAATCTGGAGCAGATCCTGCGGCTGTGGTATTTGACGCAATGGCTGCCGCGAAGGCCCGCGCCGCGGATATCGTGATCGTCGATACGGCGGGGCGCTTGCACAACAAATCGAATCTCATGGCTGAGCTGGAAAAAATGAGCCGCACCGCAGCCAAAGTGATCCCGGGCGCGCCGCACGAAGTCTTACTGGTGCTGGACGCAACGACGGGACAAAACGGCCTGACGCAGGCACGCGAATTCACTTCCACCGTCGGCGTGACCGGTATCATTCTCACGAAGCTGGATGGCACTGCCAAAGGCGGCATAGTCGTAGCGATTTCGCGCGACCTCGGCCTACCCATTCGATATATTGGAACCGGCGAGCAAATCAACGACATGGTTCCGTTCGAAGCTGAAGCCTACGCCGATTCCCTTTTCGACTAACCCGTGGACGCTCACGCCATACGCTTCATGCAACACGCGCTTGCGCTGGCTCGCAAGGGTCAGGGTCTCGCCAGCCCGAACCCCATGGTCGGCTGCGTCCTCGTGCGCGAGGGCCAAATTGTTGGCGAAGGATTCCATCAGTACGACTGGCGCGACCACGCCGAAATTGTTGCGCTGAAACAAGCGGGAGAAAAATCGCGGGGCGCAACTCTCTACGTAACGCTGGAGCCGTGCAATCACACCGGCCGCACCGGCCCGTGCACCGCAGCGATTATTGCCGCAGGAGTTCAGCGCGTCGTGGCCGCTACTGAAGATCCCAATCCGAGGACTTCGGGCCGTGGATTCGACCGGCTGCGCGAGGCTGGCATCGAAGTGTTCACAGGAGTGGCTGAAGAAGAAGCCCAGCGTTTGAACGAACCTTTCGCCTGCTGGATCCGCAGCAAAACTCCTTTCCTCACCTTGAAGGCAGCGCTCACGCTGGATGGTCAATTGGCTCTTCGGAAATCCCCGAAGAAATTGCCGAAGCATACGGGCAAGCGCTCTCCATCCGATTGGATCACGTCGGAAGAATCGCGCGCGGAAGTGCATCGCCTGCGACATTCCTCCGACGCCCTGCTTACTGGTGTTGGCACAATCGTTTCCGACGATCCGCTTTTGACCGATCGCAGCGGGTTACAGCGCCGCCGCAAACTGCTGCGTGTGGTGCTCGACGCAGAGCTTAAAATATCGCCGAATTCCCGAATCGTAAAAACTTCCGACGATGATCTGCTCATCTTTACGGGAGAACCGCTGACATCTGCCCGGGCCCGCAAATTGCAGGACCGCGGAGTTGAATTGTTTCCAGCGAAAGTCAAAGGCGGGCGAATTGATTTGACCGGTGTTCTCGCGGAATTGGGACGCCGCCAAATTCTGAGCGTTTTGTTGGAAGCCGGTGGCCGTCTTAACGGCGCGGCGCTCGCCTGCGGAATCGTTCACAAGCTTTTCCTTTTCTACGCTCCGAAATTCGCTGCAGAAACGAGTGCGCCCTTCGCGATCGCGCCTGATTTCGTATCGCCCTCGCTGCATAGAATCCAGATTCACCAATTCGGGCAGGATTTTGCTCTTGAAGCATATCTGCGTCGCGGCAACAAGCGCCGCTAGTGCAGACTTCTTTGAATCAGTCAGCCGAAGCGTTCACACCGGCCTGGCGATAGGCAAAATCGCCGTTCGCGTTATAGACTTGGTCGAGAAACACGCAGCGAGCAGTATTCGCCGCCGCACGTGCTCCACAAACTGACCGGGCCTTTGGCCCCGCGAGACTCGCATGGCAGATACCATCCAGAAATATAAAGACTACGTGATGACTGGCTTCTTGAAGGCGGTCGCGCCCATCGTCATCGACAAAGCCAGCGGCGCAACGGTTACTGACATCCATGGGCGCGAATACTTAGATTGCTTCGCGGGAATTTCTGTGGTGAATGCCGGCCACTGCAATCCCAAAGTAATTGCCGCTGCAAAAGCGCAGATGGACAAATTGCTCCACTGCTCTTCCTATCTCTATCATGTACAGCCAGTCGCCGATCTTGCCGAAAAAATCGCGCATATCGCACCAGGAAAAAATCTCAATAAAACATTTTTTGGCAACGGCGGGGCCGAAGCCATTGAAGGCGCTCTCAAGCTGGCCCGCCTTTTCACCGGCAAACACGAGTTTATTTCTCTGCAGGGCAGTTTCCACGGTCGTAGCTGGGGTGCGCTGAGCATCACCGGCAATTATGCCCGCAAGAAGAAAGGAGGCCCATACGCGGCAGGGATTTCTTTCGCGCCCGCTCCATACGCGTATCGCTCTCTTTGGCCCAACGATCCGGAAGAATGCGCACGCCAATGCGCGCGTTCAATCGACGACATCGTTAAATTCGCCACTGCCAATGACGTCGCTGCATTTATCGCGGAACCCGTAATGGGCGAAGGCGGCATTGTGGTTCCGCCGTTCAACTATTTCAAGGAAGTGAAAAAAGTCCTCGATCACTACGGCATCCTTTTTATCGCCGACGAGGTGCAATCCGGATTCGGACGCACCGGCAAAATGTTCGCCATCGAGTACTACGGCGTCGAACCGGATATTCTGGTCACCGCCAAAGGCATCGCCGACGGATTCCCGCTGAGCGCCTTTACTGCCAGCACCGAAATCGCCGCCGCCTACAAACCCGGCGACCACCTTTCCACTTTCGGAGGCAACCCCGTTTCCTGCGCCGCGGCTCTTGCCAACATCGAATTCATGGAGAAGGAAAACCTCCCCGCGCGCGCAACCGAAACCGGCAACTACGCAATGGGCAAACTACGCGATTTGCAACAATCAAACGCTTTAATCGGGGAAGTGCGCGGCTTGGGCTTGATGATCGGAGTCGAACTCGTCAAGGACGCGCAGAAAACTCCTGCCACTGCTGAAGCCGAAGCCATTCGCGACGCTTGCCTGCGCAAGGGCATGTTGATCGGAGTCGGCGGCCTGAGCGGAAACGTAGTCCGCTTCCAACCGCCGCTGGTGATTTCAAAACAGCAGATCGATCAAGCCTTAAACATTTTTGCGGAAGCCTTGCAGGAAGTCGCACAACCAGCACACGCCACCGCATAACGGAATTGTGAGACTTTTGTGTTCACTGGAATCATCGAACATCTCGGAACAATTGAATCTCTCGACCTCCACGATGACGGCGGACGGGTAACCATCCAAGCCCCAACCGTCGCGCCGGCTTTAGCCATTTCCGGCAGCATCGCCGTCAGCGGCTGTTGCCTCACCGTAGTTTCACTCGACAAGGAGCGCTTCTCGGCCGATCTGTCGGGCGAAACAATCCGCACAACCTCTTACGGTGCTTCCGCCGGCGCCCTAAACGAGGGAGCACGCGTCAATCTTGAACAACCACTCACCGCTGGAAAGGAATTCGGCGGCCATTTCGTCCTCGGCCACGTCGACACAACCGGAAAAATCACGCATCTCACTCGGGAAGGCGAAAACTGGTGGCTCGGCGTCGAAGTCCCCGAGGGTTTCGCTCGCTACGTCGTGCCCAAAGGCTCCATTACCATTGACGGCATCAGTCTCACCGTAGCCCGCTGGCACAATCGCCGCGTCGAAGTCGCCGTTATCCCCTACACCTACGAACACACCAATCTCCGCGACCGCAAGCCCGGCGACGCTGTGAATCTTGAAGGTGATGTTCTCGGAAAATACATCGAACGTCATCTCGAAGCGCGCGGGCAAGTCTCCGCCGATGCAACACTGTCGGTCCAATCGCTGGTCGAGCAAGGTTTTTGACCTAACATTGCCCTTACGAGATTTTGCTGTCAGGAGCTAATTTGTCTTTTTCTTGCTCTTGGCCGGGACACCGCACATGGCCCTGTTCTTGTCCAGAAATTTCAGCGAATCCACATGCAGCATTGCGGTAGCAGGATCGATTGCTCCGGCAATCTCCACGTAATCTCCAACATTCCGGCGCGCCGCGTCCTGATTCTCAATCGTCAGCACCCTTTTGTTATCAGGATCGATCAAAACAATCTTCTTACCCGCCGCCACGCATTCTTTCGCACAAGCAAGGTTGGTGGCAGTGTACGTTCCATCTTCGGCGCGGCCGCGCGCGCAAAGCTCGTCAGAGAGCCAACCACGCAGAACAGTCCCCGGCTGTGAATTCACCTGTCCGGACACCGCCCCGCAGCTCAATACAAGCGCTCCAAGAATCACAGCAAGTCGGTAGTTGCGAACATTACCCATGATTCGCCTCCCGCACGAGTTGAAATTGTCATAAATCAGCGTTTACCAGCTGAATGCGGGAGAATTTATCGCCGACGCGTAAACGGCGCTAGACCGCGCCCCTCTGTTTTGCTCGAGCACCACGCCAATAGAGAACCAGCCCGACCGCAATCGCTGCAATCGATGCGCCCATGACTTTGATTTCAAACAGCGCCTTGTTTGAAGAGTCCCCCGGCGGAATAACGGAGAAAATGATGCTCGCCAGTGTGACCGCAAAGGCCAAACCGCTTGTGATCCACACTCCCACCTTACCGCCCGGTATTAACACCGCATGTTCGTTCTCAAGACGATCCTTGCGCCCAGACAACTTGATCACCGCTGCGAACATATAAAGAAACGGAACGAAATAGATGATCACCGTAATAGAAATCAAACTCTGATAGGCCGCTCTCGTCGTCTCATTAACTTGGCTCAACAAGAGCACTGCAGCGGACAGCACGGCCTGTACCAGAATCGAGATGTAGGGCGTTCTCCACTTCGGATGAATCTTGCCAAACGCCGCCGGCAAATATCGATCAATCCCGACGACGAACGGCACTCGGGAAATTCCCGCCACCGTGCTGCCCACGCCGCCGGCGTTACCAACTGAGACGAGCACCGCGGCGATCACGCCGACAATTCCAATTCGCAGGAGATTGGTTCCATGTGTGATCGCCTGAAACACGCCGCTGCTTGGATCCACCTTCGCCGCGGGGATCATCGCAAGCACGGCAAATGTTCCAACGATGTAGATGATCGCAATCAGCGTGCCCGCAGCAAATACCGCCCGTGGCAATGTCTTTCGCGGATCACGAATTTCCTGGCTCATCGCGGAAACCAATTCGAGCCCGGTGAAGGCAAATGCAATCTGCGACCAGAAATTTATTGTATCGAGACTCCACTGCGGCTTTATGCTGGACCAGGTGAATGGCGAAACCGACCCGTAGCGCCAGCACAACACGCCTCCGACAATGACCAGTATCAGTAAGGGAATATAGGTTGATACTCCCCCGGCGTTTTGCAACCACTTCCCGATGTTCAGACCCACAATATTCATCCCCACAGCAATCAGCAGCAGGATCATCGAACCAGTCAGCAGATACGTTCTGTTTTGCGCCAGCGCGGCGCCCGGCGCTCCCAAAACGTAAGCACTCATTGCGGTGCTCGCCAGCAATAGTCCCGGAAAATAGAAAATTGTGTAAATCCAATAGGTCCAACCGGCAACAAACCCATGAAAATCGCCAAATGCTTCTTTGGACCAGACGTACAAACCGCCTTCATTCGGAAATCGCGAAGAAAGCTCGTTAATCACCAGCGCGCTCGGAACGAAAAACAAAAGCGCTGCGAGCACCCACAAACTTATCGAAGAGGTTCCATTGTGCGCCGCAGCGGCAATCCACCGCGGACCAAGCACGGTAGCAATATTAAAAAGCAAAACATCCCAAAACCCCATTTCCCTTCGTAATTGTTGAATCGGATTGGCTTGTCCGTTCGCGGTTGAACTCAAGTGTTGTCCTCTCGCGTTAGCGCTTCACAATCTTAGTTTCAAACACCCAGGACCTTGTAGTGGCGGTACCATTCACTCTGAAATTGCTCGAACGGATCATACTTTTTCTTGAGGTTCAGAAATTCCGGAAATTGCGGATACGCGGAGAGAATATCGTCCCGCGTTGCGAAGCGATTATACGTCAGATAAAAACTTCCATTTCTCTTTGTTCCCGCGCGAATCAACTGACGGCAGACTTCTTCGGTCTTGCGGAGTGGCCGCGTGTCGCTCGAGCTGTGCGGAGTAAAAATTACGCAGGCATAGCGCTTCTTGGCCCACGCCAAAAACGTGTCCTTGTCCTGTTCGATAAAGCGAATCGTGCCGTACACCAGTGGAAGCCCACTCGTCAGCAGCACCCGCCGCGATTCTTCCAGAAAAGAAATCAGCTGCGGCCGCGGAACGTAAATTTCCAGGATCAGATCGGCACCCCGCGACGGCGCGCCCAGATTTTTCTCAATCGCTCCGTGATACCCCGCAGGATAGGTGCTCAGTTGATGTAAATCCGACCACTCAACATTGGTATCCTTTGAAAGTTCGAGCTTGGCATATCGCCGGTAAGCGGACCCGCGGTCCTTATGGGCCAGTTCCAGCAGCGCCGTGAACATCTCCGGCTCAATGTCCATGCTTTCTTTTCCAACGGGTGTTTCCGGTGCCACAATTTCATAGGTCGTCAAGATTCCATTCCGCAGGAAATCCGGCGAAGTTTCATCAATGCAGTACTGAAAATATCCAAATGGAGCTCCCGCCGCGGTTCGCTTTTCGACCAGGTCGGTCAGCTCAGCCGTTGTGCGCGCCTCGACGCGCCGGCGCACTTTTTTTCGCGGGGCCAATCGCAAGCCCACCGTCGCTATCGGCCCAAAAAGTCCATATCCTCCGATAACCAGTGAGAAAAGCTCCGAATTTTCCTTTCTGCTGCATTTTTTCAGCGAACCATCCGCCGTCACAACTTCCAGCCACTGCACATCGGCTACGATCGGAGCAGAGCCCAAATCGTGCCCGTGCGCATTTGCAGAGAGCGCCCCACCAAGGGTCATGCGGTCCGCGCCACCCTGTTTCTGGCGGATTCCCCACTTCACATCATCGTTCTGCAGCGCCGTATAACCCTGAATCAGTTCCGGCCATTCGATTCCAGCTTCGACTTGCAAAATTCCCGACTTCTCGTCAAGTCCAATCACACGACTCATGCCGCGCATGTCCAGCAGCACGGAATCCTTTGCAAACTGTTGTCCACCGGCCGCGTGCCTGCTTCCTGAAGTCGCAATCACGGAATGATGTTTGTGGCAATCCCTGACAATGCTTTGCAGTTCGGCGAGCGACCCTGGCTTCACCACCTGGTGCACCCAGGTCGGATTCAATCCGGTGTGTACGTCATTCACCAGAACGCCGTTTTGCGGGGTAATCGGAAGCGCGGCCGCCAGAAGCGGAGCCGCTGCAATTCCCTTCACGAAGTCGCGGCGCTTCATTTTTCCGCGAGCTGTCGTCACAGAGTGACGTCCAGTGCGGGAATCAACTCATCCTGCATGCGAAAGTTATGGAGGAATGGATCTTTCGAATTCGCAAATTCTTCCCAGGGACCAAAAAACGTAACGCGGCCTTCCTGCAAAAATACAACTACGTCGGCGACTTTCTTGGCCAGGTGCGTGTCATGCGTCACCACAATGGAGGTGCGATGGAACGACTCTTTCAGCCGCAAAATCAAATCGCCCATGTGCGCAGCCATCAGCGGATCGACCATGGTCGTGGGCTCGTCATACAGTATCGCTTCGGGATTTCGTGCCAGTGCGCGGGCGATGGAAACCGCTCGTCGCATTCCCGTTGAAAGCTCGCCCGGCAATTTATCCAGCACATGATCCACTTCCAGCAGCTTCGCCAATTTCGTAACGTAGGCATCCACATCTTCTTCGGTAAGTCCTGGTTGATCTTCCAGTGGGAATGCAATGTTTTCGCTGAGAGTAAGTGAATCGAAGAGCGCTCCCGATTGAAATACCATCGTTACCTTGCGACGTACTTCGGAGAAATCTTCCTCGCGATAGTTCGTAATGTCTTCCCCGTCAATCAAAATCTGCCCGGAATCCGCTTTCAGAAATCCCATAATGTGCTTCAGAGAAACAGATTTCCCCACGCCGCTGCGTCCCATAATGACGCACGTTTGGCCGCGCTTCACCGTAAAGCTGACTTCCTTCAAGACCGGCCGGCCGTCGAAAGCCTTGTTCACGTCGCGGAACTCAAAATAATTCTCGGCTCGCGGTTCGTCTTGCAGTGCATCCGGAGCAGGACCGCCTTCTTTGGCAACGTTCCATCCCGGTCCGCCACGATTGATGTTTAGTATGTCGGTCATGAGTTTTTCGATTCCAGAATGCGCTTCGCTTCTTCAAAATCTCCGGGAGTATTCATATTCCAGAACAGCCGCCCCTCGCTATCAAATCGTTTCCAGACCGGCTCGTCAAGCACTTCTGTTCGCAATAGTTTCAGCCCATCGGCGACGCGCCGCATCCCTCCGAGAAATGCCGGCTGCAGCACGGAGGCAACGTCGGTCCGCCAGCAGGCGCACAGGGGTTCCACACCATGCGCCGACCGCGCGACCACCGCCTGCGCGTCGCTCGCTTGCGCATGCCCTACTAGAAAGCGGAGCCATTCCCGCGTCAGAAATGGCATGTCACAGCTAACAATTAGATTCCACACGGCCGTGCCGTCTCCGTGACCCGGCAGCTGGCCAGTGGCGGAGTTTCCCAATGGTCTTTTATCCAGCAACGCGGTCAGCACCCCTCCCAAAGGCCCTTCACCCGGCCAGCGGTCCCGCACAAATGAAATTCGTAAATCAGAATAGGCTCCCTCGACAGCGGCAATCACGCTCACCGAATCCGTAACTCCACTCAGCAGCGCCACCATCCGCTGAAGCATCGGCTCCCCGGCCAGCACCGCCCGCGCCTTGTCCGCGCCAAATCGTCTACTTTGGCCGCCAGCCAGGACAAAACCGGCAGCACTCACGGAGCGCTCCCCCGGGAGACTCATGCGTCGCTGTCTTCCATCGGCTCGCGTCCTGGTCGCCGAATCCCCAACTCCCGCAACTTTTCCTGCAAACTCTGCCGGTGCAACCCAATCGTTGCCGCTGTGCGCGAAACGTTCCAGCGATGATCGGTGAGTTGCTTGGTCAGATATTTGACCTCGAATTTCCGTTTTGCTTCGCGAAAATCCTTTTCGCTGAAGGTGCCGGCGTCCTCATCGCCGTTCCGGTGGCTGGGGCGGGGATCGCCATTCACAATCTCGAGCGACAAGTCCTGCAACCCGATCTCATCGCCCCGGCAAAGGACAAGACTGCGTTCGAGGGCATTGCGCAATTCCCGCACGTTTCCCGGCCAATCATAGCGCTCGATGGCGTTTAGAGCCTCGCGCGTCAAATGTGCCGTCCGCCCCAACCGTGCGCCATGCAACTGCAAAAATGATTCCGCCAGCGCCGGAATATCCTGCCGGTGTTCGCGCAACGGCGGCAGGTTCAAAGTAACCACGCGCAGCCGGTAGTACAGATCCTCGCGAAACCTCTCCGTGCGAATCTCCACCGGCAAATTGCGATGCGTTGCGCTAATGACCCGCACATCCACCGCAATCGACTGCGTCCCGCCCAAACGCTCAATCGTGCGGTTTTCCAACACGCGCAGAACTTTCGCCTGCGTCACGGGGTTCATATCGCCAATCTCGTCCAGAAAAATTGTCCCGCCCGAAGCCAGCTCGAATTTTCCCTTTTTTTGCTGCGAGGCCCCGGTAAAGGCCCCGCGTTCATAACCAAACAATTCGGACTCAATGAGTGTTTCCGGAAGTGCTGCACAATTAACTGCCACGTACGCTTTGCCCGCGCGCGGCGATCGTGCATGGATTTCCTGAGCCAGCAAATCCTTGCCCGTGCCGCTCTCTCCCAAAATCAGAACAGTGGAGTCCGTCGGCGCCACGCGGTCCGCCATCTCAAACGTCTGCCGCATCTCGGCCGACCCGCCAATCATCCGTCCAAACTGTCCTTCGGCTGCCAGTTGCCGCCGCAAAACCGTATTTTCTTTTTCCAGAGTTGTCAGCTTCAACAAATTCGCCACGCGGTGCCGCAACTCTTCCAGCTCAAACCCCTTCACCAAGTAGTCCGCCGCCCCCAGCTGCAAGGCCTCTACCGCCGTCTTGGCCGTATCCAAAGCCGAAATCATCAACACCGGCAACGCATGCCCCTGTTCCCGCAACCACTTCAAGAAGGAAAGGCCGTCCTCTCCCGGCATCACCACATCCAGCAAGATCAAATCTGGTTGCTCCCGGGGCAGGGCCTCCCGCGCCGCCGCAGCGGACTCCTCTTCAACTACCCGATACTTCAATCCCAGGGCGCGCCGCAGCCCGTAGCGCGCCGCCGGCTCATCATCCACAATCAATATCGTCTTCATTCCGATTCCTCGTTTTTAATACCTCATTGCCTTTTCGCTTCACTCTTCAGCTCGACGGCGGGCACTTCGACTTCAAACCGCGTCCCTTTTCCATCCTTCACCGGGCTGACCCACCCCAATTTTCCCCCGAACTCCGCCACGCGCCGCGTCACAATTGCCAATCCAAGACCGGTCCCCTGCGATTTGGTTGTAAAAAACGGTTGCAGAATTTTCTGGCGTGCGCTTTCTGGAACGCCCGGGCCGTCATCTTCAACGGACACAACGCAAATCCCGGCAACGAGCGAAGCGGCCAAGCGCACTTGGCCGCCGCGGCCTGTCGCTTCCAGCCCATTCACGACCAAGTTCGAGATCACGTCGTGCACCGCTTCCGCGTGGGCCGCAACGCGCAACGGATCGGCAGCAATTTCAACGTCCAGGGCGATTCCTTTCCGTTCCGCTTCATGCCGCATCACCCCCGCCACTTCTTCGATGACCGCTCGCGCATCCGAGGTGCCCGGCAACCCGCCACCACGTACCGCCGGCCGGCTGAACTGCAGCAACTGATGCAACTTCGCAGAAAGCCGCCCGATTTCCTCCAGCACCATTTTTGTCTCGCCGCGCAGCGACTCCGGCAACTCGTCGCCCTCCATCTGCACCTGCAAAATCGTTTTGATCGACCCCAGCGGGTTCTTCAAATTATGCGAAATACTGGCCGCCATCTGCCCCAACACCGCCAACCGCTCCCGCTCCGCCAGTTCCCTCTCGAGCTGCAGCTTCTCTTCAATCAACCGGCACAAATCCAGCGCCCCCGGCAGTTGCTCGCACAAATATTCCACCGCCGCCACCGTCTCGCCTGACAGCATCGCTCCATAGGCCGTCACGCGAAGGTGTCCTGCCGATTCTCCCGACTGCTGAATGGAAAACAATTCCTCTCCGCTCCTGGTGGCTCTGGCCCTTTCGCTTTTCCCGTTAAGCGTCAGGGCGACCGCGGCAAGTTGTAATTGCTCGGCTATCCATTTCTCAACAAAAGCGTGCAATTTTTGCGAGTCACCGAGCCGGGCCATATCGCGGATGGGTCCCATCATGCGATGCGCGTGATCCATCTCGGTTTGCGCCGTACGGCGCAGACTCTGCCGAACCAGCTTTTGCAACGGCTCAAAGAAAACGACGGGAAGAAAAAGAAGAATCGCCGACGTGGCTTCGGGGGGAAGAAATGGGTCGAGCCACGAGCTCGCGCGCCGTACCAGGCTCAAATAGAGCAAGGCGACAAAGGCTACAAATACGGCAAGCATCAAATTCCGCTGCCGCCCGATCTGCAAGAAATTGAATTTTTCCACGCTGTGAATCAGCAAAAGGAGCGGCGCTACGGCAAGGATTGTCAAAATTACTGAACTTGTGAGGACCCGGTTCTCTGAAGCAAGTTGTGCATGAAAAAAATTGTGAAAGGTGAAAATGAAGATGGCCAGCAAGAACAGATTAAGTCGCAGTTTCCGGTGAAATGATTTTTGCTCAGCATCGGGCGCCATCCTTGCGAACCGGCCTTGCCAGGCCGCGGAAACGACAAGTGCTAGAAGCAGCCACGCCTGGAAGGCAACACCCAGGATATTTGTCGGCGAGACAAAATCAAATCCTGACCGCAAGCGAACCGCGGCATAGAGGTGAGGCAGAAGCGCAAGGGCGGGAAGGTAGGCCGCTGCCAGCCAGAACCTTTTGCTCCGCCGAGAGCGCAGCGGATTCTTAACGCCCTCATACTCGGCGTGAACGTGAAGCAGCAGGCAAGGCAGAAGCCACAACCCGAGACACACGACGGTCCAGGCAAAGCTGGCCAGTGCTGCAGGAATCGTTGCGTAATAGAGCTGGGCATTTAATGCCAGCAGCGAGGCGCCAAAAAAGAAAATCAGCGACAGACACAGGAAAAACAGAATTCGCTCAAAATTGCGTTGTCTGCGGTGGCCGAGGATGACTACGACCCAAAAAAAGGGCAACAGCGTCCCCGCCGTCAGTACCACCAGCCGCGCATAGATCCAGAAGCTCAAAAACGACCCCTCCGTGATTCTATGCTCATGCCTGATTGCACTACAATTACCAAGTGCAATATTTTTCTGACACCAAGTCAAATAATTGTAAATAAACGTCTTAGCGCTATGTTAAATCTCAGTGAAGGTCACTCAACTTGTCGTGGAAAACCTTGACATGACAGAACTTTCTGCTATATTAGCAGTCGATGGGGAGGAGTGCTAATCCCTCTTTCTTCCCCATCACAAATTTAGCCGCAACAAAAACCTATGGAGGTTCTTTCAAGATGGCAGTCAATCTAACGCCGCTGCACGACCGCGTTGTCGTTCGGCGCATAGAAGAGAAGGAAAGCATCAAGGGTGGCATCATCATTCCGGACTCCGCCAAGGAAAAGCAGCAAGAAGGCGAAGTCATTGCAGTCGGTTCCGGCAAGCGTGGCGAAAACGGACAAATTCTACCTCTCGACGTGAAAGTCGGGGATCGCGTCCTGTTCGGCAAGTACGGCGGCACCGAAATCAAGATCGAAGACGAAGAGCTGCTCATCCTCCGTGAAGAAGAAATTCTCGCGAAGTTCAGTGGCGCAGCAAAAGCCGCCAAGAAGTAACTAATTCCAGGCAAGCGCGCTGGGCTTAGCCTAGCAGGCAACTCCCGGGCGCAAGCCCAAATGCAGTGGCCAATCTTTGGATTGGCGCTTTAGAAAAACCATCTCAGAATTCGCACGAAGAATATCAGGAGGATTTACTAGTTATGGCGAAACAAATTATTACCGGTGAAGCGTCCCGCCAGGCCATTCTGCGCGGCGTGAACGCTCTCGCAGATGCAGTGAAAATCACCCTCGGCCCCAAGGGCCGCAACGCGGTAATCGAAAAGAAGTTCGGCGCTCCCATCATCACCAAGGACGGCGTCACGGTTGCCAAGGAAATTGAACTCCGCGATCCCCTCGAGAACATGGGCGCGCAGATGGTTCGTGAAGTCGCTTCCAAGACCTCGGATGTCGCAGGCGACGGCACCACCACCGCCACCGTGCTCGCGCAGGCCATCTTCCGTGAAGGCGTTAAGACTGTCGCCGCCGGCGCCAGCCCCACGGCTCTCAAGCGTGGTATCGAAAAAGCCGTCGAAGTTGCGGTCGAAGAAATCCGCAAGCTCCACAAAGACGTCAAGGGCGACATGATCGCCCAAGTGGGCACTATTTCCGCCAATAATGACAAGCAAATCGGCGGCATCATCGCCGAAGCCATGAAGAAGGTCGGTAAGGATGGCGTCATCACCGTCGAAGAATCCAAGACGATGGAGACCACCCTTGAAGTCGTCGAAGGTATGCAGTTTGACCGCGGCTACCTCTCGCCTTACTTCGTTACCGATCCCGAGCGCATGGAATGCGTACTCGAAGACGTCCGCATCCTCATCCATGAAAAGAAAATCTCCTCGATGAAGGACTTGCTGCCCCTTCTCGAGCAGACCGCCAAGATGGGCAAGCCCCTCTTGATCGTCGCAGAAGATATCGAAGGCGAAGCGCTCGCGACATTGGTCGTTAACAAGCTCCGCGGCACGCTGCAGTGCGCTGCTGTCAAGGCCCCTGGCTTTGGCGACCGCCGCAAAGCGATGCTCGAAGATATCGCCACCCTCACCGGCGGCAAGGCCATCACAGAAGACCTCGGCCTCAAGCTCGAGAACGTAAAGATCGAAGACCTCGGTCGCGCCAAGAAAGTCGTAATCGACAAGGACAACACCACGATTATCGAAGGTCTGGGCAAAGCGAGTGACATCGAAGGCCGCGTGAAGCAAATCCGCGCGCAAGTCGAAAACACCACCAGCGACTATGACAAGGAAAAGCTTCAAGAGCGCCTTGCCAAGCTCGTTGGCGGCGTTGCCGTCATCAAGGTCGGCGCGGCTACCGAAACCGAACTGAAAGAAAAGAAGGCTCGCGTCGAAGATGCCATGCACGCAACCCGCGCAGCAGTCGAGGAAGGTATCGTCCCCGGCGGCGGCACCGCGTTGCTTCGCGCCATCTCGGCCATCGAGAAGCTCAAGCTTCATGATGACGAAGGAGTCGGCGCTGGTATCGTTCGTCGCGCCCTCGAAGAGCCCGCTCGCCAAATCGCCCTCAACGCTGGCCACGAAGGCGCCGTTGTGATCGGTAAGGTTCGCGAATCCAAGGACGAAAACTATGGCTTCAACGCCGAGACCGGCGAATATGGAGACATGGTTAAGATGGGCGTCATTGACCCGGCTAAGGTCACCCGCCTCGCGCTGCAAAACGCAGCGTCGATCGCAGGTTTGATGCTCACCACCGAAGCGCTCATCGCCGAAATCAAGGAAGAGGAAAAGGGAGCAGCAGCGGGCGGCCACGGCGGTCCCGGCGGCCCCGGCGGCATGGGCGGCATGTACTAAATTTTCCAGCAGACCCAAACCTCAATCAACCCGGGCGTCGCGGCGCAAGCCACGACGCCCTTTTTTTATTCCGTCTCTGGCGTCCTGCCGTTGCGCTCCGGTAGCGCCAAAACCACTGCCTACGTGCCATTTGGGGCGATTGGTGCCGCGAACACTTCGCCAGACTCCTCTCCCGCCGGCGTGGCGTTCCTGGGGCATCGGGACAATTTGAATTCCTTTTCTTCTGGGATACTATTCCGCAGACAGGATTCACCCTATGATACGGCGCACCTTACTCGTCGCGTTGGCTCTCTGCGGAATGGGGCTGGCACCTTGCCGTGGCCAGGACACCTTGCGGGAGGAAGCCGATCGCTTGGCCGCCTTGCTCATCTGGCATCCCGGCAGTGTTGTGGCCGAAATCGGCGCTGGGAAGGGCCAGTTGACCTTGGCTGCCGCGCAGCACGTTGGTTCGGCGGGAAAAGTCTACAGCACCGAGCTGGACCCGCAGGCGTTGGCTCAGCTGGAAGAACTGGCGACGACGAAGAAAAACATCCTTGTAGTCAAGGCCGCCGAAGCGGACACCAGCCTTCCACCGGCGTGCTGCGATTCCATCTTCATGCGGCTCGTCTATCATCACCTCACCAAACCATCCGCGATCGGTACCAGCCTTTTCCGGTCGCTAAAACCCGGAGGGCGGTTGGCAGTGATTGATGAGGAGCCGAGAAAGGGATCGGCTATTCCGGACGGTGTCCCCAAAAACCGGGTCGGACACGGCGTACCGAAGAACATCCTGATCCAGGAACTGGTCAGTGCCGGCTTCGAGGTGGAGAGCGTTCCGAGCGATTGGCCCCACGACGAGTTTCACCAAATGTACTGTGTTGTCTTCCGCAAGACCAAAACTCAGCGTTAACGGAATTCCACCTGATCCGCACTAACCCCCTCCGAGCCTTCCTTGCCTCCCTCGCCACTCTCCGCTAAACTCTTTTCGCTTCACTACTTCGGCTCCTCAGGGGGAGTCACTGACATGCCCGGACTTTTGCAGCGCTTTTTACCGCGCGAAGAGGATTTCTTTGTTCTGTTTGCCAAGCAAGCGGACAACATCACCGTGGGCGCCAAAGCGCTCCTTGAAATGCTCACCCACTACACCGGGGTCCCCGAGCAAGTCCAGATTGTCAAAGCCATTGAGCACGAAGGCGACGAAATCACGCACGCCATCCTCACCAAGCTCAATCAAACGTTCATCACCCCGTTTGACCGCGAGGACATCCACGAACTCTGCAGCCAGCTCGACGATGTCATCGACCTCATCGATGCCGCCGCCAGTCGCTTTGTCCTGTATCGTGTCGACGTAGTCCGTCCCGGCACCGTCGAACTCGTCAAAGTTCTTCTCTCCGCGACCATTGAAGTCCTGGCAGCCGTCCGCGCCCTTGAAACTCCTGAAAAAGCCCTCAAGCATTGCGTTGAAATCAACCGCTATGAAAATGAAAGCGATCGCCTCTGCCGCACCCTGATCGCCCAGCTCTTCGACGAAGAAAAAGATTCCGTCCAAATCATCAAATGGAAAGAGATCTTCGAAGTCATCGAAACTGCTGTCGACAAATGCGAAGACGTCGCCAACGTAATCGAAGGCGTAATCCTCAAAAGCGCCTGAACGACCCATGCAGAAACCCGATCAAGCGATGAGCTCGGTAAAATCCTGCCTCGTATTCTTCTTCTGTGCCTCCGTCTCTCCGTGGCCAACATCCACGGCGTCTCGCCGCGAGCCCCTCCGCCGGTGCAACAAATGAATAGTTTTACCCTCCTCATCATCGTCATCGTACTCACCCTGATCTTCGAATTTTCCAACGGCTGGCATGACGCCGCCAACTCCATCGCCACTGTTGTCTCCACGCGCGTCCTTACCCCGTTCCGGGCTGTAATCTGGGCGGCCTTCTGGAATTTCGTCGCCGCCTTTTTCTTCAGCACCGCTGTTGCCAGCACCATTGGCAAAGGCATGGTCCACATTGAAATGGTGACCCAGCAAGTCCTGCTCGCAGGACTTCTCGGTGCCATCACCTGGAACCTCATCACGCTCATCCTCGGCCTCCCCACCAGCTCCTCACACGCGCTTATCGGCGGCTATGGGGGCGCCGCGGTCTCCCGCATAGGATTCAAGGCCTTAATCCTCAGCGGCTGGATCAAACCCGTAATATTCATTTTTCTGGCACCGGTCATAGGTATGGTTTTGGGAATGGTCGTGACCATTCTGACCAGCTGGATCGTCCGCCACCAACGTCCGCGGAAAGTCGACAAATGGTTTCGCCGCCTGCAGCTGCTTTCCGCCGCCGGCTACAGCTTTGGACACGGCACAAATGACGCACAAAAAGGAATGGGCATTATCACGACGGCCCTCGTAGCCGGTGGGATGCTCAAGAGTTTCGCAGTCCCGTTCTGGGTTATCATCTGCTGCCATCTGGCAATGGCCGGCGGCACCATGGCCGGCGGATGGCGCATCATCAAAACCATGGGCCAGCGCATCACCAAACTCACGCCTTTTGGCGGATTTTCAGCCGAAGCTGCCGGCGCTTTGACTCTAGTCGGCGCGGCGCATTTCGGCATCCCTGTCAGCACTACGCACACCATCACCGGCGCTATCGTCGGCGTGGGAGCTTCCCGGCGCCTCTCAGCCGTGCGCTGGGGCGTTACCCGGCGCATCGTCTACGCCTGGATGCTTACAATCCCCGGCGCGGCCCTGGTCGGCGCCACGGTCTACCACGCCATCCAGTTGTGGTTGCGCTAGTCTGTTTCGTTGCCGGCCAGGATGGCAGCCCCTTCATGCTCTTGCACGGCTCTAAATCAGACTCTTTATTTTCAACAACTTCCATGACTCTCTTGCTTGTTGCCAGCCAAGAGTACGGCGTTCTTACCTAGTTGCTTCTTTGTCGGGTTGCTTCTATGATTTTTAGACCATGACTGACACCAAATCCCGTTTCGCAACCGTTGAGGAGGCCGTTGAAGACATTCGCAACGGCCGCATGATCGTCCTCATTGACGACGAGGATCGCGAAAACGAAGGCGATCTCACCATGGCTGCCGAAAAAATCACGCCGGACGCCATTAACTTCATGGCCAAGTACGGCCGCGGACTCATCTGCCTGACCCTCACCGAGCAGCGCTGCGATGAGCTCCACCTCCCGCTCATGTCACCCATCAACACGTCGGTCCACGGCACCGCGTTCACTGAAGCCATTGACGCTCGCGTCGGCGTCACCACCGGTATCAGCGCTTCGGACCGCGCCATCACCGTCCTCACGGCCATCGATTCAAAGACGCGTCCCCAGGACCTCGCGCGCCCCGGCCACATGTTCCCACTGCGCGCCCGCAACGGCGGCGTCCTGGTCCGCGCCGGACAAACTGAAGCCAGCGTCGACCTCTCGCGTATCGCCGGCCTGAACCCGAGCGGAGTAATCTGCGAAATCATGAATGAAGACGGCACCATGTCCCGCGTGCCGCAACTGGTTGAATTCTGCAAACAGCACGGCATCAAAATGCTCACAGTAGCGGACCTAATCCGCTACCGGATGCAGCACGAGCGCTACGTCCGCCGTGTTGCCGAAGCCGTACTTCCCACACTCTATGGCGAGTTTCGCATGATCGCCTATTCGAGCGACGTTGATCATGACCAGCACGTGGCCTTGGTGCGCGGCAACTTAGCCGAAGGTAGTGAGCCCGCTCTTGTCCGCGTCCACTCGCATTGCTTGACCGGCGACGTCTTCGGCTCGACAGCCTGTGATTGCAATGAACTTATCGCCCGCTCGCTCGCCGCTATCGCAAAAGAAGATCGCGGCGTCTTCCTGTATCTCCACCACACGGGCCGCGGCTTTAGTGTAGAAACCAGCGAAGAACCCGGGGCTCTTCCGCAAATCCATTTCCACAAGCGCGGCCAGCTCGACCGCGAACCAGCCCGCCAACGCCTCATCCAGCATGAAAGCGGCATCGGCGCTCAAATTCTGATCGACCTGGGCCTGAGAGACATTCGCGTCCTCACAAATCATCCCAAGAAAGTCGTTGCCCTTGAAGGCTACGGCATCCGCATAGCCGACCAAGTTCCCCTCCGCATCGAGCAACCAAAAGAAACCCACCAATCCCTATGAATCGACTGAATTGTTGAAGAACCTGTAGTCGTGCGGCGCTTCATCCACAGAAGTTCGAGTAGAAAAAACTGTGGACGGAGTAGTTTTTCGCAGCGCCATTTAGTGTTGCGATCTTTGGTTGCGCGCAATTTTCGCAAGCGGGCGAAGCCGGGCCACGCGCAACCGTCCTGCGGCCGCGGCAACAACCGTCAGGCAATCAGGCCAAAGCCCAGCAAGGGCAGGTCCAAGCTAGGCTAGGAAACACGCTTCCCCGCCGCATCGTAGAGCTCAACGTCACCAAAAAGGTTGGCCTGCTCTTCAATCTGCGCTCGATCGCCAACCAGGACAATTTGCATATTGGCGGAATCGAGATATTTGCGGGCAGTGGCAAGCAGATCTGCGGGAGTGAGCGCACGAACCTTGCCGCGATACGTTTCAAGGTAATCGTCGGGCAATTCGTTGAGCGCCACAGTGGCAAGCTGGGAAAGCAAGCCGTCTTGTGTGGCGAGGCCCATCGAAAAAACGCCACTCAAGTAGTTCTGCGCGTCCGCCAGCTCGGGAACGGGCACGGGAACCGAGCGCAGCTTGTCCATCTCATAAAAGATTTCCGTGAGCGAAGCAGCTACGACTTCGTTCCTAACGGCTGCCGAAACGGAGAAATACCCGAGCTGCTTCAACGGATTGACTCCGCTGCGGGGACTGTAAGTGTAACCTTTGTCTTCACGGATGTTCATTACCAGGCGCGAGTTGAATGCGCCGCCGTAGAGGCTGTTGGTTAGTCCCAGTTTCACCCAATCGGGATTTTTGCGCGTGATGGAATGGCAACCCGTCACGATCTGAGTTTGCACCGCGCCAGGAACGTGAACGAGATACACGCGGCGGCCGCGGGGATTTGCTGGGCCCGGGGACGGCTGGGCTTCCGGTTTTCCGCCGGTCCAGTCGCCAAAAACTTTTTCGGCCTCTTTTAGCATTGCGGCGGAGTCGAAATCTCCGACAAGCACAAGGAGAGCGTTTTCCGGAGTGTAGAATTCGCGGTAGACGGCTTGCAGGTCTTCGCGCTTGTACGCAGCGACTTGTTCTTCGCTCGCGGAAACCTGTCCGTAGGGATGAGCGCCAAACAGAACTTTGCGCAGGCGCTCACTGGCCAGAAAACCGGGAGAAGTACGCTCCAGCTTCACTTCCTCCAGTTTTTGCCGGCGTTCGCGCTCGAATTCGGCTTCGGGAAAGGAAGCTTCACGCGCCAGTTCGTTTACCATTTGCAGCAGGGGCTCGGCAAATTCCGAAAGCCCGGTAAACGCGATCGCACTGGTGTCCGACCCGGCGCTTGATGAAAGATCAGCGCCGATGCGACGCAAATCTTCTTCGATTTGCCGGCTAACTCGTTTGCTAGTTCCGGTACGAACGACCGTGGCCGTCATTTCAGCAAGGGCGGGACCGCGACTTAGTGCGGCGGCGTTGCCGGAGCGAAAGAAAAGCTCGCCGTGAAATTTTGGAATCGAATGCGCTTCCGCCAGAACGACTTCGAGTCCGTTGGAAAGCTTTGCCCGGGTACGCTTCGGCCAGGTTACCGCGCGCTCGGCCGAAAGATCCGGCACGCCGACAGCCAGATTCTGTGTAGCAGTCGCCATTATGCGGCCTCCTTGGCATCCGGCTTCACGGGCGCTCGGAAGACGATGGCGCGTTTCTCGTTGCGCAAGTATTTTTTGGCAGCAGCTTGAATTTCCTCGCGCGTAACGGCGAGAAATCCGTCGAGAATTGAATTTACCAGTTGCGGTTCATTATCGAAAAGCGTGAAGCAGGCCAGCAGATGCATCAATCCGTATTTTGGCATGTAGCCGCCGCGGCCGCCTTCGAGTGTGGCGTAATAGTCGGACCGCCATTTCACTTTGAGCTGGTTCAACTCGTCTTCACTGATCCCGTTTTCCTGAATTTCGCGAATTACCGAGTCAAATGCAGCGACCGTGGCATCGGCGGAAAATTCCGGTTTATGCAGAATCTTGGTCGTAAGTTGCGCTGGCCCGTTATAGCCGAAAAGATCGTCGATTCCGCCGTCCGCCTCGACGGCAACCTGTTTTTCAAGCACCAGATCGCGGTACATGCGTCCCGCGCGGCCACCGTGCAATGCTTGATCGAGAAGAGCCATGGCGCACCAGTCTTTCGTGCGTCGAGCCGGCAGAACATAACCGATCGCCATTGCCGGCAGCGTGCCGAATTTTTCTTCAACATGGCCGCGGCGCTCTTCGTTTTGTTCGGGCTCTTGGGGGTCCGCAAAAGGCGGCGCGGCGCCGGCGGGAATATCGCCAAAATACTTTTTTGCCAGCGCAATTCCCTCTGCGGCTGGTACATCGCCCAGCATAAGAAGCACCGCGTTGTTTGGAACATAATACGTTTTGAAAAAAGCTTGCACGTCGCCGAGGCTTGCCGCATCCAAATCCGCAAAGTCGCCGTAAAAATTATGGGCGTTCTGCCAATTGCGGAACGCCACCGGCGGCATATCCAGCCAAGGAAATCCGCCATACGGCTGGTTCATTACGTTGACGCGAACTTCTTCCTTCACCACATCACGCTGATTTTTCAAATTCTCGTCGTCAACTTTGAGGGCCCGCATGCGGTCGGCTTCAAGCCACAACACTCGTTCCAGAGCGTTCGACGGCACCGCCTCGTAATAGTTTGTAACGTCATACTGCGTCGAACCATTCAACACTCCTCCGCTTGAATTGATCAGCTTGATGTGTTGCATTTTTGGCGCATTCGCAGAGCCCTGGAACATCATGTGCTCAAATAAATGGGCGAACCCGCTGCGCCCCTGCGGCTCCAAGCGAAATCCAATCTTGTAGTAAACGCCAACGGTGACGACCGGCGCCGTCGTATCCGGGGCAATCACCACTTTCAGCCCGTTCGACAATGTCGCGCTTTCCATCGCAATCTTCAATTGATTCACGCCTTAGCCTCCATCGCCTTCCCCTTCATAGTTTTTCTCACAATAATCTTGTCGAGTTCCCGTAGAGCCTTTTGCGGATCGGGCGATAAAACGCGAGCCGCCAAGCGATTCAATGCCATGTAGGCTTCTGAAACTTCCGGCGGCTGGTCCTTCATTTCCCGGACGTGCGCGGCGATGACGCCGTAATCGCCTCGCGCCAGCGGACCGGTCCATGCGGAGCGGGTGCCAACTCCTTCAAAATTATCCAGCACTTGTCGGGTTAAAGGCAAAAGTGCCCGCACGGCTTCCCGTCGCTTCATTCCCGTTGCCATCAGCAGGCGAGTGCCGGTTTCCTCGACCGCCAGAAGAAGGCCCGCCGCCAGCACAGCCCCCGCATGGTACAACGGCTTCTTGGAGCCTTCGATCTGCACCGGGACACCCCCCAGAGTGTGCACGATCTGCCGTGCCATTCGCACGGCAACAGGGTCCCCTTCCACAGCGAAAACGATGCCGTCAAGAGGAGGAATTCCCACGCGACTAAACGTTTGCAATGGATGTATGGAACCGACAGAAGCTCCGAACAGCTTGGCCGGTTTCAGAACCGTTGCATCCAGAGTTCCACTCGTGTGCAACACGATTTTACCGCGCAGTTCTTCGGCGCCAATCCGGGCGAGTTCCAGTGCGACAGCAGCAATCGTATCGTCCGGAGTGGAAATGAGAATCACACTCGAGGAAAGCGCCAGACGCGTCAGCATGCTCTGCGGCTTGCCGTCGCCTATGAAGCGCACTGCCTTGCGGGCATTGGCTTCCGTGCGGGCTACAACCGCGCCGATTCTCCATCCCTGCGCACGCAGGGATTTTCCCAGTGCACGTCCAACACGCCCGGCCCCTATGATGGAAAGTGCCCCTCGCATCCCGTGTTAGAATACCCCGAGGTTCGCTTCAGATACCAATTTCCATGCACTCTTTTCTCTTTGTAGTATTTGCGCTGGTAGCCGCATTTTGGATTTTTCACGGTCTGCGCGTGGCCTATGGCCTGCTCCATCTGCCTTGGGTCAGGGATTTCCGGCCGGTATCCGACGCGGAATGTCCGCGCATTTCTCTATTATTCGCCGCCCGCGACGAGGAAGAAAAGCTTCCAGAGGCGCTCGCCACACTGGCGGCCATCGACTATCCGAACCTGGAAATCATCGCCGCTGACGACCGCTCGAGCGATGCTACCAGCGAAATCCTGGATGCGTTTGCGGCAAAACATTCCCGTTTTCGGGTGGCCCATATCAGGGAGCTGCCCGCCGGTTGGCTGGGCAAGCCCCATGCCCTGCAAAAAGCCTATGCACTGTCGACGGGTGAGTGGCTGGTTTTTACCGACGCTGATGTACGATTTCAGCCCGATGTTTTGCGCCGCTGCGTAAACCTCGTAAGGAATCGCGGGCTGGACCACCTTACCCTGTTTGGCGATGTGGACATGAGCGGTTTTTGGGAGACAGTGCTGCTCACTTTCTTCGCCATGGCACTTCAGCTGGCTACCGATCCCCATCGCGTGAGTGATCCTACCTCCCGGTTCTATATTGGCGTGGGTGCGTTTCAGATGCTGCGGCGTACCGCCTATGAGGCCAGCGGAACGCACCGGCGTCTGGCCATGGAAGTTGTTGACGACATGAAATTGGGAAAAATTGTAAAAGAATCCGGCTTTCGTTCCGGGGCCGGGATTGCGCAAGAGGCGGTCAGCATTCGCTGGCATTCAGGTTTTGGCAATCTGATCCGCGGGGTGACCAAGAATTTTTTCGCCACCACCGGTTACAGCCTGTTCTTGAGCGTAACCGCCGTGATCGCCATGCTGCTCTTCCATATTGGCCCCCTTGCAGGTCTGGCTTTGGGCCATGGCTGGATTCGCCTATTTTGCGTGATCGCAATTCTCATCCCCTTGGTTTTTCACGGCGGAGTGGACCGCATCATGCGGGTTTCCGTCTTTTACGCTTTCACCTACCCCATTGGGGTAATTTTCTTTTGTTACATGCTACTACGGTCCGCATTTGTCACCATTCGACAAGGTGGAATCGTCTGGCGTGACACTTTTTATTCGCTGAAAGATCTAAAACGCGGCGGCGGTTAGATTTTGTCGGACGCCGGCGCTGGCGCTGATTCGATGGAAAACAATCCGGAGACGTCTTTTTGTTTTAGACTGCGGATACGGTCGCGCAATTGGGCGGCTTTTTCGAACTCGAACTTCTTCGCGGCTTCGCGCATCTGGGTTTCCAGTTGCTGTAACATCTCGGCCAGCTGCGCTTCGTTCCTGACGTTTGCAGCGGCGGCGTCCAGACTCGCGTCATCCAGTGGGACCGTTACGTAATCCGCTTCTACAATTCGCGCCAGATCCATATCCACCGACTTGATAATGGACATCGGCGTGATGTTGTTTTCTTTGTTAAAAGCCAATTGTTTGTCGCGACGCCGGTTGGTTTCTCCAATCGCCTGATTCATCGAATCCGTCATACGGTCGGCGTAAAGAATGGCGCGACCTTCGACATGTCGTGCGCAACGTCCAATGGTTTGGATCAGCGATGTCGCGCTGCGCAAATAACCTTCCTTGTCCGCGTCGAGAATGGCGACGAGCGATACTTCCGGTAGATCGAGGCCTTCGCGGAGCAGGTTGATTCCGATCAGCACGTCATATTCGCCACGGCGCAAGTCCCGCAGAATCTTGATACGGTCCAGTGTTTCCACTTCGGAATGCAGATAGCGGCACTTCACTCCGATCTCAGAAAAATACTCAGAAAGGTCTTCCGCCATACGCTTGGTCAGCGTGGTAACCAAAACCCGCTCCCGGCGGCTCGTGCGCACACGAATCTCCTCGAGCAGATCGTCTACCTGGCCTTTAACCGGGCGGACCTCCACCTGCGGATCGACCAGACCGGTGGGGCGAATGACCTGCTCCACAACCATGCCGCCGGATTTGGTAAGTTCATACGGTCCGGGAGTTGCTGAAACGTATACGATCTGATTCAAGCGGTGCTCAAATTCCTCGAACGTCAGGGGGCGATTATCGAGCGCCGAAGGCATGCGGAAACCGTAGTCGACCAGCGTCTGTTTGCGCGCGCGGTCGCCATTGGACATTCCGCGCACCTGCCCTATGGACTGATGCGACTCATCGACGTACAGCACGAAATCTTCAGGTATGTAGTCGAGCAAAGTAGGAGGCGCTTCGCCCGGCAACCGGCCGCTCAAATGCCGCGAATAATTCTCGACACCGTGGCAATAGCCGATTGTACGCATCATTTCAATGTCGAACATGGTGCGTTGTACGACCCGTTGTGATTCTACAAACTTCCCCTGCTTCTCCAATTCTTTTTTCCACCAGGACAATTCCTCTTGAATGGTGACAATGGCGCGCTCCCGCTGCTCTTGCGGCATCACGTAGTGCGTCTTGGGATAGATCGAAACGCGTGCCAGATTTTCCTGGCCGGTGCGCACTTCCCCCGTCAAAGGGTCGATTTGCCGAATGGTGTCGATTTGCTCCCCCCACATTTCGAACCGGTAGCCTTCGTCCTGATAGGGCGGATAGATTTCGATGATGTCGCCGCGAACTCGAAAGGTGCCGCGGCGCAAATCCTCTGAGCGCTCGTACTGGCCGTCGACAAACCGTCGCAGCAACGCCTCGCGCGAAGTTTGCGTGCCCTTTTCCAGCGTGACGGCCATTCCGAAGTAGGATTCGGGCGAGCCGATGCCATAGATGCAAGAAACCGAGGCCACGATGATCACGTCGCGCCGCTCAAACAGGGAACGGGTGGCGCTCATGCGCAGTTTGTCCAGTTCGTCGTTGATCGTCGCTTCCTTGTCGATATACATATCGGCAGAAGGCACGTAGGCTTCCGGCTGGTAAAAATCGTAATAGCTGACGAAATATTCGACCGCGTTTTCGGGAAAGAAGCTCTTGAATTCATGGTACAGCTGCGCCGCCAGCGTTTTGTTGTGCGCCAATACGAGTGCCGGACGATTCGAAGCCTCAATGAGCTTCGCCATGGTGAACGTTTTTCCGGAACCAGTGACGCCGAGCAGAACCTGGTGTTTTTCCCCGCTCTCAAGGCCGCGATACAACTGGTCAATGGCCGCAGGCTGATCCCCGCGCGGTTGATAGTTGCTTTGCAGTTTGAATTTCATGCCCATGCTCCCCGACGGCTCCGGCGGCCACTGCCGAAACCTTCATTATACGCGATCCTGCAAATCGTTGCCTTCGGAGCGAGCGGCGGACAATCAGGGGTTGCCGAGGGGAATTTGGGTGACGAGTCGTACTTCGGATTGGCTTTTCGCTTCCACATTGTAGTGGACGCGATTGGTATCGTCGGCCTTGGCAACGATCACGTCCATGAATTGATGAGCGGACTCGGTGGCACGCACCACAAGCCCGGTCTGCAGTGAGATATAGGCGATGACCTCGTTTTCGCCCTTGGCGGTTCCCATCGTCTTTAGTTCGTGCAAGCGGTAGTCCTCGGGAGAACTGTTTTTTGCGGAGGATTTTTGCCGGAGCTTGGCCGTGGAGAGAATCACCGCACACTGCTCGGTAAGCTTTTCTTCATCCGTGATTTCGCCCGTAACCGAAATCTGCGCGGGACGACAAGGCTCATCGCGGACATACTGCCAGTTTTTTGTCCAACTGAGTCCTGCGACCGGCGAAGGAGACTTTTCCTCCGTGGCGGTATCCCATTTCTCACCGCGTTTAACTCCATCTTTTGGAAATGTGCCGGCAATTGCGAATTTGGTGGCCCATTCTCGCCAGGCCTGTTGTTGTTCGGGAGCAAGGGTTTCCAGATCTTTTACGTCTTCAACCAAACCATTCGTTCGAATCGTGAACTCGACAGCAGCTTCCGCGGGTTTTTGTTTTTCAACCGGCAACTTCGAAGCTCGCTCGCCTGGTTTCCTCGGCAAAACGCCGGAGTTCAGGCTCTGAAAGCGGGCGCGGGCATGAATCTCCGTCCTGTTCTTTTGCGGACGGGCCTCCAGGACTTCGATTCGCAAGAGTCCGTGCGCATCCAAATGCCCGCCGTTGGGCGAGAGCGGGGCAGCCACATTGCTTTCCGTCTTGATGTCCTTGTCTGCGCGGAACTGCACCAGATATGTGAAAATCTGCCCCTTCTGGAAGTTAGGAAACAGGGTAAGGCGGTCGTCGCGGCCGTCAGACAGAGCTGCGAGCGCCGCCCAAAGCAGCATCGCGGCAATCGGCCGTGCGATTGTTTTCATGGCTCGCCGGGCTTTCTACTTGCCCGCCGGCTTCAGCCGGCGATCAAAGAAATCACTGGCCGCGTGATACGCGGCCAGCCAATTGCGGTACAACAGGAAGTCGTGAATTTCGTCCGGAAAAATCAGCTGCTCGATCTCCACGCCGCCCTTTTCCCGCAAGCGTGAGACAAGATCGACGGATTGCGTGAAATAGACGTTCCGGTCGTCATCGCCGTGAATGAAAAGAACAGGCGAACGCCACTTTTCAACCGCGTTCACGGGAGAAGAATCGTGGGCCAGTTTATAAAGCTCCGGAGAAATATTCTTGCCATCCCAGTTGTCGGTGGGCCAATCGTGCACGCCGTGAATATCGACACCTGCGGCAAAGATATCGGAGTTTCGGCCAAGCCCCATGGCGGTGAGATAGCCGCCATAGCTTCCGCCCCAGAGGCCAATGTGCTGGGCGTCGATGTCGTTGCGGCTTTGCAGGAATTTTCCGGCCGCGACAATGTCCTGGTATTCGGTTGCTCCGCGACCCGCGCGGCCGGGAGCTTCCCGGAACGCGCGGCCGTAGCCGACGCCGCTGCGATAATTCACTGACAACACCGTGTAGCCGCGACTCGCCAGGTACTGGTTCATGGCGTAGCAATTCGAGTAGTAGAACATGTAGTGCCAGCCGAGAAGCATTTCGCGCATCGGTCCGCCATGCATGAAGATCACCGCAGGGCGCTTCTCCCCGGGTTTGGCATTTGCCGGCTGAAACAGCTGGCCGTGAATATCCCAGCCATCGGCGGACTTGAATATTACCTGCTGCGGAGTCACCAGTTGCTGCGCAGGAAAATCCTTCGGCGTGAGGTCAGCGGTCAACTCTTTCCGGCTTTTGTCATTGCCGAACCGTGCGGAGAAAACGCGTCCTGGATGTTGCGCGTCGGAACCGATAAACACGTAAGCGCTGCCATCTCCCGGCGCGACGCCGCCCCATTCGATGCCGTTGCCTTCGGAAAGCTTTACGGGAACACCGCTCGAGATGCTGGTTTGCCAAAGGTGGCGCCGGTCGATGTCTCCGCAATTCGAATTGAAGATCAGCGATTTGCCATCGGGAGTTAGCGACCATTGTTCGGCTTCGCAATTTCCCGGCGTCAGAAGTTTTGCCGCGCCGCCATCCACTGACAGCGAATAGACATGCTGCCAGCCGTCTTCTTCCGATGGAATAATCAGATGATTGTCCGCGGCCCATTGAATTGCCCCGCCCCCAGTTTCCGCGCCCATGTAGGGATAGGAACCCTGCGGTGTTGCTGAACTATGCCAGATCTCACGGGCGTTTCCGGATGTAGCGTCGGCAATCCATATGGCCCATGGGTGCGGTTTGTCGGGAGCCAGGAAGTAGCCTTGTGGAGCATCGCGGCGTTCGGCAGGCTGGCGAACGAATGCCAGGCGCGTTCCGTCGGTCGACCACACAACATCACCGTCGCTGTCGACGGTCGGCGCGATGAAGCGCACGGTTTTCGCCGCGACATCATAGACAGCGATGAAGGCGTGATCTCCGCGTGTAGAAACGAAAGCCAGCCGGGTGGCGTCGGGCGACCAGACGGGAGAAAAATTCTGTCCTCGGGCCGCTATGTGGAATGGTTTCTCGCTTCCGTCGGCAGGCGCAGTCCAAATTTGGCCATCGTGCACGTACGCGACACTGCCGCGAGCGGAAATCTTCGGAAGAAATCCCGCGTCAATGCGTTTCGCCTCCCCGCCACTCCAGGAAACAGTCCATACCGCTTGCTCCGTCCCGGCAGGATTGCTGGTGGGATTGGGTGACTGGCCTGCGGAATTCTTACCTCCGCCGCGCACATAGGTAAGCGTATTTCCGTCCGGAGCAAAACTCAGTTCTGACAGCTCTTGTCCATCATCGTCGTCATATTTTACCAGCAGGCGTGCGGTGAATTGCGGGCCTTCGGCGGCCCAAATGCTTCTCTTCCCCTGCTGAAATACGGCCCAGGCCACGCGGTTGACCGATTTCGCTGCCGTCAGGTTTTCCGGGAACGGAGCGCCGAGCAGTTGTTCGAGCGAGGCCGCCCCTTGCGCTTCCGCTTTGAACGAGAACAAAAACAAAAACAAGATGCAGGCCATGCCGTGACGCTTCATTTCCACCCTCCATGAATCTCGCCATGCGCAACGTACTTCACGAAAATTAAAGCAATTTGGTGGCGGCGCGTGCTAATCCGCCGGCAGAGATGCTACCGCTTTTTCGGTCGACATGCGTGGTCCGTCGAGCGATCCCGAGATTTTTAACACATACCCGGGCGCGGCGAACTTGGCATCGCGCGATCCGGGCTTTCCCATGGAAGCGGTGCGAATCGTCAGATTGGCGTCACGGCCAAAGGTCAGAGCGCCCTCGAGGATCGTCTGTTCTTTGCCGGAATTCATGCGCAGATTCTCTAGAATAAAATTCCGGTCGCGCACGGAAAAGACTCCTTCGCCGGAGGTCCAGCGCGAAATTCCGGTGTGAGCCTCGCCATCCGCCAGGCTTGCGGTCACGTCCCATCCGCGAAATTCCACTTTGCTCAGCCTGATGTCGCCTTGACCCAAAAGTTTTTTCAGCAATTCATCGCGGCCGACGCCGCCGGTGCTGAAGTGAACTTTTCCAGATGCTGCGCCGCTCAGCCGCTCGGCGTGCTTCCCCGTTCCCGGTATCTGTGCCAGATTGATGTTCTCGAGACTGGCCGTCACATCATATGTCGGGCTGGGCGAAAAGCTGGCTTGCACTTTTGCATGGACTTTTCCCCCGGCCCATTCCGCATTCGCATCGTTGACTTCCAGTTGCAAATTACGCAGAGAACCTTGGGTACGAACGTGCCCCAGTTTCAACTTTTCCACCGTCAGTTGGCCGATATTCAGTTCTCCCTGGGCATTTACGCGCCGGACCAGTTCACTGGCGGGGACTCCAGTCGCCGTCGTTCGCCCGAGCAGCGAGGCCATCAGCCGTTCGACCCAATTGGGGCGGGCCCGTGGTCCGGCCCAGCGGTCCAGTTCCGAGGCATCCAGATGGTCTGCGCTCAGCTGAAAATTCCATTCCGGGGCATTTTCTGAATTGCCCGCTTTCACTTCGCGAATCAAGCCCGTCCATCCCGCGCCAAAGCCTTCCACGTCTGTGAGCCGCGCCACCCGCATTTCATCGGTCCATTCGACCGAGCCTTCGTGCACCTGGACGGGCAGGTTCAGCCCCGCCACTGTAAGTTCGGCGCGGGTCAGCGCGATACGTCCGCTCCAGCGCCCCCCGAAAGGCTTGCTCCATTGCCATTGCACGGATGCGCCTGCCTGCCCGGTAAGCTCCCAGCCATGATTGATTTGACGACCCAATGCCGAAGCCATTTTCAATCCTTGCTCCAGCTTTTCCATATGGCCGTCAATGCCGATGAAACCGGTCTGCGTGCCGAAATCGTGAACCAGGGAGACGTCGGCGCTGCTCTGCGGCTGAGGACCCGGTTTTCGTTTCAGGGCGATGGTATTTTTCCCCGTATCCGCGACCAGTGCTACGTGAACTGGCTCAATAAAAAACTTGGACCGCAGGCGACCGCCATGCACAGCCCCAATGCGCACAACCTCGGTCATGCCGGGAAACCGAAGGTCGCCGCCGTTGCTGGAAAATCCGGCGTCGTCCAGTTCCAGAGGCCAGCCGTGCAATTTCACAGCGCCTGTGAAATATTGATCCGCAGCCAGCTCCTCAGCGACATCCGGTTGAAACGCGCGATACCACGCGAGCAAGTCGGAAGCTTGAATTCCGGCCGAGTCCAAATGAATTTCAAGATTGGAAGACGGCGCGAGTCTGGCATTTCCTCTCACGTTGGACTTCGCGCTTTCGACCACCAGTTCATCCGCGCGTACACTTCCGGAAATTACGTTCCAGCGTCCCCGCAACCTGGCATTCACGCGGGGATTGTCCTCGCGCTCGGTCAAATCCCAGCGGTGAATCTGCGTGGCTCGCGCCTGCACAGAAAATGTCCACTCGCCCGGCAGCGGGACAAGCTCAGGCGAGGTTGTCAGGGAAACCTTTTGAGCGTTGCTTGCTGGTGCTGCCCCGCTCCCGGCCGTGGCTTCGAGCGCAAATGTGCCACGCAGGCCATAGTCCTGTCCGCGAAACAAGCGAAACAAATCGGCGAGTGAGACTTTGTCCCAGCGAACGCTGACCTTGGCCGGCTGCAGCCGCGCCGAAGTTCCGGCAATATCTCCATTCACTCGGAGCGTGCCAGTGGACTGCAGGGCCACGCCGCTGCGCCATGGCTGCGCGGCAAGCTGCAGCGTCCAGCGTCCGGACGAGATCTGCTCGACCGAACCTGAAACCGCGATAAATGCAAACGCCAGTTTTTCATCGCGATTTTTGAAGTTGACCCGGCCGTCGTCAAACTCAATGCGCTTCAAACGGTTTGCCGGAGCGCTGCTGGCCGAAACGCCGGGATTTTCTGTGTTGTTCGGCCTGGCAGGAGGCAGCCAGCGCTCCAGATTCCAGTGTCCCTGTTCGTCGCGAACCAGAATCAGGCTGGGACGGCTGAGCGACAGCGTTCCGAACTGGACACGTCCGCGAAGAAGGCCCGTCCAGCGCAGGTTCGCCGTCAGATGTTCGGCCCGCAGGAAATATTCGTTTCCAAAGGCGGGATCTTCGCCAACTGTAACTCCGTCGGCATCCAGGCGGGGCGTCGGCAATATCTGCACTTCAAAGTGCTGCACTTCGACCGAACGCCCGAACGCGCGCTGCAGATTGGAAATCAGATAGTCATGTGCGAGCCGCGTGCGCACCAGAACGGACACGGCAATTTGCACGATGACA
The DNA here is from genome assembly GCA_035317965.1 of Saccharimonadales bacterium (SeqCode). GTDB lineage: Bacteria > Acidobacteriota > Terriglobia > Acidiferrales > UBA7541 > Acidiferrum. The sequence goes on along the minus strand of DATHFT010000050.1, from coordinate 129,522 downwards.
ACCGCAATTGCGGCGGCCAGCGCCCACTTCCACCACCTGGGAAGTCGATTCATTTTGCTTGGAATTTTCGCAGACTAGCCCGCAAATGGATAGTAGGCGGGCTGGCAAACCCCCGGGTCCGAACGGCCGCCGTGCGACGTATGCAGGTCTTGTCCGGCAAGCTCAATGAACCGTGTGCAGCATACGGCCCCACCGGGTGCGCGCCGGCAGGTGTCGCAAGGTGTCGAAGACGCTGGCCAAGCGGTGAAGAAACGTGCTGTCGCCCGAATAGTCCGCACTGGTCGCATCCACGGACCAATAAATCAGAAAAGGCCTCCCCATGATGGCATCGCGGTCGACAAATCCCCAGTAGCGGCTGTCCGAACTTCTTTCGCGATTGTCGCCCATGGCGAAATATTTTCCGGGCGGCACAACCAGTTCATCGCCCTGAATGTGCTGGCGAATTTCCTGCGCCCATTCCGGCACCGCTGCCGAGGTCATCAGCTGCGTTCCGGGTGGAGGAAACGAGTAGTTCAACGGGTCGTACGGAGCGCTGAGATCGTGCGTCACATACGGTTCGTTCAGCATCACCCCGTTTACGTACACTTGCTGATCCACGAGTTTCAGCCGATCGCCGGGCAATCCAATGACGCGCTTTACAAAGTGTTGATGGTCCGCATAGGGATATTTGAAAACAATGATGTCGCCACGGTGCAAAGGCCGGTAGGGCAGGATTTTTTCGTACCACGCGTCCCGCCCGCCGAAAATAAATTTGTTCACGAGCAGGTGATCGCCAATGAGCAGCGTTCCTTCCATCGACGCCGACGGAATCTTGAAAGCCTGAACGACAAAACTCGTTCCGAAAAGCGCCAGGATCACCGTAACCAGCAAGGATTCCAGATATTCTGAGATTGTTGTCTGCGGGCCGCGATCCTCGGTCCGCGTTTCCGTCTGAGGCGCACTTTCCTGAAGCTGTTCAGCGATCTGTTCGGGCATCCGGCTCGGCCTTTCCCCTCAGCTCCTGTTCACGACGTTCCAGCAATTCCAGCGCAACTTTGGCCGCCCGCTGTTCGGCTTCCTTCTTCGTGCTGCCCTCGCCCCTGGCCAGCTGTGTTCCATTGCCCCAGACTTCCACCTGAAAAATCTTCTGATGGTCGGGCCCGCTCTCCCCGACCAGCCGATACTCCGCCGGCTGTTGGCCACGCCCCTGCAATAGTTCCTGCAAGGCCGATTTGCGATCAGAGTCCGCGATGCCTGCGCCGCGCTCCTCAAGCGCTTGTTCAAATAGCACGCGACGCAAGATTTCGCGCGCCGCTGCCAGTCCGGAGTCCAAATAGATTGCGGCAATCACTGCTTCAAAAGCATCTGCCAGCAGCGCCGGCTTTTCGCGGCCCCCGGTTTTTTCTTCGCCTCGCCCCAATCGCAAATGCTCGCCCAGGCGCAATCGTCGGGCGACCGTCACGAGCGATTCCGCATTCACGATCCTGGCCCGGCTCTTGGAAAGCTGTCCTTCGGTCCAATCGGGAAACGCCGCCAGCAGATATTCGCTGGCCAGCAGCTCGAGCACCGCATCGCCGAGAAATTCCAGCCGCTCGTTGTCTTCGGCCAACAGGAGCCTATCTGTGGCTTCTGTGCGCTCGTGCCGTATTTCAGGGGTAGCTGAACTGTGCGTCAGTGCGCGGTCAAGGAGCATCCAGCGCTGGAACTTATAGCCCAGACGCTCCTCAAGGCGCTCATCTTCTTTCCGCAACAGTTCTGTCATGACTCCGCATTGCCTGCGGCATTGCCTGCGGCGTTGTCAACGGCGCAGTTTTACTTTGGAGCGCTGAGCTGCGTGCTGCTTAGCTTCTTGGCCTCTTCCGCACCGTTTTTGCAGGGGTTCGCCATCGCGCCGGGAATCGCCGCGCACTTGTTGAACGCCACAATCGCGTCGTCAAAGTGCGAGGTATTCTTGTTGGAAAGTCCCAGCAGGTAAAAGTTCACCGGATCCGGAGTCGGATCGACCTTTACGGCTTGGTCCAGTTCCGGAATCGCGTCGGCAAATTTGCCGCGCCGCACATAGACGAGTCCCAACCCGCTGTGGGCCATGGCCAGCGTCTGGTTCTTGGCCTTCGCGAATACATCATCGGTAATTCCTTCCGGCTTGGGAATCGTCGGGGTCATTTCGATCGCGCGCTTGGCGTAGCCTTCGGCCTTGGCTAGTTCCTTCTCCGGACTTGGGGTTTTCGCGTTCAAGGCGCGGGGAAGAGTTTGCGCAAGAATCGCCATGACCTGCACATCGCTTGGATTGAGTGCAACCTCCTTGTCTCCTATTTCTTCCATCTTTTCGATCTGATTCGTTTGCAGATACAAACTGGTCATCGACGAGTACAGAGGCGGACGATACCGACTCTCCGGGTACTTTTGTATGAAAGCTTCACCCAGCGCGACTTTTTTCGCTGGATCAGTTTCCGCCAAAAACGCCTTGTAAGCTGCCTCTTCTTCGGCATTCACCGGTGCCGGTTTGGCCGCCCCATCGAGCGTCAAATCCTTCACCTCCGGCTTTTTGTCCTTGTCCGCCGGTTGCTGGGTAGGCTGTTGCGCGGGTTGTTGACCGCTTTGCCCGCTCTGCGGGCTTTGTGCGTTCGCCAGCATGCTCACACCTAGAAAAAGCCCTCCGACCGCCACTACTCTGGCCCACTGTCTGTAAGTCCGGTTCATAAACATTTCTCCTGTTGAAAGATTGTGCACCACGAACCGGCGCCCTGGATTCGCCGGTCTTACCAGCCAAATTGTTGCCTACGGATTGTCGCTGCCCTTGCTTGCGCTGCCCCCTGTTAAACTCTTTTGTGCTGCCTGCTTCGCGGCGGCCGGGCCGTCTGCAACCGCGAGAGCCGCTTGAAACTCAGCCTTGGCCTGCTCTTTCAGTCCTTCGTAATCATAAATCCATCCCAGGTAAATATGCGACCAGGCCATCACCATGGGATCGTTCGTGGCCGCATGTTCACCGGTGGTGAGTCGTTGAAAAACCTGCTTCGCCCGCGCCGTGTCGTCATCCAACAGGGCTACGTGGCCTAGTCCATACCACGCGCGAATCTGCTCGGGGTATTTTGCCAATACCCGCTGGAAAGAAGCTTCCGCTGCTCGTGGATTTTTTTCCGCAAGGCGCCGCTCGCCTTCGGTGAGCGCGGCAATCGCGTCCGAATCGTTTGGCACCGTCGTTGGATGCGCCTCCTTGCGGCGCTTCGCTACGGCTTCAGCTTCCGCTTCGTTGGCCGGTGCAGCGCTGTCGACTGGCGCGAATTTGACCGTCGCAATTCTTTTTACTTCTTCGCCCGCATCCACGGCACGGACCAAATCCGGGAAAAACAAAGCCATGGAAGGCTCGGACTCTTCAAATTTTCGCAAGGCCGTAAACAGCGGTCGCACGAGCACCAGACCGTTGGCATCGTCGGCATTCATCGCGGCTTCCCGTTCACCAGGGGACATTTTCTTTAGCTTCAACTCCACCGCACGTACCGTGTTTTCCGCGAAATAGGACGGAAAATCATCCCTTAGTTCCGGCGCCAGCCTGGGCGCTTGCGCGGCGCGTTCAAAGAGCGGCCTCTTCACTGCTATTTGATGCGGATAACGGAGCGGAAGAGGGTCCAATAAAAAATGTAAAAACGCGTGTCGAATGGTATCGGTGGGAATATCATCGGCGCCGCTTAAAACGATGGCGTAGTGGTCACCGAAATTCCGCACGTTGGTGATTCGCCCTACCAGCGGCTCAACGACAATCATGAATGTGCGCGGATTCGATGGTTCCAAAATCTCGCGTAAATATCCTGTTGAAACGAAAACCAGCTGTGACACGGATTCATGCAGGCGCTCGAATTCCCGGTTGTAGATCGGTTGCACCTGCCGCCACAATTCCCCAATGTGCTGCTCTTTGTAATAGTTGGCGAGAATTTCAGTGAAGCCCTCAAGCGATATCACCTCGGGCGGCAATTCATCGCGTTTGAGGGTCGTCGCAAAGCGTGGTGCCGGACCGGCAACCAGACCGAACCAGACGTAGCGCGAAAGCGTGCTGCCGGCATCGCGCAATTCGTGCACTTTGTAGAACTCGCGCACGGCATCTACGGCCGGACCCTGCTGTGCTCGTAGCCGTTCCCGCAATTGTGCCCGCAGCGGGTGCCATTTCTCCGAGCTTACATTCCCTTCAAAGCCCGAAGCCATCAGCGCGCACATGGTTGTGAACATCGCTTCGCTACCATCCACATTTACATTGCTTTGGGCCGCCACTTGCACGCGCGGCCGCTGCTGCGAGTCCGTGGCGGCGGGCGCCGGCGGCACCGGAGCTCCTGGCGCTTGCCCGGGTTTGGCGGCCGGCGTCGCCGCAGGAGCTTGGGCTGCGGACAGCGTGGCCATGGCAGCGCTCGCCAAAATCAGCACAATTCCTTGAAACCGTTTGGTCATCTGGGTTGCCGCGTTTCTTTCACTTGAGATTTTTCCGGTCCGGCTCACGAACGCACTCGGAAGCGAACTTGCCTGCGCGGGTAGCTGCACTGGGGCGCACACCGCCTAATCGCAATGCGGCGGCATTCAGACAATCTATCTGTGCCTTCGTCATCCGTCAAGGAAACGCCCTCCCTTGCCCGGTGATCGGCGCGTCAGCGGGCACACGAAATTCGCCTCTTCCCTTCCGATGCCGCAGAGAGGCGTCCCAGATGCTTGGTTCTTCCCCAGCGAATGCAACTCTTGCGCCCGCTCATCCATCTGTTTAGATTGAGGTTAGGGAGCATCGCCCGGGACGAGCGCCATGCGAAAGACATACTCGACCAACGCCGCGCCGCTGTTTTTTTGCCTTGCTGGTTTTCTAGTCAGCACCGTTCTGCCGCTCCCGGTGGGCGCGCAGCTGGTGCGCGAGGACGGTGCCCCCCGGCCCGCGCAGCTGGACAGCAAGCCCGCGGAGGCCAACTCGACCGTTCCGCCGCGAGGCCCGAGCCGCCTCAGGCAGGAAGTCCAGCTAACCGGCGACGCCTCGTGGACCGATACCGGAATCGACGTAAATGCCGGTGAACACGTAGTCTTCGCGGTTACGGGAAAACTTCGCTATTCCGATGCGAGCGAGGCCAGCGGCCCTGAAGGCCTGAGCCGGGGCTTTCGCGATCTCTTGCGGGCGCTTCCGTTCAATGAAGCGGGACGCGGCGCGGTTATTGGCCTGATCGGCGACAAAGACACTTCGCAGTCATTTCTGGTCGGCGCCAACCGCGAGGTCATGGCACCCATCAGTGGACGGCTGTCGGTCGGTATCAACCAAGGCAGCAGCGACGCGGGGACCGGCACCTACAAAGTGCAGATCGAAATCTTCGCGGACGAAACCGCCACCGTCCGGGTTGTCGCGAGACAGGTAAAATCGCTGCCCGGAATCGACAGCTCGCTTTTTTCCAAAATTCCGCGGCGCATTGGCGACAAAGACGGCAACCCCGGGGACATGGTCAATTTCCTGATTCTTGGCTCGGAAGCGGAAATGTCTCGGGTGTTCACCACCGCCGGCTGGGTCAAAGTGGACGCCGACGTGCGAAACACGATCCTTCACGGAGTGATTGGCAGCCTTTCCAAGGAATCGTATTTGACGATGCCGATGAGCCCGCTGTATCTCTTCGGACGCACCCAGGATTACGGTTGGGCTCATGCGGAACCCATTTCCGTCGTGGCCTCGCGCAATCACCTTCGTATTTGGAAGGCTCCGTTCCTGATAAATGGAGAAACCGTCTGGGTCGGCGCAGCCACGCACGACATCGGCTTTGAACGCGACCAGCGCAACAACGGCGTCACTCACAAAATCGACCCGGATATCGATCTCGAGCGAAACTATGTGGAGAAAACTCTCTCGTCCACCGGTCTGGTCAGCGAGGTTCTGCACTTTCTCCCCAGCAATCCCATGCAGGAAGCAAAAACCGCCACCGGCGGCAGCTTTCACTCCGACGGACAAGTGCTGATCCTTAAATTGGCGGACGGCGCAAAGGACCTGTCGGCTGAGGCGACTCGAGCGTGCTGCAAGACCGGGCCAGCAGGAAAATTCCGGTGACGGGGTCGTGTGCCGCAGGGCGCGAACGGAGAAAAAGCGGTCAGGCTTTCTTCGGCTCTTCGAATTTTTCCGGATACATGCGGTTGAATTCCGGGTCGTCATGCAACGAAGCCAAATCAGGGTCGCGGCGGGCCCACACAGCGTCCTTGAATCCTTCTTCCCAGGCTTTCCGCAGCGCATCAATGGCTTGCGGTTTCTTTTTCATCAGCGCGTACGTGCAAGCCACGTTGTAGAGTATCGACGCTTCATTGGCGCGCAGCGTCATCGCCAGATTAAGCTCGCGCATCGCGTCTTCTTCGCGCCCCAGCTCGGAATAGTCGGCCGCCAGCAGAATCCGCGCACGGGCATCCTCGGGGACCTGCTTCAAGTGGTTTTCCAGCGCTCCCACGCGCCGCAACAGCAGGTTCCTGTAGGCATCCTGCTTGCCCAGCGCGCCGAGCGCGTTAGCCACGGGAACATAGACGTTGTAGTCTTCGCCGCTGGCATCGAGGGCCGCTTCCATCACATCGACGACTTCGCGATAGCGGCCGGCCGAAAATAGTGCCCGGCACAAGAGGTAATACGCCCCTTCGCAATCGTGTTTCCGCTCGATGGCCTTCTGCACCATGCGCACAGCTTCATCGTGCAATTCAGTCGCGTACAACACCCACGCCTGGCTCACTTGCACTTCCGGCAAATCCCAACGCAGCGCCACCGCTTTGCCCGAGGCGGTTCTGGCCTTTTCCACCCAATTCGTGTCGCGGCTGTAGTTGCAATAAAACATGGCGCAGGCGTTCGCGCACGCGGCATAGGCGAGGGCAAAGCTCGGATCCATGGTCACGGCGTTCTCAAACATCTGCAGGGCAAATTCCAGATCCTGCCGCGTCTGCCGCCGGGCGTATCGTTTGCCGCGCAGATACAGGTCATAAGCCTGCAAATTTTCCGTTGGTTTGATTGATAATGCTTCAAGTTCCTGGGGCGACAGCGTAACCCGCAGGGCTTCCGCGATTTTCCGCGCTATTTCATCCTGTACTTCAAAGACATCTTTCATCTCGCGGTCGTATCGTTCCGACCACAGGGGAAAGTCCGTTTTGGCATCCACGAGTTGCGTATTGATGCGCAGGCGGGTTCCTGCTCGCCGCAGGCTTCCGGTCAGCACATACGCGGCTCGCAGTTGCTGTCCAATCTGCAATGGCGTCACTTGCTTGTCGCGAAATGCCAACACCGTCGGTCGCGAAAAGGTATTTAACCCGCGAATCTTGGAAAGCTCAGTGATGATATCTTCGGTAATTCCATCGCGAAGATATTCATCTTCTTTCACGCCGCTCAAATTTTCAAAATACAGCACGGCCACCGACTTCAGTCCCGGTTTGGCCGCTTTCGCCTTGGGATCGGAACCTTCCGCAACGTTTTTGCTCCCCGATTCCAGGTCGCGCTTCAAACGGGTCAAATCGGTTTTGAGCTCGGTAGCGCTCTGGCATCGCATGTTGCGGTCTTTTTCAAGGGTTTTGTTCAGAATTCGTCCGAGTTCGGCAGGCAGTCCGGGACTCACTTGCTCGATGGCCAGCGGAGAACGATTCAAAATCGCGTCAAAAACAATCGCGGAGGTTTCCCCGGGGAACGGCACCGCCCCCGTTGCCGTTTGATAAAGAACCGCTCCAAAGGAAAATAAATCGGACCGCGCATCGAGCAATTGCCCGCGCGCCTGCTCCGGCGACATGTAGGAAACCGTTCCTACCGTGGAGCCCGGCCGCGTCAGTTCTTCCTCCGGCAGTAGCGTCTCCAGCTGAGAAGGCCGGGAACTTTCCGCCGAATCCGGTGGTCCCACTTTGGCCAGACCGAAATCCAGAATCTTCACCTGTTCGCGATCGGTCACGAAAATATTGGCGGGTTTAATGTCCCGGTGCACGATGCCCTTGGCGTGCGCGGACTCCAGGGCGTCGGCGATCTGTATCGCGAGCGGCAATATCTTTTCAATCGGCAGCGCGCCCCGGCTGATGAGTTCTCCGAGCGTCTGCCCATCGAGCAACTCCATCACAATAAACTGCCGCCGCTCGTGCTGCTCAATCGCGTGAATGGTGCAGATGTTCGGGTGATTGAGGGAAGAAGCCGCGCGGGCTTCCCGCTGAAAGCGCTCCAGCAGCTGCGCGTCCTGCGCCATTTCTTCAGGCAGAAATTTCAATGCTACGCGGCGGCCTAGTCTTGCGTCTTCCGCTTCGTACACCACGCCCATCCCGCCGCTGCCCAGCTTGCGGGTAACTGTGTAGTGCGAAACGTTTTGGCCTATAAGGGAATCGCCCGTGGGCATGGTTCGAGGATAGTAGAACCTCCCCCCAGGCTGGTCAAGCCGCCCACAAACGCGTTGTGTCCAACGCTGTTAGCGCTCCCGCACAAATCGCAGATTGCGAATTCTTCCGGTGGTGATCAGCATGGCGGTGACCCGTCCCTTCTGGTCGCGCTCAAACCGAAACGTTCCGAGCTCGCCTTGGAACAAATCGGGGGCCGCCGCTTCCAGCGTCTCCGCTTCATGCTTCAACCGCTGGAGCACAAGCCTGCCGTTTTCTTCCGCAATCCGGTACACCGGATCAATCTCGGGGCTCCGGTAATTTCCTTCATATTCCTTTTTCTGGCCTTCCGGAAGCGTATAGGCCGGGAGCTGTTCATAGCTCTGGCGCTTCTCGTCCGGCCTGCCAATCTTCATTTCCAGAAGCCCCCCGCGGCCTGAGGAAAACTCCACTGCGACCGGATATTCTGCCAGCTGAAAGCGGTCTGGCGAACGCGCCTTGAGCGGCAGAACATTGTCTCCAAACGCCACGCCCAATCCCGCATCCTTCCTGACCACCTTCCGGATTTCGTCCTTCTCATGGTCGCGGTAATAGCCTACTTTCGGGGTGACCTGAGCTTCCGAGAGCGTCACGAATTTTTCTTCCGCTTTGGGGGCCGCGGTCGCTTGCAGATCGGCAGCCAGCAGGATGTCCGCCACTTTTTCGGCCAAAGTTCCCGGTCCGGCCGCTCCTCCGTTATTACACAGACAAGCTACGGAAAAATGCTGCCCGGGAAATCGCAATAGTTCAGAGCGATACCCTGCGTCGGCCCCGGCGTGCTCGACAATGTCCAGGCCGCGATATTTCCCTGTGGTAAGTCCGAACGCGTACGGAATGTTCTCGCCGCTGGTCAACGGATCGTGATGAAGCATGGTCTCGGTAAAGTGCGGGCCTCCGACGCGTCCGCTATAAAAATTCTCATCCCACAGTGCCAAATCCTCCACCGTCGTAAACAAACTGGTCGCGCCCACCGTGTCAAAATTCGTCACGCTCAATTGCCATCCCTTTTTATCCGAATGGGAATACCCATAGGCTTGATGCGGAATGATCTCTGCGTGGTCATCCCGAAAATGCGTGTTTTTCATTCCGAGCGGCACAAATATCCTCTCGGTTGTAAACTCGCGCAGTGATTTTCCGCTTACCCGCTTCACAATCTCGCCGAGCAGCGTGTAGCCCGTATTCGAATACGAATATTCCGACCCCGGCGCAAAATTTAACTCCTTCTGGCGGGTCACAACACTCAGCACATCTTCATTGGTGATTAAATCCAGCGAATACCGCCAGCCCGCCAATTGCAGCAGATCCCACTGGTCGCGCAAGCCGCTGGTGTGATGCAACAGCTGCCGAATCGTAATCTTCCTGCCAAAATCCGGCAGTTCGGGAACAAACCGCCGCACCTCGTCGTCAAAGGAAAGTTTCCCTTCCTGCTCCAGCAAAACAATCGAAGCTGCCGTAAATTGCTTGGAAACTGAGGCTACATGGAACGGTGTGTCCGTTGTAAGAACTACGCCGTAGTCCAGATTGGCCATGCCGTAGGCCCGCTTATAAATAACCTGACCACCCTTGAGCACCGAAAGGGTGCACCCGGGCGTGCTCGGGCGATCCCATTTCGCAAACAACGCGTCAATTTTCGTTGACTGCTCGGCGGAAACGCCCTGCGCGGCGGCCACAACGGTTCCCAGAAGGGCCAGGAAAGCAACGGCCGCCGATCTCGTCATCATCTGTCGATATAGGTTCATCCGCGACTCCTTGGTGCTGGTTTGTCCCAACCACCGTCGATAATGACGCGGAGTCTAACTCTTCTGTTTCGGGCCTACAACGAGGATCGCCGGAAAAAAATTGGCAGCGATGACCAGTTCGCTCTCGTCGCCGCTGCCCAAGGTCTCGCCTCTTACTGGTTACGGCCGGCCTACGCCGCTGCGACCGCTTCCTGCTTTCGTGATTCCTCCCACAACCGGATATACGGTTGCAGGTCCTGCATCATCTTGGCAAACTGGCTCAGATCGAGCGACTGCGCACCGTCACTGATGGCCTTCTCCGGCGCTGGATGCACTTCCACAATCAATCCGTCGGCACCGATCGCCACTCCCGCGCGCGAAAGCGCCGGCACCAGGCTGCGCTTCCCGGTCGCGTGCGACGGATCCAGAATCACCGGCAAGTGCGTCAGCTCATTCAAGGCCGGAATCGCCGCGATATCGCAGGTATTCCGGGTCACCGTCTCAAACGTCCGAATTCCCCGCTCGCACAGCATCACCTCCGGATTGCCGTGCGCCGTAATATACTCGGCCGACATCAGCAACTCCTTCACCGTGCTGCTCAACCCGCGCTTCAACAGCACCGGCCGCCCACACTTCCCGAGCGCTTTGAGCAGCATGAAGTTCTGCATGTTCCGCGCGCCCACCTGCATCACATCGGTATATTGGGCGATCATTTCGACGTCACGCTCGCTCATCACTTCGGTGATAATCGCCAGGCCCGTCGCTTCCTTGGCCTTGCGCAGCAGCTTCAGGCCTTCCTCTTCCATTCCCTGGAAATCATAGGGCGAAGTCCGCGGCTTGAACGCGCCGCCCCGCAGCATTTTCGCGCCTGCTTTCGCCACACTTTCCGCCGTCTGCATGATTTGCTTTTCTGATTCGACCGAGCACGGCCCGGCCATCATGATGAATTCATCGCCTCCCACTTCGAGCCCGTTGACCTTGATGCGGGATTTCCCTTTACGGAATTCCTTGCTCACAAACTTGTACGGCGCGGAAATCCGCGTCACATTCTCCACCTGCGGCATGGCTTCGACTGATTCAAAGCACGCCGTCACATCCCCCACGCCCACCACCCCGATGACCACGCGTTCCTCCCCTTCAATCGAATGCACCTTGTAGCCGAAGTGCGCCACTTGCGCCCGCACTTCGTCAATTTCTTCCCGCGTCGCGTGCAACTTCATCGAAATGATCATCGCCAGCCCCTCTTCGCGCTCATTTTTTCGCTCCAACCAGAGTGCTCATGCCCAAAAACAAAAAAACCCACTCCGTTTTGCGAGTGGGTCGAAACTCTTTTGCTGATTTCGTCTGGAAAATCGCCCCTCGCCCGCTATTTGAGTGGGTACCAAAACCAAAACGAGTAGGCGCAGGTGCGGTACATGGGCAGGAGTATACGGGTTTTCCTCGCAGAAAACAATCAAAAGTGCCGTGAATCCTGCGGGCACGGACTGTTGAAGAAAAGCGCACCTCGGCCTTGCGCCTGCAGCCACAATCCCGCCGGGGAATCTATACTTGCCTAGGGCTTTCTTCCCTATGTTGATCACCGAAGCTGCTCCTGAAACTTCGACATCGCAACTGCGCATGTCGGACCTGATTTCGGCGCTGTCCTACGCTCTGGACCTCACCGAAGGTCAGCCCATGGGCCATGCCGTCAAAAGCTGCCTGCTGGGAATGCGCCTGGCCGACATCTTGAAATTGCCCGTGGCCCAGCGCGCCGACCTGTACTACGCCCTGCTGCTCAAAGATGCCGGATGCAGCAGCAACGCGGCGCGCATGTATGAAATCCTTGGTTGCGACGAACGCAAAGCCAAACAGGAAGTAAAATCCACCGATTGGACGCGCCCGACCCTGGAAGGCCTGGAATATCTTCTGCGCAACGTGATGCCCGGAAAATCCCGGCTCGAACGCATCTTTGCCATCACCAGCGTGGCCGTAAACCGCGAAGCGCAGACCCGGGAACTTGTCGGTACCCGCTGCGATCGCGGCGCGCACATCGCCAGAAAAATTGGTTTCAGCGAAGCCACCACCCAAGCGATTTACAACCTCGACGAGCACTGGAACGGCAAGGGCTTTCCGGAAGGCCGCAAAGGCGAAGAAATTCCGTTGTTTTCCAGAATCCTGAACTTGTGTCAGACGCTGGAAGTCTTCACGACGCTGAGCGGGGTGAATGACGCGTTCCAGGTCATTCGCGAGCGCAGCGGCACCTGGTTCGACCCGGAACTTGTTCGGGCCATCGGCGAAGTCGAAAACGACGAAGCGTTTTGGCAATTGCTGCAGGACGAACGGACCCGCCAGGCGGTCATCGATCTGGAGCCTTTGGGTCTATTCACCCAGGCCAGCGAAGATAAACTCGACGGTGTTTGCGAAGCATTTTCCGACATCATCGACATCAAGTCGCCCTACACCCACGCTCATTCGCGGGGAGTTACCACCGTGGCGGTCTCCATTTCGCAGCGGCTCGGGCTTTCCGACAAGGAAATCACCCTGGTGCGCCGCGCCGCGCTGCTGCACGACATCGGGAAACTCAGCGTCCCCAACAGTATTCTCGACAAGCCGGGAAAACTCACGGCAACCGAATGGGAAACCGTGCGGCTGCATCCCTACTACACCCAGCGCATTCTCGAACGCATATCGGGTTTTCAACATCTGGCCTTCGTTGCCAGTTCCCATCACGAGAAGCTCGACGGCTCCGGCTACTTCCGGAATCTTCGCGCCACGCAATTGCCAATGGCCGCCCGGGCCATCGCCGTGGCCGATGTGTTTGACGCCTTGTCGGCCAAACGGCCGTATCGCGAAGCCCTCCCGCGCGACAAAGTTTTTCAGATCATTTCCCAGGACGTTCCGCACGCGCTGGACCCGGACTGCTTTGCTGCGCTGAAGTCGCTTGATTTCTCCAGGTAAGCCCGCCAGTGAATTTCGTTCGCGCTTTTCACCGGAAAAGCAAAACGGCGATGCGGTAACGGGCAAAACGATTCGCCGAGCCCGGACTGCAAGCGCCGACCGAGGCAAAGCGATACTTTTCACTTTTGATTTTGGCCTTCACCGGTTCGGGCAACGCACTCAAGTCTCCCCCTTCAAAACGGAACATGGTGGAGGGCTTTCCCGCATAACCGTCATTCATCGCACAGGTTTTTCGCGCATCGTCGCTCGAGGCGCTGATCTGCAGCCCGCGCGCGTGCAGCAGCGAGCCGATTTGCTGTTCTTGTTCGCGCAGACTCAGATTCTCGACCGTCCGCGAAAAATCCTGCACCGCGAACAGATATTTGCTGCCCGGTACCGTCGCAATCCCCACCGCGTTGACATCCACGTCGAGAATATTCGCGCGATGGTGCGGGGATTTCATCCACATGGAATGAATCGCTGCCGCGTCCGGCCCCTCGGCAATATTTTCCGCAATGACAGTAAAGCGCGCGCCGGCGCTGCTGGCGCGCGCCTGCACGTCCCCTTCGCCGCGCAGCTGGTGGGACAAATCATTGCGCTGGGCCATTAGTGCCGCATGCTGATGCGCCGCTTTGGCCAGCGAAGGGTCCCACTTCAATTCCGGCAGCTGGTGCGCGGACCGTTCGCGGTTCAAGGAATCAAATAGGGCCCGCTCCGCATTCCCCATCTGCTGGGCGTTCGCGGCACTGGAAACAACTCCGAGCATGAGCAAACACAAATTTGCGGCACACACGATGGTCTTCACGGTCAGGCGCATGAATACTCTCCTGGGTCCATTTAACACCAGAAATGGACGTCTGGCGCGCCGGCCAGGAACAGGAGTGAGCAGAAAGCAAGCTGGACTTCCGGACAGTTCACACCACGCGGGCGCAGTTTCCCGCATCTTCGATAGTTGAACGGCAATCAAAAAAGCAAAACGGCAATCCGGAAACGCGTGAACGGAGTTTCCGTCTTGGTTTCACACGCGCCGACGGCAGCGTGGCTGTAGCGACCGGTTTTCAGGGCGTTCGCCAGCTCCTCAGGCAATTTCGCCAGATCGCCGGTTTCAAATTCCGCTTCGTAGCGGGGGCGCGGGGCGTTCAGGGCATTTCTCTTTTGGCAGATGCTGCGCGCATCTTCACTGGGTTTGCCGCCGGAAATTCCGTTGTCGGCCAATAGCTTTAGAACCCGCGCTTCCTGCTCGCCCAGGCTCAGGTCCGCCACCGCCTGCGAGAAATCCTCTACGGCGAACACGTTTTCGCCGGCGATGACGACGCCCGTGCCCATTGCGGTGAGTTGCGGATTGAGAATATTTGCGCGGTGGCCTGCCGAGCTCATCCAGGACTGATGCGCGTCTTCGGCACTAGCGGATCTTGCGATGTTTTCAGCCACCGCGCCGAAGTGGGCTCCGGCGCGAATCGCGCGCACGGCGAGCTTTTCCTCGCCCGGAAGTTCGTGCGCGAGGGTTTGCCGTTTCGCCATGAGTGCGGCGTGCTGGCGCGCAGCGGCGGCGAGCGCGGGGTCCCAGGTGAGCGGAGGAAGGTTTTCCGCGACGCGCGCGCGATTGACGGAGTGGAACAGGACGCGTTCGGCGATACTCATTTCCTGCGCGCACGCAGGGGAGATATTGGCGAGGAAAACGGCTGCAAAAATGATGGTCGGGAGAAAAACAGGCCGCCACGCGTTTTTCGTCGCGCCGGGCCGCATTCCTGTGACGCCCGGCCGTTTCAGGGAGCCCGGCGGCGAATCGACTTGACCCGGGCGCCGCATATTGATTGTGCCGCGCGACCTGCAGCCGCTTAGCGGAACTGGCCCTTTCACGCCCACTTGTTTATCCGCGAACGTGGACGGCGCTGAAGCTCAGGATTACGTGGCCGCCCGCTGTCGGGCGTCCGAAGCTCATCATGGGACGGAAGCTGGAAAAAAGCAGCATTTGATCAAGCTGGTGGCGCAGCGCGATGGTGTTCGGTCCGGCGAGAATTTGATAACCCGTCATTTGGCCGTGCTGGTCGACCGTCACATCCACCAGCAAACCATGCGGCAAGGAAAGTTCACTCTCTTGTTGCTCGGAAGCCCAGGTTTGCGGGGAATCGGAAAGGGCCAGCAGCTCGGCGGGGCGCAAAATCGTCAGCGGCACATCGTTGCCGACCGCCTGCACTGTTTTTACCGGGCCGATCAACTGGAACACCATCACAAAAATCAGGATCGCCGAGAAAATTCCTCCGGTGGCGGGAAGCGTAAGCGGACGCAAGACGTTGTCGAGCAGAATCTCCGCGCGGTTACGCACGCGAAGAACCTTGCCAGCCCAGCTTTCTTCCTGCTGCGCACGGGCAGCGGCAATCTTAATCTTCACAGCGAGATTCGCCGGCGGAACGCGCTTCGGGACGCGGGACATCAGGGCTGAAAGTTTTCTAAAGCGTTGCAGTTCCTCGCGGCACAAGCCGCAGCTTTCCAGGTGATCCCGAATTTCTCCACGCTCCAGCACCCGGGAATTCCCGGTGGCTGCGTCGTCCAAATATCCAGCAAGTTTTTCGTGAACTATGGTGCACTTCATCGGACACCCTCACCCGCGGAATCTGCCCGCTGGGACGTACCCTGAGACCCACCTGTAATGCGCCGCGCTGCCGAATATGCATCGGTAAAAGGGGATGGCAGGGCTTCGCTGACCATGCCATGCGAATTTGTGTGGTGCGGCGCGTGCAGCTCGCCAACCCCAAGCAACGGCTCCAGGATTTCGCGGAGTGCGCGGCGACCGCGCAGGATGCGCGATTTCACGGTGCCGACGCTGCATTCCAGGACTTCGGCTACTTCTTCGTAACTCAGTCCTTCGAGGTCCCGCAGGATTACGGCGCTGCGAAAGACATCGGGAATCTGGTGCAAAGCGCCCTGCACCGCCACTTGAATTTCCAGAGTGGCGAGTTGCTCAAACGGTGTCGCGGAAAGATCTTCCACATCAATGTGCGCGTGGCCTTCTTCGGGTTCAGCGTCAATGGAAACGTTTTTTTGCAGATGACGCTTGAACCAGCGCTTGTGGTTCAGGGCTTCACGGATGGCGATGCGATAGAGCCAGGTCTTCAAGGAGCTGCCCTGGCGGAAACTGCGAATGCCGCGGAAAGCCTTCAGGAACACTTCCTGGGTGCCATCGGCGGCATCGGAAGCGTCACCCAACATGCCGACAATGAGGTTGTAGACAGGCGCGTGGTAGTGGGTAACCAGCCAGTCGAAGGCCGTCTCGGAGCCAGCCTGCAGCTCGTGGACGAGTTCGGATTCATCTTGGCCCCAACTGAGGGCACTGGCCCAATCGGACACTGCCGGCCTTTCCGACCCTAAATCAGCTGCCTGGGTCTTCCTTGCAAAACTTCAGGCACGTTTCAGGCTCGATCAGGTGGGGCAGGCGCTGGCTGCGCCACGGGATCGACTTGCATCCGGGACGGCGGGTATCGTGAACCGCCCCGATATCCGCTCATTTAGTTGGACACCGGAAGAGCGGAATTGTTTCCCGGTTTCGTCATTATTGTTGCACCGGGCCGTGCAAGTTGCAATGGAGCGGAAGTGCCAGTCGCCCGGTGGACCCCGGCTCCGCCGAGGACAGGCGACCCTGGGGGGCAGACCTGTGGGTGGGCTGCCCCCAGACCCGGTAACCCTGCAACCCGGGGCCACGGCAAAAGTGTACGGATGTGATTGAAAACAAAGAGGTCCATTTTGGCTAACTGGCAAGAATAGTGAAGCAGACGTTGTGCCCGGCGCGGGGCTTCGTTTACTATCGAGAGTCGCAAAACCGTTCGAGGACGCAGGCAATCGACGCATGTGGGAGGCGACCGATGAATCTGACGACAAGTAACCGGGAGATTGGGGTGGTTACGATCGTGGATGTTCGCGGGCGGATCGTGCTGGGCCAGGAAAGCGCGGCGCTACGGTCGGTGATTGACGATTTGCTGAAGCAAGAGCGCAAATTGATTCTGTTAAACCTGGCCGAGGCCAGCTACATCGACAGCGCCGGGCTGGGAACGCTGGTGAGTTCTTTTGCCAGCGTGAAGAATCAGGGAGGGCAACTGAAGTTGCTCAACCTGACCAATAAAGTTCGCGACCTGTTGCAGATTACCAAGCTGTATACGGTATTCGATGTACGAAACGACGAGGTGGCGGCGGTGAACTCGTTCCATGAAGCGGCGGCGGCGGGGGTGTGACGGCGCCGGAGAGATTGCGGGCGCCATGGCGCCCGACGGGATAAACAGCAAAAGCGAAGTAAGAAAATAAGGAAAAGTTTAACGGCAGACCACAGTTCAACTCCCCTGGAAGGCCAGCTCTCCCCACCCGGTCGCACCATCCCGACCGGACGAAATCATAAATAGAAAAATTCTGCGGTGCTCAGAATAGCGGCGGGCGCGGTGCGGGGTGCTGCGCCATGGCGGGGTTGATTCCGGTCAGTGCGAATGCCACCGTTACAGAGATCCGGCCGTCCCTCTCACGTTTCCGTTTTTTCTACAGCCACGTCGGGCCAGAGGACGATTTTGGATTCAAGAAAACTGCCAAGAACCCGCAAGGAGAGTTCAGTTTTTTCCCGCCAAGTGTGCTACTTTGCCGACAGGTTGAACGAATTCCCGAAATTGGATGTGGCTATGAAAACGATTTGGCAGTTGACCTGGGGCTTGCTGGTGGCCATGGGAGCCATCCCGGTCGCTTCGGCGCAGCTGGACATGTTTTCCAAAGAGCAGCGGGTGGAATTTACGCCCGACTGGCACGGGGAGCGATTTGCCGACGGACGACCGAAGGTGGCCGATGGGGTGCTGGCGCGCTTACACCAGCTGACGGCGGATGAGGCCTGGGATTTTTTGCAGGGAGCGGGCTACCGGAATCAGTTTGAGAGTGGCTGGAAAATTATCAATCCGGGGGAGCGGCTGGTGGGTCGCGTGGTGACGGCCGTATTCATGCCGCTGCGCCGGGATGTAGATGCGGTGATCCGCTCGAACGGGAAAAAAGAAGGGCGCATCGGGGATGAGAATTCCTGGGTGATCGACATTTTACAGCCGGGAGATATTCTGGTCGTGGATTTGTTTGGAAAAATCCGCTACGGGACTATGGTGGGCGACAATCTGTCGACGGCGGTGTATGCCAAAAGTCATAACGGACTGATTGTGAATGGCGCGATTCGCGACGTGACCGGGATCGAGGAGCAGAAGCACTTTCAGTGCTTTGTGCGGGGAGTGGATCCTTCGGCGCTCGAAAATGTGATGCTGGTGGGAATCAACACGCCGATTCGGATTGGCGAAGTTACGGTCATGCCGGGAGATATTGCCGTAGGCGATCCGGAGGGGATTACCTTTATCCCGCCGCAGTTTGCAGAAAAGATTGCCGACGATACGGAGATGGACCATCTGGTCGATGAGTGGGGGCACCGGATGCTGCGCGAGGGGAAATATACGCCGGGACAGATTGATGCGAAATGGACGGCAGGGATGGTGGCTGAATTTAATGCATGGTTGGAGAAAAAGGGGTCCACCCGGAGGATGAAGAGCAACTGACCGGAGGTAGGGCCCGCGCGGTCCGCCCGCGGGAGCTCGGCACCGCAACTGGCACCTACTGGCAAGCAGGACGGCATCGAAGAGAAGGAAGCGGCTGTATAATCAGAGCTAATACAAAAGCAACTACTTCCTCAGAAGGAAAACCAAATGGATCAGGAACGCCGGCAGGTGCCGAGGTTTTCGTTCATCGCAACGGCAGAAGTCATCGAGGAACGCTCGGAAGCACGGATTGCGACGCGGGTAAGTGAGCTGAGTTCGCAGGGCTGCTATCTGGACATGATGAATCCGTTCCCCAGCGGCACCGCGGTGCTGGTGAAAATTTGGGAAGGCGAAAATTACTTCGAGGCCCGGGCGAAAATTGCGTACGCCGACAAGCACCTGGGCGTGGGGATTGCTTTTCTTGAGGTGGCTGACAAGTTTGCGCCGGTCTTGCTGGGTTGGCTGAACGAGGCGGAACGCAGAAGGAAATTGTCGGAGAATTGAAATAAGGTTCGGATTCAGTCGCCACCCGGGTCCGCCCCGGGTGGCGCCAAATTCTAAAAACAATCCAAAGAAAGCTGCCCGGGACCTACAAGTCGCGCAAAGCCTGGGCTACCGGGCGGCTGGCTGCGCGGATGGCCGGGGGTACTCCTCCGATCAGACCCATGAGCAGGGCAAAACCGATACCGGTGGCAATCAGCCCGGGAGTGACTTTAAAGGCGAACGCCAAGTGGGAGAAGGTCTGAAAATTCATGGCCCCGGTGGTCACCCAGTTGAGCGGAAGCGCGGCGACCGAACCGAGCACGCCGCCGATAAAAGCAATGAAGAGCGCTTCGAAGATAAAGGACGTGACCACACTCGCTGAGCCGAACCCGATGGCGCGCATGGTGGCGATTTCCCGAGAACGTTCGGAGACGGCCGAGTACATGGTGTTGAGCGCGCCAAAAATGGCCCCGATACCCATGATGACCGCAATGATGCCGCCGAGAACGTGGATCAGCGTGGTCAGTCCCTGCGATTGCTTGGAGTAGTAGACGATCTCGGGCTGCACGTCGACAGTCATGCGCGGGTCGGTCGACATGTGGTCTTTGAGCGGCGTAATCGCCGCAGGCGAAGTGAGCCGCGCGGTAACCGACTGGAAAATGTAGTCCGGGCGTTTATAGACTTCCGAGAGCACGTGGGCGTCACCCCAGATTTCGGAATCGAACGCGCTGCCGCCAGCGTCGAATACCCCAACCACTTTCCAGGTCCCGCCGCCGAATTTTACCGTGTCACCCATAGCGACGCCCTGGTACATCGAAGCGGCATTTTTTCCTACCACGAGTTCGAGAAGTCCGGGCTGAAAGAAACGGCCGGCGACCATGTGAATGTTGCTGCGGACGCGGAGGGCTTTGTCGGAGACGCCGCGGACCTGCACGTTGGCGTCGGTGCCCGTCGATTGCAGCGGGAATGGGGCCATGACCACGACTTCGGGCGACATGACCGG
Source organism: Saccharimonadales bacterium (SeqCode) (assembly GCA_035317965.1). Lineage (GTDB taxonomy): Bacteria > Acidobacteriota > Terriglobia > Acidiferrales > UBA7541 > Acidiferrum. Next base: position 109,528 of record DATHFT010000050.1, on the reverse strand, counting down.
CTGGCCGTTTTCTTTGGCGATACTGGGATCGTCCTGCAGAACCTTTACCTGGTCGAGTGTGACCGAGCCCAGCATTTCGCTCGTGGCGCCAGCGCGCATGATGATGGCATTGTCGGGCGAGCCGCTGGAAACCAGTGTCGATTGAAACCCCTTGGCCAGCGCGAGCATGGCGATGAAGACGCCGACCGTGCCAGCGATGCCCAGAACCGCGACAATGGCGCTGACCCACCGCGCACGAACACTGCGTAAGTTATAGACGAGCGGTACAGCCATGGATCAAACCCTCCGCAGCGCTTGCACCACGCGCAGGCGCATTGCTGAAATCGCGGGCAGCAGCCCGGCGAGAATTCCGACGATGACCGAAGCGACCAAACCTTGGGCGATGGCCGTGCCGGAGAGATGGAAAAACTGGATGAAGCCTCCGGAAATGGCGCCGGAATTGGTGATGAGCACGGTGACGAGTTTGCAGCCGCCGAGTCCGATGACTCCCCCGAGGACCGCAATCATCAGAGATTCGCCGAGAACGAAAAGAAGAACGAACCGGTCGGAATAGCCAATGGCCTTGAGCACGGCGAGTTCGCCGATGCGTTCGCGAACGGAGATGGCCATGGTGTTGCCGGTAACCAGAAGCAGCGTAAAGAGCACCACCGAGCCGATGACCAGGATGAGGCCTTCGATGTTGCCGGCCTGTTTTGCAAACGAGGTGGCAAAAGCCTTTTCCGTTTCGGTTTTGGTTTCATACGGCGAGTTGGCGGTCATGTTGTCGATCGCTTTGGCGATGCGCAAAGAGTCGTCGGGATGATTCAGTTTGGCGGTGTACCAGCCAACGACGCCTTTGCCGTACACCCGACGCTCGTCGAGATATTTGTTTTGAAACCAGAACTGGGTCAGATCGTCGCCTTCACGGCCGGTGTAGATCCCGCGGAGATTGAATTCCCACGAGTCGTTTCCGTAAATGGTGGCGCGGATGGGGATGCGGTCGCCGATTTTCCAGCCATATTTTTTAGCGGTGGAAGCTCCGGCGATGGCCCCCTGGCGATCTTCAACAAAGGCTTTCCATTGATCATCCGGCACTTGGAGTTCGGAAAAAACCTGCCGCTGAAATTCCGGATCGATGGCAAATTGCGGGAAAAAGTTTTTTTCTTCGACATAGACGCCGCCGAACCAGCTGTCGAAGGTAACGAATTTAACGCCGGAGATGGCCTGGATGCGGTCGCGATAGGAAAATGGAAGCGGATTGATGAGGGAAACCTTGTTGATGACGACCAGGCGATCGGCGCCGGCCAGGTCCACGCCTTGATTGAATGCGCCGCTAACCACCGCCAGAAAACCAAACAGAAAAAGGGCTACGGCAAACGAGCCGACCGTTAGGGTGGTGCGGACTTTTTTGCGAAACAGATTGGCGCGAATGAGATGGAGAAATTTCATGCGTGACTCCCGGCGGCGACGCCCTCAACGAGGACGCCTTTGTTGAGATGCAGTACGGCGTGGGCCCGATCGGCGGCGGCCGGATCATGCGTGACCATGAGAATCGTTTTTTTGTATTCGCTGCAGAGGCGTTCGAGCAAATCCAGGATTTCGTCGGCGCTTTTGCGGTCGAGGTCGCCCGTGGGCTCGTCGCATAAAAGGAACGTGGGATCGGCAATGATGGCGCGGGCAATGGCCACGCGCTGTTCTTGTCCGCCGGAGAGTTGCCGGGGGAAGTGGTGCATGCGGTCGGACAGACCGACGACTCCGAGGGCGGTTTCCACGTGTTTCTTGCGTTCCGACTTCGAGAGTTTGGTGAGCAGCAAGGGCAGCTCAACATTCTGGAACGCCGTGAGGACCGGAATCAGGTTGTACATCTGGAAGATGAAGCCGACGTGACGCGCGCGCCACTCGGTAAGCTTACTGCCGGACATGTGCGTGATTTCGTCGCTGTCGACGGTGATGCTGCCATGCGTGGGGACGTCAAGGCCGCCGAGAAGATTGAGCAGAGTCGATTTTCCCGAGCCGCTCGGTCCCATGAAGGCGACAAATTCTCCTCGGTCGACATCCAGATTCAGTCCTTGCAGGACGTCGACTGTCTGGCCACCGCGGCTGTAGGCTTTGCTGAGACCGCGAACTTTGATCAAGCTGGTGGATCCGCTTCCGTCAACTTTCACCATTTTGGCGAGCTCCTCAGGGTTGTTTCAATTCGAGTTCCTTAGTTCCCTACTTTTTCATTTCAATTTCCTGCCCGTCTCTCAGTTCCTGGCTGGATTTCGTGATTACCACATCCCCGGCAGCGACCCCGGCGATAATTTCAACGTCGGAGCCTCGCGTGCCGCCGACGGTTACCGCGCGGCGCTCGGCGTGCCCGTTTTTGGCCAGGAAAACAATTTTTGTGCCGCCCTCGCTGCGCACGGCTTCCTGCGGAACCAGCGCGGAGACCGGCGCGGCGCCTTTTGCTGGCGCTTTTTCTGCTTCGCTCAGAAACGTGACCTTGACTCCCATATCCGGCATGACTTTGACTTCCGCCTCGGGAGCGATGAGTTTCGGCAAATCATCGAAGGAGATGCGAACCTTTACGGTGGCTTTCTGGCGGTCGGCGGTGGGAATGACGATGCGCACTCGTCCGTCGAGCGGATTGTTGGGGTAGGCATCGAGCATCGCAGTGACTTTGCCGCCCGGTTTGACTTTGGCAATGTAGGATTCGTTGACGTCGAGTTCCATTTCATTGGAATTCATGTCGACAATCGTGGCGATGCCGGTGCGCGTAAAGCCGCCGCCTGCGGAAATCGGCGAGACCATTTCGCCAACCTGGGCGTCTTTGGAAACCGCAATGCCCGAAAATGGCGCGCGGATTACCGTATTGTCGACATTCTGCTGGGCTTCGCCAATGCGCGCAGCCGAAGCCGCCACCTGTTCTTTGGCGAGCGCGATTTTGGCCCTGAGGCTATCGGCTGCCATCCGGGCCGAATCCAGGGCTTGTTCGGTCTGCACGCCGGCTTTTTCCAGTTCGAGGGCGCGATGAAGTTCGCGTTCGGCGTTCTTCAGCTGGACTTCATAGTCGGCGATGGCAGCTTGCGAGGCGTTACGATCGGCTTTTGCAGAATCCAGAGCGCGCTTGGCGTCGGAGTCGTCGAGTGTTGCCAGGATCTGGCCTTCCCGGACGTGTGTCCCTTCATCAAAAAAAACATTGGTGACGCGGCCGGTGATTTTGGCGGCGACCGTGGCGCGACGGCGCGGCGTAACGTATCCGCTGGCGCTCAACATGGCTTGCCGGCCACCAATTTCGGCTTTCGAGGCAGCCGCCGTTTCAACCACCGGCCGTTGGCTGCGAAATTTGAATGCGCCAAAGGCCGCGCCTGCCAAAACGAGAATGACGAGAACGATCAGACCCCAGCGGCGGCTTGAGCCGCCGGACTTGCGATGGCTGTCGGAAATGCGCAATGAGCCCAAATCATGCTTCGGGGTATTGAGTGGAGTCGCCAAGCGGCCCTTGTCCTTCTGCGATTGAATCGCACTGTGATTACGTCTGAGAGAAACTGAAAGTTACGCGGACGGAACGTTGGCCTGGCCGCTGGGAATTATTGTACCAATTCACGGACCGAGGTTAAGAGGCAACTTTGCAGTGGGAATACGGGCGGAGGCGACGGAAAGAACTGGCAAGTAAAGCGAAGAAGTGCAAACCCCGGGAAAAACGCCGGACGGGAACCCTGAAATAAGTGCGATTGGCCGGATCGCTGGACAAACAGGCTCGCGGGTATGGGCTGACTGGCTTTGCGCTTGGCATACCAGCAGGGACGGAATCCGGCATGGGGAAAAATAGATTGCGCGCAGGTGATGGTTTGTTCCTGCTGGACTTGGTCGAGCGCGTATTCGATCTTTCCGCCCTTTTCATCGATCGCCAGGATGCGCGGTACGGTGAAGGTTTCCACGGGCTGTGTCGAACTGGGGTGGCGGCTGTGAATGTAGAACGCCAGGGTGTCGCCGATATAGAGAAGGGCCAGGGGCAGGACGAGAGCGGTGACGGTTCGCTTGATGAGCGCACGAGGACGCATGGAGATTGGATTCTTGCCTGGACCCTTCCGGGTGTCTCGCTTGCCGGGCGAAGCGATGCAAACCGGGTCCCGGGTGCTAGTGATCGATGAGGCGGTGGTGGATGGCGTATAGCGCCAGTTCCAGGCGGTCGGAAACGCCGAGCTTGTCAAAAATATTGTGCAGGTGATTTTTTACCGTCTGCTCGCTGATGAAAAGTTTTTCGCCTATTTCCTTGTTGCGGAAACCCTGGGCGACGAGTTGCACAATCTCTTTTTCGCGGTCGCTGAGGAGCGGTTTTTCGCGGCGCGGACCGGATTCGCTGGACTTTGAGAAAGCCTTCATGACTTCTGCGGTCATGCGGTTGTCGAGCCAGATTTCGCCGGCGTGGACCCTGTGGATACTTTTTACCAGCAGGTCGGTGGCGGATTGCTTTAGCACTACGCCGCGCGCCCCCAGGCGCATGGCCCGCACCACATCGCGGTCATCCTCGGCCGCCGTCAGTACTACAACTCTTGTAGGTAACGTATCGAAGTTGACTTCTTCAAGGACAGCCAAGCCGTCTTTATCCGGCATACGAAGATCGAGCAGCAAGATGTCCGGCTTCAGCTTGGCGAGCATCTTGATACATTCCGCACCATTCTGGGCTTCCCCAACGATCGTAATATCCTCATCGGAATCAAGGAGTTTGCGAAGACCGTCGCGAAAGATGGCGTGGTCGTCGGCGAGTAGAACTCGAATTTGTGGTTTCGTTTTAGCCATGTCAGCCAAGTGGGATCTCGACGATTAATCTTGCTCCATGGCCAGGGTTGGACTCGACTGTCAAAATTCCCCCCACGGTTCGCGTCCGTTCTTTTATGGAAATCGGTCCTAATCGCAAGCGGTCGAGTTCATCCCCGGTGAATCGTCCTGCAAAGCTAAACCCTTCCCCGTTATCATCTACAACGAGTACTAGGCTGCTGTCATCCTGTGACAGTTTTACCACGACATGGGAAGCCTTAGCATGCTTTTTTATGTTGTTGAGTGCTTCACGGTAAATCTGGAAAAGTTCGCGGCAAACACGGTCGGGAGCGTGAATTTCGGCCGAGTCAATCAAAATATCCAGAGCGATAGTCGATTCATTACGGTAGCGCTCGGCAAATCCCTGCATTAGATCGAGCAAATCGGCGCTCTGAACGCGCAATGGACGCAGGTCGGTAACCAGGTGGCGCAGTTCGGCGGACTCGTTTTTGACGGTCTGCTGCAGGTTGGCGAGGTTATTGACGGCTTGTTCCGGGGATGCAATAACCTTGCGCCGGAGGACATCAATCTGGATTTCAATGCTCAGCAGGGTCTGCAGGATACCGTCATGCAGGTCGCGGGAGATGCGGCTGCGCTCTGCTTCAATCGCGCGTGCCCGCAAGTGCCTCAATAGAAAGATGTTCTCAAGCGATGAGCTGACATGGCTGGCAATGCGCTCTAGCCAAGCCAGGTCCGCTTTTTCGAAAGACTTTCGCCCGTTGACCAGGAAGATACGGCCGCTCGGCACTCCCCGCTGATCAAATGCCACCGAGACAAAGTTCTGTAAGTTGAACTGTTGCTGTGTGGGCCCCGGCAGCCTGGGCAGGGATTTCAGGGCGTGGCCGTCCCGGCGATCCCAGCCAAAACCGGAGCCGGATCCCTGCAGGGAATTCCAGCACAGGGCAGCGTCCATGTCGTCGAGAAGAAAATCGTCGGCCCGAGCCAGGGGGATGCTCTCCGGTACCAGGCGCTCGCTTTCCCCCGTTTTGAGCCGCCAGAGAAAAATGCGTTCCAGGTCGGCATCGCGATACAGCAGGAGCGCTTCTACGGTTGCAAAGGCGGTTGCCAGTTCCTGCAAAAACTGACGCAAGGACTCGGCCAGTCCCTGGTCTACTTGCATGGTATCGGTGATGCGGGAAAGAAATTCATTTTCGGCAGCAAACCTGCGGCTGAGATCGCCCAGCAGCGCGATACCGGCACCGGCCGTGAAGGTAGCCACGACCAGGCCCAGCCAAGCAAAAATGCGCATCCAGCCAATCTCACCCTGCAGGGCGGTTCGGACAATGAGCGCCAGAGAAAGCACGCCGGCGAAAGGAGTCGCCGCACTCAGTCCCCAACGAGAGCCCGCCGCATAACACAGGAATAGATAGGGGAACCAGATCGCAACAGAAGCCGGGCTTATGAACAGGAAGGCGAAAAAAGCAAGGATGTCGCAGACGAGCGGCAGATGCCAGGCGCGCCCGCGTAGCAGCCTCTGCAATCCGATAATGGCGAAAGACACAAAGAGATAGACAATCAGGAACGAAGCAGCATGACGGACGGACCGGGAGGGAGGCTGTTCAAAGGTAGCGAGCAGCGCAAGAAGTACAACGATGGGGCGCGCGTAAACAATCTGCCCCTCGAAGTGGCGACGATCCGTTTGGTGGGGGCTCATGCGCGGGGACGCTGTTCCTAGGTGCGAGTCTACCAAGAACGAACAGGAGTCCAAGGGCCTAGCTCGAAACAGGTTCCCAGCAGGCAATGGGGGCAGCTCCGGCAAGCGCCCGGAAGTGCTACAGGGTTTACTGTATTAATTAACTGGGACCCCGGCGCCGCGAGTGCCATTTCCGGCCGCCGCCTGATTGGGCAAGAATGGAAGAGTACAGTGGGACAGCGGACGAACGCGGCAATGCCCCGACTGGCTGCCAAGTATTACCTAGGTACCACAAAGTAAAATGAGTGGGATCACATTAAAGAGTCGGCTGGCCGCGGCACTGGGGGCTTCGCTCGTCATCCTCGCCTTTGTCGGTTTGCTTTCCTACCGAAGAATTCGGGCAGAAGAAACCAATCAGAAGTGGGTCGAACATACCCATTCTGTTATGGAACAGCTGGATAGCGTCCTCCTTCATGGACTGGAGCAGCAGCAAATATACGAGCGTGGGTCGACGACGACCGGAAACCCGTCCAACCCGGGCCGCCTCAGAGCTGTGTTTCAGCAGCAACAAGCGGACATCAGGCGCCTGAGGGAGCTCACCTCGGACAACGCCGTGCAGCAGAACGCCCTGAGCCGGCTCGAACCGCTTCTCGACGCGCACCTGGAATTGTTTACCGGGCAAATTGGCTCCGGTGAGACGGCGGCGAGTCGCGCGACGGGGAGCGAGCGTGCCTTCGGCGAGATTCGAGACCAGATTCAGGCGATGAAAGGCACCGAGGAATCCCTCCTCAAAGTGCGCCTGGCGGCCGCGGCACAAGGTTCAGCGCAGACAAAACTCATCATTGTCTCCGGATATGCCGTAGCGCTGATTCTGCTGCTGGTGGCGGGAATGGGGACCCTCAACGAGCTCGCAAAAAGAACCGATATCGAGCAGCGACTGCGAAGCGCCGAACAGCGTTACCATGTTTTGTTCGACAGCAATCCCCTGCCCCTGTGGGTTTTCAATGCCAAGAATCTGGAGATCCTGAACGTAAACGGAGCGGCGATCGCGCATTACGGATATTCGCGAGAGGAATTCTTGCGATTCAAGATAACGGATATCCGCCCCCTTGAAGACGTACCCGCGATTCTGGAATCAACTGCGCACGCTTCCGGTGAACCGGAAACTTCAGGTCCTTGGAGACACCGCAAGAAGTCCGGGGAAATTATTTATGTCCAAGTGACGTCCCATCCGCTGGTCTATGAAGGCCAGGAAGCGCGCCTGGTGGTGGCGATGGATGTCACCAAACGCAAACAAGCCGAAGAAGCGCTGCGCCGGAGTGAGGAGATTTTCCGGCTGTTGCTTTCCGGGGTACGCGACTACTCGATTCTGATGCTGGACACAGAAGGATACGTGGTCAGTTGGAACAGCGGAGCCGAGCGGATCAAGGGATACCAGGCGGAAGAGATTGTGGGCAAGCATTTTTCCCGATTCTACCCGGAGAACGAGATACGGGCCGGCAAGCCGGCGCAAAGTTTGAAAACAGCGGTAGAGCAAGGGCGGTTTCAGGAGGAAGGCTGGCGGGTCCGCAAGGACGGGACACAGTTCTGGGCTGATGTAGTAGTGACAGCCGTACGGGATGAGGAAGGATATCTGCGCGGCTTCGGGAAAGTGACCAGGGACATCACCGAGCTCAAGCGCACGCAGGAAAAGCTTGGCCGGCGATCGGCAGAACTCGAAGCAGCCAATCGAGAACTCGAAGCGTTTTCCTATTCCGTTTCGCACGACTTACGCGCTCCCCTGCGCGCCATCGATGGATTCAGCCAGGCAATTCTTGAGGACTACGCCGACAAATTGGATGACTCCGGCAGAAACTTCCTGCAAAGAGTCATCGCCGCCACCAAACGCATGGGAACGTTGATCGACGACCTGCTGAATCTGTCGCGATACACCCGCGTGGATATGCGCCGCGAAAACATTGAATTGAGTCATTTGGCGGAGACCGTTGCCAGTGAACTGCGCAGTGCTGATCCGAGCCGGCAGGTTGCGGTAGTCGTCGCTCCCGGACTCAAGGCCCAGGGTGATCCGCAGCTCCTGCGGGTGGTACTTGAAAATCTGATGGCGAATTCGTGGAAATTCACGTCGAAAACAGAGAAGGCGCGCATCGAGTTCGGGACAGTGAATGGCGATGGAGGGCCCGCATTTTATGTGCGGGACAACGGCGCGGGATTCGACATGGAGTATGCCGACCGCCTGTTTGGCGCGTTTCAGCGTCTGCACGATACCAGCGAATTTGCCGGAACCGGCATTGGACTAGCCACCGTTCAACGCATCATCAACCGTCACGGCGGACGGGTTTGGGCGGAAGGACAAGTTGGAAAAGGCGCGACCATATACTTCACAATTTGATTTTGCAGTCCCGACAAGGAGCAGAGCATGGACGAAAAAATAATTTTGCTGGTGGAGGACAATCCGGATGACGAGCAGCTGACGTTGCGGGCGCTTAAGAAAAATAACATCCGGAATGAAGTTATCGTGGCGCGCGATGGCGTCGCAGCGCTGGACTACCTGCACGGGGTCGGCGAGCACGCCGGACGCGACCTCAGCGTCATGCCTCAAGTGGTGTTGCTGGATTTGAAATTGCCACGGATTGACGGATTCGAAGTTTTGAAGCGCATGCGCGCGGATGACCGCACAAAGCTGCTTCCGGTCGTGATCCTGACGACTTCCAACGAAGAGCAGGACCGTTTGAAAGGTTACGGATTGGGCGCCAACAGTTTTATTCGCAAGCCGGTGGAGTTTGACCGCTTCATCGAAGCAGTGAGACAACTCGGATTGTATTGGCTTGTCCTGAACGAAAAAGCCCCCCCTGTCAGGAGCGTCTAACCACATGGCCAGCCCCCTTCGTGTGCTGTTTATAGAAGACTCGGATGATGACGCCACTTTGCAGGTTCGCTTGCTCGAGCAGGCGGGCTATGAGGTGGACTACAGTCGCGTCGATAGCGCGAGTGCGCTCACCGGCCAGCTGGAAAGAGCCTGGGACATCGTCATTTCCGATTACTCCATGCCGCATTTCAAGGGCACGGACGCTTTAAGGCTGGTGCGCGAACGGGGCTTGGATGTTCCTTTTATTTTTGTTTCCGGAACGATTGGAGAAGATACCGCGGTGGCAGCGCTTAAGGTGGGCGCGCAAGACTACCTGATGAAAACGCACCTGAACCGGCTCATTCCGGCAGTACAGCGGGAATTGCGCGAGGTCCACGAGCGGAAAGAGCGCCAAAGACTGGAGCTGCAGGTCCATCAGCTGCAACGCTTTGAAGCCATTGGCAGGCTGGCCGGCGGAGTGGCGCATGACTTTAACAACGTAGTGGGCGCCATCATGGGTTGGGCCGACATCGGGTATGGAGAAGCCGCCCACGGCAGCACGGTACAGGACCGCTTTGCCAAAATACGTGCGCAGGCCGAACGCGCCGCTGCGCTGACGCGTCAGCTGTTGGCCTTTGCCCGGCGCCAGGTGCTCACTCCCTGCAATACCAACCTGAACGAACTCACAAAAGAAGAGATCAGTTTGCTTCGCAATGTGATTGGGGCGCGCATTGAAATCGAAATGAATCTTGCGCTGAATCTCCACGTTATTTGGGCGGATCCGGGCCAAATGGAACAAGTGTTGATGAATCTGTGCTTGAACGCGCGGGACGCCATGCCCGATGGCGGCACCCTGAGGATTGAAACCAGCAACGTCGAGGTGGGCGCGGATTATCAGCGCTTGCACGCGTACGCCTCGCCGGGACGCTATGTACTGCTGAAAGTGTCAGACACGGGAACCGGCATGGACGCCGTCACCCTTGAACATATCTTTGAACCCTTTTTCACGACAAAAACGGTGGACAAAGGAACCGGTCTCGGTTTGGCCACGGTGTACGGAATCGTGAAGCAACACAAAGGCTTCATCGACGTCGACAGCACTCTAGGGAAAGGAACGACTTTTCGCGCCTACCTTCCGCTCGGAGAAGGCCGCGCTGAAGTTCAAGAGAAACCGCGGTTCGGACAGCTGGCGGGGGGATGCGAGAAAATTCTGGTGGCCGAGGACAATGAAGGGCTGCGCGAAGCCGCCAAAGAAATTCTGGAGAGCCTGGGCTATACAGTGCTGATAGCGCGGAATGGCGTTGAAGCGGTAGGCCTGTTCAAGGAGCACCGCGCGACGATCGACTTGGTCTTGTTGGACGTTGTCATGCCCGGACTAAACGGTCCGGATGCCTACGCGCAAATGTCCAAAATCCATCCCCACGTAAAAACCATCTTCACGACTGGCTATGCAACCGAAACGACCTTGATCTCCGTTCGCGCTCAGGAAAATGCGGTCATTCTGCAAAAGCCCTACGGGTCGCAGTACCTGGCTCAAAAGTTGCGCGAAACCTTAGACACCAAGGCCTAGATCACCCCCCGGGTGTGATTCTAGGCATCGCGGGTTTGATGCAATATAATTTCTCTTCTAAATAGTTTTATGAACGTTTCGTTCGCAAAACGATATCAACAGGCTTATTTATGCAAAATGCGTTGCGCCGCCTTGCGCTACGCTTGAGGGATGTCTGGTCAATCGCAAAATGAAGTTCTCGAACTCGCTGCGCAGGAAACGCAGCCGCCCAACCCCGCGAACCTGGGAGCCGGTGCGCCTGCCAAGGACCCGTCGTTTCGCGCGGACAGCTGGGTCTGGCTCAACGGAAAACTCCGGCTTCACGGCGAGAGTCTGACCGCGGTCTCGGCGCATGGTCTGCATTACGGCACGGGAGTCTTTGAAGGAGTTCGTTGCTACGACACGACGGACGGTCCAGCCCTTTTCCGCATGAGGGAACACCTGGACCGCTTCTTTGCTTCGGCGGCGGTCTATGGAATTCCGGTTCCCTATACGGCGGACGAATTACTGGAAGCGACGTGCGAAGTAATTGTCAAAAATGGATTCCTCAGCTGCTACGTGCGCCCCCTTTGCTATTTGGGAACGAACAGTTTGGGGATTTCTTCGGCCTGCCCAAGCGAAGTGGCGGTCCTGGCGGTGCCGGATCTTTCGAATTCGACAAAGTCCTTGAAGGCTTCTGGAATCCGGGCCATGACCTCGTCCTGGATCAAGTTCGATCGCCGCATGATGCCGACAACGGCGAAGGCCTGCGGGCAATATTTGAATTCTGTATTGGCTTCGCGCGAAGCGGCTGCCCGCGGGTTTGATGAAGCCATTCTTCTGAATGTGGATGGAAACGTGGCGGAGGCCACGGTTGCAAATATCTTTATCGTAGAAAATGGAATACTGCGTACCAATGATGAGTCTTCTTCCATTTTGCCGGGAATCACGCGTGATTCCGTAATGCAACTCGCGCGTTCGCTCGGATATGAAGTGCAAATAGGGCTGTTGCGACCGGAAGACCTGCGCAGGGCGGAAGAACTCTTTCTAACGGGCACGGCCCGCGAAGTGGTTCCTGTGCGGGAACTGGACGGCAAGGCCATCGGCGCGGGGACGCGCGGACCGCTCACAGAAAAGATTCAGGGGGCTTTTGACTCCGTTACCCATGGCCATGATCCACGTTTCCGTCATTGGCTGCATCGCTTGAAACCGCAAGAATATCTGCGTGAGAATAATTCCTGAAGGTGAACGCCATGAATGACAATCCGCTGAAGTTGAAAAAGATTCATCACATTGAATTTTGGGTTGGCAATGCGCGGCAAGCCGCGTTTTACTACCGTAAAGGATTTGGATTTTCACAATCCGCCTATAGTGGACTTGAAACGGGAAACCGCGAAAGTTCCTCCTATGTCTTGACGCAGGGCAAAGCGAATCTAATGTTCACAACTCCGCTGAAATCGGATCACCCCGCGGGGGAGCACATTCGACTTCACGGAGATGCGGTGAAAGATATCGCGCTGCATGTGGGCGATGCGGACGAAGCGTTTGCGGAAGCGGTGAAGCGCGGGGCCAAGCCCGCCGAAGAGCCGCACGATGTAAGCGACGCGCACGGCACCATTCGCCGGGCGGCGATTCACACCTACGGCGAGACAATTCACTCGCTGATTTCCTACAAGGATTATTCCGGGCCTTTCCTTCCCGGATTTGCCGCGGCGCCCGTCACCGGCGAAGGGACCGGAATTCTGCGCATCGATCACATTGTGGGCAACGTTGAACTCGGCAAAATGGAATACTGGGCGGATTTCTACGCCAGCGTTTTTGGATTTAAGCGATTTATATCCTTTGATGACAAGGATATTTCGACCGAATACAGCGCCTTGATGAGCATTGTAATGTCCGACGATTCGCACTCTGTGAAATTCCCGATCAACGAACCCGCCGCGGGGCGCAGGAAGAGCCAGATCGACGAATATCTAGATTGGAACAACGGACCGGGCGTGCAACACATCGCGCTGCTCTCGGCCAACGAAATTGAAAGCGTCGCCAAATTGCAGGCCAATGGACTGCAATTCCTGCGCGTGCCCGACAGCTACTATGAAGCCTTGGAAGGACGCGTGGGAAAAATCGAGGAATCCACCGAGGAGATCAGGAAACTGGGTGTCCTCGTGGATCGCGACGAAGAAGGCTACCTGCTGCAGATCTTCAGCTTGCCGGTGGAAGATCGGCCGACCGTGTTTTTTGAAATTATCCAGCGCAAGGGCAGCCGCGGATTCGGCAAAGGCAATTTCAGGGCGCTGTTTGAGTCCATCGAGCGGGAACAGGCGCGACGCGGTAATTTGTAGTAAAACTCGTTTGGGGAGAATTATATGGCCACGAAAACGGAAGCTCCCGCAAGAACTGCGGTGACGTATCAGTCGGGATTCGGCAACGAGTTCGCGAGCGAAGCCGTTCCCGGGGCCCTGCCGCAAGGACAGAATTCGCCGCAACAAGCCCCTTTCAATCTGTACACAGAACAGATCAGTGGCACTGCCTTTACCGCGCCGCGCGGGCAAAATCGCCGCACGTGGCTGTACCGCATCCGTCCCTCGGTTGCGCACAAGCCGTTTGAACCTATTTCGAGCGGACTGCTGCGAAGCACGCCGTTCGACGAAGTCCCTACTCCGCCGAACCAATTACGCTGGCAACCTCTGCCCATTCCTGAACGGGCGACCGACTTTATCGATGGGCTCACAACCATGGCAGGCAATGGCGACGCCTATACGCATTCCGGTGTGGGTATTCACATGTACACCGCGAATCGATCGATGACGGACCGTTATTTCTTTGATGCCGACGGCGAACTGCTCATCGTCCCGCAGCTTGGCCGGCTGTCTTTGCGAACGGAGATGGGCATCATCGAAGTCGCGCCCGGCGAAATTGCCGTGATTCAGCGCGGCATCAAATTTCGCGTCGAACTTCTCGACCAACAGGCTCGCGGGTACATCTGCGAAAATTACGGCAGCCTGTTTCGTCTGCCCGAGCTTGGCCCCATCGGCGCCAACGGCCTTGCCAATCCGCGCGATTTCGAGACTCCGGTCGCTGGGTATGAAGATCAGAGCGGCGATTATCAAGTGGTCTGTAAATTTCAGGGCCGCCTGTGGAGTGCTCCGATTGATCACTCCCCGCTCAGCGTGGTGGCGTGGCACGGAAACTATGCGCCTTATAAATACGATCTCGCCAAATTCAACTGCATCAATTCGGTGAGCTTCGACCATCCGGATCCGTCGATTTATACCGTGCTCACAGCTCCTTCTGAAATTCCCGGAACCGCCAACGTGGATTTTGCGATTTTTCCGCCGCGCTGGATGGTCACCGAGCACACTTTTCGCCCTCCCTGGTTTCACCGCAACTTCATGAACGAATTTATGGGACTGATTCGCGGCGAGTACGACGCCAAAGCCGAAGGTTTTGTCCCCGGAGGCGCCAGCCTGCACAACTGCATGGCGGGACATGGCCCGGACTCCGCTACATTTGAGAAAGCGACGAAAGCCGAGCTGAAGCCGGTGTACGTTGCGGACACGCTGGCGTTTATGTTTGAAACGCGCTTCGTCTGCCGTCCAACGAAATTCGCGCTGGAATCCTCGCAGCTGGATGAACAATATTTTGAATGCTGGCAGGGCCTGCACAAGCGTTTCAAGGCATGAAGCCGCAACGGCGGCATCGCCAATAAACGATGCCCCCGCTCCCGAGACCGGCTCCCCGTTATTTCGTCAAAACCAGAACCTGCACACCCGACGCGGCGCCTTTCTCGTGAAAGACCTGCTCGGTGGCCTTCTTGAAGTCTTCGGGTTTGGCCTGGGGAATATCCACAAATGTTTGTGGATTGCGATCCGTCAGCGGGAACCATGTACTTTGTACCTGCACCATGATGCGGTGCCCCCGCCGGAACGTGTGATTGAGATCGGGCATGCTGAAATCCACTTCCGCCTGCTTGCCGGGAATTAGCGGTTCCGGCTTCTCCCAGCCGTTACGGAACTTGGCGCGCATCGGCTCACCGCGCAGGAGCTGTTGGTAGCCGCCCATTTTCACTTCGGGTGCGTCCAAAACCCGCTTGCCGAGTTTTGCCGGGTCATGGTTATCGGGCGAATTGTCAGGATAAACATCAATCAGCTTCACATCAAAATCGGAATCGGTTCCCGTCGAGGCAACTTTCAATTTTGGGGATATTGGCCCGGCGATCGTCAGGTCTTCCTCGAGCGGTTCGGAAACATAGGTCAAAACATCCGGACGCTCTGCAGCAAACCGCTGGTCGTCCACCATGTAGCGCTGCGGAACGCTGGCGGCGGTGTAGTTGACAAACGGAACAGGATGCGCGGGATCGCTGAGATATTCATCGAAACCTTCCTGGTCGGCAGGCGCCGCAAATGACAGTTTTCCTCCAGCATGGAAATACAGCGTGCGGGTCGCAGTATTGGTGGGCGGCCAGGCATCATATTTGCGCCAGACATTCGTTCCTGTCTCAAAAACGTAGGCCTTCGGCAGTTTTGGATCCTCTTTTGACTTCAGATAGTGTTCGAAAAATGGAAACTGAATGTGGGCGCGAAAGAATTCGCTGGTGGCCGAGGCAAACTGCACGTCGCCGAGATGATCGCCCATCCCGCGCGCCCAACCGCCATGCACCCAGGGGCCTTCAACCAAAGTGTTCGGCGTCCCCGCATTGAACTTTGCAATCGCCTGCGAGGTTTTGAAGGGACCGGAAAGATCTTCGGCGTCATACCAGCCACCCACAACCAGCACGGCACACTTGACGTTCTTCATGTGTTGCGAAAGATCACGTACCTTCCAATAGGAATCGTAGGTGTCGTGTGTCAATTGATCATTGAACAGCGGGTTGTCCCCGTGCGGGAAGGCCTTTTTGAGATTTTCCGTGGGGCCCGCGTTCAGATAAAAAGCATAGCCGTCCGGCGTTCCGAAATCAGATTCGACCTGGGCCACTGGTGGCGAAGGCTTCGGAAAATAGCGGAAGTAGTCGTAGAAACCGAAATTGGCGGACAACATGAATGCGCCGCCGTGATAGGCATCATCGCCGAGGAACAGATCCGTCATGGGGGCTTGCGGCGATGCCGCTTTCAGCGCCGGATGCGAGTCAATGATGCTCGCAGAAGTATAGAATCCCGGATATGAAATCCCGTAAATTCCCACGTTGCCGTTGTTGTTTGCAACATTTTTCAGCAAAAACTCGATCGTGTCATAGGTATCCGTGCTGTCGTCGGTGTCCTGTGCCGACTTTTTCGCATCGAGGTGCGGCCGCATTTCCAGAAAGTCGCCTTCCGACATGTATCTCCCGCGCACGTCCTGATACACAAAAATGTATCCGGACTTTTCAAATTCGTCGGAAGGGCCGAGCGTCTTTTTGTAGTCCTCCGGTCCGTAGGGACCAACATTGTAGGGAGTGCGCTGCATCAGGAACGGGTATGTTTGCGAAGAATCCTTTGGCACATACAGCGAAGTGAACAGTTTTTTTCCGTCCCGCATCGGGATTCGATACTCATACTTTGTATAGTGCGTCTTGACGTAATTTTCCTTGACGGCCTCTTTTTCCTGCGCGCGCACACTCCCCAAGGGTGTCGCGACCATCCCCATGGCAATCAGAATCAGCCGCAAATTTTTTGCAGTTCGCTTCATTGCAAGCTCCTGTTTTTTTATTCGAGAACCTTGTATCACCCCAGCACAGCTCCTGCGCACTCCCCAAAGCCAATTCTCGCGAATCCTTCACGTTCGCAATGTGCGCGCAGAATAACCTCGTCGCCGTTGGCAAGAAAGCTCCGCTGCTCGGTGTTGGGCAAAACGACGGGTTCTGTGCCCCGCTTGGTTAATTCCAGCAAACAACCCAGCGCCTCCCGGGAATTGCCGGAAACCGTTCCACTGGCCAGCAAATCTCCTGCACGCAAATTACAGCCGCTGCTGGCATGGTGCGTCAACATTTGCGCAATTGTCCAATACATGTCGCGAAAATTTCCACGGCTCAATCTCACGGCTTCAATTCCCTGCGCTTTCATCATTGCAGTCCGCAAGAATACTTCAAGCGTTATGTCGATTGCGCCCGTTTTCTGCTCGCCTTCTGACTGCAAATAAGGCAGCGGTTGCGGATCGCCAGTGGGCCGTTCGAATGCCGGCACGCGAAAAGGTTCCAGCGCATCCAGCGTCACCACCCACGGTGAGATGGTGGTCGCAAAATTTTTGGCCAGAAACGGACCGAGGGGCTGATACTCCCATGCCTGCAAGTCGCGCGCCGACCAGTCGTTCACCAGGCAAAGGCCAAAAATATTTGCAGGCGCCTCAGCAATGAGCAGTGGTTTGCCAAGTGCGTTGCCGGGTCCGACATAAAACCCTACTTCCAGTTCGTAATCCAGCTGTCGCGTGGGACCAAATTCAGGGGGCGCAGCCGCATCCGGCCGCGTCTGTCCCAGCGGACGCCGAACCGCTGTGCCACTGATGACAATGGAAGACGCCCGTCCGTGATAACCGATCGGAATGTACTTGTAGTTTGGGAGCAGCGGATTGTCAGGACGAAACATTTTGCCCACATTCGTGGCGTGATAGATCGACGCGTAAAAATCCGTATAGTCGCCGATCTCGACCGGAGCAACCAGGCGAATCACGCTCATGGGCAGCAAATGTTTGCCAACCGCGCCTTGCGCAGCGGTCTTCGTCTCATCGGCGCGCAGGAGTTCGTGCAGTTCGCGGCGCAACGCTTTCCAGTGAGTCTGTCCGAGCGTCATCAGCTGGTTTAGCGAAGAAGCAGCGCAGGCCTCAGCCGCCGGAGAAGCTCCTGCGCTGAACAGCCCGTCGGACTCGCAGCCAGCCACATCCAGCACAAAATCCCCAATCGCCACCCCAACGCGTGGCTTCTCGCCCCTGTCCCGACGAACAAAAGCTCCGTAAGGCAAGTTTTGCAGGGGGAAATCAGTGGTCGCGGAATTCGCTGACTCCAGCCAGCTTTTTATCTTGGGGTCGTGGGTGGAATCGAGCGTGGGCGTCATAGGAGGTGAAGCGTCTGCAAATCCGCAACAGGTTCGGTAAACGAACAGGAACCAAAGGAAGTGCAAAACGATTGTCGCGCAGACTGAATCGCTTCGCTCGTCAATTTTTTGTCCCGCCAGGAAATGCCCCCGGCCTCGAAGCGAAATGCTTCAGCGGATTCTTCCGATAAAACCGATTCCGCATCTTTTGCGTTCATTCCATGGAGGACGAAAGCTCCGGCAGCAAAAACGTTTAAAAAGCCATGCATCATTCCCGAGGGGCTGTCCGCTGCATAGGTGAAACGCTGATAGCTGCGCAGCGGATGATGCAATCCCGCGGTCGCCTTGAATGGAATTTCGGCCGCTCGGCAAACTCCCAGAAAAAATGCAATTTGTCCGCAGGAAGGAAACAACGGCGCGGTCTCACCACCGGTGCGAACTTTTGCACGACCCTTTACTTTGCGTATTTCCGCCACAAGGGTCGGCAAATCATCCGTCAGTGGCACCTCGAAATAGGTCTCGATGCCCGGCGGAATCTGCTCTGCTGCATTTGCAATCTCTTCCGGGGTCGCGACTTTTCGCTCCGCGCTCTCGATCCGCACTTCTGGGCCCTGGGCTGCTCCCGCGCGCCGATGATTGAACGAACGAATCGTCTCCGCGTCCGCCTTCATGTCGTTACCTAAAAGCACAGAAAGCTTCCATGGCTCACGGGCGGCACTTTCGTCCCGCACCGTGTCGAGTGCTCGTTCAAATTCCGCGAGCCGCGCCAGGGGAACAATAAATCTGCCCAGCGTCCAGTTTTGCCCGGACCGCTGGTATCTCGAGTAATTCTCGACCGCTTCCCCTAGGCCCAGCCTTGCAGGCGGAAAAATCCCCGCGTAGTCCACCAGCCCATGCAAAAGGGCGCGCAAAGGCGGCGCCGCTAGCCGTACTCCAGTCGCGCCGGCGATAGACGGAAAAAATCTCATGATCCGTAGTTCAATCTATATCACAGTTCGGGAAATCCTCTTGCGAACTCGCTCTAAAAGCAGCTATTCTGCGCAAGAACGTTGCGTTATCCATTGAATAGGAGCACGGACCATGCAGCCTTTTACCCTCGACGAAATCGACCGGAAACTCCTTCTCCACCTGCAGCGCGAAGCCCGCGCCACCAATGTCGAGCTCTCTGAACACGTCTATCTTTCCCCGCCCCAGTGCTATCGCCGCATCAAGCGTCTGGAGGACGAAGGCGTGATCAAGAAATCCGTCGCGCTGCTGGACCACGAAAAAATGGGCTACGGTGTGATGGCATTTGTCAGCATCACCCGCGATAAAGAGGAATACAAAGGCATGCGCGAACTTGAAAATGCGCTCAATCGGTTCCCCGAAGTGCTCGAGTGCTACTCGCTTACCGGCGATTTCGACTATCTTGTCAAAGTTGTCGCCGCTGATCTGAAGGAATTTTCCAGCTTCCTTAAGGAAAAGCTTCTTCGCGTACCCGGAATCGTCTCGGTACGCACCTTCATCTGCCTTGAAGAAGTAAAATACTCCACTGCGTTGCCAATCGAAGCCCCCACCGTGCGCGGCAAATAACGAGTTAGGCGCGTTTCCTTGCCCTATCGAGCGGGTGCACGACGCGCGCAGGTACAGCACGGGTTCAGCTCGAAGTGACGGGTACGATCAAATCGTAAGGGAGTGGGCGGGAATTTGGAGGGGAGGCATCCCGTCCCAATCGCGTAAGACGAAACGCCTCCAAAATGCACATGTCTGAAGACACTATGAAAGATTCGAAACGATAATAAAATAAGGCATATCCTGTAGATCTTCTTAGTACCCGTGCCAAGAGTGCCAAGTCAGTAAGAAAATCTCCCCTTGCAGTTTTCGCGCGGCATTCTGTGTCTTTCAGCACAGGTTTTCCTGCCGTCGTGCAAATTCCGCGCCGCGATCTTTGCTAGAGTGCGGCGATAGCCCCGGATGTCCAACCCAACCTCTCACGGCGAACTCCCGCCAGCTCGTACTAGTTCTCCGCAGTAGAGAGGAGATATATTTGCCTCGGGGTAGCGGGTCCTGCTCCGATCTTTCATGACCCTGAGGCCTATTAGGATTGGGTGAATGGCACTCAAACGAACCCGGGGCGGTTATAATCTAGCCAGCACTGTCAAGTAACAGAAACTTACTTCCGCCCCTAGCGCCAGCGGGCCCCATATACTTCAGCCACCTCGGAGGACTGCATCGCGACCAATGGGACACTACCGGATGAGTTGCAAGCAATACTTGCGCTGAATCAGGACCGCGTAACCAAGGCTAAACGGATCGCAGAGGCAATTCGAGGGGCGGGGGCCTATCGCTGGGTCGGCATTTATGACGTGAACGCTCGGCCGGGCACCGTATCAAACATTGCCTGGAGTGGACCGAACGCGCCAGCCTATCCCGTCTTTCCCATTACAAAAGGACTCACATCACGGGCAATCACCGCGCGAAAGACCGTCAATGTGGGTGATGTAGCGAGTGACCCAAGCTACTTGACCGCGCTCGCTAGTACGCGAGCGGAGATAGTTGTGCCTATCCTGGACGATACTGGCGATCATGTGATCGGCACAATTGATGTGGAAAGCGAACATCTGAACGCGTTTGATTCCAAGGCCCAGACTTTGCTTGAGGAGTCCGCCAACGTGCTCAGGAAATTCTGGACAAGCGGCGACTGAAACCACGATAGCCCCACAGGGGCAGTCAGTTTCCAGGTAAGGCGTTGGTCTTTTGGCCCATCACGGTGCCGTCGTCTTTTTCCATGAGCCACAATGACAGTTGCCCCCTCGTCTTCAATTGGGTGGGTACTTTGTCGCCTCGGCGATTCACGTAATGAGAAAGCACTTCCTTGGCGTTTTCGATGAGAGCATTGAAACTGCTTGAGGCTTGTTCTACTCGGTCGTCGAGGACCTGCGTGTGCCACCCGTCTGAGTCTTCGTACACGACGGCGACTCTGTTGCGCGATTCGTCTGCAATCTCAGCCTCGGTCCTACAGGTATCGGGGTTTCCAGCGATTACTGTCTCAAACATTTTGTCCGCTCCGCTGCTGACAAGCGAGTTCGTAACGCTATTATGCTTTGCGATGAGGTTCCATTTTTGTTTTTCTCGGTAATCAAAAGTAAAGGCTAGCTTTTACCCGCCCTTCAACCTCGTTTGCCCGGCTACGGTGAGTTCCGTTGACCCCTCTTTTGCATATCGGAAAAGTAGCGTAAACTGTTTATTGTCAGTCAGTGGTGGGAGTAGCTCAGCTGGTAGAGCGTCGGTCTGTGGCACCGAATGTCGCGGGTTCAATCCCCGTCTCCCACCCCAAAAATACCCAATAAAACACAGGCGATTTAACGGTTCCGAGAATTGGTACAGCGCTAGTCTACCTTCCTTGTGTATCATCTTTCTTGCCTGGCCGGAATGAACGCGGGGTAGGAGACAGTCAGTACTTCGACGCATTATGCAATCAGCAATACTGGTTGGCTTGGGGGTGTTGGCTTTCTTCGTCGTGATATTGGCTGTACTTATCGGTGGGAACTGGTTGTTGGCGCGCTTCAGAAAACCGAAACTGCCTACTGAGGAATCGATTCGAAGATACAGGGAAAGGCTCCTTAATTCCCGTTGGGACGAATTGCGGGTGCATTTCGGTCTAGCCATTCCGGGACCATTAAAAAAACTCTATGAACACACGGCGCTTCTTAGCCTTCTCAGTGATGACAGCACGCAGCATTTTGTCCAAGGCGGCGGTATTGTTCTGGGTTAAGCGTTGAGTCTGTGAAAGAAGTGAATCAAAGCAAATGCGAAGAGCACGAAGCCGATAAAGCCTAGGATTGGGCGCAGCCAGAGAGTGACAGGAAAATAGTGTGCAGCTCCCCGGCCGCTTGTCCTGCCCTTGCCAGTTAAAGCCATCTCAAACATTGAGACGGATACAGCCAGACACACAATGTCTATCCACGTCGCAGCCGAAATGTTCATTGGCCGAGAGTATACGACTGCTTTGCTGTCATACCCAGTGGGGAGTCGCAAATTCCTGAAGTTTCGGCTCAAGTGCCGTCGCGCTAGGAAATTTCATTCGCGGTCAGTAGAAAATACATTTTCAGTCAATCTCAACCAGAAAAAGTTACTTTTCTTGGGGTTTCGTTTATTTGACTTGATTGCCAATCTCTGCAGGAACCATCTATCTCTTCAATATGAGGGACGGTGTACTGGACCGCTGTTCAATTGGCTAGATTGCCGAATCAACTTATAGATCAATTCAGCCGATTTTCTGCCGGGCCTAAGTTTTTTCGTTGCTCTGAGGAGCGCGCGTCGACGGTAGGCGTGCATATTTTGACTTCAATGCCAGGAAAGGGGCTTCGTAATAGCGATAGCTCAGGTAGGCCATCGCCGTCGCCAATGCCACGGCCAACACAAAAATGAGCGGGGGGTATTCCGTCCCAAGCCTGGCCAGCACGAAACGAACAACGTGCACCGACATAGAATTAAAGAGGTACATCCCGTAACTGAGCGTGCCGATAAACGCGATGGGGCGCAGAACTAGTAAAGCAGACAGACCATTATCTTCTCGAATGACACACGCGCCTACCAGTGCGGTAGTCGTTGCAAAAGCAGGCATAAACGAGACGTGTGCGGGCGCAAGAGAAATGAGCATCGCCACAAGCATGACCGGAGCGGACCATTTCCATCCAATCAGGTAATACAACCACGTAAAACCTCGCCGCCAGTGCAGAGCCTGCGCCAATAGCACACCCATGCAGATGGACACAGCAATGCTCAGCACGATCCGCGTGGGCAACCAGCCAACGGGTAGAAACCGATCCGTAAGGTGATGATCGGCGGCCAGTTTCAGCGCAATGGTTCCCAAGATAACTATGGACGACCACGAGCTCCGCAAAAATCGCAAGACGATGGGCCAAACGAGGTAGAACTGTTCTTCGGTGGCCAACGTCCACGCCAGATTGAACATGCCGCCGGGCCAATTTGCGGATATAAACCACGTATAGGTAAAGGTGGCAAAGCTTGGAAGATAATGAAAAAAACTATTTCCTCGGCTAGTGCCGCGCTCCATGACGAGCGCAATCACTACATACAGTGCCAGCACCGCGTAGTACAAAGGCCAGATCCGCAATACTCTGCGCAGATAGAAATTGCGCAGAGAGATTACGCCGAAAGCTTCCTTTTCACGTAGCAGAAGAGTTGTTATCAGGAATCCGCTGACTACGAAGAAAATGTGTACTCCATACGAACCATTTCGTAGCACTGGCATGGCTGCCAAACGTGAGTAGTAAGGGGTGCCCCACCAGCTGTGAAACCAGATAACACCAATAATGCTGAAGGCTCGCAAGCCGTCAAGGCAGCTGAACAACCGAACATTGCGGAATTTTGTGTAGGTTGGTTCCATTTGGATCTATTGAATGACTTATAGATTGAATAACTTACATGTTGGGGACGCTATTTCCAAGTGCCGGCGCGCAAAGTAAACGCTGCCAAGCGGGAAAAGCATTGTGCCTGCCACTGCAATTTCAAAAAAAAAGTTATTTCTATGAGGTGCCGACGATTTCCAGCGGCTCGCCCGCGGCACATCGTGGGCACGCTCCCGGAGTCCACAAGTTGTGCGGCATGTGCGTCAGAAGTTCGACCGCTACGCCTTGTTCAGCCGCAAAGTGAGAAATGCTCTCTCCCAGCCCAAGTAGCGCGCCGATTGCCGCCACATTGGCACCAAGCGCCTGCAAATCCAAAAAGGCGCCTCGCACCGCCGATCCCGCGCTGATCACATCGTTGACAATGGCAACACGCTTCCCCTTCACGGCGGAGTGCAATCTTTTCGGCAAACGATACTCGACGGGAAATAGTTGCGAGCGCCCGCCGTCGGCAAATCGTTCCGCATAGGTGAACTCACAGCCCAGTTCGAGTGAAACAAGCAAAGCGATGAAGGCGCCTTCAACCAGGGGACCACACACCACTTCCACCTGATACTTCGCAAGGCGGTTTGCGAGTTCAACCGTAAAGGGCTGTATGGCCCGGCTGCGCAAGCACAAAGTCTCCAGCTGCAACCAGCGATCCCCGTGATGCCCGGACTCAAACTGAAAATGGCCTTGCCGCCCGCTCACGAGCGAAAGCATATCTTTTTCCATGAAACCAAGATGCGACACTACAGGCTGGTCTGTCCATCGTCAGGTTCAGAATCGAACGAATGGCTGGAATTCGCAACAGCACTCGCCGGCAACTGTAACGGCGGCAATGTCACGCGGTTTCCCGCTTCGAGCATTTTCTTTTCCACACGCCGAAATTTCCGCTCGTTCCACGGCGCATTGCATTTAAAATAGTTCCATATGAGAAAAATCCTTTGTCGTGCCGTACTCTTCGACCTTGACGGGGTCCTCGTCGACTCCACTCCGGCTGTCGCGCGAGTATGGGGCTGGTGGGCCGAGCAACACGGATTTGATCCCGAAGATACTATCCGTCGCGCTCACGGCCGCCCCAGCCTAACCACAATCCGCGAGCTGTTACCGGACGCCGATCACGAAGCCGAAAACAGCGAAGTGGAACGCCGCGAAATTGAAGACCTCGAAGGGGTCATCCCTCTCCCCGGTGCACTGAACCTGCTCACCGCTCTGCCATCTGACCGTTGGACAATTGCCACCTCCTGCACTCGCGACCTGGCCCACGTGCGCGTCAACGCCAGCGGCCTGCCGCTTCCGCGAAATCTCATCACCGCCGACGACGTCGTCATCGGCAAGCCCGATCCCGAGCCGTACATTAAAGCGGCTGCTCGTCTGGGTTTTTCGGCGCAGGATTGTGTGGTCGTGGAAGACGCTCCCGCCGGTATCCGTGCCGGCAAAGCCGCCGGAGCGCGCGTGCTCGCCGTTCGCACCACTGCAGGGGACGCCGAACTTCTCGCAGCCCGGGCCGACTGGATCGTCAGCGACCTGGCCAGTGTCAGCTTCGAGCCGCCAACGCCGCCGGCGAAATCACGCTGGTCCTGAAGGATTAATCTCTCGTGGTTCTCGGCGCGAGTGTATAAGCCCGAATTCTCCGGGCGCGGTGGGGCCAGCCCCGTCCCGGAAATGAATTCTTCCAGCAGTTTCGGAGGCCCCCAGGCTCTTATGAAGCCCTGCCCCTGAAACGTAAATGTGATTTACAATCTCCCCAAGTGCAAGGCACCAGTAAGCGGCCGAGCGTACTTTCCGAGAATTGCCACGTCTAACTGGGCGACCGTCGAGCGGGAGCTCCGACTTTGACTTGGCTTTCCCTCGATCACTACAATCGTGCACCTTTACCGTTCGGCAAGAATGCAGAACCCGTTTCAGGAGAACAAAAATGGCAAAGTTTTCTCAGCTCACCGTCCTAACGGCAATTTTGTGCGCACTGGCTATTCCCGCATCTGCAGGGGCCCAGGACAAGGATGCCAAGCCATCTGAGAAATCGGGCGATTCTCCCGCGCCCAAAGAAGAGTCTTCCGTCACCGAACACTCGCTCAAACTCGGTTCGCAAACCATTCCCTACAAAGCCACCGCCGCCACCATTCTTTTGAAAAGCGAGAAGGACGAGCCCACGGCGCTCATCTACTTCACCGCCTACACGCGCAGCGACGTGAAGGACTCCGCCACGCGCCCCATCGCCTTCCTGTACAACGGCGGACCGGGTTCTGCCTCGGTCTGGCTGCACATGGGTTCGTTCGGGCCCAAGCGGGTGGCCACCACCAATGCGGAACCCACTCCGCCGCCGCCCTACAAATTTGGCGACAACGCCTACTCTCTGCTGGATAAAACCGATCTGGTCTTCATCGATCCTGTGGGAACGGGTTTCAGCCATGCCGTCGGTAAGGCCCAGGACAAAGATTTTTGGGGTATCGACCAGGACCTGAAATCCATCGCCCAGCTTATAAACATATACGTAAGCCGCAACAACCGTTGGAACTCCCCCAAGTTTCTGATCGGCGAAAGCTACGGCACGTTCCGCTCTGCTGCGCTTTCCAGCTACATGCAATCGCACGACGGCATGTATTTCAACGGTATCGTCCTGATCTCCTCGGTGCTCGACCTCGGTACCATTTCGTTCAATCCCGGCCAGGACATGACTTACATTTTCTATCTACCCAGCTATGCGGCCACGGCCTGGTATCACAAGGTATTGAAGGATCGGCCGGAGAATCTCAATACCCTGCTTGAAGAAACGCGCAAGTATGCGCAGTCCGAGTACGCAACCGCGCTGATGAAAGGAGTCAGGCTGAGTGCGCCGGAAAAGGCTGAAGTCGCGAAAAAACTTTCGCAGTACACGGGTCTGAGTGAAGACTACCTGGTCAAAGCCAATCTGCGGGTAAACCTCCCGCAATTCATGAAGGAGCTGCAACGCAGCCGCGGACTCACCACCGGACGCCTCGACGCGCGCTTCTCTGGAGCCAGCGTCGACCTGCTCGGTGAATATGCAGATTACGATCCGCAAGATACGTCAATTACCGGCCCCTATGCAGCAGCGTTCAATACCTACGTTCGCGAAGAGCTGAAATTTGGCCAGGAAAAGACGTATCGCACTGGTTCTGATGAAGCCGGCAATTTGTGGGACTGGAAACACAACAGTGGCGGCAATAATTTCGGATTTCCCGGTTCCCCGAATGTGGAAGGCGATCTGGTGCAGGCGCTGGTTACCAATCCGCATCTCAAGGTGGAAGTCGAAAATGGCTATTACGATCTAGCGACTCCGTTTTTCGCCACCGAATACACCATGGAGCACCTCGGCCTGCCCGAGAAGTTGCAGAGCAATATCAAGCTGCAGTACTACGACGCCGGCCACATGATGTATCTTCGCGATGAAGACCTCGCGAAACTCAAGGCCAACATCGCCGCCTTCATTGATTCAGCCGCAAAATAGCTCTATCTATTCCGGGCTTCAGATAATCGGGGTCGCCATCTTCCGCGCCGGATTAAAAAACGGCATCGCCACCACTTTTGCCGAAACCGTATGCCGTTCCGCCTCGACCGTCATTTCCATGTTCAGCGTGGTCCCGACAGTGGACTGCTCGCGATCCACGCAAGCCAGAGCAATCATCTTCTTCAGGGTAGGCGACCAAGTCGTAGAAGTGGCTTTCCCCACCAGTCGTCCCCCGCGATAAACCGGCACAGCCGTCCGCGAAGCCATGCTCGGAACCTGCGGCGCCATCCTCTTCTTGTCGTAAAGCGCCTCTACTTCATTCCAATCGATTTCCAGGCCAACCGTCGCTCGCGCCGCGCCCTTTTTCGCTTCTTCGGCCAGCGCGTCGCGCCCCACAAAATTCTCCTTCTTCAAATCCACCAGTTTCCCCAGCCCTATCTCCGCCGGAGAAAATTTCTGCGCCTCAATCAACGCCTTCTTGCTCGATGTATAGTCAACTTCGATCAAAATCAATCCCGCTTCAATTCGCGCAACATCCAGCGCCAGCATGCCCGCCGGATGAATATCGAAGGCCTTCCCCTTCGTCATCAGCACATCCCAGACCTTCACCGCATCCTTCCACGGCATCCAAATCTCAAATCCCAAATCGCCGGTATACCCGGTTCGCGAAATGTCCACCTGAACGCCGCCAATTTTTCCATGCGTGACGCGAAAATATTTCAAATTTTCCACGTTGGCGTCCGCCACCGCCTTCAGCAGCCGACCCGAAGTAGGTCCCTGCAAAGCCAGCGCCGCCACTTGCTCGGAAATATCCTGGATGTCCGCGTCGAGCCCCAACGCGTTTTGCTGAAACCACCGCAAGCTGGGATCAGCCGCCGTCCAGCGGTAGGTATTTTCCCCCAGCCGGGTGATGGTCCCGTCGTCAATCACCTTGCCTTCAGAATCGCACCAGCAGCAGTAGATCACCTGATCGACCGCCACCTTGTTGATGTCCCGTGTAATCACCCGGTTCACGAGCCTGGTCGCATCCTTGCCGGTAATCAGATATTTAAACAACGGAGAAATATCAATCACGGCCGCCGAATTCCGAATGGCGTTGTACTCGTGCTCATGGTGCATCTCGTATACGCTCACCGTGTAGTAGCCCGACCATTCCCGGTAATTCAGGCTCTCGCACAGCGCAAGAGTTCTTTCATGAAATGCAGTTCCAACCGGCACGATTCCTCCCAATGCAGCTGCAAAATACTGTTGTGAAGACACCGGATTATAGATTCGAACTCCTTGAAGCCGCAAGCCGCTGGCTCTCGAGCCGCTCTTCGGCCTCCCACCCAGGACTTCCAAACACCGACCGCAACTTGTTCCGCCATCCCCGCGCCCGCCAGAGGTCCCGTCCAATCGCAATCCACTCATGAAACGCGATTCGCAACGGATTGAACGAATTCAGATTTTTCGTCAATCCAAAACGCGGCGGGTCGGCCGGATCTTCTGCCGCAAAGGTCCCAAACAAGCGATCCCAAATAATCAAGGTACCGCCATGATTCCGGTCAATATAGTTGGCATTCGCCCCGTGATGCACCCGGTGATGGGAAGGCGTATTCAACACCTTTTCCAGCGGTCCCATCGATCGCACTAGCTCTGTATGAATCCAGAACTGGTACAGCAAACTAATCGCATTCATCGTCAACACCATCAGTGGAGGAAATCCCACAATCGGCATCCACAGCCAAAAAATGAAACTCATGAACCCTCCGGTCCATGTCTGCCGCAGGGCCGTCGAAAGGTTGTATTTTTGCGATGAATGATGAATTACATGAGAAGCCCAGAAGATCCGAACCTCATGGCTGGTCCGGTGAAACCAGTAATAGCTGAACTCATCGGCAAAAAACGCCAGCACCCACGCCCACCACGCATACCCAATGTTAAAAATCGCGAACTTGTACAAGAACACCAAAACTGAGAACTGAACCGCCTTGGAAAACAAACTGATCAGCAGATTCGAAACGCCCATCGTCAAACTGGCGGCCGTATCCTTGATCTCATACAAATCCCGCCGCATGATGGCAGCCGCAATCGCTTCCAAAATCAAAAGGAGAATGAATCCCGGAACCGCCAGCTCAACCCAGCCATTCATGGACTTCATACGAGGCACCACCGCCAGCACGCAGCCAATTCGATTCTAACTCCGCCATCTGCAAAAACCTGCCCCGGGGGCACTGGCCGTAGCCCGGATGCCAACTCCTCCAACTTGTGAAGCTCCCACTCTCTCAGTACAATAGCGCGTTTGCATTTTCGCATTCTTATTATTCAAAGCAGTCTTCTTATCCCGGAGTCATTTCTATGCCTCAGCACTATGACGTCATCGTCATCGGCGGCGGTCACAACGGCCTGGTCAACGCCGCGTATCTGGCCAAAGCCGGCAAAAAGGTCCTGGTCCTTGAGCGTCGCCACGTACTCGGCGGTGCCGCGGTCACCGAAGAAATCGTTCCCGGATTCCTCTTCTCCGAGTGCTCCTACGTGGTTTCTCTCCTCCGTCCGGAGATCATCCGGGAACTCGACCTGCCCCGCCACGGGCTTGAAATCCTTCCGCTCGACGGCACCTTCTCCCCTATGCCGAGCGGCGACTACCTCTGGCGCATGAACGATCACGCCAAATCCATCCGCGAAATCCGCCGCCACTCCCGCCTGGACGCCGAAGCTTACGACGAATTTTCCAAGATGATGACCCCGATGTGCCGCTTCGTGAAGCCGATGCTCTCGATGATCCCGCCCGACCCCACTACCCTCAATCCGAAAGATCTCAAGCAGCTCCATTTCATGCTCCAGCGCTTCCGCGAGCTCTCGTCGGACGAGCGCTACACCCTCGTCCAGCTCATGACCATGAGTGCCGCCGACTTCCTGGACCAGTGGTTTGAAACCGACGTTCTCAAAGCCACCATGTCAGCCTCCGGAATCATCGGTACCTTCCTTGGCATTCGCAGCCCCGGCACCGCCTACGTTCTTCTCCATCATTACATGGGTGAAATCGACGGCGCCTTCCGTTCCTGGGGATTTTCCCGCGGCGGCACCGGCGCCATTTCCAATGCCATTGCGGCGGCCGCCCGCGAAGCGGGCGTCGAAATCCGCACCAAGACGCCTGTCGGCAAAATCCTCATCAACAATGGCCGCGTCAACGGCGTCGCTCTGCAGTCCGGGGAAGAAATTTTTGCCAATGTCGTTTCTTCGAGCGTCGACCCGCATCTCACGTTCGAAAAATTTATCGAGCCGGGCGAACTCCCCGCGGATTTCCTGGAAGGCGTCCGCCGTTACAAATTTCGCGGCTCTTCCGGCAAAGTCAATATCGCCCTTGACGGTCTCCCGAACTTCCGCGCCATCCCCGGTGACGGCGCGCATCTCCGGGGAGCCATCTCCATCTCTCCGAACATGGAATACATGGAACGCGGTTACGACGACGCCAAGTACGGCAACTATTCCCGCAAACCGTACATTGACATGGTCATCCCCAGCCTCACCGACCCGAGCGTTGCGCCCGCCGGCAAACACGTGCTCTCCTGCTTCGTGCAATACGCGCCCTACAAACTCGCCGAAGGCACCTGGGACGATCAACGCGAAGCGTTCGGCAATAACGTCGTCAACACCATCGCCGAGTACGCGCCCAACATCAAAAACCTCATAATCGAAAAACAGATCCTCACGCCGCTCGATCTCGAGCGTGAATTCGGCCTCACGCAAGGCAACATTTTCCAGGGCGAACTCTCTCTTGAACAGCTCTTCTTCCTGCGCCCGGTCGCCGGCTGGGCTTACTACCGCACTCCGGTCGACAACCTGTATATGTGCGGCTCGGCCACGCATCCCGGCGGCGGCATCATGGGCGCCAATGGCCGCATCGCCAGCCAGGTGATTTTGAAGGAATGGAAAAATTCCGGCTCCCGCCAAAAGGCGGCCAACTAACATGCCACTCGGACAAAAAGTCGTCGTCATCGGGGGCGGCCACAACGGTCTTATCACCGCCTACTATCTCGCCAAAGGCGGATTCAAACCCACGGTCCTGGAACGCCGCGACATCGTCGGCGGCGGCGCTATCACCGAAGAGTTCGCTCCCGGCTACAAGGCGTCGACGCTGGCGCACACCATCGGCCCCCTGCGCGCGGATGTCGCCAGAGATATCGCGCTTGAAAAATACGATTGCCAGATCCTGTATCCGGACCCGCGCGTCTTCGCGCCGTCGCTCACCGGCCAGTCCATCCTGTTTTACAACGATCACGCCAAAACCGCCGGTGGCATGGCGCGCATCTCCTCGCAAGACGCCACCAAATATATTCAGTTCGCCGAGTCTCTTGAAGAAATGTCCGCCGTCTTCAACCAGCTTTCCAGCATCACTCCGCCGGCCATCGACCATCCCACGCCTGAAGATTTCTGGAATCTTTTCAAAACGGGCCGCGGCGTCCGCGGACTCGGCAAAACCGGTATTTTCGATCTCCTCCGCTGGGGTCCGATGGCCGTCGCCGATTTCGTCTCCGAATTTTTCGAGACCGAACTGATCCGCGCCACCGTCGCCGCCCGTGGCATCTTCGGAACCGCCCTGGGCCCGTGGTCGGCTGGTTCAACCGCCGTCCTTCTTTTGCGCTCCGCAGCTGACGCACATCCGGTCGGCTCGGCCGCGTTTCCGCGCGGAGGCGTCGGCTCGCTCACGCGCGCCTTGGCGGAAGCCGCCAAAGCCGCCGGCGCCGAGATTCGCACCAGTGCCGAAGTCCAGCACATCCGCGTCAAAGAAGGCGCCGTTACCGGCGTAGTCCTTGCTGACGGCGAAGAAATCGCCGCTGAAGCGGTGGTCTCCGGCGTCGACCCGCGCCGCACCTTCTTCAACCTGATCGATCCCTCGCAACTCGATCCCACTTTCGCCCTGCGCATGAAGAATTTCCGGGCCAGTGGCAACGTCGCCAAGGTAAACCTGGCCCTCGGCGATCTTCCCGCGTTTCCATCGCTGGCCGGAACAGTTGGCCCGGATGGTTTCCGCCAGGCCCTGTCCGGGCGCATTCACATCGGACCGGAAATCGACTATCTCGAACGGGCCTTCGACGCCAGCAAATACGGCCAATTCTCCGCTGCTCCCTATCTCGACGCGACGATCCCCACGCTCATGGATCCGTCGCTGGCTCCGGAAGGCAAGCATGTCCTCAGCATCTACGTTCAATTCGCACCCTATATATTGAAGGAAGGAAACTGGGACACCCGCCGCAAAGAGCTAGGCGACACCGTAGTTAAAACGCTTGCAAACTATGCGCCCAACCTTCCCTCGTTGATTGAAGCCATCCAGGTAATCACTCCAAAGGATTTGGAAACCGAATACGGTTTCACCGGCGGTCACATTTACCACGGCGAACTGGCCCTCGACCAACTCTTCACCATGCGGCCGGTCCTGGACCACGCGCGTTACAAAATGCCCATCCGCGGCCTTTTCCTTTGCGGCTCCGGCACGCATCCCGGCAACGGCCTAACCGGCGCCTCCGGAGCCAACGCCGCCAAAGAGATCATCCGCGACCTCCGCTAACCGCGCATCCTGACGCAATAGGGCGCCTTCCGGGGAGTTCCGCCGCCGCGGCAACCACAATGAGGTGTATTCCATGGCTACCGCCATCAACCGCGCCAAGCTAAGATCCCTCCGCCACCGGGAAGAACAACAATTCCTCGCCTCTCACCCTAACTCTGCCGCCCTCTACGCGCGCGCCAAAAACTCTTTGCTGGGCGGCGTCCCCATGAACTGGATGAAAAAATGGCCCGGCCCGTTTCCCGTTTTCCTGGCCCACGCCAAAGGCGCGCACTTCACCGACGTCGACAACCACGACTACATCGACCTCTGCCTCGGCGACACCGGGGCCATGACCGGCCACTCCCCTGAAATCGTGGCCGAAGCCGTTGCCCACCGCGCAAGGCAAGGCCTCACCACCATGCTCCCCACCGAAGACGCCCTCTGGGTTGGCGAAGATCTCCAAAAACGCTTCGGCCTTCCCTTCTGGCAATTCACACTGACCGCTACCGATGCCAACCGCTTCGCCATCCGCATTGCAAGAGAGATTACCCAGCGGAGTAAAGTCCTGGTCTTCAACTATTGCTATCACGGCACAGTCGATGAAACCTTCGCCACGCTTGAACGTGAAACCGTCGTCTCGCGTCGCGGCAACATCGGTCCACCTGTAAATCCCGCCGAAACCACCCGTATCGTCGAATTCAACGACCTCAACGCCCTTGAAGCCGCCCTAAAACACAACGACGTCGCCTGCGTCCTCGGCGAACCCGCCATGACCAACGTGGGCATCATTCTCCCCGACACGGACTACTGGCCTGCCGCCCGCGAACTCTGCCGCCGCTACGGCTCGCTCTTCCTCGCCGACGAGACCCACACCATCTGTGCCGGCCCCGGTGGTTGCACCGCCGAATGGCAACTCGACCCCGACATTTTAGTTTTTGGAAAGGCCATTGGCAGTGGCATCCCCGGCGCCACGTTCGGCCTTTCCGAGGAAGTGGCCCAGCGCATCAGTGCGAGAATTCAGCTCGAAGACTGCGACGTAGGCGGAATCGGCGGCACACTGGCCGGCAACGCGCTCAGTCTGGCGGCCATGCGCGCCACACTAGAGCACCTGCTCACTCCGGAATCTTTCGCCCGGATGATCCCGCTAGCCCGGAATTTCAACGACGGCGTAGCCAGCGAAATAAAAAAACACAAACTCCCGTGGAATGTAACGCAACTCGGAGCGCGGGCCGAATACACATTCACGCAGTCCGCACCCCGCAATGGACGAGAATCGGCGGCCGCCAGCGACTTCGAACTGGAACGCTTCCTTCACCTGTACGCTCTGAACCGCAATATCCTCCTCACGCCCTTCCATAACATGGCGCTCATGTGCCCGGCGACCACGCCATCCGACATCGACGCGCACACGAAGGCCTTTGCCTGCGCGCTCGACGAACTCGTGTCCTAGCGCGACCGTGTGGCGCCGTCGCTTGCCGGCGGCATCTTCGATCTCCACAATTGCCGGCCGGTCATTGGGGAGACAGCCAGGCCCATACCCCGGTCACCGATTCCAGCGGCGGGGTAGGGGCTCGTCCTTTTCTTCCACTCAACTCGGTCACAACGATCGCAGAAAGGTAAGCAAGGCTTGTCTATCCGCATCACTCAACTGCTTATAGCTGTTCACCACGCCAGACGCTTCGCCGCCATGACCGCGAATCGCTTCATCAAAGGTCAGCGCCCGCCCATCATGCAACAGCCTGGTCCGCAAGCGCACTCCCCACAAAGGAGGCGTCCGCATCTTGTTGGCCGAACCTGCGCCACCGTTTTGCACAATCCCGTCGCCCGTCCCTACGTTGTGCAAAAGAAAATCGCTGTAAGGATGAATGATTTTATTTCCGAGCGAGTCCGGCACCACAAATGCCCCGCCATTGATCACCGAGCCTGTCGGCGCAGTGGTAATCGACGAAACGTGGCAGGTATCGCACTGAATCCGGTCAAAGACATCAGCGCCGCGCTCGGCCCCAAAACTAGCCGCCAGTGTCGCGTCCCGGGCCGGCACCTTCGTTGAACGCATGAATCGCGCAAAGCGATCGATGTCCGCCAAGCCGTCCGCCTCCTGATGGTCTTCCGGGTCCTTGGTGGTCTTGCAAAGCGTGGTCATATCCTGCGCCAACAGTCGTGACGTCACACCCTGCTCATTCAAATAGGCATCGGCTGAAAACGACAGCAGGCTCGCGTGTTGATTCTTCCAGCCAAACCGCGCCACGCGCATTTGTCCCGGCACTTCCAGCACCGGCACCAGGATGGCCTGCCCGCAAATTCCGGCACCTCGGCGGCACTGGTTTGACGCAATCTGCGTAATTGTTGTGCTGGCAATGGCTTCAATGAATCCGTCACCCAGAGTATTAAGCGAAGTCCGCAGCGTCCGCGTATTCATCCCGTCCGGTACGCGTTCCTGCACTTCATTGTCCGCAAAATCCCCGCTCGGGCAGACGGCCCGGTCATTGATCAGTGACCGGTTCGGAATGGTCACACTGCCGCCGCCAATCTTCACGTTCGGATTTGTGAATACTCCTGAGTGCGAAGTCGTCCCCACGCGCAACTCCGTTACCTGGCTGATTCCGCCCGTGGTCGGGTTCTGATGACACTCCGCGCAAGACTGGGCGTTGTATATCGGCCCCAGTCCTTCGTCGGCTTCCTCTACTTCTTGAAACACCATCTGGTCCGCGGTGTGTGTAGTCGAATCAATCAGTCCATTCGTCTGTCCGTCGAAGCCGGAAGGCGCTTCCTGCGCTGCCGAGGTCACCGGCGCCAGCACATCCATCGACATGGCACCGGGCGCCGGCGCAGGATTCTGCGAGTGCGTAGCAATCGAAGTCCCTCCCATCAGCGCAAAGCTGGCCACCGCAAGTATCGCCACGGCTCGGCCAACCTTTCGCGACTTGGAATCTTGTTTTCCCTCCTCCTGCGTCACACAGCGTTCGGAATTCTCTCGTTTGAACACACTTGTAGCATTCCATTCCATAACCGGGTTCCTCCATAGCAGAGAGACAAGCGTCTCCCGCGCTTCTTCAGGCCCGTCTCGGGTGGGTGGTCGCTATCAGCGGAAGGCTGCAACGTGACTAGAACATCGAAGTGTGCTGATAGGCGATACGACGGTTGCGCGCACCATATGACTTCGGAAATTCTTGATCAATAGCCCATGGGTACAGTATTGGTACACCTCGCCATTAGCACCACTGTGTACTACCGCGTCGCGGAGATGCCATGACCACGTGAGAACTTCTTTAATTTTATTCGCCGCTCATCCGAGGTAAAATCAGTTCGTCGCAGCAAGCGAGGTCCAGCAAACATGTCCGACTATCTGCTCAAAACCGAACCGACCGTCTACTCCTTCGCCGATCTCCAGCGCGATAAAGAAACGGAGTGGGACGGCGTCTCCAATCCCACAGCCGTAAAGCATCTCCGTGAAATGAGCCGCGGCGATCGCCTGATTATCTATGAAACGGGCGAACACAAATCCGCAGTGGGCACGGCCACCGTGGTCGCAGTCGACGCCAAAGATCCCAAAGTCCCCATCATTAAGATCAAAGCGGGCAAACCTGTCGCCAAGCCCTTGACGCTGGCCGAAATCAAATCGCAAAAGCTGTTCGCCGACTCTCCGCTGGTGCGCATCGGCCGCCTCTCGGTTGTCCCGCTCACTCCGGCCCAATACAAAGTCCTTGCTGGTTCCTAACGCCGCCGGCATCCGGTGCCCCACCACCTGCAAGCAGACTCTTCAACCGAAAATACCAGAATGGTGATTAGGTAAAAGCGAGTCACCGTTCGCCGCACGCCCCGGCCGTGCTTCGGCGGGCGTCGCGCGGCCCGACCGCTGCCCGTCTAGCGGTACCTCGGTTTTTTCCATTCCCTGGCCCCCCGCCTACCCCTGCGTTCCTTGCAAAGTCTTGTAAAACCCCGGAAAGCAAGGCGCGCGTCGCGACTTGTCCCCCCATTTCCCAAAGCAGTACAATAGGTCGTTTGCACCTTCAGGAGGACTCCCGACCATGGCCAGCTCCGCATCCACCTTTGACCGCCCCGAATTCACCAACGAAGCCTTTGTCGACTTCACCAAGGCCGAAAACAAAAAGGCCATGCAGGACGCCCTCGCCAAAGTCGCCTCGCAATTCGGCCGCGAATATCCGATGTACATTGGCGGCCAGAAAGTCATCACCTCGGCCAAGATGACCAGCACCAACCCATCGCACCCCAAGCAGGTTCTCGGCACTTTCCAGACCGCCACCGCCGAACATGCCCACCAGGCCGTTCTCGCGGCCAACAAAGCCTTTGCGGGCTGGAAACTTG
Source organism: Saccharimonadales bacterium (SeqCode) (assembly GCA_035317965.1). Lineage (GTDB taxonomy): Bacteria > Acidobacteriota > Terriglobia > Acidiferrales > UBA7541 > Acidiferrum. The sequence goes on along the minus strand of DATHFT010000050.1, from coordinate 73,024 downwards.
TCCCCGCCGAAAAGCGCGCTGAAATTCTTTTCCGCGCCGCCGCTATTTTCCGCGAGCGCAAATTTGAAGTTTCCGCCTGGATCGTCAACGAAGTCGGCAAATCCTGGGCCGAAGCGGACGGCGATACTGCCGAAACCATCGACTTCTGTGAATTTTATGGCCGCGAAATGCTGCGCCTCGCCGGAGACCATGCTGTCACCCCCATCCAGGGCGAAAAAAATTACATGCGCTACATTCCACTCGGCGTCGGCATCGTGATTCCGCCCTGGAATTTTCCTGCCGCCATCGCCACCGGGATGACGGTCGCGTCTCTGGTCACCGGCAATACCGTAATTCTCAAACCTTCCGAGGAGTCGCCGCTGGTCGCCTCGGTCTGCGTGGACATTTTGTATGAAGCCGGAATCCCCAAAGAAGCCCTCAGCCTGCTCACCGGCCCTGGCGAAATAGTCGGCGATGCCCTCGTGAAACATCCGCAGACGCGCTACATCGCCTTCACCGGCTCGAAAGAAGTCGGTCTGCTGATCAGTGAAAATGCGGGCAAGCGCGTTCCCGGCCAAATCTGGATCAAGCGCGCGGTCCTCGAAATGGGCGGGAAAGACGCTACGATCGTGGACGAGGAAGCCGACATCGACGCCGCGGTTGAAGGCGTAGCGCTCGCGGCATTCGGTTACCAGGGGCAAAAATGCTCCGCATGCTCTCGCGCGATCGTTTCAGAAAAAATCTACGACACGTTTGTCCAGAAACTCGTCGCGCGCACCAGGAAAGTCACCGTCGGTCCGGCCGAGGATCCCAGCAACTACATGGGTCCGGTCGTAACCGAAACCGCTATGAACACAATTTTCGGCTACATCGATCTCGGAAAGAAGGATGGGAAGCTGATGATTGGCGGCGAACGCGCTCCGGGCGATGGTTATTTCGTGCAACCGACGGTCATCGCCGACGTCGATCCGAAATCGCGCTTGGCGCAGGAAGAAGTCTTCGGCCCGGTTCTCGCCGTAATCAAGGCCAAAGACTTCGACCATGCTCTGGAAATCGCCAACAACACCGAATTTGGCCTAACCGGCGCGGTGTACTCGCAGAATCCCAGGAAAATCGAGCAAGCCGAAGAAGCTTTCCACGTCGGCAATCTCTACCTGAACCGCAAATGCACCGGCGCCCTGGTCGGCGCCCACCCTTTCGGCGGCTTCAACATGTCCGGCACCGACTCCAAAACCGGCAGCAAGGATTACCTGCTGCACTTCCTGCAAGGGAAATCCATCGCGGAAAAAGTATCGAACTAGATTTGTGAGCCCGTTTTTGCGCGTGGAGTTTTACAGATTTACTTCCTGGACGTGACCCCGTCGGTATGCTTGGTTCCCCATTTCAGCAGCAGGAAAACCGGGTAACTCAGCACCAGCATACCCAGCGCCAGCGGCGCGTTTTGCCGGTCGGTTAAAAGCGAACCGACCAGAAAACCAACCGAGGCCAGAAAGGCAATCGCGGTCGTCCACGGGTAACCCCAGGCCCGGTACGGCCGCTCCATGTTCGGTTCTTTTTTGCGCAACACAAAAAGCGAAAAATACGTCAGCGTGTAATTGGCTACAAAGAAAAACGAAAGCATCGCGATGACGCGCTCAAATGTTCCCAGCACAAAAGTCACCGCCGCAACCGTGCTCAAAAGCAGCGCCAAAGTTGGCGTGCCACCGGCGTTCACGCGTGACACCCTGCGGAAAAATAATCCGTCGCAGCTCATCGCATACAAGATTCGCGTGCAAAACATCTGGCAGGCATTGATGCAGCTCAACAGCGAAATCAACATGATCGAGCGAATAATCGGATCGCCGTATCGTCCAAAAACTCTTTCCGCTGCAGTGCCCAGCGAAAATGTATTCCCGGCAATCTGGTTCATCGGCAGCACATACAGGACCGCCGCGTTCACCAGCAGATAGATTCCCATGATGGAAAATACACTTCCGAAAATCGCGCGAGGCACATCGCGGCCGGGATTGCGAACTTCTTCACCGAAATAAATCACGCCGTCCCACCCGTCAATGGTGTAAAAGACACTCTGCAATCCGAGCATCACAGCGATAGCGAGCGGCCAGCCCGAGGCCAGAGTGAGTTTTGTGGTGACCGCCGCGGCAGCAGCCAGGGCTTCGGGAGAGTTTCGTGCCTGGCCGCCAAGAACAAAGCAGGCGATGACCAAAACCAGGAACGCCAGGGTTTTTAGAACAGCCGTAAACAATTGCGCGCCGCTGCCCCATTTCACTCCGCGCCACTGCAGAATTGCAAAGCCGACGAGCACAGCGACGGCCAAATGCTTTTCATGCGCGCCCATCGCGGGAAACAGTGCATGGCTGTATTCGCCAATGACAATCGCGACCGCCGCCAGCGTTCCTGCGCTCGAGAGCCAGTCGCTCCAGCCGACGATAAACCCCGCGTAATCGCCGAGCGCGCGACGCGAAAAATTATACTGTCCGCCGCTGCGGGGAATGGCCGCTCCCAGCTCGGCCATCGAAGACGCGCCAAACAGGGCATACAGTCCGCCGATGACCCAGACGCCAAGAAACAGCCATGGGTTCGGAAGCCCCGCGGCGATGTCACCGGGAGTACGCACAATGCCCGCGGCGATGGCGTTGCCCACCGCGGCGGCGATCCCGAACCACATGCCGAGAACTTGCAGCAGGCGGCCCCGGCCCGGGGTCGCGCCTCCTGTTTCACCGTTCTTAGTTGGGGCCTTGCTACTGGAAGACGCGTCAGATGTGTTAGACAATGTGTGGTCTCAGAGGCATCCCGGGACAATGCTACGGCAATGGGCCATGATAATGATGGCGCGGGAAAAAGCAAGCCGGAACTCTTGGGCGAGGTGGTCTGCGCCGCACCCGCCAGGCGTTCCCTGCCACCGGAGAAGCCGCTGTGGGTGGGCCGGCAGAAATTGAATCGACGGAGAGCGATTTCTTGGACGAGCGGCAAACACCAGAATCCCGTGCCAGTGTGAGTCGGGGCGCGGGCTCGCCAGCTGCAGGGGATGCTGTCGAAGTTTCCGTGGTAATTCCGTGCTTGAATGAAGCGAATTCGATTGGGTTTTGTGTGGAAAAGGCCATGAACGCGTTTCAGACGGGAGGTCTGCGCGGCGAAGTCGTGGTGGCGGACAACGGCTCGACCGACGGATCGATCGAGATTTCGCGGAATCTGGGCGCGCGCGTGGTTGCCGTTCCGCAGCGCGGCTACGGTTCGGCGTTGCGCGCGGGAATTGCGGCCGCCCGCGGCGCGTTTATCGTGATGGGCGATGCGGATGACAGCTACGATTTCAGCGAAGTGCCGCGTTTTGTCGAACAGTGGAAGCAGGGATCGGATGTGGTGATGGGAAATCGCTTTCGCGGCGAAATAAAACCCGGCGCCATGCCATGGCATCACAAATATATCGGGAATCCCGGGCTGACCGCGTTGCTAAATCTATTTTTTCACGCGGGAATTGGCGACAGCCACTGCGGAATGCGCGGCTTTACTCGTGACGTCTACGAACGAATGAATTTGCGCAGCACGGGAATGGAATTCGCCTCGGAATTCATTATTAAAGCCGCTCAGCTCGGCGCGAAAATCACGGAAATCCCCATCACCTTGTTCAAGGACAAGCGCGGACGTCCGCCGCACCTGCGCAGCTTTCGCGATGGCTGGCGGCATTTGCGATTCATGCTGTTGTACGCACCAAACTGGCTTTTTATTCTCCCGGGAGCCGCCCTGGTCGCCTTCGGATTGTTTCTTGTCTTTTGGCTGCTGCCCGGGCCGAGAATGATTTCAGAGCATATTACGCTCGATGTTCACACCATGATCTTCGGGGTCATTTTTACCTTGCTGGGGATCCAGATCATTTCCATCGGATCGTTTGCCAAGGTATTTAGCTATGCCGAACGGTTTGATCACAATACCGTTTCCCTGAAACGTGTTTTGAAACGGGTCACGCTCGAAATGGGCTTGCTCGTTGGTGGTGGACTTTTTCTCGTGGGGTTTGCCGGATGCGCCTGGATTACCTACCGGTGGGCGGCCAGTGGATTTGGTCCCCTCGAACAGGTGCGCCAGGTGCTGTTCTGGGCCATGTGGCTGTTTATCGGCGTGCAGGTTATTTTTGCGGCTTTTTTCCTGAGTATGCTGGGGATCAGCCGCGGCACCTACATCGGAGATTACGACCTTAAATAATGGCTTATACCGGACTCGATCACTTTATTGCACGGCAGCGATTCAAAGCGGCTTACACGCACATCCGCCCCCATTCGCGCGTCCTCGATTTAGGGTGCGGGCTGGAGACGGCGTTCCTGGACTTTGCCGCCGACCGGATTGCGTTCGGGGCCGGCGTTGACGACCAGGTCGAGGACTCCAAGGCGGATGGAATTTGCGGGCGCTGGCAGAAAGTTCGCGCGGATTTGCGCGCGCCAGTGCCGTTTGCTGCCGGCAATTTTGATCATGTGGTTTTGCTGGCGGTGCTCGAGCATTTGACCGAGCCGGAACCAATTTTGCGCGAAGCGTTTCGCGTTTTGGCGCCGGGCGGGACGCTCATTCTGACCTGGCCTTCGTCGATGGTCGATCCGATCTTAAATGTGCTGCATGCGTTTCACATGATCAGCGACGAGATGGAAAGCGACGAACATCAGAAGCGGATTCCCGTGGCGGCGTTTCAGCAGATGCTGCAGAAGATCGGATTTAACAGATTTTTTCACCGGAGATTTGAAGTGGGCTTGAACAATTTGATGGTGGCCACGAAGTAGATTTCTATTCCTCGGGCTTGGGCGGATAGGGAACGAGTTCGGTGTTGTCGTTGTCGGGATCGACCCACCAGATGGAGCGCTCCCTGAAATAGGCCAGGAGCCTCGCGTTTTGTTCCGGAGTCAGTTCACGGGCCCAGATAATTTTGGCGCCATCGATGTCCGCGTCGTTGTAGACCCATTCGTCGTGGATGTTATGGTCGTCATCCGTATAGTGAACGATTACCAGATGTTTTCCGGGCAGTTGCGACAAGCGGTCGCTGACCGAGGCGCGGCTGGGATCACCCTGACAGGTCCACTCGAGCGTGTCGCAGGCGTGCTGAGATACCAGGCGCGATGTATCCAGCAAAAGCACGGCAGCAACGGCCCAGGACAACGCGATGCCCATCGGCGGCGTGGTGTGGCGCCTCGCCCGGCGGACCAGACGCACATGGCGGATGGCCTGGACAAGCAAGGCAAAGAACACGCAGGTCCAGGGCGAAATATAGTGCGGGTTCGCCCATACCACAGAGAACATGGCAAAGACGGCGAAGGCCGAGGACACCAGCAGAAAACGGGTTCGGCGATCCCTTAAGACAAAAAATAATCCGGGCAGCGCAATAAAAAATCCCATCCAGAAATACGTCGGGGCGTAGCGCGTGAGTTTTAGTTGCGAGACGTACCAGAATTTGGACCAGTTGCGTTGATACTCTTCGCGCTCCCATCCAGTGTAAAAATCGTAGAACGTTTGGTTGTTATATTCGAGCGGCTCTTTGACATCGCCCCATACAAACATCGGAGCGGAATGATAGCGACGCTCGTTGACGGTGTGCGGGAGCAGCAGAGGACTGCCGGTGAGCCTCCAGTTGTAATAGCCCATCCAGCCAACCAACAGCGTGAGCGCGGCAGCGAGAGGCAGAAACGTCCTGCGAATCCGCGCGGACGCTCGGTCGCGGGATTTGGTTTTCCCCACGAGCCACGAGAGGAACCATGCCGCCACCGGTAGACAGAAAATGAAGCCCTCATAGGGACGACTGTTGGCGAGGATGCCGATGCCCAGCGCGAGGAGCAAGGCGTCCCGGGTGTTTGCGCGGCGGACGATGCGCGGCATGGCGCCGAGAACCAGCGCTCCGCCAATGGCGGCGACCGAACCGCCCCAGTAGCTGTTCATCCAGTAGGAGGCAATACCGAGTTTTACCGCGGCCAGGGCGGCCCCGAGGAGCGACCAGCGCGAGGGAAACCAGGCCAGCAGCATCCAGAAGATGGCGACCGACATGGCGCCTACGCTCAGAACAATGCCAATCCAGGGATTCCCGAGGATCTTACCGAGAGCGAGAAGGGCGCCTTGCGCCGGCGGATAAATGGAGGAATAGGTGGGAAACCAATTGATGTGGAAGGATTCAAAACTCATCCAGAGAGGATGTGTGGGATTCGCCAGGCGGCCATGGAGAAAGGTGTCGGCGGCGAGAAGATAGCTGAATTCGTCGTGAATACCAGGGACGTGGCGAGGAACAAGCGGGAGAACAGCTAAACGCAGCGCGATAATGCCGACGAAAAGAAGGAGTGCCACGGTGCCGGTACGAAGCGAAAAATCGGAGATGGCGGTTTCAATCTTCTGGAAAAAAAGCCTGGAAGCGCGCGGAGCGGCAAGGGCCATACCGACCACGAAGAAGAGGGTGAAAATTATCTCTGCGCATTCGCGCGCGAATTCCAGTTGGTGAACGTCGAGAGAGTTGAGCATTTCAGAGCGGTGAATTGGAGAGCGCGCAAGGCATAAGAAATGTGCCTACAGGATATCCGATTTGCGGGGAGTCTGGTGGACGGAAGAAAGGATTTTGGGAGCGCGCCCGGCACTGGTCAAAGCGAGCGGGCCGGGCAGGAAGCGCGGGATGCGAACAGCTGTAGCGCAGCGGGCCGAGATTCCAGATACGGCCGTTATTCGAGTTCGATTTCGGTGCCGGACGACGTTTTGCCGCTGGATTTTGATTTGTTCCGGCGGTCTTCGCTGAAGTCGGCCAGTTCGAGGCGCAGGTTGCCGGCATTGGTCGAGTAGGTAAGGGCGGTTTCGAAATCGATGATACCGTTGCGAATCATCTTTTCAAGTTCCCCGTCGAAATGCTGCATGCCTTCGGTGTCACCGTCGCGCATGGCGTCCAGCAGCGACTTGCCTTCTGATTCGCCTTTTTCCACGTAATCGCGAGTGCGCATGGTGGACTTGAGAATTTCTATGGCGGCGATGCGGCCTTTGCCGTCTTTGCGCGGCAGGAGGCGTTGGGAAACGATGTACCGGAAGGCTTTACCGAGGCGCGTACGAATGGCTTGCTGGTCGGAAAGCGGAAAGACGCCGACGATGCGTTCCACGGTTTTCGAAGCGTCGATGGTGTGCAAGGTGGACATGACCAGATGTCCGGTTTCGGAAGCTTCGAGAGCAATTTCAATTGTTTCGCGGTCGCGCATTTCGCCGACCAAAATAACTTTTGGCGCCTGACGAAGAGCTGCGCGCAGCGCAAGGGAGAATGTGGGAGTATCCGTGTGCAATTCCCGCTGATGAATTGTTGATTTCTTGTGCCGGTGCAGAAACTCAATGGGATCTTCGATCGTAAGAATGTGATACGCCTTCTCTTCGTTCATGCGATCGAGAATGGCGGCGAGAGTTGAAGACTTGCCGGAGCCGGTCGGTCCGGTAACCAGCACGATGCCGTTGCGCAACTGCACGATGTCCTGCAATGAGGCGGGAAGATTCAAATCCTCGAATCCCGGGATTCTGTTGGGAATGACGCGCATGACGATCGCGCAGCTTCCCCGCTGTTTGAAAATGTTCACACGAAAACGGGCAACTCCGGATACTCCATAGGAAAGGTCCGCAGAGCCGTCCTGCTCCAATTTACGAATGGGCGTTTCGTTCTTGCCTATGATGTCGTACGCGATGTAACTGGTATCGGACGGGGTCAGGCATTCCAGCCCTTTGTATTTCAGTTCGACGAGTTCTCCGCTGACTTCAACCTGCGGAGCGCGGCCGGGAGAGAAAATCAGGTCGCTCACGTGCGGAGCGCTTTTGAGCATCGCGGTAACCAGCTGCGCTGTGTGAATTGTCCGTTGTACGGCTGGCGGCGTAGCCGCTGGTGCCTGCGCCTCTGCTGGAGAAGGAAGAGTCTGGACCGTTGTTCCCATGAATCCTTTGTATCCTTCGCGAGGCCCGATGTGCTGTGGCCGAGTCGCCTGAAGAGGGTAAGAAGCAATGCTGTGACATGCCTAGTTTAGGCGAAGAGCCGGAATTGCGAGCGGAAGGATGCGGGCAGCATAGCTTGACGATTACTGTCCTTTAGGACAGTTTCACCGCCCGGGCAGGTACTCGGGCGGGCACACCAGAAAGAATGGGCTTTTGCCAGCGAAGCGCTGGGCGGAACTCCGCTCGGGGAGACTCGCTGTTAAACTTCTCGTGGCTGGGACCAGACCATGAAAGAGAATGTGCCGAGTCGGACGGCGCTGCGGGTGGCTCTGCGGCGGGCAGGACACCAGATCCTGGACGAGGCGCCGCGGGTGTTGGACGATCCGCTGGCGGTGCGGATTGTTGGTCCGGCAGTCGAGGAGATTTACGGCGATCCCCAGCGGCATAACTCGAGAATTGGCAGAACGTTTCGGGCGTTTACGGTGGCGCGGAGCAGGTTTGCCGAGGACCAGCTGGCGGAAACGATTGCTGGCGGCGCTGCGCAGTACTTGATTCTCGGAGCGGGGCTGGATACTTCGGCGTATCGCGGGATTTGCACGACGGCGGAAATTCGGGTGTTCGAGGTGGATCATCCGGCGACGCAGGATTGGAAGCAGATGCGCTTGCATGAAGCGGGAATTCGGGTGCCGGGGAATGTGCGTCATGTAGCGGTGGATTTTGAGCTGGATGATTTGGCGGAACGGCTTGCGGCCTCAGGGTTTCATGAGGATGAGAGGACCCTGGTTTCCTGGTTGGGGGTAGTGCCTTATTTGACGAGGGCGGCGGCGGCGGGGACTTTGCGATTTTTGGGGGGATTTCCGGCGGGAAGTGGCGTGGTGTTTGACTATGCGGTGGCCAAGTCCGCGCTGGGATTTTTTGAACGAGTAGCCCTTGAAGCGCTGGCAAGACGAGTGGCGAAGGCCGGGGAGCCGTTTCGGTTGTATTTTGAACCGGAGGAGCTGGATGAGTTCTTGCGGGAGCGGGGATTCTCAAAGGTGGAGCAGCTCGGTTCACAGGAGATTAATGAACGGTATTTTGCGGCCAGAAGAGACGGCCTGAAGGTAGCCGGAAGTGCGGGGAGGATTGTGGCGGCGTGGATATGAGCGGGTGATGGCGAAAAGAAGATGATACCGAGAGGCGCGGACCGGAAGGCGGAGCGCGCAACGGCAAATCCAGAACAACAACGAATTCTATTGGGTGGCGGCGTATTTTTCGGCCGAAGATTCGAGCGCGTCGAGACTGGCGCGGTCGAGGAATTTGCCGTGGAGGATCACGGCAGCGATCTTGCGGGAGTTTTTTATGTCATCAAGGGGATTGCCGTCTAAGAGCACGAGATCGGCAAACTTATTCCGTTCAATCGTTCCCTGGAACTTGAGGATGCCGAGAAATTCGGCGGGATTTTTGCTGGCCGCCTGCAGGGCTTCGAGGGGGGTCAGGCCGGCTTGAACCAATAGGAAGAGTTCTTCATGGAGGCTCGAACCGGGAAAGATGTACGGGGCGCTCGAGTCCGTGCCGGCCATAATGCGGACTCCGGCGGCCTGCATTTTCCCCACGAGTTGCAGAGACTTTTGCAGGAGTTTGCTACGGAGTTCGTATTCTTGCGGCGTAGCTCTTTTGTCCCGGTCCGCAATTCCCTTCTTCCAGGTTTCCAGAAGCTGGTGCGGAACATATTTATTGCGTTCGTCACGGGATGGGTCCGATTGCGGAGTCGGATACGCATCGTTTTTGAGGAGAATCAGCGTAGGAGTTTGCCAGGTTTGATTTTTGACGAATTGGGCAATGAGCTGGCTGGCTTTTTCTTCCGAGTATGTCGTCAGCAGCTGATTCTGCAGGGCGAATTGGCGGTCGCGCGATTGGACGGGAGTTTCCTGCATTGCGGGAACAACAAACTGCAGGCCCATCAGACGACGCTCGTTGCTGGAGCATGCGCGCAGGACACCAGTGAGATGCTCGATGCTTTTTTGTCCGGCGTCAGAGGCCTCGGACGCGGTGACGGCATCGGGCACATGGCCGACAAAGGGAATGTGTTCTCGACGGCAGGCATCGGCAATCCCGAAATAGGCGTCACGAGCCAGGCGGGATTGGACTTTTATGAAATCGACTTTGCGCTCGACCAGGGCATGAACGTCTTCAGAGGCTTGCACAGCGTTGGTTACCACGAACGACGGTTGGAACGAGGGAGGGCTGCCGTCAAGATAGGGGCCGGGAGTGAAGATACGCGGGCCGAGGCGTTTGCCGTCCTGGATGTCTTTGCGCAGCGGCGAAATGGATTCGAGATAACTGCCCATGTCGCGCACGGTGGTGATTCCGCTGGCGACCAGCAGGGGAAGAATGAATTCGCGGCTACCGCCGGGTTCGCCGGCACCGGTCAGGTGGATATGCGCGTCGGTCAGGCCGGGAATCAAGAATTTTCCGGTGGCGTCGACGATTCGAGCGTCATCTGGAATCCCAGTGGATCGCGTCGGGCCGATGGCTGTGATTTTCTGATTGGCGATGACCACGCTCATATCGGATTGCGCGGGCGAGCCGGTGGCGTCAATCAGTGTGACGTGGGTAATCGCCAGATTTATTTTTGGCGGTCGTTTGCAGGACCACAGCAAGCTGCCGGCGGCCAGTACCAAAAGCAGTGTGACCACCAGCAGCTTTTTCATTCCGTGAACCTCGTCGCTCAAAAATCTATTTGGCCAGGCGATTATATTTTTTCAGGACTTCGCGCAGACGATCGTGCGGGAGTGCTATGACTTTATGATTGTCGACCCCGGTGGTGGTCACGGCGGCGACCATGGCGTTGATGACCGATTCTTCGGTGGCCTGCACGGTGGCGGCGAACAGAGCGTCCATTTTTTCGTTGGGAAACATCTTTAGGTCAACGACTTTATCGTCGGAGGATGCGCCGGGATTGGCGGTGGAAAAGGCGATGAAAATGTCGCCGGAACCGTTGCCGGAGATGCTGCCATCCCGTCCGAGGCCCAGCGAGACGCGGCGGGCAAGGCGTTTCAGCTGCGTGGGGATGAGCGGGGCATCGGTGGCCACAACCACGATGATGGAGCCGCGGTCTTGGCCGCTAAAAGGCATCGCGGAATAGGCGGCCTCCTGGGGGATTTCCTGACCGACCGGGACACCGGCGATGCGGAGATTTTTTCGCGAGCCGTAATTGCATTGGACCAAAACGCCGACCGTGTAATCCCCTTCCTTGAGTTTGAGCGCCCGCGAGGAAGTACCGATGCCGCCTTTGAATTCGTTGCAGACCATGCCTGTGCCGCCGCCGACGACTCCTTCTTGAACGGGGCCGGACGCGGCCGTGTCGATAGCGTGGAAAGCGTGCTCTGGTTTTACATGGAATCCGTTCACGTCATTGAGAAAACCGTCGTAGGTTTCGGCTACCACGGGGAGCGACCACCAGTAGCCGGAGGCGTCGGCTTGACCGTGGGCGACGCGCCATTGAATTACGGCGTCGCGCACAACGCCGACGCTGTGCGTGTTGGTGATCATGACGGGGCCTTCAAGGAAACCGGATTCTTCGACCCAGGTGGTGCCGGTCATTTCGCCGTTGCCGTTTTGCGAGAACCAGCCGGCGAAGACGGGAATGTCCATGGAATCTTTTCCGCGGGGCAGGACGGCGGTGACTCCGGTGCGCACCGGCCCCTGGCCGACAACTAACTTCCCTTCGCCGGAGATCAGGGTGGTGTGGCCTACCGTTACGCCGCGGACATCGGTAATGGCGTTGAGCGGGCCAGGCGTGCCGTCAAACGGGACGCCCAGATCGCGGGCGCGAGGTTTTGGTACGGCGGGTTTCTCTTGCGCCGACAGACTGAGCGAAGGAATTGTGACGGCAAAAATGAGCAGAAAAAATTGTCTGAGAAGGCGACGCATTTCCATCCTTTCGATAAAACGGCTGCCAAGAAACACACTGCGCTGAAACAAAACGGCTCGCATAAAGGGTCTAGTGAGAAAAAACTTTTGCTACAGCCGCTTTGATGGCTGTCGAGATTTTTGTGGACTCTTCGGGCGTGATGTTGAAGGGGGGAGCGAGGAGGATGTGATCCCCGCGATAGCCGTCGACACAGCCCTGCGTGGGATAGGTGAGCACGCCTTCATCGAGGGCCGCCTGGCGGATTCGTTCCGCGATGTTGTCGGCTTTGGGGAACGGATAGCGTGTGGATTGGCTTTGGACGAATTCTACTCCGAGCAGCAGGCCGAGGCCGCGAACATCGCCTACGTTGGGATGTACCAGTAGATCGGAGAGAGATTTTTTCAAGGAATGGCCCGCGGGAGCGACGCGCTCGAACAGTCTGTGGTACTCGAAATAGTCGAAGACGGCATTGCCAGCGGCGGTCGAAACGGGATGGGATTGATAGGTGAACCCGTGTTGAAAAGCGCCGCTGCCGTGTTCGAAAGCTTGCGCGATGTGAGGCGCGACGATGACCGCGCCGAGCGGAGCGTAGCCGCTGGCGATTCCCTTTCCTACCAGGATGATGTCGGGCTCGACGTTCCAGTGTTGAACAGCGAAAGGCTTGCCGGTGCGTCCCATGCCGGTCATGACTTCGTCGGCGATGAGCAGAATCTTGTGCTGGCGGCAAATTTCAGCGATGCGTGGGGCGTAGTTGGGTGGCGGGACGGCTGCGCCAAGAGTGGCGCCCACGACCGGTTCGAAGATGAAGGCGGCGACGGAGCTGGCATCCGGAGCCTGGAGAAACTTGTCGAGGTCATTGGCGGCGGCAAGTCCGTATTCTTCGGCGGAAAGATGCTGTGGCGCGTGGTAGGGAAAACACGGAGCAACATGGCCCCATTCCGGAAGTAGCGGAGCATAGGGAGCCCGGCGAGCGACATTGCCACTGACGGACATGGCTCCGAGCGTGCTGCCGTGGTAGCTCTGATTGCGCGATACGACGCGAAAGCGCTCGGGCTGGTTGGTTTCCAAATAGTATTGCCGGACCAGCTTGATGGCGGTTTCAGTAGCTTCGGAACCGCCGCTTGTGAAGTAGACGCGGCCCCCATTGTGGAAGTTTTGCGGCGCAATGGCGAGGAGGCGGGCGGCAAGTTTTTCCGCAGGAGCAGAATGAAATTGCGAGGTATGGGCGAAAGCGAGTTGCGCGGATTGCTCGGCCATGGCTTCGCCAATTTCCCTCAGGCCGTGACCGATGCTGACGACGGCGGCTTGGCCGGCGGCGTCGAGAAACCGGCGGTTATCGGAGGAGATGATCCAACAGCCTTCGCCACGAACGGCTACGGGAAACTGTCTTTTGAAATTTCGGGGAAAAAGACCGCTGCTGGTGGTCGTGGTCATAAGAATTTGCGCCAAAGAAATTGTAGCAGAGTCAGGTGCGCCGGGCGCTGCGTAAGGCGCGGCAAGGTGTGTTACGCTCGCGCGGAAATTCAAGGGGAGTGCGTGGACGCACCGCCAAAGAAACTGGTACGCAGCATCGGGCGATGGAGCCTGGTGGCGTTGATGGTCAATTCGATCATTGGCGCCGGAATATTCGGGCTGCCGGCGCTGCTTGCTGCGCGGCTTGGCGGGTACACTCCGCTTGCCAGCCTGCTCGCAGGAGCGGGAATTCTGATTGTGGCCGCCTGCATAGCGGAGCTGTCTTCCCGATTTGAAGAGACCGGTGGACTGTATCTTTACGGACGCGCAGCATTTGGCCGATTTGCGGGGATTTTGGTCGGGTGGATGATTTGGCTGACGCGAATCGCCGCGCCGGCAGCTGCCGCAAATCTTTTCGCCGTGTTTGCGGCGCAGTTTTTTCCGGCCGTCGAGGGGCGCTCTCGACAGATCCTGGTGATGGGGGCGCTGCTGGGACATCTGGCGATTCTGAACTACCTGGGGGTGAAAACGGGAAAAGTCGTCAGCAACATTTTCACAGTAATAAAAGTCGGGATGTTGGGAGCGTTCATTGTCAGCGGGTTGGTGGCTCTGCATGTGCATCCGGAATTGCAGGTGCCCCTGGTTTTCCAGCCGGCATCCTGGAATAACTGGTCTGCGGTGCTGCTGCTCCTGGTTTTTGCGTATGGTGGATTTGAAGGGGCCTTGATTGTAGGAGGTGAATCGAGTGACCCGCGGCGCGATATGCCGATGGCGTTGCTGGCGGCGCTGGTGCTGCAGTGTTTTATCTATACCGGAGTGTTTTATGTGGTGCTTAGTACGCTGCCAGGAGCCGGAGCATCGACCCGCCCCTTGGCCGATGCCGCGCAACGATTTTTGGGTGGATGGGGAGCGGCAGCGATTGGAATTGCCGGGCTGGTCTCGACATACGGTTACTTGAGCGCAAATCTATTGCATTCGCCGCGCATCGCCTTTGCACTGGCCGAGCGGGGAGACTTTCCCGGGTGGCTGGCGCGCGTCCATCCACGCTTTCGAACCCCGCATGTTTCGATTTTTCTGTATGCCTCGCTGCTGTTTGTTTTTTCCGTGCTGGGAGATTTTCAGTGGAACGCGACACTTTCCGCGGCCTCGCGGCTGGTGGTTTACGGCGCGGTGGCGCTCGCGCTTCCTGTGCTGCGAGGGAAATACGGTAAGGCGCCGTTTTCCTTGCGCGCGGCGCCCGTGTTCTGGGTCACGAGTCTTGCCCTGGCCGTCTTGCTGCTCACCAAGATGGGTAAGGGCGAAGCGATCGTGGTGGGCGGGACAACGTGCATAGCCCTGGTAAATTGGCGCCTCGTCCGTAGAACGGACCGGTCCAGCGGCCAATTTGGAGGCTGATTCGTTCGGCACGGCGGGAATCGCACGTGAAAAATAGTGAAGAGGAACGCAGAGTACACTTGCGAGGTTTGAATAAATATTATGACGATGAAGCATGAAGGGGCGGGTTGGATGCCGGCGGACGCGTATGGACGTTCGTTGCCGAAGTTTTCCGTGAATTTGCTGGTGCGGGATGTGCATGCCTCGCTTCCCTTCTATCGCGATGTACTCGGCGCGACAGTGCTGCATGCAGATGTGGATTTTGCCGCGCTAAATTTGCAGGGAACGGATTTCATGCTGCATGCAGATCACAGCTACGATCATCATCCTTTACATGCCCGGCTGACCGCGGCGGGCTCGGAACGGAGAGGAACGGGAGCGGAGTTGCGAGTGATGGGAATTGATCCGGATGCCTTGGAAACACGGGCCAAGGCCGCGGGCGTAAAGATACTCCAGCCTGCTGCGGATTTTCCGCATGGGTGGCGGGATGTGATTCTGGAAGATGGCGACGGGTATATTTGGGCGGTGGGTGTGGCGATTTAGGGAAACCAGGTTCGCGTTGATCCTGGACTTCTGCCACGCTGGCAGGAGCCCTGCTGCGGCCCTACAAGAAACGGGGATGGAATTCACAATCGTTGGATTCGGGTGGGAATCGTGCCATGATTTGGGCCGCCCGGGAACTGGGTGGCCCAAGTTTTTGTTTGAGTTGCGTTCGAGCGGTTGCAGGCCGGAAAAATTCTGAGGAGACCTACGTGATAAAGCTGGGCGCTGGACGATTGGCGATCATGATGATTTTAGCGCTGACTGGCGGGCGCACTGTGGCGGGACCAGAGGGCGCGAAGAAAGCCATTACCTTTGACGACATGATTCGTTTGCATCGCGTGGGTGAGCCGCAGATTTCGCCGGATGGCACGTGGGTGGCTTACACGGTGACGACGCCGGATATGGACGAGAACCGGAATGCCAGCAATATTTGGGCCGTGGGGGTTGCCGACGGGGCATCCATGCAATTGACGCAGAGCGGGAAGGATTCCTCGCCGGTGTGGTCGCCGGACGGGAAGACGCTGGCGTTTCTCTCTTCGCGCGAGGGGGCGTCCGAGGTGTATGTGCTGCCGATGGACGGCGGCGAGGCCCACAAGATCACGAAACTCGCCACCGGCGCGGACATGGTGAAATGGTCGCCGGACGGGAAAACCATTTTGTTTACGTCGTCGGTATATCCGGATTGCAAAGATGATGCGTGCAACAAGGCGCGCGATGAAGAGGCGGAAAAGAATAAAGTTAAGGCCCATGTGGCGGAGAAGCTCCTGTACCGGCACTGGACGCACTGGAACGAAGGAAAACGCGCGCACCTGTTTGTCACTTCTGCCGATGGCAGCGGCGAAGCCAAGGACTTGACGGCTGGCGCGGACTACGATGTACCGCCGGACGAGAGGGGCGGTGCGGCAGACATTGCATTTTCTCCCGATGGCCAAGAGATCTGTTTTGTGGCGGTGGCAGACAAGGTTGAAGCGATTAGCACCAACGGGAATTTGTTCACCGTACCGACAGCGGGCGGGGTCACCAAGATGATCACGGCGCAACCCGGATTTGACGGGAACCCCGTGTATTCTCCAGACGGAAAGTACATTGCCTATCATGCACAACTTGCGCCTGAGTATGAGTCCGACCGCTGGCGCGTGATGTTATACGACCGCATGAACAACAAGAATGAAAATTTGTCGGAGGGATTTGATCGAAGCGCGCAGGAGCTGGCGTGGTCACCAGACAGCAAAACAATTTACTTTACGGCGGAGAACGAAACACTGCAGCCGATTTATGCGATGGCGGCGAAAGCGGGAGCAACTCCCAAAAAACTCGTGGGCGAGAGTTTCAATACGGGGTTTTCTTTTAGCAGGGATGGCAAAACTCTGGTGTTTGAGCGCACCAGTTTGACGATGCCCGCGGAATTATTTGTGGCGGCAGGTGACGGGTCCGGTGTGAAGCAACTGACTCATCAGAATGATGCGGCGCTGGCGGGGCTGGAGATGAATACGCCGGAAACGTTCTGGTACGAAGGCGCGGAGGGCACAAAAATTCAGGCGATGATTGTGAAACCGCCAAAGTTTGACGCGCAGAAAAAATATCCGCTGCTGGTTTTGTTGCATGGTGGTCCGCAAACGATGTGGGGAAATTCCTGGGGATACCGGTGGAACGCACAGGTATTTTCTGCGGCGGGATACGTGACATTGCTGATTAACCGGCGCGGCTCGACCGGTTACGGACAGAAATTCACGGATGCGATTACCAATGATTGGGGCGGAAAAGCGTACGTTGATGTGATGAAGGGTGTGGACTATACGCTGGCGAAATATCCGTTTACCGACGGAACCAAGCTGGGCGCGGCGGGTGGTTCGTATGGCGGCTACCTGGCGGACTGGATTGCCACGCATACGGGCCGCTTCAAAGCGATCATTAGTCACGCGGGCGTGTACGACAAAGTGGCGATGTATGCCACTGAAGAGCTGTGGTTTGAAGAACATGATATGCAGGGGACGCCGTGGTCCGCGCCCGAGAACTACAAGAAGTGGTCGCCATCGACATTCGCGGGCGAGTTGGGGAAGTATAAGACGCCGACGCTGGTGATTGCAGGCGAGAAGGACTACCGGATTCCCTATTCCCAATCACTGGAATTTTTCAGCGCCCTACAGCGGCAGGAAGTGCCGTCGAAGCTCGTGATTTTCCCGGATGAGGGGCATTGGGTGTTAAAGCCGCAGAATAGCCAGTTTTGGTACAAGACGTTTCTCGATTGGTTGGGAACGTATTTGAAGTAGCCGCGAAACAAACGAAAAACCAGTGCCGTATCTCGCTCCTCTGCAAGAGGCTTGCGCAGGTCAGGTGAAAAGGCGACGACACGCGGCCCGGGCGAAACGGAACAGGTAGTAGAGGATATACACCGACAGCACGATCAAGCAGACAACCACGATTACCGTGATGCGCGGGTGGGCGTTGGCCATCCAAGTCAGCCAGACGGCGAGAAGATCTTCACCCAGACTCAAGAACCAATTGCTGAATGGCTCGGGGCTGGCGTTTACGGCGGCGCGAGCGCTGGCTTTTGTGCCGTGCGAGGTGAGTGCGACACCCCCGGCAAGGAGTGCCGCTCCCCAGCGCCATTCCGTAGGAACGGAGCCGATCGCGGCGTAGGCCAGGAATGCGGCGGCCGGCGGGCGGATGAAGGTGTGAACGCCGTCCCAGACGGTGTCGAAGTACGGAATCTTATCGGCGAAAAATTCAACGAGATAGAGGGCAATGGCAATGCCGAGAACGACCGGGTGAGAAATCGGGTGCAGTGAAGCCGGAAGATGAATGACGCCGTAACGCTCCAAAAAGCCCAGCGTGGCGACGGTGGCGTAGATATTCAGGCCAGAAGAAAATCCGGCGCCGAGGGCCAGCGCTATGGCATCCAGTGGATTCATGCAAACGGAAATGGGCGCCCGGGTGTCAGCGCCGAATCCGAACGTATCACGAATTGCAAAGAAAATGTGAGCTAGGGGCGGGAATAGCTGGTATTTGGCGGAGGCACATAGTCCTGGCCGTATTTATTCTTGTGCGCCGGCGAAAAATTGGAATTCTCGCGAACGGGAATAGCTCCGAGAGAACGGGAATCGGAGGAGATGGTAATGGCACGAGTGAAGCTCTTGAGATCTTCAGTCTGGCTGCGTTCATACCAGACGTGCATTTCATAGCGGCCATCGGGAACACCGGGAATTGAGATCCGTCCAGCGCGGTCGGAGACAGCGAAATAAGGAGTGTCGAGTGCGACGATAACGGCGCTCATTTCCGGATGGATATTGCAGAACAGAAAGCTGATCCCGACACGATCAAAATGAGCGGAATTGGTGGCCCCTGCTTCGTAAAGGCCCAGGTCGAAGCGCTTACCGTCGAAGAGCGAAAAAACATTGTGAAAGAAAGGATCGCGATTGGGAAAATCGACGACGGAGCCGACCCGCACGACGAGGACATGAGGCTCAAAGCTTTTGTTGCGTTGCACAAGTTGCGGACGTTTCTTGGGGGTTTGTGCGTCGGCCGCAGACACGACCGCCGGATCCAGCGGCTTGAGCCACACCACAACATCCGAATAATTCTTTGGCGTACTGGAAGCCTTGTCCGTTTTCGCCGCCGGAGTACGGGCGATTGCAACTTGCGCGGTGACCGGCGGCGGTTGCTGAGCGCCAGCCGATGCCGGAAAAAACAGCAAAGCGGACGCAGCGCCGAGCAGGATCGCAGCGCGTTCGAGGCCGAGGCAGGAAGAAAAGTGCATTAGAAAATATACCCCACACTGAGATTAACCTGATTGGCGGCATTTGGCGTACTTTCAAAGGCAAAGGACTTGATTCTGCGATATTCGAGAGAAAAGACAATGTCGGAGCGCGGTTGATAGATGAAATTGACGAATGGACTTAAATTCTTGGAGAAAAGCTGGCCATTGTAGGTGGCACTGCCGTTAAAGCCGCGCAGATCTTGCGCGAAGGGATTGTCAACACCGAGCGCGCCATTGATTTCAAACTTCAGAGTGGGCTTGAATTTCAATTGGGCCCAGCCTCCCATGGAGTTAACTCCACGGACGGTCGTAGCAGGATCGAGAAGTGAACCATTCCACAAAACACTTTGTTCAAGACCGCCGCCCAGGCCGCCGACGGCCCTCCCGCGATAGAACTGACCCTTGAATTCGAACAGATGGCCCAGGGGAAGAAGTAGATCGAAAGTCGAAGCCCAACCGTCCACGTGACGATCGAATCCCCAGGTTTGCCGACCGTAGTAGCCGCCAACTCCGAACACGAGATCCTGGCCGAAGGCCCGGTGTTTGACGGAGACGCGGGCGGCATAGGCGGGCTGGCCAGAATCTTCTCCCCAAGTGGAAGAGCGCGTGTATTCGTTGAAGGGCACGTCACCGGAGAAAGAGTCGAGAATCGCGCCCTGCAGGAGGATTGCAGAGGTGTCGGAGATTTTGAACGTATGCTCGACGCGGATCTGCGGCGTCCAGCTCCAGAGATTGCCGGCATAGGAGAGCGGCGGCGTTGCCAGGGTCGCGATTGAGCTGGGGCTCAGAGGAGAGATGAAAAGAGAATCCTGGCCGGCAATGACGGAGGTGCTTGCCCAATCAAAGCGGATGGTTCCCGTGCGAAGTCGGGCGATGCCGGAGGAGACACCGTTTGGAGTGAGAGGAAAGCCGCCCGCAAAATCAAACTTGATGTCGGCGCTGGTGTGGGCACCGGCAATGTCCGGACCGAAAACCTGGAGTCCGACCTGAGACTGGCGAAGGGTTGCGCCAAAGGTGCCGGCGGATGAAAACGATTGGCCTCCGGATTCAAACGGAGCCAGCGCGAGTTGCGGAAAATCCTGATTGTCTACGTTGCCGCGATCAAAATATGTATTAAGAAGGACGATTCCAGAAAGCCGCATGCGATATTTGGAGGCGCTCTCGACCTTGGTCTGGCTTTGCTCGGCAGCTTTGGAGTCGGCGAGCTGCTGATTTTCTTCAAGGTGGGCGAGGCGTTCTTCAGTAGACGGAGGGGGCGCGGGTGGGGCGGCGGTGGCGGAAGCGGGTGCTGCGGGTGCGGCCGGCTGGGCGGTCAACAAGGCCAGTTGAGATTTTGTGAGTTCCAGTTCTTTGCGTAACGCAGCCGATTCTGCCTGGGAAGATTGTTGTTGAGCTTTGAGCTCTTTGAGTTGCGCACCGAGCTCCTGCATTTGTGACTGGAGTTGCCGGATAACGGAGTTGAGCGCGGATACGTCGATTTTTTGATCCGCGGATTGCGTTGCCGTGGTTGGTTGTTGTGGCGATTCCTGCGCGAGGATTCGCGAGGCCGCGCAAACTGAAACTGTAAACATCACAATTGCGGGAAGAGCGCGCATTCCCAGGATAAAGCCCCGCATGACTGCCTCCCTGCAAGGAGCAAATTTTAGTGACACTGGACAGTACTCGCCTTAGATGCCCAGCGCGACACCGACAGTTCAGGCGAAACGCACTCCTTTTGGTTCTCCTGCATGCTCGCACGAATTTGCTGCGAGAGCTTCTCTAATCTTTTCCAGAAGCGAGGAGCTTGAAAAAGGCTTTTGCAGGACCGAATTCTGCGTTTTCGAGGCGTCATCATTGTTTTCTGAATAGTCGGCGTACCCGGTCATGAATAGGATGCGAATTCCGGGACGAAGGGACTTGAGCTGGAAGGCCAGATCCGTCCCCGTCATCCGCGGCATGACCATATCTGCCAGAACCAGGTGAATGGCTGCGGAATGCGCGGAAACAAGTTCCAGCGCGTGGACGCCGTCGTTCGCTTCAAGAACGGAGTAGCCGCCGGCTTTCAGAAATGTGCAAGCCAGTTCACGAACGCCGGCTTCATCTTCAACGACCAGGATGGTCTCGCTTCCGCGAGGTACCGCTGCAGCTCGTGATTCAGCTTCGGACTCGGCGACCGTTTTGCAGGAAGCGGGTAGATAGATCTCGAAACTTGTGCCGCGACCCGGCGCACTTTCAACCCAGATGAATCCACCACTCTGCTTAACGATGCCGTAAACGGTGGCGAGGCCGAGTCCAGTTCCCTTTCCGACTTCCTTGGTCGTGAAAAATGGCTCGAAAATGTGAGCTTTGGTTTTTTCGTCCATGCCGTGGCCAGTGTCCGTTACCGAGAGCAGGACATAGTCGCCTGGAGCCATGGGCGGACGCTTCCCGGCCTGGACTTCATTGATGGTCACATTCGAAGACTGCACCGTGATTTTGCCGCCGTGGGGCATGGCGTCGCGTGCGTTTACGGCAAGATTGAGGAGAACTTGTTCAATTTGGCCGGGATCGGCGAGCACTGTCGCCAGCTTCGATTCGGGCTGGAAGGAAAAGTCAATGTGCTCACCGATGAGGCGCGGGAGCATTTTCCCCATTTCCGAGACGACGACGTTCAGATCGATTACGCGTGGCTGCAGAACCTGCATGCGACTGAACGCGAGAAGCTGACGCGTCATGGACACGGCACGGTTCGAGGCTTTTTGGATTTGCTCGACGCAGCGATTGAAGAGATTGTCCATCCCGGTGCGGTCGCTCAGAATATCGCTGTTGCCGCGGATGATGGTGAGCAGATTATTGAAATCATGAGCAACGCCGCCGGCCAGCCGGCCGACTGCTTCCATTTTGTGCGCTTGGCGCAGGCGCTCTTCCAGTTGCCGCTGTTCGTTTTGCGTCGCTTGCAGCGTATTGCGCATGCGGTCAAACGCGCCGGTGACCTCAGCGACTTCGTCGCCGCCAGAATATTCCAGCGGATAAGAAAAATTCCCTTCCTCGAGGGCGTGGACGCCGGCGACCAGGTTGGACAGCGGGCGGGTGAACGTGTCTGAAATGAAGAAGACGAGAACGCCGCCGGCAAAAACGCTGAGCAAGCCGAGCCCCAGCAAGATGCGGTTCAATCTGCTGAGAAAGGCAGTGGCTTTATCGAAGGATTTGAGCACGCTGAGGGTAACCGGGAGGTCGCCTTCAGAGGACAGATTGACCGTGGTGACGAGATAGCGTTCGTTGGCAACTTGAAGCTCCTGCGGATCGCTTGGTTGATTTGGCGAAGAGGAAGCGGGAACAAAAGAGATCGGAGAAACTTCAGCGGAATGAAGCGTGCTGGCGACAACTCTGTCCCCGTAGTGAAAGATGACTTCGCTTGAGACGATGCTGCTGAAATCGCGAGCGGTACGATTGTCGATTTCATGACCTACGGCCAGTAGGCCAGTGATGTTGTTGGGACTCGCTGAGCCAAAATAGACCGGCTGGATCCAGACTTCGTAAAGATGACCCGCGCCAAACCACCAATCGCGATCCTGGCCGCGTTTGATGGATTCGCGGAGCAAAGCTTGGGCAGAATCCGAAGTGAGCTGGTTTGTGCCGGTGCGTAAGGCGAGGATGCCACCGCTGCGGTTTGCGAGAACGAGAAGGTCACTGCCGCTAAGCCGCCAGATATTGGCCGACTCGTCCTGGATGGTCGCTGCGTCGTGAGTGGTCATCAAGGCCCGAACCGTGGGCAGGTTGGCTAGCAATTCCGCGGAGTGGGTGAGTGTCGATTCGCGCTGGGTTTCAAAGGTTTGATAGGTTTTGACGGAATCGGTCAGCTCTTCACGAATGGATTGCCGGATGCGTTTTTGCACGCTGTAGCTGACGACCAGCAGAGTAGCCGCGGTGAGCCCCGCGGAGATGGCCAGCAGAGAAAAGAGAAATTTTGTGCGCAGCCGTATTTTGCTCATGACAGGGGCCTGTCTGTGAAAAAAAGGCGCGCGAGGAGCGAGTGGGGCGAAACCACGGGACTGCCTTCGCGATGATCAAATCTAACATTTTGCTGGGTTTTTCCACGTTTTTTGGGAAGTGTTTATGTCGAAAAGAACATGAGCTAGAAGACTACAGTGGAACCCATTTGGACTAAACGGGAGGTCGGATCGTTTTACCGGTGGAGGGCATGAAGCTCCGCGCATTCTTCGCCTTTGAGCAGTTCAACCGAGTCCCCGAGGCTGATCTTGCCGCTGCGCAAAACATAACAATTCAGGGCCAGCTCACCGCCGAATTTCTGGACGATTTCTTTGAGTATGCGGTGGTCCTGGCTGAGCGTGTCGGGGTCGAAAGTGGTCATGACGCAACGGCCCCGCAGATCCTGGACACCAATGTAAACGTCACCGATGCGCAGGCAGCGGCCGGGCCAGGTGCGTTCTGTCAAGCCATCGACGCCGCTGATGACAATGTTGGGGCGGAGGCGGCGGCTGTCGTGGCCAAAGGCCGTGATTGCTCCATCTGTGGCGATCAGGAGCGGAAGGACATCGAACCGTCTCCCGGACTCGTCGCGGACCAATCTCGCCCCGGGGCCGGCGACTTGTTCGGCGATTCGCTGCACTTTTGCGTCGCTCCAGGGAAGGCCGTCGACCCGGGGCTCGCCCGATGTGTCAAGCGTTCCGTGATAGCCGAGAAGTTGGGGATGGGTGCGAGACGTGACATAGTGCCCGTTGGCGCTCTCGAGGTGGACGACGCGGTCGCCCCGGATGCCCAGCGGAGTGAGCGTAGCTTGCTGCAAAGGCTCACCGGCCATGGACTTAACGGGAAATCGCCAAAGTTGAGCAATCTTCATTTTGGGCGAACTGGGCACGGGCGGTTTACCAGGCGAATTGGATGCTCGGTGGCCGGAAAAGTCGCAATTTATCGAAGTCGCACGGGGTAGGACACGAGCCCGGGACACTACTTGTTTTTCGACGATTTCGGGTCTTTGCCTAGACTCCTCAAGCGAGGGTTTTTGGGATTGGATGTCCACCTTGTCGGTCTTGGTGATCTCGTCCTCGAGCCAGCCGGTGCTGTCTTCACTTGCCGTGCCCTGGGCAAAGACGACGATGAGATGGACAAATTGCCTGAAAACCAGAGGGCGTCCAATTGCGGACGCCCTCTGAAATGGATTGTTAAGCAGCCTGGTTACAATTAACCATCCAAGGGATGGCAAAGCGGTCGACGAGCATAGCAAATGCAGGCGACCAGAACGTCTTGCCGAGCGGCATGATGACTTTGCCATTTTTCGATAATTCGTTGAAGAAACGTTCTGCTTCTGCGGGATCTTTTGCGGTAACCGAGACAGAAAACCCCTGCGGCTTTTCATAGTGTCCTGGAGGGGCGTCGGAAGCCATAAGGACCCGATCGCCCACATCCATGCGGATGTGCATGATTTTGTCCTGCCATTCCGGGGGAGTTTGCGCGGCCATGGGAGACTCGCGATGAGTCATTTTCATCACAATCTTGCCGCCGAGAAGTTTTTCGTAAAATTTGAATGCTTCTTCACAATTGCCATTAAAAAGCAGATATGGATCGACAGACATAATCTCTCCTTTGCGTGCTGTAGTCTTACATTTTTGCTGCGCATTAATTTGGGCCGAGTGGTAGAAAAACAGGAATCTTGAAAAACAGCCGACCGCACTAACCGCCGGCCATCGCTCCAATAATCAGAAAAGGCTCTTGGCCATTCACAACGGGCTCGGGCAAAACAGTGTCGGTTGGCTCGAGCGAGTAATCTTCCTGACAAGCAAAAAAACGCAAGAACGGACGGCGCTCGAGCGTGCCATGATCGCGAATCGTGCCTTGCAGCGTTGGGTAGCGCGCTTCGAGGGCATTGAGGACTGCGACAATTGTCGGTTGGCCGGCAACGTCGATGGTCACCTCTCCCGTCACGCGAGCCAGTGTTCTGAGATGCGCGGGAAGCAAGACGCGAATCATTGCAGTGTCTGGACTTCGACCGAGAGTACGGCCGGCAGATGGCTGACAATCGGATTCCAGGTGTCGCCGGAGTCTGCCGAGGCATAGACCTGGCCGCCCGTCGTTCCAAAATAAATGCCGCAGGAGTCGAGCGAATCGACCGACATCGCATCTCGCAGGACGTTCACGTAGCAGTTGTTTTGCGGAAGGCCTTTGGTCAGCGCTTCCCATTCGTTTCCACCAGTCTTGCTGCGATAGACGCGCAGCTTACCGTCGGGCGGAAAATGCTCTGAATCGCTCTTGATGGGAACAACGTAGACGGTTTCCGGATCGTGGGCATGAACGTCGATGGGAAATCCGAAATCGGTCGGCAGATCGCCGCTTATTTCTGTCCAGGAATCGCCTGCGTTGTCGCTGCGCATTACGTCCCAGTGTTTCTGCATGAACAGGACATCGGGACGCGAAGGATGCAGCGCAATGCGGTGAACACAGTGTCCGACTTCGGCATCGGGATCGGGAAGCTCATGGGGAGATTTGAGGCCTTTGTTGATCGGACGCCAGCTCTGGCCGCCGTCATCGCTGCGGAACGCGCCGGCAGCGGAGATGGCAATGAATAGTCTTTGGGGATTGCGCGGATCCTGCACGATGGTATGCAGGCACATTCCGCCAGCCCCCGGTTGCCAAAGATTTCCTTTGGCGGCGCGCAAGTCGGCGAGCTCATGCCAGGTCTGACCACCATCGGTGGTGCGAAACATGGCCGCGTCTTCAACACCGGCATAAACGGTATCCGGATCGGAAAGCGAAGGCTCCAGATGCCAGACGCGCTTGAATTCCCAGGGATGCTGCGTTCCGTCGTACCATTTGTGCGTGCCGGGATTGCCGTCGTAGGCGAACTTATTCCCAACCGCTTCCCAGGTCTTTCCCCCATCACTGGAGCGTTGAATCACCTGGCCGAACCAACCGCTGGACTGCGAAGCGTAGAGCCGGTCGGGATTCTTCGGGGAACCCTTCAGATGATAAATTTCCCAACCCGCGAAATGAGGTCCACTGACGTCCCAGTTCTGGCGTTTGCCGTCTGCGCTAAGAACAAATGCTCCTTTGCGCGTTCCAACCAATACTCGCACTCGACTCATATTTCTCTTCCTTCCTGGTTTTGCGGCCCCCGCAGGAACCGGCCGTCATTTCTTCGCTTCCTATGAGATGTTTGCTGGGATAGCAGCTCACTCGTCATCAATCGCCTGATAAGCCGATGTCCAGAAATCCAGAAATACCTTCGGAGGATCGGGCGAATCCATCATGCGCTGCGTCATGAGGATTCCGATCATATCTTCTTGGGGATCGATGCCGGCGCTGGTGCCTAGTCCCCCCGCCCAGCCGTAACGGCCGGGAACATTGGGCAAGTCGTCCCGACGGGTGACCACGGAGCCGCCGAAGCCCCAACTGCTATTGTTGCTGAAAAAGATTTCTGAGCCGGCTCTCTGTTCGGCGGTGATTTGATCGCTGGTCATGAGTTCGACAGAGAGTCTGGACAGAATTCGCTGCTGTCCCAATTTGCCTTTATTCAACAACATCTGGCAGAAAGCTGCATAATCAGCGGCGGTAGATACGAGCCCGCCTGCGCCGGATTGAAACGAGGACGGTTGGCTCCAGTGGCTGCCGGCGGCGTCATCGTAAACTTCCAGCTGCTTGCTTTGCAGATTGTACTGATAACTGGTCGCGAGACGGTTCAATTTATCCGCGGGAACGGCAAAGCTGGTATCGTTCATGCCGAGCGGCGTGAAAATGCGCTCGCGGAGAAATCCCTCGAACGACTTTCCGGAAGCGCGGGCGATCAAAATGCCCAGGACATCGGAACCGGTGTTGTACATCCACTTCTCGCCCGGTTGATAAATGAGTGGCAGCGATCCCAGATTGCGTATCCACTGGTCGGCGGAAGGGGCCTGGTCCGGAAGCGGCGGACCGTCGCCGCCAATTTTAAGATCCCGGATTGCCTGCTGAATCGGATAGCTGCCCGGCGCAGCCATCACGCTGCCAAAACCCATGCAGAAGTTGAGGAGGTCACGCACCGTGATGGAACGTTTTGCGGGAACCGTGTCGTCGAGCGGACCGTCGATTCTCTTCAAGACTCTGCGATTGGCAAGCTCCGGCAGCGGTCCATCAACGGGATCGTCCAGCCGGATCCGGCATTCTTCAATCAAGATCATGGCGGCCGCGGCAGTGATCAGCTTGGTCAGAGAAGCGATGCGGAAAATCGTATCGCGGCGCATGGGGTCGTTGCCGCCCACAGACTTGGAGCCGAATGCTTCGACGTGAACTTCGCCGTGGCGGCGGACCAGGGTGACCATGCCGGGAACTTCCCGGCGCTCCACATAGCCTGACATGACTTTCTGCATGCGCAGCAAACGCTCTTGGGAAAACCCGCTGACCGCCATCAATTTTCACTTTCCGGCCGACGAGAGCCTGACAGCGAGGCCAGAATGCCATATTACTTGCATAATGCAAGTTAAAAATGATAGCTTTGCAATATGCCCAAGCGGAAGTCCAGTCCCAAATGGCGTTCGGGGTGCCCCCTGAATGCCTCGGTCGAAGTCTTGGGGGACCGTTGGTCGTTATTGATTATTCGAGACATGATGCTGCGAGGATTTCGCAGTTACAAGGAATTTCTGGAATCCTACGAAGGAATTGCAACCAATATTCTGGCGGACCGCCTGCGCAAGCTGGAAAATCACGGAATCATTACCACCAACAAGGATTTTTTGGATGGGCGGAAGGTTGTTTACGTGCTCACGCAAAAAGGAATTGACCTGGCGCCGGTGCTGACGGAGATGGTGCTGTGGGCTGCCGGACACGAAGATACGGGCAATGAAGCGCTCGTGCAATTGATCAAGAAAGACAAAGAGCAATTTCTGGCTGGCGTGCGGCAACGGTGGTCGGGAAAATCAAGTCCTGACGACCGCTGACAAACTGCGGATGGAAGTTTTTGCGGAGATTGCCGTGACGGACACGAACAATAGAAAAAGGAAGAGATCAAAAAAGCGATCTCTTCCTTTCTATTTTCCCGCTTGTTAATTTCGCCTCGCAACGCAGCTAGAACCGAATAATTGTGTCGATCCCAAACATTAACTGTCCCTGCCGAGTGCCGTTGTCGAAAGGGCGGGCGCTGTAGGCATATTCATACCGGACTTCGGGACGGACAGAAAGCAGTTCGTTGAACCGGTGCGTTACGCCGACGGTCCAGCTTTCGTAA
This sequence comes from Saccharimonadales bacterium (SeqCode), assembly GCA_035317965.1. Lineage (GTDB taxonomy): Bacteria > Acidobacteriota > Terriglobia > Acidiferrales > UBA7541 > Acidiferrum. The sequence goes on along the minus strand of DATHFT010000050.1, from coordinate 44,947 downwards.
GTGGTTGGGAAACCGGTGCGTTCCCCTTTCTTGTCAACGAGAATGTCCAGTGGACGAAGGGACAGAAAATCCTTCTTGGAAAATTTCCATTCGGTGTAGTTTACAAGGCCCACGGCTGGAGCATTTCCTGGAATGGGCGCGCCGGCCCCAACGTTGGTGAACCAAGGTCGTGGCGGGCCGTTGTTGACGGTGCCACCCACCAGGGCCTGTGATTGATAAATGTAGTAAGCCTCGGTCGTTGTAAAGAATGTGCCAGCCTCGTTGAACCGGTGGGTCCAGGTAAGGTTGAACTGCTGCAGATTGTCGTGGCCCGCTTTGAATTTACCGTTGTTGATCGAGTCGATGCCCCCGTAGAGTGAATCGTTGTTGCTCTTGGACACCCAACGCACCATAAACATGCCCGTCGGGTGCGCGGCGCTGTTCCACGGCGCGATGTCATCGCCCGCATGGATACCCGCTGTTACCGACCACTGATCATTCAATTTTATCGTGGCGTTGATACCTGTCTGCGTGTAGCAGTCAACCGTGAACATCAATGAGTGCGTAAACAAATAATTGTCTGGCGACAACTGGGCCTCGATATCAGGGGGCGAAATGTAGCGCCCCGCTTTGATAACCATTCCCTTCCCTATATTGGGGACGTACAAGAGCGCGTACGCTTCAACCGGATCGAATCCGTAGAGGTAGTTGTGATTCAGGAGTTGGCCGCTGAACCAGCCTTGCGCGGTGGTCCAGCGATAATCGATGCCGTACAGCGTGCTGAGGCGAAAACCCCAGTCCACGTGATCGGTCTGCACGGTGTCCGGGACGCGTTCGATGCGCAAAACGGCCTGATCCAGTTCGACTTTGTTGGGCACGATGGCGTAGGACTCTGGAATATTGGACTTGTTGGAAGTGCTCACGCTAAGACCGGGATTGATCCACCCGTAGAGCTTTATTTTATGGGTTTTGAAAGATGGAGCAACGGCCCACAGCGCTTTTGTCAGTGGATAGACCGGGTCTGTATCCGGAACTCCAATCAGCGGAGTAGGGCCAAGATAATCGGCGGATGGGAATATGCCGTCGAGAGGCGCGGGCAGGGCGCGGCGCTGGGGTTCTTCTGTGGTTGCCGCAGACTCGTCCACCGCCAAAGCTTGCGGCGTCTCCCGAGTGGCCGCCGGAACGGTGGCCGCGGCCGCTTCCGTTTCGCGCGGAGGCACAGGCTTGGCGTCGTCGTCTGAAAACGCATAAGCCCGCGCTGTCGCTCCCCCTAACATTCCCGCCAGTATGAATGACAATAATTTCTTCCGTTTGAAACCGCCCATTCTTCTCTCCTTCCTCTGTCTACCTGACTTTGATGAATAACTACCCGCCTTGGCCTGTTTTTTTTTAATCCCGTCGTGCGCGGGCGGTCCATACCGTATGGCTTGCAGAGCGTGCGCCACCCGCTCGCGCATCCCAGTTCGATCGATTGCTTTGCTTCTCGTTCAAAAACTCAACAGGACCAAATTTAGTTGAATCCAAAGTGCGCGGATTGCGCTCGCTCGAGTATCCGGCCGCTGATCTCCGCAGATTCTGACACTAAGGTGTTGGTATTCCTCCCGGCCATCGTTGCGGCGTCTATTTCCGCACTTAGCAAAACGCCGGTAGCCAGGTCTGCGCAGCAATCCAGGCAACATTTTTCGGGTTGTCCTTGAAATTCAAAGAGTTCTGCGACACGGCCACATAAGCCACAGTCGTCCGTCACGCCGTGATCCGTTCGCTCTAATTTGGCAAGCATGAGTTCTTCCCCCTCGCAGACTCCTGCAACTTGGCCTGCTCGCTGCTGCGATGGCAGCTGGGCAGAAGCCCAGTGCGGCCCGGATGAGAACACCCGAAATTCGAGGCGGCAACGCTCGCCTCGCCGCACAGCAAGAACATCGTAGAAAGCCGAGCGTCAAAAAGTCCTAATCGGTTCATTAGGAAACCGTATGGCTGGACGGCCGCGGCCGAGGAGGCTAGAAAGAGTTCTGGCTTAAGGACTTATAGTCGCAGGGATGCAAAGGAAGAAGGGCCCACAAATCAGCCGGACCGGGACTTCTCCCCTTTTCCAGGCAGGGTATAGCCACGGGCAGAGTTACGGCTTGGGGGGATGGTTCACAGACTCGATCTGTCGATACTGTTCGATTTCCCTAGCGGCCAGTTCAGGCTTGCCTTGTTTTCGGTGAATGGCGGCGAGCGCCAGATAGGCCTGGCCGGCCAGGGGACTCTGTTTCTCCAGCTCGATCACCTTTGTAAATGCGCGTTCAGCAGCGTTCGGGTCGCCGGAAATCGTGGCTTTGCCAAGATCATAGAGCGTTTCCGGCATGTCGGGTTTTAGCGCATCGGATCGCTGCAGTTCAGAAGCCGCCTCCTGCATTTTGCCCCGTTGCAACAAGACTTTTCCCAGGCGATAGGCGGCTTCCGAATTGCCCGGTTGCAGTTTGGCTTCGACGCGGAATTGCTCCTCGGCTTTTTCCCACTCCGAAGCCGCAGCATAAACCTGGCCAAGCTCGAGACGCAGGCCGGGGAGATTCGGGCGGAGAGTCAGAGCCTGCTCGTACTCCTTCATGGCTTCAGGCAACATGTTCTGCGCGTAGTCGTTTTGACCCCTCGCCTGATGTCCCCGCACGCTGCCCGGAAACCTAGACAGCAACTTATCGAGCGATTGTGAAGCGAGAGCGGTGCCGGCGCGGCTCAGGTAATAAAGAAGATCGGGGTCGTTCGGGTTTTTGGTAAGCGCAGACTGCAGGTTGGCAACGGCTGGCGCGGGCTGGCCATCCTCTAACTGGGCAATTCCTAGAGCACCCTCTTCGTGGGCCACTTCGAAATGCGGAATTGCCTCCGCTGCATATCCTTGCGCCAGCAGCGCGAAGCCGAGCAATTGATTGGCCGGTCGCGAATCGGGACTCAGCGCGACCGCTTTCTTGAGTGGCGGGATGGCCGCGGCATAGTCACCTTTTTTCATGTAGGCGGCGCCCAAGCGGATAAAAACAATGCTTGACGACGGCGCAAGACGAGCGGCTTTTTGAAACGCTGAAATTGCGCCGTCGAGATCGTGGCGATTCTCGGCCTCCGCCCCGGCGCTCAGCAAGAGGGCAGCTTCCGGTGGTGCAGGCGTGTCAACCGACTGAACCTGCAGCAGCAAGCAAATCCATAGAAGTGTTTGCGTCATTTTTGCACGGCTTCCTCAATCGTGAGAAATTGATCGGCCCTGACATTCCGCAGAAGCTGTCGAATACCGGAAGGCCAGATCACTTCCATCGTAGCCGTTTCTGCCGACCCGAGACCAAAGTGTAGTCGCTTGTCATTTGAAGAGAGATAACTTCCCGCCGCGGTTGCGAATCGCGTCTGCCCATTCATCTGGACGCGCGCTCCAAACCCGTCGCGATTGCTCTTTCGCCCGCGCAGTGTGACCACCAGCCAGTGCGCGTTACCTCTTCGATTGAGGAATACCCGGGGCCGTTCGCCAAGGGATGTCGTGATCACATCCATCCAGCCGTCGTTGTTCAGGTCGCCGAAGGCCGCTCCCCGTCCAGCTACCGCCACGTCCGAACCGGGATTTCCTCGCGTGAAATGACCGTTACGGTTCAAGGCCAGCAGTGGGGGTTCACGATAGCGAATTGTGGCATCGTATGTCTCCACATTGTCGAAGACATGTCCTTGCACGACAAAGGCGTCCTTCCAGCCATCGTTGTTGAAATCCTCCAAGCCAACTCCCCATCCGGACGCTTTCCCGGAAAGAGCGCCGAAACCAGTTTCCAGTTCCTGCGCACTGAACCCGCCCTGGCCTTCGTTGTGATAGACAACGTATGGTTCGTGCGGAAGCTGGGTAACCAGCAGATCGGCGAGACCGTCGTTGTCGTAGTCCTGGAAAGCGACGCCCATGCCGGAAAGCATTTTGCCGTTGTTGCTAAGCGCGGCGCCCGAATCGAGTGCGCACTCTGTGAATGTGCCGTTTCCATTGTTGTGAAAAAGAAACTGGTTGGTGACGTCGTTGGCGACAAAAATATCCGTGAAGCCGTCACCGTCGTAGTCGGCAAATGAGACACCGAGTCCATGCCCCTTTTTTGCGGCAACTCCTGACCGAACACTGACGTCCTCAAACGTTCCGTCTCCGCGATTGTGATAGAGAACACTGCTGATCGCGGGGAACTCAAGCGGAGGGCAGTAGGTGGGCCGTTCGGCGCCGCACGTTTTGCTTCCCGCGACGCTCCAGTCGAGATAACGAGTTACAAACAGATCTAGTTTTCCGTCGTTGTCGTAGTCCAGAAAACCGGCAGAAGTTGACCAACCTCCGGCGGCTACGCCTGCCTTGGTGGTGACATCGGTGAAAGTGCCGTCGCCATTGTTGTGGTAGAGAATATTTTTGCCGAAATTCGTTACGTAGATATCGGAGTACCCGTCGTTGTCATAATCCCCGACGGCGACCCCCATTCCGTAGTTGGTCTCGCCGGCATTCGCGAGGCCGGCCTGCTCGGTAACATCGGTGAATGATCCGTCCTGGTTCTGGCGGTACAGCCGGTTCCAATACGCGGGATCGTGCCGATCGAATCGAATGGGCGGCGTCATGGGATCCCGCACGTGTCCCCCATTGACGAGAAAAATGTCGATGAGGCCATCGTTGTTGAAGTCCAGCAGCGCGACGCCGCCGGGCATAGTCTCAATCAGATATTTTCGCGAGGTTGGAGAGTTGCGCAGGACAAAGTCAACGCCTTTGGGGAAACTCACGTCAAACAACGGGCCGGGGTTGACTTTGGTTTCTTGAGCGATGGAGCCGAGCGCGAACGTCAGCGACAACAAACCCGCTTTGGTTATCCAAGTTCGCATCCGCTTCCAGAGCCATCGCAATCTTGCCGGACCAACTCGCATGAGCCGAGATCTCTCGCGCACTAGTCTAGCGAAGCTGGTTCACTTTGCGCTGCGAATTTCCAGGTCGATGCCCTGACCATCGTCCGGGAAATCCAGGGTGACCATGTGCCGATTCGAATCGACTGTAGGCATCTGAAATTTCTGTTGACCTTCGGAGTAAACGCTGGCTGTCGGCGAATCCCAGCCGTTGATTTCCGCGTGAATCTGATTCCACCACGGGCGAAACCTCCCTTGGTGCCCTCCAATATGGAGGACCAGCCCGCTCGGGTTCACGGTGCACGAGAACTCCATCCGCAGAAATTCACCCCGTTTAAAGGCCAGCGTTACGCCATCGTCCAGATAGAGGGAGCCGTGACAGTCTGGTCCTGGATAAACCCGCAGCGTCAGCGGCCCGCGCGGGGTCTCATCGGTACTTTGCACCAGAGGCTGGGTCGGGAGAATGGTCCCTTCGCGGACGTAGACGGGCAGTGTTTCGAGCTTTGGCTCGATGACCAGGTTCTTCTTCTGCGCACCGTCGCTCGCGCTGTTCGCTATTTTTCCGCCCGTCCAGTAGTCATACCATGCGCCGGGGGGCAGTTTTAGTTCATAGCTATCGGGCTGTTCTGGAAATGGCGGCGGAGCGACGAGCAGATCGGGGCCCAGCAGGAATTCGTTGCCCGCCGACAGGTCCATTGGCAGGGTGGCCCCGGGAAATTCCAGGAATAACGGGCGAATCACTGGCATTCCCGTACGGGTGAGTTCTTCCACAAGCGTGTAGAGATAGGGAAGCAGGTGGTAGCGCTCTTCGATGTAACGGCGGCGGATTGCTTCCTGCTCGGGGCCGTGCACCCAAACTTCCTTGTTGCCGGATCCTTTATTTGTATGATTGCGGTCGATGGGCTGAAAGGCGGAAATCTGGGTCCAGCGTGTAAGCAATTCCGCAGACGGCGTTCCGATAAAACCGCCCGCATCAGCTCCGCTCATTCCAAAGCCGCTCAGACCCAAATTTAGAAGCATCGGAGTCGCGAGCCGCAAGTGATTCCAGGAACTGGTATTGTCGCCCGTCCAGGTCACGGCGTACCGCTGGCCTCCCGGATAGGTAGCCCGGGTCATGACAAATGGGCGCAGATCCGGATTGAGTTTAAGCAGCCCTTCGTAGGTGGCGCGGGAATTTTGCATCCCGAATACGTTGTGAATTTCCAGGTGCTTTGCGGTCCGCGGCAAAAAGCCCGGCTCGTCGATGCGATGCTGCACGGTGTCAGGCATCGTCAAGTTTTCCGTCAGGAAAACGGATGGTTCATTCATGTCATTCCAGAAGCCGGCGACGCCTTTTGCGAGAAAATCCTTGTATAAGGTTCCCCACCAGTCCCTGGTCTCGTGTCGCGTAAAATCCGGAAATACGGACGGGCCCGGCCACACCGTACCGACATACGTGGAGCCATCCGGATTTTTTACAAAGTGATCGCCGGCGATCCCGGAATCATAAGGCGTGTAGCCGGCACCGGGAACCTTCGCGATATGCAAGTCGGTGATGGTGACAACCTTGAAATGATCGCGTTTGAGATCGGACAGTAGTTGCGCAAAATGCGGAAAGCGCTGGCTATCCACGGTAAAGGGACGATTTTTTTCCTGGAAATCGATGTCCAGGTAGATGACGTCGGAAGGTATGTTGTCGGCACGCAAGCGAGCCGCAATTTCGCCCACCCACTTCTCGGAGTCGTAGCTGAAGCGAGATTGTTGAAAACCAAGGGACCAGAGCGGGGGAAGCGGCGGCAAGCCAGTAAGCCACGCATAGGTGCGAACCACCTGTTTGGGGTCCGGACCATAGAAAACGTAATAGTCGACCGGGCCGCCCTGCGCTCCAAAGGAATAGATGTCCCGCTCGACTCTTCCAAAATCAAAGCTGGAAGACCAGGTGTTGTCGAACAACACCCCGGCAGATCGTCCGGCGCGCATGGTCAGGAAAAAAGGAATGCTTTTGTAGATCGGGTCGTCCGATTCCTGAAAACGAAAGGCATCCGTATTCCAAAGCCGGAAGGATTGACCGCGACGGTCGAGGCTTCCGGCTTTGTCTCCCAGACCAAAGTAATGCTCGTCTGCGGGCATTTTCTTGTAAACGCGGAAGGTGTCTTGGTGGAATTCGACGGGCCAACAAGCAGGGTCTTCCTGCACCACATTGCCCTGCAAGTCCGTAATGGATAGACGCAATGTTGCCCGCTCGATGCGCACGCGCAACGCGTTGGTATGAAATCCAAAGGACTCCGAACTGTTTTCTGGAACGACCGGGACGGCCTGTTTCCGGGTCTCTGCGGGTACTGCCCACGACGCGTCCTCTGGCAGCTCCGGCCTGGGGGAAAGACGGATGCGCAAGACGTCGTCACGAAGGGCAAGAACCTGGACGGCAACGTCACCACGACGGACTTCCATCCCATTGGCAAGTGCCTTGCTCGAGCTGGCAGCTGGTTCTGTGGTCGATCGGGTTGTCGTGTTGCGACACGCCGAATTTTCCGCGCAGCTGGCTTTCGCTGCCAGCAGACTCCAAACAAGGACAAGCAAAAGCAATCCAGCTCGATAGAGCGAAGCTTTGGTCGAACTCTCGATTTTCATTGTTTCATCCCGGGATTCGGCCGCGGCCCTAAGTATTTGGAGTTTTTCATTGCGCTTGTCGATGGTGAGCTGCTGCTGCGGACCAGGGAGCGCCTGCTTTGCCGTTTTTGCGCACGATTGGCCGCAGCTCTCCCGGGCCCTGACTCGCTGCTCGCCGCAATACTTTGGAAGGGGAGGCTTGGCAGGCTGCGACAGTTCCTCGACTGGAACTTTCGCTGGCAACCTGCCAAGACCTTTGGCTCCGGGGGCGAGTCAAAGAATATTCCGCTAAAAGTAGAACTTACCCGCGAATTGAACGCTTCGTGCTGGGTACGCGCCGGTTATGGTTCCGAAATTGGCGTCTCCCAGATTGCTGTCCGGCACGAAGAAGTTTGGATGGTTGAAGGCGTTGTACATTTCAACGCGGAACTGCAGTCTCTTGGTCTCGGTGAAGTTCCAATATTTCTGTATGCCCATGTCCCAATTGAAGTAGCTGGGCGCGCGCAGGTTTGAAAGGAATCGCGCCGAATCTCCAAAAGTGAACGGGTCGGGTTGCGAGAAGGCGTCACGATTGATCCAGTTGTTGATCGACTGGTTGTCCGGAACCGGATTTACACCCGACACGATATTCGGTCGTTGATTGAAGCCATAGCCGCTGGTGCCGGTAACGTTGTTCAGCGCAGGGGTGATGGAGATCGGCAATCCGGAATGGGTTGTCAGAATTCCACTCCACTGCCAACCGCCCAGCGCAGCGTTGATCGGCTTGCTCCAGTCGTTGCCGAATCGCTTGCCTTTGCCAACAGGAAGTTCATAGGTGTAGTTGACGACCAGGCTATGCGTCAGATCGCTGGCGTCCACGGAACGCTCGGCGGACAGGTCGTAGGAGTTGCGGACGTTGCTGCCGCTCCCAGGGAACGCCCAGCCGGAAGAACCTTGCGCATTGTCAATGAACTTCGAGTACGTGTAGGAAACGCTCAGCTGCAGTCCGGAGTGCCAGCGGTGGGTATACGTACCTTGGAGAGCATTGTAGGTCGAGCCTGCTTGTGCCGGCTCGGCCTCAGTGACGCTGCAGAATTGCGGGTACGGCCGCAGCAGTTGCCCTGCAAGAATCGTCGGTTGATCAAGACTGCATCCACTTGAAGTGATCGACCCATAGAACGGATTTGGCACCAGGGCATTTATCGAATTTCCTAGCGCCAAATCTGAAGTGGGAAATTCGTTCCATTCCAGATATTGGGCAAGGACATGAACGCCGTGGTTGCCCACGTAGCTGATGTCCAGGAGGTCGTTGTTCGTGAGGCTGTATTGCACCCCGGCCATCCATTGCTGTACGTAAGGAGAATTGCGGATGGGGTCCACCACAGGGTTGAGCCCGAATCCAACGCCAGTCAGTCCGCCGAGCGAGTTACCGGTAAGCGGCACCTGGCCGTTCGGAAAAGCGCTGGGCAAGTCCAACGACTCGTTTCCGCTAAGAGTTGAGGATGGATTCAGTCCGCCATTGGAGCTGGTGACCCACGGAGTTGCTTGTGAGTAGCCGGTGTTGGGGCCCTGGTTGTAGTAACTCGGCACATAGAAGACGCCGTAGCCAGCACGCAGGACGATCTTGTTACGCAGCTGATAAGCGGCACTGATGCGCGGGGCAAAATTCTTATACGCAGTATGATAAAGTCCCCGGTCGCCATTGGAGTTGAAAACCAACATGCCGGGTACGTCAAACCCAATTGCGGTACTGATGGGATTGACAGCATTGAAATCAAAATACTGCTGGGCGTTGGTTCTTTCTGTCGGAGCGGTTTGGATCTCGTAGCGCAAACCCAGGTTCAGTGTAAGTTTAGGCGTCGCTCTCCAGCCGTCCTGCAAATACCAGCCGAGAAGGTGCTTGCTGGTGGCGGGAAATTGGGTAAAACCAGTCTGATCAGTCCCGCTGCCTACGCCCAGCAGAAATGAGGCAAAACCATTGCCGCTGCCAGCGGCAGTTTGCGGGTCGGGGCCGGCCGTGGTGACGTTCTGGAACTGGAGCGTGGTATTGGAGTAGTGACCGCCATCGATGAAGGCCCAAAAATCGGAAAACCCAAAAGCCAGATTGTGTTTGCCCTTGATTTTAGTGAAATCAGCCCCGAGCGTATAGATGGTCTGGGGGACAATGTAATTGTCCAAACCGTTCTGGGAGCCGAGGGCCGCGTAGCTTTGCGGCTGAAACTGCGGGAACGAAGGAGCAATCGAATCGATGAAGGAAGGCAATCCCAGCGTCGAGGACTGAAATCCAAAGCTTTGCGTAGTCGACTGTTCGACGTGCCGGTTGACTCCGAAGACCAGACTCATGTTAAACGTGGGATTGAAAACGTGATTGTAGGAAACGTTGGCGCTGTATCGGTTGTTCGGCGCGGTTACCCCCGGACCTGCGTCATTGGAAGCCCCGTAGTAGGTGGGCGAGTTGATCTTCGATTCGTATTTCTGCGACCAGCGGCCGCTGATGCGGTTGTTGTCGTTAAAATTGTGATCGATGCGTACGGAGTACTCATTGGCATGGGCCGCAGCAGCAGCGGCCGATGTGAAATTGTTGATGAGACCGTCGCCCGTGGGCTCCGGCCAATATCCTGCCGAGGCAACGTTCTTGGCAATCGAGTCCAGCAGATTCACGGGAATGACGTTCCCCGGAAATGGGTCGCGAATGTAGCCGGTGGTACCCGCCGGAAGTCCGCTAGCTGTCAGACCGGTAACCGGATCGACCTGTCCTCCCGTTATCTGCCGGGTGCTGAACGGATTATAGATTGCGCCACTCAAAATGGACCGACCGAGTGCGTCGGTGCTGCCGGTCGCGCCCCCCAGCAACTGAGAGAAATCTCCGCCGCGTTCCTGGTCCGTAGGCACGGTGCCAACAAAAGTTGCCGGTGTCGCCGACCTTAGGCCTTCATAGTAGGCAAAGAAAAAGGTCTTGTCTCTCTTTATGGGACCACCGATCGTGCCGCCAAACTGATTGCGACGGAAATCCGGTTGCGCTCCGCCATTGAAGTAGTATCTGGAATCCAGATTACTGTTACGGTAAAACTCGAATGCGCTTCCGTGGAATCCGTTGGTGCCGGATTTGGTGACGACGTTGACTACGTTTCCGCTGCTGAACCCGTATTGCGAAGTAAAGGCATTGGTCTGAATTTTGAATTCTTCGACAGCATCGACCGACGGGACATAGACGACGCCTCCCCAATCGAGGCGAGTGTCCCAGGTGCCATCGAGCAGGTATTCCGCGGTGTTGAAGAATGTGCCGCCGAAATTAAGAAACGAAACATCCTGGTCCGCGCTTCCGGAAATTCCGGGTGCGCCGACAATCTGTAGTTCTGCCGCGTTGCTGACCGAGGAGTTCAGCACCGCCAGGCCAATTACGTTGCGCAGGTTTAACGGTAACTCGGACACCTGCCGGGCAGAAATATCCGACGCGATGTTGGCGTTCTCAGAGTTCAGAAGGGGAGCTTCTGAACTCACCTCCACGCGTTCTGTAACGGCTCCGATGGTCAGGCCAACGTTCTGGTTGGCTGCCTGCCCGGCCACGAGCGAGAGCTCGTCTTGCACGTATTTCTTAAAGCCCGGGGCTTCGATCTCGAGTTTGTAGGAAGCGGGCGGCAGCAGCGTAAACGAGTAGAGGCCGTTTTCCTCTGTCGAATAGGACCGGGTAATCCCCCGATCGGAGTTCGACAGGGTCACCTTGGCGCCGTTGACGGCCTGGCCGCTGGCGTCAGTGACGACTCCGCTGAGTGTTGCGGTAACCGCTTGGCCCTGCGAATAACTGGGCTTGGCGCTGAGCAGTAGCAGCACCAAAGTGCAAAGCAAAAAGCATAGACCCCATTTTTGTTTACGAACTGACATAAGCACACCCTCCCCAATCGCCTGGCTGGAGCCAGGGATCACTTCGAGCCTCGTGAGAACGTACGCGAGCCAAATCTCCAAAAACCCACCCAGGAACCACGGAACCATTCAAAAAACTGGGTATACATATAGAAAACTCGGATAGTCGATTACAAGGCTTTGCAAGTTAAGGAATGACGATAAGAAAGAAAAGAGCTGAAAATCGAAATTAAGTTCCTGTTTTCAACAGCTTGCAGTCGCAGGCAAATACCGATAAGAAGTTTCCCGCGCCCTTTTACGTTGCAGGTAGGCAAAAACCCTTGTAGCATCGGGATACAATGGTTATTTATCGTCGGGGTTAATCGTGCCGATCCATTTTTTGCGGTGCGGCGCGACGCGTTTCTCGGAACGGTCCAGCAGGTAAACATTGCTAGCAGAACAGGCAACTGACAACTGGATGCCCTCCAGCGAAGGTGAAAGGGCCGCGGTCCAGCAGCAACTCGAAAAGCTGCTTGGCACTTCCCTTTTCAATTCCAGTAAGAGATACCCGAGTTTTCTGAAATATGTGGTCACCCGCACCTTGGCCGGACAAACCGACCAGCTCAAAGAACGAATCCTGGGTGTCGAAGTTTTTGGCCGCGCAACCGACTACGACACCAATATCGATCCGATTGTCCGCGTCACCGCAGCGGAAATTCGCAAACGCATTGAACAATACTATCAAGATCCCAAACACAGCCAGGAAATTCGTTTGTTTCTTCCATCGGGATCGTATGTGCCCCTGTTTTCCTGGCCCGGCCATCCCCTCGGTCTGCCCGTCGGCCCCTTGGACGCAGTCGGCGTAGCCGCCGACACGAGTGTCCTTCCCCCTGTTTCTGCAGTGCCCGCATTGCCCAGGTCGCGGCTCTCCGTTCTAGCGGGCCGCCGGGCGGTGGTGGCGATGGCGCTTTTGGCAGTCGCGGCGGCGGCAACTGTCAGCTGGTACTTCGCGCGGCCGTCGGTCGTGAAGCAGTTCTGGGAACCGTTTGTGAAATCGTCCGAACCGGTGCTGTTCTGCATCGCGGACCAGAGTCAGTATTCGACGATTCGCTTGCGGGATGCCGCCGACCCCCAGCGCCAAGTGACGCTTAACGACAGCATGGTCACCATAATTATTGATGACGTAAGTCCGCTGGTAAATATTGCTGGCCTGCTCCGCACGTTGGGAAAGACGTATCGCGTGCAAGGCGAGTCGAGCACCAGCTTGACCGATCTTCGCCACGGTCCGTCCGTTTTTATCGGTGCCTACGACAATGGCTGGACACTGCGACTCACTTCTCCACTGCGTTTTCACTTTGCAAACAATCCTGACATGACGCAATTCTGGATCGAAGATCGCGACAATCCTGCAAAAAGAGACTGGATTTTGTATCGCTCCGTACAGCAACAAACGGGAACATATAAGGACTACGCCATCGTGGCGCGCGTCGTGGATCCCAACTCGGATCAATACGTGGTTGTCGCCGCAGGCATCGGGCGGGACGGTACCATTGCCGCAGGAGAATTCCTAGTCGACGCACATCGCATGAATGACATGCTCAGCCAGGTCCCTGGCAACTGGAAGCAAAAGAACGTTGAAATCGTTCTCGAAACCCAGGTAATTCAAGGCCGTTCGGGTCCACCGCGCATTAGTGCAGTGCACGTCTGGTAAGATTTTGCTCGCTCGTCCGTTCCGGGGGATCCTGGGCGCGCTGCTTTTGTCTATTCACGCGAGCCTGTTGCGACACACCAGGAATAACACGCGCCGGCGGCGGCAATTCTCGTGCCCGGATCGAATCGGGAATAAAATTCGGTGTCTTGCGCAAACTCACCCGCTACTCCGCTCAGAACGGGCCATTTAATCTTGTGCGCAACTTCGCGTATTCGGCTTTGGCTTGCTGGTAGATAGGAATATCGGGGTCGGCATCCTTCCAGAGAGACAGAAAATCCTCATAGGACTTGCGCGCCGCCGGTTCGTCGCCCATCAGTTTATGCGCCCTGGCCAGCTGCAAATGTGACAATGCTCCGGTAACGGTTCTTCCCACGATACCCGGATGATCGAGCAGCTTCTGGAACTCCGCCGATGCCAGGCGGCCTTCACCCATCTGCAGATAGGCCAGGCCCCGAATGTAAGCGGGGTAAAGGTCGTTGAAACCATCGGCAAACGCCAAGTCGTACTTTACCGTAGGCCTCAAGATTTCGACGGCCGCAGCCGGATCGTTCTCATGGAGTTTCATCGCAGCCCGGATCGTCGGCAGGCTAAAATTCTGGACCACAGTATTCAATGGGTCGTGCTGACTTATCGCGCCTGCTAATTTCTGCGCTTGCTCCAGGTTTCCCGCTCGCGCAAAGGCCAAAGCAACTCCTAATTGTCCGATGCGGTTGGGACCACTCGCAAGAGCTTTTGCTGCAATCCGTTGCGCCTGGGCCGAGTTGCCGACTTCAGCCTCTCGTAGCGCCGCCATGGCGTGAGTGTAGGCGCGTTCATGTGTGTCGGACGTGCTGACCGCGTTCACGGCTTGCTCCGTCAAACGGCGAGCTTCACGGAACTGCCCGTGATAAGCCTCAACTTTTGATCTTCCGACGAGAAAGCTATCTCCGATCGGCTTGCCCCTGGCCCAACCCCACTGCTCCTCCATCGAAGGCTCGTCCTTTTGTAGGAAGGCGAGCAGAACTCGGTTTTCGCGCAAATCCGGTGTATCGAATTTACGCTTCTGCGCTTCATCGAATGTGGCCCTAGCTTCCTCCAGACGGTCCGCTGCAATGCTGGAAACGATCGAGTTGTTATAGCTCCAGGGAGTGGGGAGAAGACGTGCCGCTTCGCGGGCTTCGTCGGCGGCACGGTCGTGTTGCGCCAACAATCGCAGGCATCGGGCGAAATTGTTGTGGCCTGTGACATCGCGAGGAAAGGTTTGCACCCACTGCAAGAGAACGGGATAGGCCTTGTCCTGTTCTCCGGTTACAAAATCGTAGTAGAGGTCCTCTATGTGGAATCGCGTCAACTCGGTCATTCGCGTGCGGAGTTCATAGGCCTTCTTTTCATCTGCGGCCGCCAAATCGAGCTGACCCAATGTGCCATGGGCAGCCCCGAGCGCAGCATAGGCCAAGCCAAAATCTGGATCCAAGCCCGTGGCCCGCTGGTAATGTTGGATAGCCCCTCGGATGTCCATCGCGAGGTGACGTTTGTAGCCCTCGGCCAGCTGTTGTACGGCCTCCAGCGACGAGCTCGTCGCTTGCTCCAGCGGCCTGTTGAACTTGGCCAGGGAAGCGGCCGGCTCGCCCAGCTTTCCGCGCAATTGCACCGCAGAAACTCCCAGCAGGTGCACGATCTCGGTCCGGCGGGTGGCGACTTCCCGGACTTGCGCAATCGTATTCCCGCTTTGGCAGGCGATCGCATTCAGCTCGATCCGAAAGCGATTGCCGGCATCCGCGATGGAACTGGCAATTATCATTTTGCTGTCCGTGCGGAGACAGACTTGACGGGCGAGCGCCGGCGCAACCTTCGCTTCTCCAGGAAGGTTGAGGTTTTTTAAAGTCCCGCTGACTTTATCGCTCGCGAGAACATTGAGATAAGGTGTCTGCTCCAAGCCGACCCGCAACGCCGTATTCAACGCATCATCGAATAGCGGATCGCCGGTCTGATTGCTAACGTCGGCAATCACAATCGTGTCGTCCGGCGACAGAGTCACCCGGTTGCGGTAATCCCGATAAATCCAAGCCGCGGCAGCTACGACAAGAAACAGCGCGGCTGACCCCAGCGATCTTCGCCATTGGCGTCGCACCGGATGCATCTCTCTCCGAACGCGTTGCAGGTCCGCCCGCATTTCCAGCGCAGACTGGTAGCGTCGCGAGCGATCCTTTTCCAGTGCTTTGGCGATGACCGCATTCAGTCCGCGGGGAACCGTCGAATTCACGTCGTGCACTGCGGCGGGCGTCTGGTTGAGGATTGCATCGTGGACCACGGCCGCCGTATCGCCGGTGAAGGCACGCCGGCCAGCCGCCATCTCATAGAGCACAAGCCCAAAGGAAAACAGATCGGTTCGAGCATCCAACTTTTCCTTGCGGACCTGCTCGGGAGACATATAGCCGGCCGTCCCTATTGCGATTCCCGTGCGCGTGAGATCGCCATGGACGACTCTGGATGTTGCTGTGTCCGCGTCTTTTGAAGGCTGCTTCGCGTCTGCGGAAGTAAAGTCCGCTACCTCGCGTGACCCGATTCCCGCAAGCTCCTCTGTCGAGGCCAGCTTCGCCAACCCAAAATCCAGTATCTTCACCGGCCCTTGTGTCGTCAGGAAAATGTTCGCCGGTTTGATGTCGCGATGAATGATGTTTTTGTCGTGAGCAGCCTGCAGCCCGTCGCAGATCTGAAGTGCAAAGTCCAACAAGGGAATCACCGGGATGTACCTCGCCCGGCAAAGTGACAGGTGATGGAGGAGCGTCGATCCTTCGAGCAACTCCATGACGATGAAAGGCTGGTGTTCGTACTCTTCAATTTCGTATATGGTGCAGATGTTAGGATGATTCAACGCCGACGCAGTCTGCGCTTCGCGTTCCAAACGTTGGAGGCTACCCGGATCGTCGGCCAGCTCTTCCGGCAGAAATTTAAGCGCCACACGGCGGCCTAACTTGAGGTCTTCGGCCTTGAACACCATCCCCATTCCCCCGCCCCCGATGACCTCGAGCACGCGATAATGAGAAACTTTCTTGCCGATAAGGCTTCCTAGTCCCAGCGCCGCATTCGCGCTGACAGCCTCACCCTTCGTTACTTCTGCGCTCGCTTGCAAGACCTCGGTGTCGACAAGCAATCGATACCCTCGCCGAGCCAACGTTTCGATGTACTGCGGATCACTAGCAGAATCGCCCAAAGCTCGTCGGAGGATTCCGATAGCCACATTGATGCTATGGTCGAAATCCACTATGGTGTCGTTGGGCCAGAGCTTCTTCTTGATTTCCTCGCGGGTCACGATCTTGCCCCCGCGCGCAATCAGCATCCTCAGAACCTGGAATGGTTGTTCCCGAAGAACGACTTTGCCGTTACCGTTGGCCCTCCGCGACGCGCGAAGTTCACCAGAGTAAAGGTCGAGTTCAAACTCCCCGAGCCGGACGCGTCCTGCGAGATTCTGTGCCATGGACATTATCGTTAGCCATTGAGTGTACTGCCGACCCGCTCGCTTCCCAAGAAAGACAAAAAGGGCCTAGACCAGGACCACCGCGCGAAGTTTATGCTGCAGTCTTGTAGAATCAATAACTTCCCAATCCAAAATTCCATATATGACCGCAAAATGACCCTCAGTGCATTTACATCCTGACGTGATTTGGATACCAAAGGGAACGAGACCCCGGAACCTGCTGAGCTATTTAAAAAAATAAACCGCTCGGGTCGTGGGGCCGTCGGTCACTGCGGTAAAGGCTCGAGTTCTCGATGGATAGCAGAACTGGACCGGGCATTAACCGAAATCGGTCCGGGTGTCGGGGATCTGAATTCGGCGGCCAAGGATGCCATCACGAGTTGCCGGACGACACGCTAGACAAGCGGCGAGACGATTCAAATCCGCAAGGAAGCGAGCAGGGCATGAAATCTTTCGACAAAGGCCGAGCCCAATGAAACGTCGCGATTTCATTAAAAAGAGTGCCCTTTCCACGCTCGCTGCCAGTGCCATTCCTCTAACACGGCAACCAGAAGGATCCGCGATCGACGGGATGTTCGCATCGTCGGCAAATCCTGGTTCGAATGGCCGGTTCTGGCCCGACAGAGCGCGGATGGTTGTTTCAATCTCCATGCAGATGGAAGCGGGCGCTCAGCCCCAGAGCGGAGCGGAATCACCCATGCCGCGCATCGACCCGAACTATCCCGATCTGCCGGCGGCCAAGTGGTACGAATACGGGTTCAAAGAGGGGCTTCCGCGATTGTTGGACATGTTCGACCGCCGAAAAGTCAAAGTTACCTCTCACATGGTAGGCGCAACGGTCGATCGCCACCCGGCCCTGGCCAAAGAGATTGTCGAACGTGGCCACGAAGCGTCCGGCCATGGCCAAACGTGGGCTGCGCAGTATTCAATGACGCCGGAGCAAGAGCGAGAATCGTACGAGCAAAGTGTTGCGAGCATTGAGCGTGCGACCGGCACCAGGCCGGTTGGTTTCAATGCTTTCTGGCTTCGCGGCACGCCACACACGCTCGAGATTCTCCAGGAGCTTGGCTTCCTGTATCACATTGACGATGTGAGCCGGGATGAACCGTTTCTAATCAACGTGAAAGGAAAGCCGTTCGCAGTCGTCCCATACACGCTGCACATGAACGACATCGTCAACTATGAATCGCGCTACTTCAGCACGCAGGAATATGCCGGCGATCTAAAAGCGGAGTTCGACATGCTTTACGCCGAATCATCAAGCCGTCGTCGCATGATGTCGGTGAGTGCTCACGATCGCATCGCGGGGCGCCCGTCACGCACCAAAATTCTTGAAGAATTTATCGCGTATGCACAAAACAGTCCTGGAGTCGTTTTCATGCGAAAAGACCAGATCGCACGTTTCGCACTCGACAGCCCGCAAACCATTCGCGAAGGGATCTAGCGGGAAGGAAAAAGCCATTGACGAGAGTCGCTTCAAACACAGGAGAGCGGTCTTCGCAACAGAGTTGGCTTGATCGAGGCTCTTCATGATGCAAGCGCGTGTTGCGAGAATTTTTTCGTTAGTTCTTCTGCTGATGACGGTGCGCGCATCTGTTGTCTCGGCGCAAGAAGGACAAGTGAAACCCTTAACCCTGGAAGAGGCAGTTTCGATCGCGCGATCGCACAACCGCGAGTTGAAGCAGGCCGGACTAGAAGTCCATAAACAGCAAGAAGCGTTTAGCGAAGCCAGGACGCAGATTTACCCTCGCTTTGATACCTACTTCCTCGGATCGCAACTTCTCACTCCCCTGGACTTCACTGTTAGATCCGGCACGCTCGGAACGTTTCCGGCTACGGGTCCGATTCCAGCGAAAGACTCCATAATTCACACCCCCGCCCGCCCCGTCGCAATCACTTCCGTCACTGCTACTCAGCCTCTAACGCAACTGTTTCGCATCAACCTCTCCATCAAGCAGCAGAAACTAACAACGCAACTCAGTCAGCAGTCTTACCTCGAACATGAGCAAATTCTCGTTAACGACGTTCGGCATGCGTACTACGCAATCTTGCAATCCCAGAGCGAAGCCCAATCGCAGCGAGCTTTGCTTGCCTACCTCGCTGAGTTGCAGCAACTCACCGGCCGACGCCTGCAACAAGAGGCAGTGCTAAAGGCTGACAGCCTCCGTATTACCGCCCAGCGGACAAAAGCCCTCTATCAACTAACCGTCATCGAAGACACGCTGGCGGACCACAAGGAGACTCTGAACCGTCTGCTGGGCCGCGACCTCCTGGAGGAGTTTACCGTTGAGATGGTTCCCGCTTCGCTCCCCGAGGAATCAAGCTTGCAGCAAGCACGAAAAAGGGCAATCGAGATGCGACCGGAAATCAGGACCGAAACGATCAAGAAGGAAAGAGCGGCGTTGGAAACGAGAATCGAAAAGACCCGATACACTCCGGATGTTTCTATTCAAGCCAACTACGCCACAACTTCGAATCTCTCATTCCTCCCGCAGAATGTCGGTGGGGTTGGTGTGCTGTTGACTTGGCAACCATGGGATTGGGGCCAGAAGCGTCACAACATTGCGCAGAAAGTTGATGCCGAAAAGCAGGCTCAACTTTCCATCGACGACGTGAGAGATCGAGTTCTACAGGAAGTGGACGCAACATTTCGGCGGCTGCGGGAAGCTCGCATGCTGCTCACCGCGGCGCAAGCTGCGCGAGACGCGGAAGCCGAAAAACTTCGCAACGAGCTGGACGCGTACTCGCAGCAGACGATTGTGTTGAGCGATCTGCTGCAGCAACAGTCCTCGGCCGCAAGTGCGGAGGACCAGTATCGGCAGGGTTTACTTGCCTTTTGGAAAGCGCGTGCAGATTTTGAACGAGCATTCGGTGAGGAGTAGTTCTATGAAGGTGGCCTTAGGCAGCGAACGAAGCGGTCGAATCGCAAGACTGGCCCTGGTTTGTGCATCGATGGCAGCGATAGCGGGCTGTCAGAGGCCTACGCAAATGCCCGCGAAATCGCCAACCCCAGTTCGTTTGGCAGAAGTAAGTTCGTACGCCGCTCCGGAAGGGTTGCGCTACTCCGCTTCCATCGTGCCCTTCGCGCAGGCCGCACTGTCCTTCAAGTCTTCCGGGTATGTAACAAGCATTCAACAAGTCGTCGGAGCCGACGGACGTCGGCGGGATCTAGGTACGGGTGACTACGTTGTCCGCAGTGCTGTTCTTGCGCAGATTCGTCAGCAGGACTTGAAAAACCAGGTGGACCAGGCGGAAGCACAGCTAAGTCAAGCGGCGACCCAACACATCCAGGCGGGGCAGGACTACCAGCGCGCGAAAGCGCTTTACGGTACACAAAGTCTAACCCGACCTGATTTTGATCAGGCGCAGGCCAAATTTGATTCCACACTCGCCATCGTAAATCAGGCCAACGCCGTTTTGCACCAAGCGCAACTAGCTCTGAACGACTCCGATCTCAAAGCGCCATTTTCCGGTTACATCCTTACTCGAAACATTGAACTGGGAAATCTAGCATCACCTGCGACTGCCGCCTTCACGATTGCCGATACGAGCGCAGTGAAAGCCAGCTTTGGCGTGCCCGACTACGCGTTGAAACACTTGCGTCTGGGCCAGGAATTCACGATTCGCTTGCAGGACGAACCCAAAGGCTACCCAGGGCGGGTAACCAGTATTTCCCCGAATGCGGACGAGCGAAACCGAGTCTTTACCGTGGAAGTGACCGTATCGAACCGCAAAGATTCGTTGAAGCCGGGGATGATCGCGTCCATTGCCCTCAGTGGTGTTCCGCAACCTCCCACTCCCTCGGTGCCTCTCAGCGCCATCGTTCCCTATCCCGCGCAACCCGGTCGCTTTGCGGTCGTCGTGGCGCAAGAACGTGCCGGCAAATGGACAGCAAGTTTGCGCGAAGTGCAGTTGGGCGTGACCCACGAGAGTTCGATGGGCGTCACGGGAGTGCAACCTGGTGAGCAGGTGATCGCCGTCGGTGCCCAGCTTGTGACCGATGGGGAACCCATCGAAGTCATCCCTTAGGTAAATGAGGCCATGGCACACAGAAACGATCAGGATCGGATTGAAAAAACTCATAACCTGCCAAGATTCTTTGTCGAGCACCCGCAGGTTTCATGGGTGCTCCTTGTAGGTGTCCTCATTTGGGGCTGGTTTGGCTACCATTCCATGCCGCAAAGAAAAGACCCCGACATACCGGTGCGAGTGGCTGTGGCGTCCTGTTCATGGCCCGGTGCGACCGCGCAACAAGTCGAGCAGTTCGTTACCCGGCCGATTGAAGACGCGGTCGCTGAAAATAAGACCATTCATCCCGGAACCGCCGCCGACTATGGAATCCGTTCTGTTTCGATTGCCGGTTACGCGTATGTCTATGTGCAGCTTGCCGAAGATGTCGCGGACGTGAAGCGCCAATTCAGCGACATCAACCTCAAGCTGAATGCACTGAACGGCCAGCTCCCCTCCGGTGCGGGCGCCATCTCATTCCAAAGTGATTTTGGAGATACCGCCGCGCTCATGCTGACGATTGCGAGCCCTAGAGCAGATTCGGTCGAGATTGATGTACGCGCACGAGCTATCCAATCGGCCATCGAGACAGCGAGGGCTCCGCGGAAGGGGAAAGAACACTCTGCACCGGTCACCATCGTCTATTCGTTTCCCCAGTCTCTTTCCTCGAGCGAGACAATCGGGAACGCCGCACAACTCTTCGAGCTGCAAGCAGAACAAGCGGGAATCATAAGTGGACCGCGACTAATCCAGGGAAGCGGATTTATCGCAGTAGACGGTGTTTCGACCGCAGACAAAGCATCGATCCATAACTTCATCCAGACTTTCTTTCAGACGCAATTGCAGCGATCGGAATTGCATCCTGACGCTTGGGAACCGATTATCATTGGCGATCCCCAAGAAACTCGCGGGGAATTGGCCAAAGTCGCGGGCGACAAATACAGCTACGCCGATCTTGACAACTTTTCGGATCTGGTCGCGCGCACGGTTCAAGGTGCGCCGGAAACATCAAAGATAGAAAGACGCGGAATATTGCCACAGGCGGTCTACCTTGAATTCTCGCAAGATCGGCTGGCGGCCTACGGCCTCCAACCATCCGCTCTGGGAACTGTTCTCGGCGCTCGCAACATCATTGCTCCCGGAGGCGCGTTCCAGACCGGGCAGCAGCAGATAATTCTCAACCCTTCCGGTCAGTTTCAAAACATAGAAGCGATTGGAAATGTTGCTGTGTCTGCCTCACCGACCGGTACGCCAGTTTATCTCCGTGACTTAGTCGATGTCAGTCGCGGCTACCAGAGCCCCGCTCAATACTTGAATTACTACACATGGGAAGACTCAAGGGGTCAATGGCAGCGGAGTCGTTCAGTCACGCTGGCAATCTACATGCGTGACCAGCGGCAAATCGCGATGTTCGGTCAATCGGTCGACCGGAAACTTGCCCAACTCAAGAAGATTCTTCCGCCGGACCTGATCATCGCGCATACCTCCGACCAGCCGCTGCAGGTCAAGGAAAACATCCATCTATTCCTACGTGCTTTGTACGAAGCGATCCTGCTGGTCGTCGTTGTTTCTTTGATCGGATTCTGGGAATGGCGACTGGCGCTCATCATGGCCCTGGCCATTCCGATCACTCTGGGCATGACTTTCGGTGTTTCCTACATGCTGGGAATCGATCTGCAACAGGTGTCCGTGGCGACCTTGATCATCGCACTGGGCCTACTCGTAGACGTTCCCGTAGTAGCCGGCGATGGCATCAAGCGTGGACTTGCCGCGGGTTTGCCTCGTGACGTCGCGGCATGGCTCGGTCCAACCAAGCTGGCGACTGCCATCTTTTTCGCAACGCTGACGAATATCATCGCCTATCTCCCTTTCCTTATGCTCACAGGAAACACCGGAGAGTTTCTCAGGAGTCTTCCCATCGTGATGACAGCAGCTTTGCTATGCGCTCTGGTTGTGGCGATGACCTTCGTCCCCCTGCTGGGTTACTACATTCAGAGGCCACCAAAAAAGAAAGAGCGAACGGTAGAGGAAAAGCGCCAGCGAGGTTTTTACGGTTTCTATAATCGGTTGGTAGGTCGCGCCATTCAGCACCGCTGGCTGGTGTTGGCGGGTTCCTTTCTTTTCCTGCTGATTGGCGGGGTCGTGGCCTCGCACCTGAAGCAACAGTTTTTTCCTGAAGACGTCCAATATTGGTTTTACCTCGATATTTGGCTGCCGAACGACGTGCCTTTGACCGCAACAAACGACGCTGCGCTGAAGGCGGAGGAGGTTGTCCGCCAGGTTGTGCAGGATTCAGCGAAAACCGTTTCAAAGCTGGAATCGAGTGAACATCTCCTCACTTCCATGACCAGTTTCATCGGCGGTGGCGGCCCACGATTCTGGTTTTCGATCTCTCCTGAAGCTCCCCAGACGAACTATGCACAAGTCATTGTTCAAGTGACCGACAAAGAAGCCACCCCAAAACTGATCGGGCCTCTGCAAAGCGCATTGAACAAACGAGTGCCGGGTGCATGGATCACCGTCCGGCAGCTGCAAACGAATCCTGTAGAAACTCCTGTTGAGATCCTCATTTCCGGTCAGGCGGACACAGACCCCCGCGCGGAAATGCAGGACATACAAACTCTTCGGACCCTGGCTTCCCAGGCAATGACCGTTGTCCGACCGTCAGCCGGAGTTGCCGTGCTGAGGGATGACTGGGCTCCCGACAGCGCACAGGTAAGGATTGCGATTGATCCGGATCGCGCAAACGTAGTCGGCCTCACAAACGCTGATGTAGCGAATTCGTCCGCGGCCGCAATGAGTGGAACACCAGTTGGCACGTTCAAAGAAGGGGACAAGAGTATCCCGATCGTTGCCCGCCTGCGTCCTCAGGATCGTGCTCAGTTGTCGCAGATCAAAAGCCTCTATGTTTATTCCTCGCGGCAGAACACGAGAGTTCCATTGCTTTCTATTGCGACGGTGAAGAACTTTGTTGAGACGGGCCGGATTCGTCGCCGCGAGCATTTTCGCACCATTTCGATCTTGTGTTTTCCAGCTCCCGGAGTTCTCGCGTCGGAAATCCTTGGACCCATCGAATCCAAACTGAAAGATCTTCAAAACAAGCTGCCGCCCGGATATCAAATGCAGATTGCTGGCGAGAAAGCAAAGCAAGACGATGGATTCATGAACCTCGCCGTTGTTCTCTTAATCTCTCTCGTCGGAATCTACCTGGCATTGCTCGTGCAATTCAAGAATGCAGTCAAGCCTTTGCTGGTGTTTGCGGCCGCACCGTACGGAGCCATTGGAGCGTTGATCGCCCTGGCGATCATGGGTACGCCATTCGGGTTCATGGCCTTCCTTGGGGTGGCCAGCCTCATCGGCGTCATTGTCAGCCATGTGATCGTGCTCTTCGACTTCATCGAGGAGATGCACGAGAAGGGGGAACCACTCGAACGCGCTCTTCCCGATGCCGGGATTGAACGCATTCGTCCGGTGATGATCACCGTGGGTGCAACGATTCTTGCACTGTTTCCTCTCGCGCTCGAAGGAGGTCCGCTCTGGAAACCTCTCTGCTATGCCCAGATCGGCGGACTGGCCGTTGCTACCTTCATCACCTTGCTTTTGGTCCCGGTCTTTTATGCGATTTTCGTACTCGATCTCAAGTGGATTAAATGGGAAGCGGCCGAGGACGGGCAGAAGGTCCCTGAGGCAGAGCCGACAAGAGCGTGAAAAATGCCCTGCAGGCTAGCAGGGATTTTCTCCAGTCCTTGACGGCGGCTTCGCACGTCAAGTACCGGATCGGTGGTTTCCTTTTGCACGTGAATCAAGGTTGGACGATACCGTGACGAACGGCATACAGCACCAGGCTGGCTGTCTCGTGAATATCCAGCTTCTGCATCAGCCTCGTGCGATGAGATTCGGCCGTTTTCACCCCGATGCCGAGCAAGGAAGCAATATCTTTGGTGGATTTTCCTTCGGCAATCAATTGCAGCACTTGTCGCTCGCGGAGCGTCAAGCGATCTCCCGATTTCTTGGATTTGTTGCGATACGCGTCCATCACGGCACGGGAGACACCGGGGCTCAGATAGACTTGCCCACGTGAAACCTGCTGAATTGCTTGCAACAAATCGCTGGCAACCTGACTTTTCAGGACATACCCCTGCACACCTGCTTCGAGGGCGTCCGAGACGTACTGATCCTCGTCGTGTTGTGTGAGGAGGATGGTCTTGATCTGGGGGAAAGACTGCGTCAATTCACGCGCGGCGTTTAGCCCGTTGAAGATGGGCATCGTAATATCCATTACAACGATGTCGGGTTCAAGAGACCGAACATGATGAAGGACCTCCTGCCCATCGGAGGCTTCGCCTACGACCAAAAATCCTTCGCGTTCAAGTAAGGATTTCAATCCCTGTCGCACGAGGGCGTGGTCATCTGCGAGCACGATACGAATCGGCATGACTACCCTCCTCCTGAAAGTTGGATCAATAGTTCGGTTCCTTGTCCCGGACGGGATTCGATGTGTAGTGTTCCTCCAACTGCACTGAGCCGCTCCTGCATGGCGACGAGCCCTAATCCCTTCCTGCCGGCAGCCGTTTGAACCTTGCGAGAAACAAAACCTGAACCGTCGTCGCGCACAGAACAACAGACATTTTGATTTTCGCTCCACGCATGGATCCAGACATTGCGCGCCTTTGCATGCTTAACGGCATTGGTCAGCGCTTCCTGCACGACCCGGTACAGTGCCGTTTCCGCGGAACCAGCCAGCCGCCCGGAAACTGTCGAACGCACATGGATTGCCAGGTTGGCGCGTTTCGCGATCCCTTCTGCCAGAAACCGGATCGCTGGAATCCAGCCGAGGTCATCGAGGATCGTCGGCCGCAGTTCGTGGGAATACCGTCTCAGATGATTTTCAACTTGGTTCAGCAATTGTTCAATTTGGGCAACCTGCTGTTGTTGAGGCTTAGGCAATCCACGGGAGACATCGGCAAGCGCAAGATGGACAGCTACCAGGAGCTGGCCAGCTTCATCATGCACGGAGTACGCGATGCGTTTGATCTCTTCCTCCAGCGTTTCGTTCAGATGCCGCAAGGCCGCGACCGCGTCCTGAAATCCTCTATGGGCCATCTCGTACGGCGACAAGCATTCAGCGAGGAAATCCGAGCTGACCCGCAGCAAGTGGGCCTGCCGTTTCTTATCGATTTCCCTCAGAACCAATTCCTGCAGAGCTTCATGGTGGATCGCGACCATCTCCAAAAGGCTTTTCTTCTCCGCGAGGGCCGTCCGGCCGAGCTCGTAGGCCTGGCCCAAGGTCGATTCCCTTTCCTCTTTCGTATATCCAAGTAACAAGCGAGCGTACAAGCCTTTGAAACTTGAAGGGCTCTTCGGTTTGCGTCGCGACCGGCTTTTCATCGATGAATTCCCGTCAATCGCGTTACTAAGACCAGCGCGTCGTCGTTTCCGGCGCCATACTCCTTAAGAATTCGGTCAGCGGCTCTCTGCGGATTCTCGCGACTGGACAGACTCTCTGCAAATTCACTTCGAATTCCATCGGTGGCAAAAAACAGCGTATCTCCTGGTTCGATGGGGAGTACGGCGGCCTGTAGTGGAGGCAACTGGCGGCCGAGAACCCCCGCTCGCAGTAGAAGCACTTCCTGCGTATAGCCTTCCCGGGCGTTGGCGCGCACCAGCACTCCTTGCACGTTGCCGACCCCGAGCCAGGTCATCCTCCCCTGTGTGGGATCAATCGAAGCAATGCTCAAGACTGCGCCACGCGTGGATCGGAGTTTCTCGTGACACTGTTCGACCAGAGATATGATGGGTTCCTCAGGATCGCTTTCCAGAAAGGAAACTGCCATTTTCGCGGCGGTGGCGGCCTCGGTTCCGTGACCGATTCCATCAATGGCGACGACCAGAACTCCACTCGGGCTGCAGCGCACTAAATGATGATCTCCCGACTCGCCTTCGCTCGAGAGAGCGTATTTGGCAACGCCAGATTCGATCATCGGCATTTCTATTGTCGCCACTTTTTCACCGTGACCACCGTTCCGTGATTGGGTTTGGAGTCGATGGCGAACTCGTCCATCAGACGCCGGACTCCGGGCAGTCCGAGTCCGAGGCTTCCAGAAGTGGAAAAGCCATCTCGCAAAGCTTGCTGAACATCCCTGATTCCGGGGCCGGCATCCCAGGCAACAACCTGGATACCGATCCGGCCCGAACTTTGGATTCTCTTTAGGACGATCTTGCCGGTTCGCGCGTAGGACACAATATTTCTAGCCAGTTCCGAGATTGCTGTGGCGATGAGCGTGGCATCGCCGGAGGAGAATCCAAGTTCAACCGCCATAGCGCGGCCGTTTTGGCGGGCCAACACGATATCATGGTCCAACCTGATGGCCACCTCGACTTCTTCTCCCTCCACCTGGCTCACCTTCAGTTCGTAGTCTTGAATTTCTCGTTCAAATAGGCCAGGCCTTCTTCCAGGTCCAGGGCGGTCGCAACCCCTTCCAGGGTTAAGCCGAGCTGCACCATCGCAAACGCTACCTCCGGCTGGATTCCCACAATAACGGTCTCCGCGCCGCGCAGCCGGATCATGTGCGCGATCTCGCGAAGTGTCCGCGACGCGAATGAGTCCATAACGTCCATCGCCGTAACGTCCACAATCACGGCGCGGGAACGAAATCTGACGACCTGCTGGACCAAGCCGATACGCAAATGCTTGAGATCCGCGTCGGAGAGAGCCGCCTGAAAGGTGGCAATGAGGACGGCTCCCTGCTTGAGAATGGGGACTTCCATGTGCTCCTTCCTGCACTTTGCCTAGCGTGGCTCGACGAGCGTCGCCACTTTGTATCCCAACAATCTTTCTGCTTGCTCAATGCCGCCCTGCAGGTCGCCCACGGTATTCATTTTGCCGAGGTCCACACCGATGGTAACCAGCGTCTGGGCGATTTCCGGCGAAAGTCCGGTGACAATGACGGTCGCTCCAAGAAGGCGCGAAGCTTCGACGGTTTGCACCAGGTGGTTGGCAACGGTGGCGTCCATCGCCGCCACACCGGTGATATCGATGACCACGACTTTGGCGCGGTTGGTGCGTATCCCGCGCAAAAGTTGTTCTGTCAATTGCCGGGCGCGTTGTGGATCAATGACGCCGATGATCGGAAGGATCAGGAGGCGCTCGCGGACTTGCAGCACCGGAGTGGAAAGTTCGCGGATAGCCTCTTGTTGCTGGCGAATGACGCGCTCACGTTCCTGGACAAAGCCGACGGCTACCGTATTGGCGATGCGGTTTGCCGCCGGCTCATAGGCGTCAAGGATGCGGTTCAGTTTCTTGAAATTCGCTTGGTACTTGGCAAATAGAGAGCGCGCCAGCACGTCGCGCAGGAGAAGAACAATGCCTACGACTTCGTGGGTCTCGACACCGCGCGGAATGATGCGTTCTGAGAGGTTTCGCGCATAAGCCTGCAGCGCTTCAAAGGTTTCGGTCTCGAGCGCTTCCACGTAACTGTCGTAAACCAGGGTTGCTTCGGCAAAGATTTCTTCTTTGGTCATGGCCGTGAGCAGCCGGGTTTCCGCAATGCGATTCACCCATTCTTCGCGAAGCTGCGTTCTGTTCTGACGAAGGTGCGCCACAAGTTCGCGAAGAAGTTCTGACGACGCTTCGCTACTTGCCAGATTCACTCCTTGGCCCTTCCGTGCCGCCGAGTCATGTGGGCTGTGCTCCCGTTTGGCCATAACTGTCTCTCTCCTCGCAATGAACGGTCTCGAACTGAGTCACTCAGCTGCCGTACTTGCCTGCAGGTCCAAACACGGATACCACGAGCCACCTGCACATTGAAGCAGGGAAAGCCCTGCAAGAAACCTCAGGTAAATACCTGAGTTGCCCGCTACGGCCGCGATGGCCCCAACCAGCCGAGTTCCTGGGCTGCAAGTACTAGAGGATTGACCCGCACCAGCAATGAGGCCATCGCCTGATTGTCGGCCAACCGTGCAACGAGGATGATGAAGACTCCAGGGTGGAAGAGCCGTCGCGGCTTGTTCGAGGAGGAGGATCTATGGGATTGCACGAATCGGAAGGCACTTCGAGTACCCAAGCAGGGCGGTTCCTGATAGGTTCCAGGACCCGGAGATCCACGCGCCGAGTTCTTTCCATTGACCGGAAGGACTGCCAGGCCGAAAAAAGCCTAACTGAGAATCTAACGTCTGCCATGCGCGCTGCGGACAGCGAACTCGGCCAGATCTTGCAAGAGGTGGATGAGATTTCCAGTCTCTTGAGGTCGGACCATCCCGACACGCAGACAATGCGGGTTGCGGCGGCCCACCCGGCCGTCTGGTGTGCCGTTAAGCAGGCGCTCTTGGACAGAGAACTGCGTCACCTGGCCCTCACAGACGAGCTGACCTGCCTCTATAACCGACGCGGTTTTTTTGCTGCCTCAACCCAGCTGCTCAAGTTGGCGCAACGCAATAAGCAGAATCTTCTGTTGATGTTTTGCGACGTGGACAATCTGAAGACGATAAATGACACCTACGGTCATCAGGAGGGGGATCTGGCACTCATTAGGACCGCTGACGCCTTGGAGCATTCCTTCCGTGACTCGGATATTCTTTCGCGCCTCGGCGGCGATGAATTTGTGGTCTTAGCCATGGAAACATCGAAGCAGACCGAGGAAGTCATCGGCCGTCGGTTGGAAAAAAATCTGAAGAAGGTGAGTGCAAGCGAATCGCGCTACGAACTGTCCCTGTGTGTTGGAGTGGCGCGCTTTGATCCCCTGCACATCACCACGCTCGGCGAACTGATGGTGCAGGCAGACCAGGCCATGTACGAAAAAAAACGGGTCGCTCATAAATCGCGGGAAAACAATCTGTGAGCAGCACTGGCTGGCCCAGGCCTCGGGCCAGTGAAGCCTTGGAGAAATCTTGGTCCTATGCGTTTGGATGGAAGAACTGAAAAGCGCGTCACGATGGCAATTCCAGTATGCCTGGTTGTCGCGGATACGCTGCACATCGCCGAGCAGGCGATCACCGTCAACGTAAGTTCCTGCGGAGCCCGCGTTCTAACCAGGCGCCGATGGTACCCTGATGAGAAACCACGCCTTGCCCGGAGCTCAGGCGAATTTCGGGCGCAAACGAGAATCGTTTACTGCGAACCTCTGACAGATGGACATTTTTGCGTCGGATTGCAGTTTCACTCCCCTATCCTCGACTGGCTACCGATATGACCTACCTTGCCGTCCGGGGGATGTGCCTGGAAGAGCGTTAGTCGCATGTCGATGATCGGCTGGGCCGTTGGCCCCTGAATCGGTCCGATTTTGCAGTTCGCGCGGGATGTAACCGACTTCGATTGCTGATAATTGAGGTCTTGCTCGCCCTATCAGGAGCGCTGCCGCTAGAGCAAGGGGCGCTGGTAGTCGGGCGACGCCCCGCGCTTGGAAAAGACAACTTGCCAGAGTTGATTTCGGCGCGCCCGGAACGAACCGGCGCTGCTCAACAGGTAGTAACGCCATATGCGATGAAAGCGCTGCCCGTAACGATCTACGAAACGCGGCCAGGCCGCCTCAAAGTTCGCATGCCAGGCCATCAGCGTCTTGTCGTAGTGCGGTCCCAAGTTATGCCAGTCTTCGGCTACAAAAACTCCTTCCACGGCGTCGGCAATTTGGCTGGCAGAAGGAAGAACGGCATTGGGGAAAACGGAGCGGGCGATCCACCGGTCCATGCTGGAAGCGGACTGCAGACCCCCAATCGTTTGAAGAAGGAAAAGACCATCATCTGCCAGCGCCTTTCGCAGGCACCGGAAATAGGTATTGTAATTTGCCGGACCGACGAACTCGAACATGCCCACAGAGACAATCCTGTCATACTGCCCGCTCACCTCGCGATAATCTTGCCGCCGGATCTCAACCGGAAGGCCTGCGCAAAATTGCAGTGCAAACTCGGCTTGGGCAGCCGATAAAGTCACGCCTGTGACGATGGCCCCGTAGTGCTGCGCGGCAAACCGCGCAAAAGAGCCCCAGCCACAGCCAACATCCAAGATTCGAATTCCCGGCCGCAGTTGTAATTTGCGGCAGATCAGGTCGTGCTTGGCATCTTGCGCCTCGTCAAGCGTCGTGGCACTTCTCCAATATCCGCAGCTGTAGGCCATCGATCTGCCCAGCATGGCCTCATACAGATCGTTTCCAACATCGTAGTACGCATGCACGTTCTGGCGTGCCAAGGATCGCGCCTGCCGGTTTAGCAATTTCGCCAGCAAGGCGTGAACCGACAACCCAGGACGGGTGTCCCAGTTTTCGTCAATATCCGATTTCAATAAACGAAAAGCAAGTTCATCGAGTGCGTCACATTCCCATTCGCCGTCGGCGTACGCTTCGCCGCCTCCGAGCGTGCCTCGCACGAGCACTCGAACAAGAGCTTTGGGTTCGAGAATTTGCGGATCCCACGGCTCGGCTCCGTCGAGTTGAATCCCACTACCCGATAAGGTGGACTTGACGTGTTGGCGGGCCCATTCGGCGATTCTTGTTGGAACGGCTCCGGTGTGGGGGTCTAGTACACTGGTCGCAGCTGCGTTTCTGAACACGATTCGAGGGAACCCTTTCCCTGGGCCGAAGTCTGTATCTTGGATGCTATTACTGCCACCGAAGCTTCGTCCCAGCTTGCCGCCGGGGCCTGCCTAATGCAGTCGCATGGGCGGCTCGCACGCTCCTTGAGCTGCGCTTGGGCAAGAATGAATACAATTGAATTATAAGGACTTAGTGAATATCCCGCCGGATTCTTGGCCCGACGATATATTCAAGGGGAGCTGCGGAACAGGAGAAAAATCTGGAATAATACAGTCTCAAGCAGTGGAGCTCCAGTTGAGCAGAATGAAACAAAAACAAATACTCACGGCGATAGCAGTGGCTACATTTGCGGCATTTCTTGGGTGGATTGGTCTACGGCATGTCATGTACATTGCGGCGGTTCCCGGACTTTGGATACTCCTCGCTACGGTTGCAATGCCGGGCATACTTATTGAAGTGCTTTTAGAAGCTGCGTTTTCGCCACAAGGATTCCACGATGGCGTGACCTTCGCTTGGATCGTGACTCCTGCAAATCTTGCGCTCTACTTTGCGCTCGCCGTGTTGCTGATGAAGATCTTCAAAGGTCCATCTCATTCTCGCTCATGAGATTCGCGAGGAAACCCAGGGTACGGCCCTGGCAGGACACCCGCAGCAATGCGTGCATGGCCCCCCACGAGCTAGTACTTGTATAACGAACGATTGTGTCTTGTCCTTCCCGCCGCCATCGGTATACTTCCGGAATGACACTAAATCCAATCGCCAGGCGATGCTTGGCGCGAAGTCTGCGAGCCCGTTTTTCCAGGACCATCTCGCCGACCATCCTGGAAAAGATTTCCGACGATAAGCTGCTCGAGCAATACGAGGCAGAGCATGCCCGTAAGGAAGCGGCCATGCACAAACGAGCGATCTCGAGTGAACTCCGTTTGGCCCTGTCCCAGCAGCTCATCAAATCGACCTAGAGTCCCGCGACTCAGTACTTCCTGGGTAACTTCCCGGGTTACCGTCAGTTATCGAAAGTCACGGTTTCCGTCGCAAACTCCAACACATCATGGCTGCATCGTCCGGTCTGAAACGCTGGAGCGTGTCCCCAGAAGCTGGCCGAACCTCCTATCCCACCCTCGTTACTTGCTGCGTCCTATCTCTTTGGGCAAGCGGTGGTTGTGCGCCTGCTCTGGTCGAATCACAATACGGAAGGCATCGCTTTCTCCGTATTGGATTGTCGTGAGAAGGTATGCAGTGTGGCCGGCAACAAACCCCAGCTAGGTCAGCCAAATCGCGGTAGCTCGCTTCCGGCGTTTCCGCACCAGAAGCGCGCAAAAATCGGCGGGCACCACGCAAGCCATTTTTCGGCGTGACGCAGTTTTGCTCCGGATATCGCAAACAAATTTTGGAGATTCTTCATGACCGACTCTTGGACGCAGCTTGAAGGCCACCTCGTTGACGAGAAGTTTCCACTGCGTCGCTATCTCGGTGGTTCCGACCACAGCATCGTGTTCCTCACGCATCGTCCGGACGATTCCGTGCAAGATGCCGCCATCAAATTGATTCCCGCGGATTCCATTGTTCCGGATCTCCAGTTTTCCCGCTGGCGTCTCGCTGCGCAACTTTCCCATCCCCACTTGCTGCGTCAATTCGCCACGGGCCGTTGCCAGCTTGATGGTCGCGACTGGCTGTACATCGTCACGGAGCACGCTGAGGAAAATCTCGCGCAAATTCTTCCCGAACGCCCTCTCACACCAGAAGAGCTAGGCGACGCCATGGAACCCCTGCTGGATGCGCTGGTCTATCTCCATTCGAGAAATTTCGTTCACGCGCGCATTAAACCGCCGAATATCCTGGTCGCAGGCGATCAAGTAAAACTCTCAACCGACGGTGTTCTGCAGCTCGATGATTCTTCCGGGCGTCCGCAATTCCCCTCCGCTTATGACGCGCCTGAATACGCTTCTGGTTCGATTTCAGCAGCCAGCGATTCCTGGTCTCTCGGCATGGCCGTCGTCGAAGCGCTCACGCAGAAGCTTCCCGAGGCAAGCGCGGAGCAAGACGCGCGACCGCGCGTTCCTTCAACGCTGCCCGCGTCTTTCCTCGATATCGCGCGTCACACGCTCCAGCCGGATCCCGAGAAACGCTGGACGGTCACCGAAATCGCCACCCGGCTAAACCCGCAATCCCGAGCGGCTGCCGCCGCCGCTTCAGCAAAGGCCGTCGCTCCTCCGGCAATGAGTCAGCCCGTGCATACGGCTTATGTTTCTCGTTTGGCACAAACACAATCCTGGCAACTGCCGCCAGGTCCGGCAGCCAAAAAATACCCATCCGCCAAACCTTCCTATTTCTGGCTGAGCACGATTGCAGTGCTGGTTCTCGTGGCCAGCCTGGCCATTCCGAAATTCGCCAACCACGACGCGAACAATTCGGCCTCCACATCTGCGGCCCCGGCAGTTGCCAACCGGCAACCGGCGGCACCCGCCCGTTCCGCTCGAGCGCAATCCGCTGTTCCCCGGCCCCGGCCGAAGTCGCCCGAGCGAACCCCGCCCGCCGCAGCGCAGCAGCCATCCCGGTCCCCGGACTCACTGAAAACCGCCAGCGAACGGGAAAAAATTCCTGCCCCCAGTGCCGCGTCTCCCGCAGCCGGCTCGCCGACCAGAGGCGCGAAAGGAGCAGTTCTCGGCCAGGTGTTGCCGGAAGTCTCAGAGAAAGCGCGCGCCACGATTCGCGGTACGGTACGGGTAAACGTCCGCGTCCAGGTAAGTCCTGCCGGCAAAGTCACGCAAGCCGAACGGGATTCCGGAAGTTCCAGTCCGTATTTCACCGATCTTTCTCTTGAAGCTGCGCGCCGCTGGGCCTTCCGGCCTGCAGAACTCGCAGGCCACGGCGCCCCCACCGAATGGCTCATTCGCTTCGAATTTTCTCCGTCCGACACCAAAGCTTTTCCCGAGCAAGCCAACCCGTAGACCGCCAAATCAGCGATCGTCAGTTGCCGGCGCAGGGGATAGAATCCTTTCTATCTTTCTTGCTCCTGAAGGCCGGTGCCTGGCCGCTGGTAACGGAGGAAACGCCAACATGAACAATCTTGTCCTGAGAAAGTCGCTTCCCGCTTTACTCGTACTGGCAGTTCTGACCGCTGCTCACAGCGCTTCGGCGCAAACGCCTTCGCCTGCCCTGTTGATTCTCAACAAA
Organism: Saccharimonadales bacterium (SeqCode); assembly: GCA_035317965.1. Classification (GTDB taxonomy): domain Bacteria; phylum Acidobacteriota; class Terriglobia; order Acidiferrales; family UBA7541; genus Acidiferrum. The sequence continues at coordinate 10,821 of DATHFT010000050.1, read as the reverse complement.
GAAGACAACGCTCTGGTCATCGTAAATCCGACGACGCTGAAAATTGTCGGCCAGATTTCCACCGGATCCGCGCCGCACGAAGTCGCCGTATCCGACGACGGAAAAATCGCGGTAGTTGCAAATTACGGCGACCAGCAGCCCGGCAACTCACTTTCCGTCATCGATCTCGAATCGCAAAAAGAATTGCATCGCGTGGATCTTGGCGAACTGCGCCGTCCGCACGGAATCGCATTTCATGCTGGCGGATTTTATTTCACCGCCGAAGCCAGCAAACTGATCGCGCGCTACAATCCCGCGACGAACAGCGTGGACTGGAAACTCGAGACCGGACAGGACACCACGCACATGATCGCGGTGGCCCGCGACGGCAACCGCATTTTCACGGCAAATATCCGTGGCAACAGCATTTCGGTCATCGAGCGCCCGTCCTCGAGCGCCGATTGGAAGTTGACCGCAATTCCTGTCGGACAGGGGCCGGAAGGCATGGACACCTCTCCCGACGGCAAACAGTTGTGGGCGGCAAATTCAGGTGACGGCAGCATTTCCATCATCGATGTCGCATCGAAAAAAGTGATCGAGACCGTTCCAGCCGGAACGAAACACTCCAACCGCCTGAAATTTACGCTTGACGGGAAGCTCGTCCTGATTTCCGATCCGGGAGCGAACGAAGTCCTGGTTCTCGACGCCGCGTCACGCAAAGTTACCAGCAAAATCCCTGTTGGCAACAGTCCGGAAGGAATTCTCATCGCCCCCGATGGCCGTCGCGCCTTTCTCGCCGTTACCGGCGACAACAAGGTTGTGGTCCTCGACTTGAAAACACTTTCTGTCACTGGCCAGATCTCTCCGGGCAAAGGACCGGACGGTATGGCTTGGGCGAGATAGTAGGGCCGGGCGGGCTGAACGATTCTGCTGCGGACACGCGAAATTCGCGGCTCGGCGCCGCTGGCGATGACGGCCAGGTCCATGCAGCTTTTTTCCGCCGGTCGCCCTGCGGCCCGCCGCACCCCGCGGGCTAGCCCCACCGGGGTTGTTCGTCAAGACTGATGTCCAATGCCGTTTTCGCCACCACCTCATGCGTGAGGAAGGAATTGGCGGGATGGATTCGGCCGAGGCGCGCATCGCGGATGAGCCGTTCGTAACCCGCGGAGCGAAAGATTCCCGTACCGCCGCTTACATCGAGCCCCAGATCGACAACCCGCCAGGAACCTTCCACCGCACGATATTTGGCCGCAAAGATTTTTGCGGGCCAATGCGCGCCGTGATCCACTCCCCTCGACCAGTCCTCGGCGATTTTCTCCAGGTGCGGTTCGATGGCTTCAAGTTCGATGATCATTTCGGCGATCGCGTGCTGGACCTCCGGGTGGTACGCCATCGAACGGGAAAGCGCCAGCGAGCCTTTACCCTTCGCCGAGTGAATGCTCTGGTCAAGAGCGCGTTTGGCGAGTCCATAGTAGATGTTGCCAAACCCCATCAGCGCCCAGGCCAGGACTCCGAGCACGAAGCGGTCGATTCCTGCTGCTCCAGCGGGCACCACGCGAGCGATATAGCGGTCCGGAACAAACGCATTCTCCAGGATCGTGTCATCACTGCGCGTCGCGCGCATGCCAAGCACATCCCAGGTTTCCTTGATTGAATATCCAGGCGTATCCCGCGGCATGAAGGCATGAACGATCTTTGGTTGGGCGGGGTCGCTGGTGTCCATCCCGTGCAAGCCAAACCGGGTCCACACCGGAGTGAGACTGCCAAAGTGCTTCCTGCCGGTGAACTTGTAACCGCCGTCGACACGTTCCGCTTTGGTGGTGGAGAGCAGCACGGGAACATCATTGCCGCTTTCGGCGTGGCCGGCGGCAAAAACCTCTCCAGACGCTGCTTCGCGCAGGAGCCATTCAAGGGACATGTCTCCCGTGCGCCAAAGGTCGGCTGCGATTCCAATCCAATAAAGGTGCATGTTTACGGCAAGCGCAGTGGCCGGAGCGTAGTACGCCAGCCGGCGTTGCTCTCGGCATACTTCCGCCAGGGTTAGACCCGACCCGCCGAACTCCTCCGGTAGCGGCATCAGCAGATACTTCGCAGCCTTGAGTTCTGCAAAGTCTTCGTCGAAGAACCGGTTCGCCTGGTCGTAACCCGCGGCCCGCGAAGCGAAACGCGCGAGCATCTCTTCGGTAAGCAAAGACTTAACGGGCCGGAGCAGAACCGGTTCGCCTGGGCCGCGCGCGTGCCCGCGCCATCGCCGGAACGGCTCTTGGAAACAGTGGGAGTTGATTCGTTTTTCATTTGAGTTTTCCTGTTGAAGTCGAATTTCCCGAGCATCCTATGGCGATCGCGTGTCCTGCCGTAGTTTGGCTCGTTGTTAGTTCCATTCTCTACCAAAAAGGGTGGTCGAGATTAAGGAAGCTGCCGGTTCCCTCTCGAACCCGAACGCCCGACTCTGGGTCTGCCGGGTACCGCAATCCCAGTTGTCACGCAGGTCCGGCGGGACTGGCGCCTGACACCTGAAGTCGCGCAAGTTACAAGCTCGACGGGTTGCTGGGTGGAGCCCGTCGCGCCCGCGCGGCGGCAATTATGGCCGCGCTTCGTAAACGACGTTGAAGGGAGTTTCCGCAGCACGCCGAAATCGGCTGAATCCTGCCGACGTCACCACCTCCCGAATGCGGGCCTCGCCCGCCTGCGCGCCCAAACACAACCCGACTTCTTGTGATCGCGAACAGGGTGTACACAGCAGCGTGGAAAAGGAGTAGTAAACGCGACCAACAGGATTCAGGTTGTCCTTCAACTGATCATTGGCAAACGGCTCAACGATCATCCATGTTCCGTCCTTGGCTAGTGACTGCCGTACGTGAGCCGCTGCCCCGACCGGATCGCCCATGTCATGCAGGCAGTCAAAAACCGCCACCAAGTCATAGCCTTTGCCCGGAAACTCCTTGGCCTTGGCCACGTCAAAGGTGACGCGGTCGGCGATGCCATTCCCTTTTGCCGACTCCGCGGCCGCGGCAATTGATTGGTCATGGTAGTCGAATCCGAAGAATGTAGATTTCGGAAATGCTTTGGCCATCAGGATGGTGGAGGCGCCTTTGCCGCAGCCGATGTCGGCCACTCGCGCTCCTGCCTCAAGTTTCTGTTGGACGTCGTGCAACGAGGGGATCCATGAGCTCACCAGGTTGGCGGCATATCCGGGACGGAAGAACTTCTCGCAGCCATGAAATACGCCGTCGGCATGCTCATGCCAGCCCATTCCGGCGCCAGTGCGGAAGGACTCCGTGATTCTGGGGACCGCGGCCAGCGAGCCCAAGGCGAGTTCGAATGCCCCCGGCAGATAGGCGGGGCTTTCCTCGTTCGCCAGAGCGAAAGCTTGTTCCCTCGTCAGGCTGAACTTCCGTGTTTCTTGATCGTAGGTGATGTAGCCCCCGGCCGCCTGCGCTGCCATCCACTCGCGCACGTAGCGCTCGTCGGTCTGGGTCTTGACGGCGAGTTCAGCCGGAGTCATGGGCCCGCCGGCCAGGGCCTTGTAAAGTCCCAACTTTTCTCCAATGACGACCAAGCCGGTGTGGACCGCAGCGCCGAGGTCCGTCACGAACTGTCCGATAAAAGCATTGAGTTTGTTCATGTCCAAAGCAGAAGCTGGTGTTGCACTCATTTGATTTATCTCCTTTTTCTGAAGGTTTACTGCCCTGCGCCCCGAGCCTTGCCGCCTGGCAAGGCTCGGCTATCGGCTCCGCTCAGGGGTTCTTGCCGTTGAACGATTCGCAGGAAACATTGGGGTGCCAGTTGACGAATGCGCCGTTCGGATTTTCCTTCCACGCCCAGACATGCAGCGTGTAGAAGGCCGGGAGGCCGAAACGATTGGGCGCGTCGAACAAATGAAAAAGCTGTCCCATAAGCTCAGGCGGAGAGGAATACTTCGCGTCCCAGGCAGACTTGATCAGCAAATAGTCGGCGCCAATCAGCCGCAGGCGTCCATTGGGCTGCGCTTCGTAAATCACGATCTGCGGACGGGTGGCGTCGAGTACACCTTTGCCCACCAGGTCGCCGTTTACAAAATGCAGACCCATGGCTCCGGAATCGGCGCCGCTCACACAACCGAATTGCAGCGCATAGCCCTCTGACTCGGCGACCGCCACATCTCTAAATCGCTCGGTCGCTTCCCGGACTGTCTTAAGAAGAGCGCCTGCCCGGCTCCTCTGGTCCGGTGTGAGCTCCTGTTGTTGTGGAGCGTGCGAATGGGCCTCTTGTGCCGGCAGGCATGAGGGCCAAACGCTCATGAGCGCCAAAGCCAGTACGGAAAACTGGCTTTGCTTCGCGAATTGTCTTACTTTCACCGCCTTAGTGGACATCTGTGCTGTCGTCATTGAAACTGTCTCCTTCTGTGGGCGCGTCGCCGGGCGACCAGAGTTTGCTAGAATTCGCTCCAGGGAACCCGTCATGCTGGTTCGCTTCGGCAGACCCTTGACCCGGTTGCTGCGCCTTGCCAGCACAAAGTAGCAATCTCGGGCCAGAGAAGTAACGAAGTAACGCCGAAGAAAAGCCAAAATCAGGGCGCACACACGCGTTCGCCTGTGGAAACGAGAGCACAATTAGGGATGTCTTCCATGCAGTATGAATTCGGCGAATTCACGCTGGACCTCGCCAAGGGGTGTGTGCTTAAAGCGGGCGAGGAGGTCAAGCTTCGCCCCAAGGTATATGAAACCCTTAAATATCTGGTGGAACGCCCGGGACGGCTCATCAGCAAGCAGGAACTGATGCAAGCTGTGTGGCCCGACTCCTTCGTTACCGATGATTCGCTGGTGCAGTGCACCCTCGAGTTGCGTCGCGCACTCGGTGACCGTACTCAGCAGATGCTCAAGACCGTACCTCGGCGCGGTTATCTGTTTACGGCTGAAGTGATCGAGCGCCCTACCGGAACCGTGCAGTTTCCGGCGGACGATCCGTTTGCTTTGTCCGGTAGTCCTAGGCTCTCCTCAGCCGAAAGCGCCAAGAAGCGCTACGAGTTGCCGGCACCGCGTACTTCCCTTGTCGGACGCGAACAACACGTGGCGGAAGTCTCCCGGTTGCTGCTACGGGGGGACGTTCGCCTGTTGACTCTGACCGGTCCCGGTGGAGCTGGAAAAACGCGTCTGGCAATTGCGGTTGCGACTGCGATGGCGGGCGAGTTCACGGCCGGTGTTCAATTTGTCAGTCTGGCGTCGATTACGCAACCCGACATGGTGGCACCGGCTCTGGCGGACGCGCTGGAAATCCAGCAAGTCGCCAACCGCACCATTCCCCAACTGATCGGCGACCAGCTGCTCAACACGGGACCTTTTTTGCTGCTGCTCGACAACTTCGAACAAGTCCTGCCCGCTGCCACCGTGCTGGCGGAAACGCTCGAGACGTGCCCATCGCTCAAGATTCTGGTCACCAGCAGGTCGAGTCTGCGTATTTACGGCGAACAGGAATTTCTGGTAGCGCCCCTCGGGCAGGATTCCGCAATCGAGTTGTTTATGCAGCGCGCCGCAGCCGTCTGGCCCGATTTTGCAAGTACTTCAGAAACCGCGCCGGCCATTCAGGAAATCTGTTCGCGGCTCGACGGACTGCCGCTCGCCATTGAATTGGCGGCTGCCCGAACCAAGGTACTGTCTCCGGGCGCCATCCTCGATCGACTGCAAAACCGCCTGCAACTGCTGACCGGCGGTCCGCTCGACCTGCCAGAACGGCAACAAACGCTCCGCAAGACCATTGATTGGAGTCATGGCCTTCTCAATGATGCCGAACGGAAACTCTTTCGGCGTTTTTCGGTCTTTGTGGGCGGCGGCACGCTGGAGGCGGCCGAGGCCGTCTGCAACACAAATCGCGACCTGGGGATCGATCTCTTTGAGGGGTTGTCGTCGCTCGTTGACAAGAATCTCGTTCAGCACACGGATCGTGCCGAGGTCGCGCCGCGTTTCACGATGCTTGAAACGATTCGCGAGTATGCGCTGGATTGCCTTACAGAGGCCGCCGAGCTACCAGCCACGCGACGGGCGCACGCGGCCTACTGCCTGGTTCTTGCAGAGGAAGGCAATCCGGAACTGGCCCCTGCAGATCGGGCTCGCTGGCTCGGGCAATGTGACCTGGAGATCGATAACTTCCGGTTCGCTCTCGACTGGCTGTTCCAGACATTTGATCTTGAGTGGGGCTTGCGTCTGTGTATGGCGCTTTTCAGGTTCTGGGATATGCGCGAACACCTAACCGAGGGGCGTGTCCGGCTCGAGACCATTCTCCGGCTCGCCGGCACCGGACGCCCGCGAGAGCGGGCCAAGATATCGCATTTTCTCGGAGCCCTGGCGTCGGCGCAGGGCGACTATTCGGCGGCTGAGCAATTTCTCGAGCAGAGTCTCACTCTTTATGAAGGGCTGGGCGATCAGCTGGGCATTGCGGCATCTTTGAATGCTCTGGCAGTCTCGGCCCGCGATCGCGGTGACTATGGCTCCGCGCAGAGTAATTTTGAGAGGAGTCTGGCCTGCTGGCGTCTGCTGCCGGATCGGTTAGGCATCGCGCGTTGCCTGCATAACCTGGCCAATGTGGTTAAGGTTCGCGGCGACTACGCGCGTGCGCGATCGGCGCTGCGCGAGGCGACCGACATTTTCAGAGAACTCGGTGACGCGAGCGGTGCCGCCTGGTCGATCAATCAGCAGGGTGATATATCGCGCGAACAGGATGATTTGGTGGCGGCACGAGAATTTTATCAGCGCGCCCTTTCTGTGTTTCGGGAAGCCGGAGACCCGTGGGGCTCGGCCCGTTCTCTCACCGATTTGGGCTACGTCGACTGCGAGCAGGGAGACCACTTCGCTGCCCACGAGGCATACCGCGAAGCGCTGCAAATTTTCGCCGGCCTAGGACATCGGCGCGGGATGGCGCGGGCCCTGGAGGGTTGCGCTTGTCTGGCTCTGGCGCAAGGATACGCGGCGCGCGCACTGACCCTGGCCGGCGCTGCAGCGCATCTGCGTCAACTGATCAGCGCTCCACTACCCCAGGCAGAACAGCGCAAGCTCGACGCGAAGCTGCTACCTGCCTGGCGATCGCTCACAGGGACTGCGGCCACTGGCGCATGGGCGCAAGGTTCGGCCATGAGCCTGGAGGAAGCGACCCATTATTCTCTGGGAGAACCGAACTTCCCTATTTCAGGTTAGCAGGGTCGATCAAACGACGTACGGCCGAGACGCGATCGGCCGGGATGCCGGTCAAGCGCGCATGCTCCCGGATCGAATCCTCATCCGGCGCCAGGTAAACACAGTAGACTTTGTCTTCGGTGACGTAGCTGTGCAGCCACTGAATCTGCGGCCCCATTTCATGGAGCGTCTGCAAGGAACGCAGCGATAGCTCGCGGATCTGTATCTCCGACAAGGCTCCGGCACCAGGGATCTCGCGTTCAATTACGAATTGCGGCACAGTCCCCAAAGTTTAACACCAACGCCGGCCGGATTGCCCAGCTCATCTCGACGAACGGGGGGTGACCCTCGGGACGTCCGCCAGGAGGGAAATTGCGGCAAGCCCGCACAAGGTTATACAGGCAATTGAACTGGCGTGCCTACCGGGTGGGCCTTACAACGATGCGCGGGGAGGCGGAGCCCCTGGGCCACTTCCTCCGCGATTCCCCGATTCCAGGAAAACCAGCGCGTATAGAAACAGCAGGACTCCGGCAGAGATTAACAAACTACCGAAACTGGCAAGAATAACAAACGCAATCGGGCGCGACGAGAGCAGGCAGGCCGCTTCAACGGCAAGTCCCAGGATGATGAGCGTCCCGGCGACCTGCAACCTCCCGTGCATGTGCTGCGCGCGCGGCATTACTTTCCTTCGTTCCAGAATTTCACTTTACTCAGTGTGCCGACGTTGTGCACTAGGTCATGGCAACCGCTTGAGACACAAGACAGTTTGTTGGCTTTCACCGCGGGAAGGGTGCCCGGATCGGCATTGTGCACCGCGCCTTGCTCGAACGAACGAGCTCCCAAGTGGCAGTGCAGGCATTCCCGATTGTTGTAGGGCTCGTACAACTGGATATCCTCGGGACGCGGTTCGGTTTTCAGGTAGTGAATGTAGATGTGTCGCAGACCGCCCAGCTTGGCCTTGAACGTACCGAACATGGCGTAGTTCGTATGGCAGGTGTAGCAGGCCTGGTCCGCCGGGACGCGATGGTTTTGATAGTGAGCCGCGGCCAGATAACTGGGATCGTCCACATGAAGACTTTTTCCGTACGGCTCCATGATATGGCAGGACAAACAAAACGAAGTGCTCTTGGAGCGTTCCATCTCATTGTCCACACCGGCCATCAGACAAAACAAGGGAAGAAAAAAGAGCACGCCGAAGGCGAGAATCTTGCCTCCCGGATGCACGGTCAGCGCCGGACGAAATACAAGAACCCCCGCGAGCAGGGCGCTTAACAGAATCAACGCGAGAATGGCGGCTAGCGGCATGGCGAAGGGCAGACCGTCCACTCACTTCTTGAACGCGCGGATGTAGGCGACCAGGTCCTTGATTTGTTCCGGCTTCAGGCTCTTCGCGTAGGCGGGCATTTTGCCTTTGCCCGCTCCAATGATTCCAGCCAACTCTTCGTCACTCAGTTTCTGCACATCCGCCGAACCGAGATCCCGGAGCTTGTTGGCTTTCCCGATGGCCGTTTCGCCCTTTCCGTCCGGACCATGACAAGCAGCGCACTTCGTTTTGTACAGGGCCTCGCCGCCGCTTTGCGATCGCGCCGGACCGGCAACGAGGCTCATGGCCGCAACGCCAACAAGCGCAATTACGGGAACTTTCCGCACACTCAGTTTTCGTTTCATGATTTCCTCCAATTGAACTCTCGCGGGTCCTCTAAAAGGCGTACCGCAAAGAAAGCGTCACCAGATTCGCGCGGAAGTTTCTCGGCGCGAAAGCGTCCTGGACCACATCGCTCGGATCTTCGTGATATCCGTAGTAGCCCCAAAATGCTTTTCCGACCCAATGCTTCGCGAAACGGTAGTCCACTCCAGCAAACGGCTGGAAGTAGGTCGAATTGAGCGGCCCGGAAGGGGCGTTGGGCGAAATGATGAGAACACTGCCGGATGTTCCTGTGAGATTGGCTCCGAGACGCAACGTCAGGCGGGGTGTCGGCGTCCAGGAACCGTCGAAATATCCAAAATTCGATTTGTTCGTATACGTCGAGACTTGTTCGATGAGCCCGGTGATACCGGGACACTGGACCGAAGAAGGTCCGCTGACCACCGCGCTGCTCGTGAAGCAAATCAGGATCTGCGAGAACACATCGTTGTAGTCGTAGCCCACCTCCAACCCGAACTTCTCGTTGGGTTGAAACATTGCCGCAGCCGCATAGACGCGATTGTGCTGCAGGTTGTTCACCTCGGCCACGTTGTTGCGGCCTTCCCAAATCGTGATCGAACCGCTGAGATTCACCCACTCGGCAGGCTTGTATTTCGTTCGCAGCCGGTATTCCTGCGTTTGCCTCGGACTAATGCGCGTGAACGAGTTGTCCGCACTCATAAGCTCGGTGTCGAAACTGATTTTCCACGCGGCCACCGGCCTCGCCCACAACCCGAATACGGCGGAGTATTCATTGATGAGCGTCTGGTCCGCGCTGGCTGCCGCGTCCGGCGTCAGGAAGGTGAACGAGCCGTCGCCGTTGGCAGTGCAACCAGCAGGAAGCTCGCCAGCGGCGAGCGCACAATCACCGCGGTTTGGGTTGCTTGGAAAAAACAGTTCCGTTGTCGTTTCAAAGTCGCGGTCGTTGATCGACCGGTGGCGGTAGCGGAACCCCCCGCGAGCACCGAACTTAGGGGAAAATTGATAGTCGAGTTCTGCCAGATTCGTTTTCTCATCCTGTTTCAGGAACAGGCTTGAAACGGCGAAGGCCACATCGGGCGCGGAAGAGGAACTGTGCACCGGCGTTCCCGCCACACCGTTTGCGGGGCTGGTACAGGCGACCGAAATCGGCAGGGTCGCCGCGGAACTGAACAGATTCGGCGAGGCCAGCAAATTAGGCGTAAAAAACGAGCAGCTCGAATTGTCAAACTGGGCAGGATTGTGGAAGTTCGAGAAATGGAACGAATCGAGAAAGCTCAGCCTGTCCGTGATCCGCCAGGTCGCGCCGAAGTCGGCATTGGCTGCTACGTGTCGTCCAAACGCCGGGCCGGAATTCGTCTGGTTGTACAGATTCGTCCGCGCTTCACGGCCCGTGAGTGACTCAATCCAGTCGTACACGTGCATGTCGCCGGCCGTGTAGCTCACCTTCGCGGACAGATCCCAACTCTTGAAATAGTTCGATTGCAGGGTGAGCTGTTCGGTCGGCGAACTGGTGCGCGTGCGCCCATGCCGGAGATAATCGGTGTAGCCGCTGCAGGTGGGATTCACAAATCCGGTGTCCAGAAAAGTGTTGGCACAGGGCTGATTCGCGCCGGCGTTGAAGGAAACCCCCAGATCGACGGGAGTGCCGCTGGCGAGCAGGAACGCCTGGTTATTGTCGGTCAGTCCGGTGTCACCCTTGTAGTACGTGAAAATCTGGTCGTAACTGAGGCTCGTCCGCGGCCACAACCGGAAATCGACGCCCGCCCGGTAGGTATTGACGGTGTCCCGTTCATCCTGGAACAGCAGTTGTTCGGTACCCTGATGAATGGTGTTGAACGAGGGCCCCTCGCTGACGTTGCGTGAGTAGCCCAAACGAAAACGAACCCGGGACTCCGGCAGCAGCAGCAAGCTGTAGTCGCTCATGCGGCGTCGCGTATTGAACGAATGCGGCGAAGAGGCGATCACGGGATTGAACCCGGCAGGCGCATTGGCAAACGGCGGGGCGACGGGATTGAGCGGATTGGCAAGCAG